>CP119313.1:3368111-4041733 GCA_029202485.1 Candidatus Pedobacter colombiensis | reverse complement strand
CGTCAAGTTGGGATTAAAATAAATACAGATAAGTCGACCGCAGTAGAAGGTTTGAACTTTAAAATTGACAGCAAAATAATGCCTGCCAATGCATTTAAAGTACGTATCCCAATTGTAATTTATAGAACCGGTTTGCTTAATAAATCGGTTCGTCTTCAAGTAGAGGTACAAGAAAGTAAGGATTTCAAAATAGGTTATGAACGTTATAATAAAGCAGTTTTTATCTGGGGGGATAAGTTCTTAAAACCAGATATCTGGGACACTTCGAATTATAGATCCGCATTTGGCACTTTTACTGAAACCAGATATGCATTTATCCTGAAAGCTTGTAACACCGTAGAACTTCCTGATCCAATGAATTTGGTGATGCTCGGCTATTATAACGCCTTGGTTAGACAAGCATTAATTGATTACAACAATACACCTGGTAATACACCATTAACTGATGAACTTGGAACTGTAGGGTTTGCAATATGGACCGGAGTTGGTGGTGCGGGATAATTGTTTTTAGTACTTTAATCTGAAATTGATATGAAAAGATATTATAATTTTTTACCGATTTTAATTGCCTTTATGCTGTTTTTAGCTGGTTGTGCTAAAGACGAAGGTAATTATGTATATGATAAGCTGAATAGCTATTTTATTGATACGACATCATTCGCTAGTAAATTTGTGGTGAGTCAAAACGATGTAGTTAACGTTAATCCTACTGATGCGGCAGGGAGTTCTACTCAGAACTTAACCTACGAATGGCGCCTTGTTCAAGTTAGTTATGCAGCTAATCCGGCTACAGGAACGTATGTAGACAAGCAGCTGTCAACAACTAAAAACCTATCATTTAAAGTGGTTGATTTACCCGGAGATTATGTTTTGGTTTTAATTGTAAAGGATAATGCTAATGGCGGAATCTCGCAGTTGATCAAAAAACCGATGACCATTAGGTCGTATGCCTCACCAGGATGGATGGTGCTGCATGGGAATGCAAGCAGCAGTGACATTAGTATTGTGGTGAATAATAAGGTGAGTACCATTATGCCAGTTGGCACAGACTACATTCAATCCAACGTTTTCTCCGAAACCAATGGCACAAAAATGCAAGCCGAAGGTGCTGGAGTTTCTTTTCAGCCAAATGGTTCTGTAGGTATTTTTACAAAGGCGAATTTAGGCGGATATAGACTGAATGGTAACGACCTCCGCATAATGGACAATTACAGCAACATGTTTTTGAGCCCTATGGCGTCTAGCGAAATTCAATTTGAGGCCTATAATTACTGGAGTTATAATGAATTGTTAATAAACAAAGGAGACCTATATTTTAATCCTCAGGCTTCAGCAAATATCTGGAATAAAATAGGAGTAAAATGTTTTGGAAATGGAATAAATTATGTGGCGGCACCATATATAGCAACGTTTATGCGCAGTTCGTATTACGGAGTAATTTACGATAAGCTAAATAAACGTTTCTTGTATATTAATGGCAATAGAGAGGTTAAAGAATTTTTGACAGCAGGAACTGCAGCGAAGTTTGATCTGAAAAATACAGGTAAAGAAATGGTATATGCAGAACATGGTTTTAATAATCGTTGGAATTGCATAATGCAAAGCCCCAATGATCCAAATACCAGAGAGTTATTCCAATGTGATTTTAGTATAGCAGACGATGGAAATAGAGGTGTTGCACGGATTGATATCCGAACAATTACTGAGTTCAATATTGCAAAGTATTTTGCATTTGGGAACAAGGCCGATATCATGTATTATGCTACGGATACTAAAATTTATCAGGAAAACTATACCAGTACTAATCCTTCAGCTATGCTGTATGATGTAGCTGCTACTTACCCTGGCAATGTGATTACAA
Source organism: Candidatus Pedobacter colombiensis (assembly GCA_029202485.1). Taxonomy (NCBI): domain Bacteria; kingdom Pseudomonadati; phylum Bacteroidota; class Sphingobacteriia; order Sphingobacteriales; family Sphingobacteriaceae; genus Pedobacter; species Candidatus Pedobacter colombiensis. The sequence goes on along the minus strand of CP119313.1, from coordinate 4,039,872 downwards.
GTATGAAGTTGTTAAAAATTGCTGCGATTTCTGGTTCTGTGCATCCTAATGAGAGTAAGCTTTTATATGTAGCATTATACAATCCATCTACACAAGCTGGTACACTTTTACAGATTGATGTAAATGAGGTTAGCGGTGCTTTTGGTACCATAAAAGCCTATATGGGCTTTGGTAAAATTGCATCAATGGCTTATAAAGCCTTGTAATTTTTGAGCTAATATTAATGGAATTCATTGTGTTATAAAAGCCTGATGAATTCCATTTATCAATCCCCTTTAATATAAAAATTTGATATAAAATGAAAATTAACAAAATTAAGTTGATGGTATCAACTATTGGCCTTTCTCTTTTGCAGTTGCAGAGTTTTGCCGCTAAGAATGATTGTGTAGTGAAAGGTAAGATCGTAGGCATCGACGAAAAAACCACATTAGTCGTGCTAAAAAGAACTGGTGAATTTACAGTAGATACAGTAGCTTCAGCCAAATTTAATGCGAATGGTGAATTTAAGTTTACTGTTCCTGCAAAAGAATTTAATGAACTATTGGATGTGCGACTCAGCACAATTAGATCTTCCTTCTCTTTTATTGCCGAACCGGGGATTATAGAAGTATTGGCTGATAAAAATACCATGTATACAGCCGAAATTAAAGGTACTAAAGAAAATGTACGCTGGAATCTATATAAGAATTATGTTATTTCGCTTTCGCAAGAGCGTAATAAGTTGAGTGTGGAGGCCAAAGATATGCCGAAGGAAGAAAAAAAGGTGCAATATGCTGCAATAGACAAGCGACAAAAGCACTACGTCGACTCTCTAATTCAAAATTATCCGAATTCAATCGTTTCATTGTACCTGGCAAAAGTTCCTTTGCCGATGCTTAAACATGATGAGATTGAATCGTTATTAACGAGGTTTCAGCCTTATTTCGCTAAACACCGTTATTACCAAGAGATGAAGGAAAGATTTGATATCCTTAGGAAGATTTCTGTTGGGATGATGGCGCCAGATTTTAAAGCTGTACGTGAGGATGGTAAAACGGAAATTACGTTGTCGCAATTCAAAGGTAAATATGTGTTGTTAGACTTCTGGGCTTCATGGTGTGTGCCTTGTCGTGCTGAAAACAAGCATACAAAAGAGCTTTATGAAAAATACCATCCGCTAGGTTTAGAGGCGATTTCTTTCTCCTTGGATGATAACCTTAAAACTTGGCAAGAAGCCATTAAAAAAGATGGTTTGGTTTGGAATAATGCATCGGATCTTAAAGTTGGGAAACTTTCTCCTGTGGCTAAGCTATATGGTATTGATGGCATACCTGCAATATGGATCATAGATCCTTCAGGAAAAGTAATTGGAGATAACATTAGGGGCGAAGAGCTTAAAAAGTTCTTAGCAGATTTGTTTGTTAAGTAGTTAGTGACCATACCTTTTTTTAGAAATTTATATGTATAAAAAAAATCTTTTTAAATGGTCGTTACTTACGACTTTCCTATTGTCTTTTATTCCAAAAGTACATGCCGATGAAGGTATGTGGCTCTTAGCCTTATTGGAACAAAATGCTAAAGAAATGCAAGCAATGGGGTTAAACATCCCGATAGAGAAAATAACTGGTCAGGATGGTGCGCTGAGTGAGTCGGTTATTGGATTTGGTTCGGGATGCACTGGCTCTATTGTTTCTGGTTCGGGGTTAATTCTAACCAATTACCATTGCGCTTATGGTGCAATTCTGCAATATGTTACCCCCACAAATGATATTTTTCAAAATGGTTATTGGGCCAATACCGTAGCACAAGAACTTCCAGTAAAGGATCTGGTAATTACAGTCAATAAAAAGATATTGAATGTCTCTGATGAAGTAAAGTCGCAGCTCCAGAGTGATGCTTCGGGTACGGATAATGTGAAAAATGCAATAGGGCTTGTTATCAAGAAATATCAACAAAAATATCCAAAATATAGAGTGCAGATTAGATCCTATAAGAATGATGCGTTCTTTGTGCTTTTTCTACAATTACAATACAAAGATGTACGTCTGGTTGGTGTAGCACCTAAAAATGTGACAAAATTTGGTGGAGAAACCGATAACTGGATGTGGCCTAGATACAGTGCCGATTTTGCTTATTTTAGGGTTTATGCAGATAAAGATGGTGCTCCGGCTGCTTATTCTAAAACAAATATTCCACTGGGCATTAAAAACTATTTGCATATTTCTACAACCGGCTATAAAAGAGGTGATTTTGCAATGTCGATGGGCTATCCCTCGACGTCTGACCGTGATGCTACATCGTATAAGATTAAGGAAAAAACTCAAGTACTCAATCCCCCGATGATCGCTGTACGTGGGCTTCGTCAATCAATTTGGGAAGAGGAGATGGACAAAAGCCCCCTAATTAAACAGGGGTACGCAGAGGAATATGCTAATTCTGCGAACTATTATAAGAATGCTGTTGGAATGAACTTCTGGGTAAATAAGCTCAATATTATCCAAAGTAAAGAGAAATATGAAAAGGAATGGGAAAAATGGGTATTGAAGGATGAAGCAAGTCGCCTTAAATATGGTTCTGTTTTGGCCGGCATGGAAAAGGAGACCACAGAGAATGCAAAGTACAAACGTGCTTTAACTTATTACAATGAATGTTTTTCTACTGAAGGGATAATAAGGTTTGTTTCCTCTTTTGGACTATCTTTCCTCAATTATACTGAAAATTTAAAACAGCGTCCCTCCCTAAGAATTGACCTCGCAAGTACAACTAAACAACATTATAGAAATCTTAATCATGATGTAGATAAGCGAGTTACAAAAGCACTGTTCAAACTATTAATTGATAGTTTACCTGCAGATTTGCAACCTGAAATTTTTGCAGTAAAAAAACTCAATTCAGCTGCTTCCATTGATAAATATATTGATGAAGTATATAAAAATTCAGTTTTTGCAGATGGGGTGAAAATACAAGAATGGCTAAATAAGCCCTCAATTGATTTAAAAGATGACCCAATGGTGCTATTGAGTCAGTCTATCGAAAAAAAGCAAAGAGAAATCAGTACACAAGCGTCATCAAACTCTGCTAAAGCATTTAAATATACTGCTGCATATACGCATAGCCTGGTTGATTTTAAAGGGGGTAGGTATTATCCGGATGCAGATAGAACAATCCGACTTTCTTATGGAACAGTTACTGATCTTGAAATGGATGGAAAAATCACGCCATTTCAGACCACACTGAATGGCTTGATGGCTAAAACGGTCAATACAACCAATAAGGATTATTTCCTGAATAAGAAATTGGAAAGCATTTGGCAGGGAAAATTGTATGGAAAGTACGGGGTAAATGCTGAAATGCCTGTTTGTTTTGTTACTAACGGAGATGTTACCGGTGGAAACTCGGGAAGTCCGATGTTAAATGCCGATGGAAGCATCATTGGATTGGTGTTCGATTGTAACTGGGAATCTATGACAAGGGAGTTTAATTTCAATAAGGACCTGCATAGGGTAATTTGCGTAGATATTCGCTATGTATTGTTGATCACTGAGAAGTTTTCAGGCAGTGATAGGATAATTAAAGAAATTGAAAAAGCGAATCAAGGTTAGTGAATATGCGCATCATAAAAAAAATACATAAACAAGTAATTCTGCTCTTTTGCGGGGTGTTGTTCGCTTTTCAAGGATTTGCTACAGCCGGTATAGTAACTGGGATAAAGGGTAGTTTTAAAGGATTGGAAGGGACAAAACTGGTCATATACAATCGCGAATCGCCTCGTACCATTAAAGGTTCGGATGCTGTTACTTCGAATGGACTGTTTAATTTCTCTCTTAACCTGGATATGGCTGGGTTTTATGTGATCTCCAGTAATTCAGAGCCGTTGAATAAGCTGGAAATGTACCTTAAACCGGGTGATCAGCTTACCATAAATTTGCTGAATGGTCAATTTACATTTAGTGGTAAGGGGAGCTTGTTGAATCAGTTTTTATACGAGAACAGCAAAGATAATCCTTATCAACAAGCTGGCAATATTACGCTTGCTCAAACCTATATCAACCGGGTAAATGCGATTAATATATCAACCAATGTAGAGGTAATTCGCAATAAGGCACTTTTATTAGGCAACGAACAAGGCTTGTACCTCGATCAGGTATTTGGACCAATTATCGAATCAAAATATCATGGAAGTAGCAATGATATTTTAGTAGCCGATATGAATGATTTGAATATCAGTTTAGTTCCGGAAATGATGGTTTATCCAAATTGGTGGCAAACACTTACTGAATTGATGTATGCTAGAATGAATGCCGGGCAATTGAAGATTAAAAATATCAATACCTGGGTTGCAGATTTCGGCAATGCAATTGAAAATCAAAAATTACGTGAAGCCTTTATGTTGGTTTTGCTTGATAATTCTGTTAACATGGGTGATTTTAGAAATATTCAAGCCGAGATGAACGCGGCCCTGCCCTTGATTAAAAATCCGGGAAATATGGCTAAAGTTACTGCGATGAAAGCCAAGGAGGAGAGAAATATGAAGATATTTGAATATGCACCGGCTAAAACAGATATGAGTGCATTTACTTTTCAGGATTTGAAGGGTAAACAAGTATCTATTGCTGATTTTAAAGGCAAATTAATATATGTCGACATTTGGAATACGGGATGTAAACCTTGCATTGCCGAAATGCCCTTTTTAAATAAGCTTGAGCACGAGATGGATGGAAAGGATATTGTATTTCTTTCCATCTCATGTGATTATAGTATTGATCTATGGAAGAAATCTCTTCAAAAAAGAAATGTGGGCAGCGATCATCATTTAATTATGGATAGTAAAAAAGATACTTTCTTTGATAAAATTGGCAAATCCGGAATTCCGCGTTTTGTGATTTTAGATCAGGAAGGTAAAGTACTTGACAATAATGCTTGCAAGCGTCCATCTAACCCATTGCTTAAAATTTACCTTACAGAACTAATAACCAACCTTAACAAATGAAACGATCAGCTGCATTTTTAGCAATTATATTAGGCTCTATCTTTACAACGCAAGCACAATTCACGGAAATTACAGGGCTGTCTAAAAAGTCGAAGGTCAGCAAAGTCAAGCTTTTTAAAGTTGAGCATGGCCGTGTTGAGGAAATAGCCGAAAGAATACCAGGAACCAGCGGCAGTTTTAACTTTAAGTTTCAACCTGTGTATAAAGGATACTACCTTGTTGGCTTTGGAGATGCAAATCAAGGCCTTCAAGATAAATTCAAGCTTTATGTTAAAGGCAATGATAAGATTAATCTTATCCTAACCGACTCTACTTACGTCCTTACTGGAAAAAACAATAAAGAAAATCAAGTATTGGAGCAGTGGTATAAATTCAACTATAAACTGGAACGGAAAACCGTTTATTTTAATCGTGGACGCAGAGGCTTTACGGACTTTTTTCCACTTTTAGATCAAGTCACTAGCAAGGCTCAAGACTGGTTGATTGGTAAAGAAACAGGAAATGCAAACTTTGATCAATTGATGAAAAGTACGGTTAATTATGACCCTGCTTATTATGCTTTAACACTATTATTGGTTCCTACGGCCTCTAAACCTAGTGAAGAGGATTATACCAATTATGTTAAGAATTTTGATGCCAATCAGTTTCTTCAAAATGATGAATTGTTGAAGTTTCCATATGGAGTAAACATGCTCGATAACCTAGTTGCATTTAAGAATAAAGGATTAGGCTCTGATTTTGATAGAAATGTGATGTCTATTGCTGGTGACAAACTAAAAGGCGAGTATGCATTGAAGTATGCCGGTCTTGCAAAATCGTACATTAAATACAAGGATATTGTAGACAAATACGGTAAGTATTTCATTTCAGATGATCAAAAAATGCGTGCTGAAGGAATCGCTAAAAAGATGGATGTCTATAAACCTGGAGCTAAAGCTATCGATTTTACTTACCCTGATGTTTCTGGCAAGCAAGTTTCTTTAAGTGATTTTAAAGGGAAAGTTGTATTGGTAGATGTATGGGCAACTTGGTGCGGTCCTTGTGTAAAGGAAATTCCTTACCTGAAAGCATTGGAAAAGGAGTTTCATGGCAAAGATGTCGTATTTATGAGTGTTTCTGTTGATGAAGAGAAGGATAAGGACAAATGGAAAAAGTATGTTGCCGAAGAACAATTGGTTGGTGTACAGCTGATGGCTAGTGGATGGTCAAAAATTGCAAAAGATTATAAAATTAATGGTATCCCTAGATTTATGGTGTTTGATAAAAATGGAAACATCGTGGATATAGATTCAGCTCGTCCAAGTGATCCAAAGTTGAAAGCGCTGTTAAACGAATACCTGAATAAAGCTTATTAAAATGATCAAACATTCCTTAGTACTTGGTACTAGGGAATGTTTAGTTATGAGATTAATTTCCCCATATTTCTTTTTGGTGTGTAATATTTTACTTTGTTGGGAAATTAAACATCCAACGAATTCCGTACTTATCTAAACAGCAGCCCCAAAGCGCGCCCCAGAACTGGTCTTGCAAAGGAGCGATCTCTGTAGCTCCATCTGATAATAACTTAAACAGCCTTTCTGTTTCTTCCCTGGTGTCGGGTTGAAGGCTAATTGTAGTGTTGTTTCCAATTACAGTATGGTGTCCCATACTTTCCAATGTGTCAGTACCCATAATTTCAACACCGGCAAGAATAGGTAATGCAACGTGCATAACTTTGTTTTTGTCCTTCTGAGAAAGTGGCGGCATATCATCTTGAGTTGGTATACTATCCATCCTCATTATAGGTGAACTCCACTCGGTTTTAAAAACTGATTTGTAAAAATTGAAGGCTTCTTCGGTACTGCCGGGAAAGTTTAGATAAATTGATACTTTTGCCATTTTATTTATTTTTTAAGTTGTCAAATGTAAGATAATATGACTCGATAACAATTCAGCATTATCATGTGTTTGATGTATTTTGATGAGAAATATTATTGTAACTTTATCAGCTATGAACAAATTGAAGATAGGCTGGGCCGGGTTGGGCAATATGGGTACTCCAATGGCTTTAAATATACTTAAAGCCGGATACGAACTGATGGTTTTTAACCGTAGTAAGGCCAAAGAAGAGGAATTGATTGCAGCAGGGGCGGAGTCAGCAAAAAGCCTTCAGGAGCTGGCATCGCATTGCGATGTAGTCTTTACAATGCTTGCAGATGATCTAGCGGTGAAATCTGTTTACAATGAAGCTGATGGCTTGCTTTCCGGATCAAAACCAGGAACACTGCTGATAGACATGAGTACGGTTGCTCCGGAAACCTCTCGCTATCTTTCTGCACTTTGCAAAAACAAGCAAGTGTCGTTTTTGGAAGCGCCTGTTTCGGGTAGCGTACAGCCTGCCAGGGATGGTAAACTGATCATTCTGGTGGGGGGTGATACACAAGATTTTGAAAGAGCTAAACCGATTTTAGATGTACTTGGGAAACTTACTTTGTATCTAGGGACTGCAGGAGCAGGAAGCTCAGCTAAGCTGGCTATCAATTACTTGTTAGGGGTCAATATTCAGGCATTAGCTGAAACTGTTCTTTTTGCCGAACAAAATGGCATAAGCAAAGAAAATATGTTAACCATTATCAATGAGGGAGCTTGTGGAAATGGAATTATTAAATTGAAAACTCCTTCTGTATTAACAGATAGTTTTCCTCCGGCATTTGCTTTAAAATACATAGTTAAAGATTTAAGGCTGGCAAAAGGAGCAGGGTTAAATTCACCACTTTCCGTCCCATTATTAAATACATTTGAAGCTGCGGCTGCAGGTGGTCTCGGAGAAGAAGATTTGATGGCGGTAATTAAATATTTAAGGAAGTAGTTAATTAATGTAAACGTGTTTGTCTTGTTGTAATTTTCGGTATCTTAACCGTATAATTATAACCAACATAACGCTTTATGAAAAAAACCTTATGGCTTTTCCTTGCAGCTGTCAGTCTGTTAACTTGTAAATCTGAATCTGGTAGAATATTGATCAAATTGACCAAGGGCCAGAAATATACACAACATATGATCACCAGAACTTCCACTACCCAAACCATTATGGGTAAGGAAATGATAAGTTCGAGTATTTCCGATATGGTAAACAAATACGAGGTTGTCAATGTGAGCGATAGTATTTATACGTTTAAGGTAACGTATGAGTCTATGTCGACGAAGGTGATAAAAGACGGAGATTCCAGTATTGTTGCTAAAAGTTTAATGTGGTCGATACTCAATGCCTTAAAAGGTAAATCATATGAGGTGAAGATTTCAAATGCCGGCCGCGTCATAGCAACCATTGGGACTGATTCTATATTCTCCGATTTAATTAGGGATCTGCCGGGTTTCCCTGCAACTTTTAGGACAGCAATGGCTAAACAGCTAGTTGATTCCTATGGTGATAAAGCCATCAAACAGAAGGTTGAGCTAGGGATGAATGTGTATCCTCAAAAATCTGTAAAGGAGGGGGATAGCTGGACTGTTGCACGCTTAGGCGGAGATAATGTGATGGCGCCGCAAATTGATGCAGTTTACAAATTGGATAAAATCACAGGATCGGAGTACCTGATCAGTGGAAAGTCTAAACTTAGGGTAGGAAGTAGCAATAGTAGCCAACTTAGCAGTGTACCAATACGATATGATCTATCCGGAACGATGAATTCTACTAATAAAATAGATAAACAAACAGGTCTGATAACCGAAGCAAAAATTGATCAGGACATCACCGGTACTTTAAAAATAAAAGAGGGGACACCAGCTCTTGGCGGGACGACGATACCCATGCATGTCAAAAGTGAGATTGTGATTACGAATAGTTTAAACAAATAAAAAAAAGAGGAAAGATCTTATTGCTCGCCTGCTACAAAATTATAATCCATACTTTGTCCATTGCCTGAAATAATGGCTTTAACATATTTGCCGTTTCGCTGGTAAGCTATTTTTTTAGGGAAGTCATGTTCGGGATTTTCACAAGTAAAGCCATTTGCATTTAACGCCGTGAGCTTAAAATAAACCGGACTTTTTTCACCTGTAATCATCACAGAATAGAAAATATCATTCCCTTTTACGATAAATTCAAGGTTCTCTAAAAAAATAGTTTCCTTCCCTCTTAGTGTAACACCTTCCCCGGTAAGCTTCAAGTCTGTTACTTTTGTCCAGGTTTCATAACCGGATTGTCCTGCTTTTGGATTGGTTCTGATCCATTTTCCAACAAGCCATTGCAATTTTTTAAATTTCTCTTTATTGCTTTCTTGTCCATAAACTGTAGACATTAGTAGAATGAGTGGAATAATAAGCGCTAGTTTTTTGACTTTCATAATTTTTTTTTAACCAAATATAACTATGGTTGCTTCAGTGGTATTGTACAAAACCGACCTGGTTAATTTTACTTGTTTAAGAAAAAATTGGCCATATTTTTCTCTTCAAAAAAATAGGAGGAAGGGTCTTCCCCTGTAAAAGCTTTGAAGTTGCGGATAAAATGCGATTGGTCGTAATAACCGGATTGAAAAACGATCTCCGTCCAGCTGCTTTTTTTTAATTTGATCAGTTGAAAGATATAATTGAACTGAATGATCCGGGCATAGTATTTGGGCGAAAGCCCGATGTATTTTTTAAACAGGCGCTCCAACTGTCGCTCACCAACTCCTGCAACTGAAGCCATCTCTCTAACAGAGGACCTCCCGTTTGAGTCAAAGATGAGGTTTAACGTATCTTTTATCGGGTTTTCTGATACGTTTTTGCTTAGTTCAATGAAATGATTATCTAAAACCGATTTAAGGTGATGCTCATTTTGGAATGGAAGTACTTTTTCTTTCAAGGTTGAGAGCTGTTGATTAGGGAAAGTATCCAGGTCAACGATTTTATCCAGATAATGATCCATGCTTAAGTTAAATAGCTGGGTTAATGCTGCCGGTTTTAGCTTGATGGCAAAAGAACCTGTAGGTCCGGTATTTTCCAGGTAGAAATAGCTGCTGATTTGTCCAGCTAATAAGTTCGGACTTTGTACATGCCATTCCTTATTTATTTTTGCTTTATAAACACTCCCATAATTGAAGATCAACTCTGTAAAACCATCGGGGATAATCTTTTCTATCCTGGGCGTAGGATCATCACTTTGCATCATCCAATAGCATTCAACGAGTTGTGTTAGACTAGAATGAGGAGCTATTTTGATGAATTTCATACTGCAAATTATGAAAATCAATTCACACTAAAAAAATAGAGAACGTCCCGAAGATTAACTGAAAATATAGTTTTATAGTTAATAACGAGATTTGTATATTCGGATAATACGAAATGCTATGACAGAAATCACATTTATTATCGTAACCTGCTTATCAGTTATCTTGTTTTACCTGGGCACAGGAAAACAGAACAAGGGCTTTTTATTGTATGTAGGTTGGATATTGGTTGTAGCCTTGCTTTCCTGGTTAGGTTTCTTTAAAAATACAACTGCGATGCCTCCAAGGATATTATTGGTTATTGTGCCGGCTATCATTTTTGTGATCTATTCCTTTAAGAAAATACAACTGATTGGGCTACGACGCAATTACTTGATTGGTATACATATTTTAAGGATACCGGTAGAGCTGGTATTGTTTCAATTATACATTCAAGGCAAGATCCCCGTGATCATGACCTTTGCGGGCTGGAACTTCGATATCTTAATGGGGATCTCAGCTGCGCTGATGTTGGGCTGGACAATAGTGACCGAAATGGAAGTTGGTCAAACCCGATTTAGAGTATGGAATATCGTTGGAATAGTATTTTTAGCCATAATTGTCGGTATAGCGATCTTGTCTGCACCCTCGCCTATACAGCAACTGGCATTTGATAGGCCAAATCTAGCCATTCTGCAATTCCCTTATACTTTGTTACCCGCTATTGTAGTGCCTCTCGTATTATTGTCGCATTTGCTCTGTTTAAAAAAAATAGGATAATTCTTTTTCCAATTTAAACTCACAGATGTAGATTGGAAACTTTTTTGTGGCAATAATTGTATCTTGGCAAGGCTAACACCTATCATGAAAAAACTATTTCTTTCTTTATCTCTGATTCTGCTTGTTGCTTTAACAAAAGCGCAATCTACATTTGTACGTTTTGTAACCAATAAAGGTAACATCACCATTATGCTGTACGATGAAACGCCAAAGCACAGAGACATGTTTTTAAACGGTATTAAAACCGGCTTGTATAAAAATGCCGAATTTAATCGGGTTATAAAATCCTTTGTAAGTCAAGGAGGCGAATTGGACGATACCATTTTGAATAGAGAGCATAGGCACCCTGAGCTTGGCGCCAAGCGATTCCCTGCTGAAATAAAGCCTTCATTATTTCATAAGAAGGGCGCTTTGGGGGCAGGTAGGGATGACAACGCTGCTAAAGGATCGTACTTCACACAGATTTATCTGGTAGCCGGCAAGAAACAGACTGATGCACAGTTGGATGCTGTAGAGCATAAGAAGAACAGAAAGATTCCGCCGGCGCAAAGGGAAGTGTATAAAACAATAGGAGGTACGCCAAATCTGGATCAGGATTATACCGTTTTTGGAGAAATAGTGGCCGGTATGGATGTGGCAGATGCAATTAATGAAGTGGCTACCGATAAAAATGATATGCCACTTCAAGCTGTAGTTTTTAATCCTGTTGTGCTTTCTAAAGCAGAAGCTGCAAAACTTAAGCTGCAATTGAAAAGAAAAGACTAAGGATACACGTACCTTAGCCTTTCATTTTTATTGGGATGTTTTATGATTTAAGCAATTTATCAATTGCAGCGAGCATACCTTTAAATTCTTCTTCATTATACAACCGAGTCAGGTAGGCAATTTTGCCATGCTTATCGATCACCACATTTCTGGTTACACCGCTTTTTTTATCTGCAAATTGAGCAAAAATATCTGCGCCCGGATCGAGTGCCAGTGGGTAGGTGATTTTCATGTCCTTTGCAAATTTTTGAACTACTTTTAAGGGCTCATCACGATCTACACCAATCAGCATTAAACCTTTATCCTTATAAGCTTGCCAGACATCTTTTTCCAGATGAGGCATTTCTTCGCGACATACTTCGCACCAGCTGGCCGTAAATTGCAATACGACTACCTTGCCTTTTAATTTAGAGAGGGTTGTTGTTGTGCCATTGGCTAAAACCAATTTAAAATCACTTGGGGCCTGATCACCCACTTTTACTTTATACCCGCGATCATCAGGTTTGCTGTCCTGGGCCATTAACATGACCGGAAATAAGCAGATCAGGTAAATTAATAGTGTTTTCATAATTCTAATTTATTTATTCCACCAAAGCGGAGTTGTAATTACATCATCTCCCTGAGCAGCAAGTGCCTGTTGATAATTGGTTTTGTTTACACTTTGTTCTTTTACAGGATAATAGATACGCTTAGGTATGCCATTTCCGAAAACTGGTTTGAAGACATAATTAAATGTTTCTGTAGGCGTAACCCTTGTCCATACTACATCATTTGGTTTAACCAAAAAGTTAGGGAATCCAGTACGGCGAATTTCCGTCCAGGATTCTAGTCCCTGGGTATAAAGTGCAAAGTACTTTTGTGTTAGGACTCTTTCTTTAGTTGCTGCAGGTAGATTGTTTGCATAGGTCTGTGCTGTTGCCTCTGCAACACCCCAACGGGTTAGGGAGGCTACAACTCCTTTTTTGTATTCGCTATCGCTCCAGTTTTGGTATTCAGAAATTAAAAATGCAACCTCTGCATATTCCTGAAGTACTTCGCTAAAATCTGCAGCATTCACCAATGTACCCGGTAGGCTGATGTCGGCAGGCTTATTAATCCCGGCAGCTTCCAATGGTAAACCATAAGGTTGACCAACATACTCATTGTTTTTATTAGGCCTTGCGTAGATCGGTAAACGGGGATCTAAAGTGTTAAAAGGTCCTAATGCTCCTTTTAAGGAATTGATAAGAATGTGTGATACCGCAAAGTCCTGGCGGTTAGCGGTAACTGTTGCTCTGTAAAGAGGAGCCTCATTTGGCGCCGATATACTGTATTTAAAAGCCGCAGTCTGAGCATTGGATGTAAATACCCCTTGAGCCAGTGCTTCGACAAAATGTTGTTGTGAAAGCGTAGGTAATTTAGCCCGGATTCTGGTGGCCAGACGCAGGCGTAGTGAATTGGCAAATCTCGCCCAGTTTTCATTATTGCCTTTGTATATCACATCTGAAATACCAAAAGTATTGGCAGTTGGATATTTCCATAAAGTATCAGCCGCCTGTTTTAGTTCATTTAGGATGTCCGTATAAATTTTTTCCTGTGTGGCATACTTTGGAGTATAGTTATCAGGATTTTGTTGCAATGCTTGAAATGATGGATCTGCGTTAGCGTACGATTGGTATGGAATATCACCAAATGCATCACTCAGGGAATGAAAAGTAAAAGCCTTTAACACACGGCAGATCGCAATCTGGTTGGCATTTGTACCTGCAGTACCGGCGGTAGCAATGGCTTTAGTGGCAGGATTAGTGTTTAGCTTAATGATCTCATTTAAGTTGTTCAAAGCTTTAAATCCATCTGCCCAGTAGCGATCTGAGGTGCTACGTGCAATATCATAACGACTTTGATCCGTATAAATATTCTGACTGTAATACTGTGCAAATAGCATGGTGCCGTTCAATGAAACATCCAGATTTCTCACATTGTCCATAATTTGTTTCTCCGCAGACAAAATAAGGGTAGGCGTAGGCACATTGCCCGGTCTGTTCGGATCTGTATTGATTTCTGCCAGTTTATCATCACTGCATGAAACAAATGCAGTAAGGGACAATAAGGCAATGGCTGATATTTTGTTATAAAAGTTCATCTCAGTAATTTTTTGGGTTAAAACTTAACACTTACATTTAAACCATAGGTGATAGGAACGGGAATGTTACCGCCCTCTATACCTTGTACGTTTCCGCCACTATTAGTGAATTCCGGATCAATGTATTTACTCTTGGTATAAATGTTCCAAAGGTTTCTTCCATATGCAGTCAGACCAAGAGAACGAATGGCACTGTTCTTTTTAAGGTCGAAAGTGTAACCTAGGGTAAGCTCTCTTAATTTAATGTAGGAAGCATCGAACACACTAAAAGTGGTTGGTCCGTTGTATTCATTCCTTGCCCAGGCTAGTGCCGAAATGTTCGTGTCGTTTTTACGGGTATTGGTTACTGTGTACGTGCCATCAGGATGGAACGCAACATCGGCTTTTACGCCATCTACAACAATGCCGGTTTCCCTGATGTTGTTTGCGGCAGTTTTATCTAATATCCCGGCGTACATTCCTACTTTATAGGTCTGAGAGAAGAAACTTCCACCCATTCTTCCATCGATAAGGAAGCTCAGTCGCATTTTTTTATAATTAAAGGTATTTTGGAAACCAAACAAATAGTTAGGAAGTACACTTCCTAATGCCACTTGTTGTGAGGTTTTAAGGTAAGTACCATCAGCCTGTACCACGCGTTGTCCATCTGGGGCATACACAAAATCATTCCCCATAATTTGTCCGTAAGGTTTGCCTTCCTGCGCTACCAGGCTAACCAACAGACCGCTGAGTTCTAACGTGTTTACACCTTCATCCAGCGAAATCACCTTATTTCGGTTTCTTGACCAGTTAAGCGTGCTGTTCCATTCAAAATTGCCACTTTTTATTGGTGTGCCATTTAAGGTAACCTCTATACCTTTGTTGTTTATTTTTCCTGCGTTTAGCACTTTGTTTTCATATCCAAAGGCTGCAGAGATAGGTACTGGAAGGATTTGATTGCGACTGTTGTTATTGTAATAGGTTACATCAAATCCTAAACGGTTTTTAAACATTTGTACATTTATCCCTGTTTCAACAGAACTTGTGATCTCAGGTTTTAACAAAGGATTATTTAATGTAATTGGCAAACGATAATTAGCTGTTCCATTAAATGCTTGCTGTGCTTCGAAAACAGGTAACAGTTGGTACGGCTCAGTATCATTACCTACCTGTGCCCAGCCTAAGCGTACTTTGGCAAAATCAAGCCATTCTTGTTTTTTTAAACCTGCAAGTTCGCTAAACACAAAACTTCCGGTAAGAGATGGGTAAATGAATGAATTGTTTTCTACAGGAAGGGTCGATGACCAGTCGTTGCGTAAAGTTCCATCCAGGTAAAGTAGCCCTTTCCATCCGGCGGAGAAGCTGCCATATAATGAGTATACCTGTTTGTGGAAAAAGTTGTTGTTATTTAAGACAATAGGTGCATTTTTAAGATTGTAGTATTGCGGGATAATTAGTCCTCCCTGAGTTAAACCATCACTTATGCGGCGCTTTTGATCTCTGATGTTTCCTCCAATATTACCTGAGAGGGAGAAATCCGCCCAGTTTTTCTTTGCTGAAGCCAGGAATTCGTAATTGAATTCGTTAAAATGATGGGTGTAGTCCTGATACTGTGATTGAGAACGTGAATATACTGCTATGCGATCCTGGTACTCGGAAGTATACACATCAGCATGTACTTTTCCGGTTAGTTTAAGCCAGGTATTGGCATCAACCGTGAAGCCTATATTTCCATAAATTCTATCGCGATTTTCCTCCATATAGCTTTCGTAAGCAGACCAATATGGGTTGTCGATAAATCGGGTTGCTTTGTCAGTAGCTGTATTCTGGTATCCTGTTCTGTTCCATGGGCGCGGAGTGCCGTCAGGTCTTTTGTATTCGCTTAGTTTTTTGTAATCCACCTGTACGCCGCCCCATTGGAAGGCTTCGAGCATAATGTTCCGGTTAGAAGCGCCTGTCCACGGTCTGCCTAGCGTGTTGTTTTTAACATAGTTCAGGTTGCTGAATACATTTACAATGCCCAGCTGTGTAGAACCTGAGAAGTTTACAGCATTACGTCCTAAACTGGAATTTGGAACTGTACCGCGAACATTTTTATTGGTATAGGACAAACGGTAATTGGTTTGACCACTAGATCCGCTAACCGCAATGTTATTCGTATTGGCAATACCTGTCCGGAAAAAGTAATTGACATCATGCTCAGGATAAATCCATGGCTGGGGCTTTAGGTAGTCGGCTGGATATTCCGGGTCCAGGTTATACCAATGCAATACTGGTGTGCCATCCAATTTTGGTCCCCAGCTCTCATCAGCAGCATAATCTACAATATTATATTCTTTCCCGTTAATTGTGGCCTTAGCAAAGGTGTTGGCGTAGCCTTGACCATATAAATGCTGTCTTTTAGGCAGACGGACAATGTTCTCGAAATCAATTCCAGTATTTAGGGTAATGTCGAATTTCTCTTTCTTACTTCCTTTTTTAGTGGTGACCAAAATTACACCATTTGCAGCTCTCGATCCATATAATGCAGCAGCAGAAGGGCCTTTTAGGACTGAGATGTTTTCTATATCATCGGGATTCAGATCCTGTATCAGGTTACCTACGTCTTTACCTGCACTTCCGTTTATGGTAGAAGAAGTGTTAAGGTCTGAGTTATCTATCGGTGTGCCATCTATTACATACAAAGGTTGGTTATTGCCTGTTATAGAATTGATACCACGCAGTAACACACGTGTCGAACCACCCATATTACCCCCTGAGGAGATGACTTGCAGACCAGATACTTTTCCAGAAATGGCACTCAAAGCATTAGTTGGACGAGTAGTCAGCTCTTCAGATTTTACTTCCTGTACTGCATAACCCAGTGCTTTTTTCTCTCTGGATATGCCCATGGCGGTTACAACAACTTCATTTAATCCTGATTGTGCAATTTGTAAAATAATCTTGCCGATGTTGGCTGTAGCTTTTATTTCCCGGGTTGTAAAACCCAAATAGGAAATTTCAAGGATCGAATTTTCTTTCACATCCTTTAAAACAAATGTACCGTTGGCATCTGTTATGGTAACTTTGGTGCTGCCTTTTACTCTTACTGTAGCACCAGGTAGGGGCAGTCCAGTGGTATCAACCACCTTTCCGGTGATAGGCTCTTGTACAACCGCTACCTGCGCTGGCATTTTTGTTTCTTTTTCCATAATGATTACCATTTTGTCGGTAATCCGGTAGGTAAATGTTTGATTTGCAAAACACTTTTGAAGCGCTTCGTCGAGCGATACATTTTTTACATGAATGGATACTGGTCGTGCCTTTACAATAAGTGCATTGTTATAAAAGAAATCATATCCGCTTTGCGTACGGATCTCTTTTATCACTTTATTTAAGCTGGTATTAGTCCTGTCCAGTGTAATTTTTTGTGCGAATGCATCTTTGGCCGATACTTGAATCATGGCCAGTAAGATGAAAAATATGGATAAGTTGATCCGCATGATGAGTTTTCGTATAATACTGTGGCTTCCACCACGTTTAACGTTTAGGTAAAAAATCATACATTTGATAGTTAGGGTTTAGATAATTGTCAATTCAATAGTAATTCCGCTTAAGCCGCGGTTTTTTAGAGCCCTTACAATTTGGCCGGGGGTGGGTCCAATCATTCCCGGCTTCTTTTTAAGGTCATCTTTATGTGTAGTTTTATGGCATAACGATGATCCTCCTTCCTTCAATTTTAAAGTTTACATTTCCGGTTAGTTCCATCACTTTTAGCAAAACAGAGACATTTCTGGATTTGGAGACTTCACCCGAAAAAGTTTGGTTTAAATCTACACCCGGTTTATATACGACATCTATATCATACCAACGGGCAATTTTATTCATGATGCCTTTAATGTCTTCATTAAACTTGAAATACCCATTTTTCCAGGAAATGACTTCTTCTAAGTCTATATGGTCGGCAATAGCAATGTGCTGACCGGTTACCTGAGCCTGTTGCCCCGGAGTAAGGTATTTAGAAGCGGTATTGTTGCTCACTTTTACAGATCCTTCCAGTAAGGTTGTTGTTATGGCATGCTCATTTTCGTAAGCCATGACATTAAAGTGTGTGCCTAGTACTTCTATGGTTTGACCTTTGCTCATCACTTTAAAAGGCATGGCCTTATTGTGTGCGACTTCAAAATAAGCTTCGCCCGTTATTTCTACTTTCCTTTCTTTACCTGCAAAGCGGGTAGGGTAGCTTAATGATGACGCTGCATTAAGCCAAACTTTAGTGCCATCCTGCAAAATGATTTGATATTGTCCGCCTACAGGGGTAGTGATGGTATTACGTTCTATAATTTCAGCATTAAGCTCATTAGTTTTAATTTGTGTCCCATCATTGTAAGCCAGTTCGCCGGCTTTAATGACAATGCCTTTTTTATCACTGCTTAAATTAATGGTTTGGCCATTTGCGAGCGTAAGTACCGCTTTATTGCCACCTGGCTGCACATCGGCCTTTGCTATCGTTGTGCCATGCTGTATAGACTTATTTTTAGCGAGGTAAGTATACAGTCCAAAGCTGATGAGCGCAAATATTACAGCCGCTACACCCGCCATTTTTGGCCAGAGCATATTTCGTTTTGCAGGTGCAATGGTTTGTTGAAGTGCAGCAAGTATTTGTTGCTTGTCTTCTAAACGCTCCTCAATACTCATATCCGGGTAGGCATCCGGGCTATGCTGAAGATACCATGATTCCAGAAGCGCTTTTTCTGCTTCAGTACAATTACCGGCTGCATATTTTTGAAACAGTGCTTGTGCCTTTTTTTCTTCCATGTTTGTTGAGACAGTTAATGCTTTATAAAGAGGTACAGTTGAGGAGGATGGAGGGGGTAAATAAAAATGAAAAAAAATTAAAGGCTCATGAAAAAGGATAACATCAGAAAGATGCCGATTTTGAAACGCAAGATCTTTAAGGCATGTTGAACGTGTTTCCTGACGGTTAATTCGGAGATGTTCAGCTGGCCTGCAATCGCCTTATGGCTTAAATTCTCTTTTCTGCTTAACTGAAAAACCTCACGCATTTTTCCGGGCATACCTGCAATTTCATTTTCAATGATCTCTGTCAATTGCTTTTCCCTAATCAGGTGATCTGTAATGCAGTTGTCTTCATTGGTAAAATGATCTAGCTTGGTTAGGTAAGCTGATTCAATGCGTTTATGAGATAAGAGGTTAAAGATACGATTTCTTACTGCGGCAGAGAGGTAGCTGAGCAGGCTGGGCTCAAAAGATAAAGTTTCCCGTTTTTCCCAAAGGGACAAAAAAAGCTCATGGATGATGTCCTTGGTTTCTTCTCTGTTGCGCATCCATTTATAAGCATGGGCATGAAGTGACAAAAAATATCTGTCATAAATTTCAGTAAAAGCATCACGATCACCATCCTTTAAAAGGGTGGTTAACTCGTAATCACTTAGTTTACTGTGTGTTGACATTATTTGTATATATTATCTATGGCGAAGGTAGATATTTTTGTTTTAACTGGAGTATTTTGCAAAAAAATAAATATAGTAAATTAATAATTATATATTTGCAACCTCAAAAGTAGCCTCCTCATTTTTCTTATTCTGTGATTTAATGAATTGAAAATGGATGGGTTATAATGATTGGATTGAATAGGTAAAATTAAAATATTTTCAATGGTTAAGTCACAGTTTGTAACAATAGGTTTGATTAAATCCTCCTTAAGTTGCATGGTGTCCTTAACTCTGAAAGCTTAAATAACAAACAAAAGCCTTTTGCCGTCAGGCATGAGGCTTTTTAACTTTAAAGACAACCCAAATGCTGAATTTTGTTCTCTTTGGCCCACCGGGTGCAGGCAAAGGCACCCAATCTGAAAAATTGATTGAAAAATATCAATTGATCCACATCTCAACAGGCGATCTTTTCAGGGCACATATTAAAAATCAATCGCCACTTGGACAGCGGGTGAGTGCTTTAATTGCTGATGGACAATTGGTCCCTGATGAAATTACCATCGCCATGCTGGAAGAGGAAGTGGATAAAAATCCGCAGGCCAAAGGATTTATATTTGATGGTTTTCCACGCACTGTGCCTCAGGCTCAGGCATTAGATGAGTTTTTAATAAGCAAAGGCAGTGGTATTGCTGGTGTGATTGCACTTGATGTTGATCAGGATGAACTGACTAAACGGATTGCTCAACGTCAGCTTGAGACGGGTCGTGTTGACGATCAGGCAGATAAACTGCAAAAACGCATAGAAGAATATTTTAACAAAACGATTCACGTTTTGCCTTATTACGAAGCACAAAACAAATTGAGCAAAGTAAATGGTATCGGTAAAATCGATGATATCTTTGCAGATTTAAGTGCAGTAATAGATCAGTACTAGTACAAAAACATCATTGATAGCGGGACAGAACTTAATGCTGCCCGCTATTGTTATTTATAAAAAAAACAGAAATTATGTCGCAAGGTTCGAATTTTGTAGATTATGTTAAAATATGCTGCCGTTCTGGTAAAGGGGGGGCAGGTTCTGCACATTTGCACCGTGATGTAAGAACGGCTACCGGAGGTCCGGATGGAGGTGATGGTGGGCGTGGTGGTCATATCATCCTTAGGGGTAATTCTCAGTTTTGGACATTACTCCATTTAAAATATCGCAAGCATATTATTGCTCCTGATGGTTTGCCTGGTTCTAGTGGAACATCAACAGGTAAATCAGGTAAAGATGAAATTCTTGATGTACCGTTGGGTACTATTGCTAAAAATGCAGAAACTGGGGAAGTGCTGTTTGAAATTACCGAAGATGGTGAAACAAAAATTTTAACAGCAGGTGGACGTGGTGGATTGGGGAACTGGCACTTTAAAAGCCCAACGCTGCAAACACCTCGTTTTGCTCAACCAGGTGAGGCGGGAAAAGAAGAGTGGATTGTGCTGGAACTTAAGGTACTTGCCGATGTGGGCTTAGTAGGCTTCCCTAATGCAGGTAAATCGACATTGCTGTCGGTGCTTTCTGCGGCTAAACCAGAAATTGCTGATTATCCTTTTACTACTTTGGTACCAAACCTGGGTATTGTATCGTACCGTGATAGTAAGTCGTTTGTAATGGCGGATATTCCGGGTATTATAGAAGGTGCATCTAAGGGTAAGGGATTGGGTTATCGTTTCCTACGTCATATTGAGCGTAACTCGGTATTGCTGTTTATGGTTCCCGCGGATACACACAGGAGCATAACGGAGGAATATGAGATCTTAAAATCTGAACTTAAAGATTATAATTCTGAATTGATGCAAAAGCCACATTTGCTGGCTATAACAAAATCTGATATGTTGGATGAGGAATTAATGGCGGAAATGAAAAAGGAACTTCCTAAAAATGTTCCGGCCATATTTATCTCATCTGTAGCCCAAAAGGGATTGGTACAGTTAAAAGATATGCTTTGGGAAGCTATAAATGCTCACCAGGATTAATTGATATACTATTCGTATTGTCAAGTTGAACTTATTTTTGACCTGACAATACGATATTATTGCTCTACGAAATTTTTGAGGTTAGTGCCTATGATTTGTGTCCATCCGGCTGCAAAACTTTCCCTGGCAAAATTTGGGTCGTCTTTGCTCGGGAAGCTATCTAAGCCGCTATGTGTTAGCTTTAACCGGGTGTTTGTACCAGCTTCAAATAGCTCAAATTTAACCCATGACTGTCCCGGATAATTATCATAGCACCAGGAATAGGTTAACTTTTTACCTTCTTCTATTTCAGTAACCTTGCATATGTGCAAGTACTGCTTCTTTTCACTGCCTGCGAGGAATTGGAATTTAAAGCCTACTTCGGGTTTAAATGCTTCAATGTTAAAATACCATTGCTTCATTTTTTTTGTATCTGTTAAGGCTTCCCATACTTTGTCCGGAGGTGCACTAAAGGTTCTTTCTATTACAAATGGATCGTTTTTCATTAGCTCTAGTTTATTTTTATAGAAAACGGTTTACTTATGCTAAAACTACCGGGAATGGCAAACGGTTTTTAATATTATCATAAAGCCTTATTTTTTACTGCCTGGTTAGTAATTCCGGCATTTGCAGTTTCCATAAATTAGTATAGGCTGAATTTACATTGAATAACAATTCATTGTGCGTCCCTTGTTCTAATACCTGGCCCTTATCCAACACAATTATCTTATCGGCATGATGCAAAGTGCTCATACGGTGCGCAATTACAATCACCGTTTTATGATTGGCTTTTAAAAGCTCGATTGCTTTTTGTACGTACTGTTCGGAGGCAGAATCCAGTGAAGAGGTTGCCTCATCAAGAATAAGGATCTCTGGTTTGCGGTATAGCGCCCGTGCAATGGCAATACGTTGCCTTTGTCCTCCGGAAAGTGCAGTTCCATTCTCGCCAAGGTAGGTTTGAAATCCTTGAGGTAAGGTTTCTATAAAATCGATGATGCCAAGCTGCTCTGCTATATCTAAGATTCGCTGCATATCCGGTTCATAATCTCCAATGGCAATGTTGTCGATAACATTGCCGGCAAATAAATCAATTTTCTGGGGTACAACAGATACAGCGCGACGGAGGGAGGCCATTTGGATGTACTTTAAATCGTATTTACCGATGCTTATATTGCCCTTTTGTATTGGGTAAATGTTTTGGAGAATGGCCATCAGTGTTGATTTTCCAGACCCACTTTCACCAACAATTGCGGTGAATTTTCCTCGGGGGATAGTTAGGTTTAAATCTTCAAATACAGGAGCTCTGGTTCCATAACGGAAGGAAACATGCTCAAAATGTATATTGCCAATCTTGTCAGTTGTGAGTTCAATCTGATTTTCATCGTTCTCACGTTCCAGGTCCATGATTTCGAAAAGCCGGTCGGCAGCGATAACTGCATCCTGTACGGTTTTGTTCATGCCTATTAAGGAGGATACCGGTCCGGTAAAATAACCAATAAGGGTATAAAACGATAATAACTCACCGGGAGTAATATTATTGTCGAGCACAAAACCGGCGCCAACCCAAAGTAGAACTATGGTAAGTAGTCTTGAAATTAACTCTGATGATGTAGCAGAGAATACGGAGTTTATGTTGGACGTAAAGCCGGTTTGTAATAGTTTTACAAATCTGGTTTCGGTTTTTTCATTTGCATGGTCTTCTAATCCAAAGCGTTTAATTGTACCTATGGCATTTAGGCTTTCAACGAGCTGTGATTCCAGCTCGGCCGAGTCTTCCATTAGTTTTCGCTGTGCTTTTTTGTTCAGCTTGTTGGTTACCGTGTAAACCAAAAAATAAACAGGTACAACGGTAAGCATCAGTAAGGCAAGTTTCCAGTAATAGGTAAACATGACGATAAATGAGAAGAAGACGATGAAAATGTTGACGAGGAAGTTAATGCTTACGTCATTTAAGAATGTTCTGATCTTTACGGCATCATTAATTCTTGAAATAATTTCGCCGACACGCATGGTGTCGAAAAATTGCTGAGGCAGTTTGAGCAGGTGTTTATAATAACCTAATATGAGCTGGGCATCTATCATTTGCCCTGTTTTTAATGTGAAAATGGTTTTTGCTGTACCAATAAAGAGCTGTACAGTCAGGATAATTACCATGGACATACTCATGAGGTTAAGTAAATTCCTGTTCCCATCTACCAATACAAAGTCGACTAGTTTTTGTACAAAAATGGAGGTGGATAAACCTAAAATGGTATATACAATTGCCCCAAACAAGGCTTGAATTAAGATGCTTTTATGTGGTTTTATGAGATTCCAGAAACGAGTATGAACGGAGATTTTTGCGTTTGCCGGTTCAAAGCCCTCTGTCGGTAATAGGAGTAGCAAGGTACCGGTCCATTCTTTCTTGAACTCTTCGTGGGTTTTACGATGCATTAGCCCATCAATGGGGTCCATAAGCTGGATAAACTTACGGTTAACTTTGTAAATGACCACATAGTGTTGTAAAATCTGGTCTATAATGACATGGGCTATGGCTGGGGTAGGTATCTTAAACAGGCTTTCGAATGGGCTTTTAACACCTTTAGCTTCAAAGCCTAATTTTTGGGCAGCTTCTACAAGACCTAATATGGTAGTGCCTTTTTTATCGGTGCCTGCCAGCTGTCTGATACGGGCAACAGGTAGGTTTAATTTATAGTGGCTGGCAACGGAAGCCAGACATGCAGCTCCGCAATCTGTAATGTCACGCTGTTTTACTTTAATGCTCATAGCCTTTTTATATCTTTCCGCTTACATTAGGATTTACCCAGTCATCTACTTTATCATACAGCAATTGGTATAAACTGCGTTTGGCAACGGTAAAACGGGCGGTAAAGGTCATACCTTTTTTTAAGTACCCTTTGTAGCCTGTTTTTAATTCCAGATAGCCTTTTGTTAAACCGCATTTTACTTTAAATACAGGTTGATCGTTGATGACAATGATGTCGTCCGAAATATCGAGTACCTTGCCTGTTGCCAGTCCCCATTGGTTGTAGTTAAAAGCATCAACCTGAAAACGGACATCCTGCCCTTTTTTGAGGAGCCCTATGTCGGCCGGTTTAACATAACAGAATGCGGTTATCGCAGCGTTTGGTGATATTTCACCTATCTTTTGATTAGCAAAAACATAAGCCCCCACCTGAAGTCCGGTTAAGTTTTGTATAGAACCATCAATTGGGGCTTTTAAGGTATACTGTTTTTTTTGCTCGTTTAATTCAACCTGTTGTCCACTGAGCTGCTGCAGTTCGGTGCGAAGGGTATTGGCCTCGGTTTGCCATTGCGTCTTGTAGCGGTTGATGATCATTTTATAGGCAGATTGCGACTGTTCAAATTCGAACTTATAGCGTTCGTACTCTGATTCTGTAATTGCCTTATTCTGGAAGAGTTTATTGTAACGGCTGTAAGTGTTTTCTGCCTGGTTTTTAGCGATGCGGGCATTTTCCAGTTCCTGTGCAAATTGCTGCCATGAAGCGGTGTATTGTCCGGTTTGCAGTGGTGGATAGCTAAAACCATTGCGATTGATGTATACAAGCAATGTGCGTATGTCTTGTAAAAAGGCAGCGGTTTGACTCTGCCGATTTTGTACGATGCTGCCTTGTTGTTTGGCTAATGCAGCATCTATGATCATCAGGGTTTCTCCCTGTTTAACTTTTTTGTTATCTGTTAATTGCAGTTTTATCAAACGGCCATTCACCGGTACGGTAAGTTCTGTTTTTTCAATGGATGATTGGAGCAATCCGTTGCTCTTTACACTAATGGGTATTTTAATAAAAGGTAGGGCTGCAATGGTAAGCAGGATAGTGAGTACGGTTACCAGGTAAATAATTTGGGTAGTCCTATTTATTTTGGATCGGTAAACAAGGGCGGTACTGGAAATGGCTTCTGAAGAATAAGTGAATAGGGACATGTAAGGGGGATATGAAATAGCCGTTAACCTGGAGGGTAGTTAACGGCTATTTGTTCGTTTTTTAGTTTTATAAACCGCCAAATGCTCCTAAAACAGTTTTTAATTGTTTGTTAACAAATGCAAAAGTGTCATTTAATACACAATTTACAGCTGATGTTACAGGCGCTAATGCACCGGTTAAATTGCCTAAACCTAATCCGTTAAGGATACCAAGTCCGCTTAGCAGACCGCCACCTTCTACTTTTGTCATTTCAACGCTGTTCAGTTCCTGAACACCAAGGTTGTTTAAATTTAATTTTTTCATGGTTTTAAAATTGTTTTAAGGAATGATGTTTGTCCTTTGTTCTCTTTTCCTTACTCATCTAAGGCTTTTCAGGGTACGCCTATGTTGGCCAACATGAAACGAATGTAATAAATGGTGGGACTGATGGCTTCGTTCAGTTTGTTCATTTAATTCGTTTATGTTTAATGAATTAGTAAATAATGTGCATGTTTTTTAGGGTGTTTTGTCACACTTTTTCATTGAATTTTGTCTTGTTTTCAGTTAAATCATTAAAAAAGGAATTATGATAAGCGTTAAAGTAATTGCGTATTAAATCGATAAGAAAATACTGGAATTTATGATTTTTTAATGGTTTCTTTGTTTAAAATCAGGTATGCGTAATGGATTCGTTTGCCTGGATAAACATTTTTTAAATGGAAATAGGGAAACTTTTAGAAGATATTTTACCGAAGGAACGTATTAAAGTACGGTTGATTGACCTGGTTGCTTATGCATCGGATGCAGGATTTTACTATTTACGGCCAAAAGCTGTAGTGCAGCCAGTAGCCGAATCGGAGATTATTGCGTTGTTCAGATTTTCACATCAGCATCAGGTGCCTTTGACCTTTAGAACGGGAGGGACGAGTCTTTCCGGTCAGGCGATTACCGACGGAATCCTTGTGGATTTGAGTCAGTATTGGAACAGAGTGCTGATTGAAGATGATGGGGCCTTGGTAAGAGTACAGCCTGGGATTACCGGAAGCATAGTAAATGGTCATTTAAAAAGGTATAAAAGAAAGATCGGGCCAGATCCATCTAGTATTGATGCGGCCATGATGGGCGGCATCTTATCCAACAATTCGAGTGGGATGTGCTGTGGTGTGAAGCTAAATTCTTATCATACAACTAAGCATATCCGTTTCATTTTACCTGATGGCAAAACCTTTACCACTGAGCATGTTGATGATTATGCCAGGTTTGAAAAGGAGTGCAGCCGGATTTATAATGCGATTAAGGGGATGCAGGAACAGCTAAAAAGCAATACTGCACTTTATGAGCTGATTCGCAGAAAATATGAAACTAAAAATACAGTAGGATATTCATTAAATGCCTTTATTGATCATGAACATCCATTGGATGTGTTGGCGCATCTTTTAATAGGTGCCGAAGGAACACTTGGGTTTATTGCTGAGGCGGTAATGAAAACCGTTCCGGATTATCCTTATAAAACTACTGCCTTTTTATATTTTCCGGATATATATGCAGCTTGTCAGGCCATTATTCCTTTAACCGTTTCTGGTGCAGAGGCGGTTGAGCTGATGGATAGGGCCTCTTTAAGGTCTATTGACAGTTTAAAGGGAGTGCCGGAAAGGTTAAAGACTTTGCCGGAAACGGCTGCGGCATTGCTGGTTGAATTTCAAGCAAATAGTTTGGATGAATTGCACGCTAAGAAAAAAGTATTTCTTTCTTCAGCTTCTTCCTTATCCATGCTAGAGGTGCCTTTGTTTACGGAAGATGTGAAAGAACAAGCTTTTTTTTGGAAGCTTAGAAAGGGGATGTTCCCTGCAGTTGGTGCTGTACGGGCTAGCGGTACAACGGTGATACTGGAGGATATTGCTTTCCCGGTAGCAAAACTTGGTGATGCTATTCTTGATCTTCAACAATTGTTTAAAAAGTACGCGTACCATGAAGCCATCATTTTTGGTCATGCTAAAGATGGGAATATCCATTTTGTAGTCACTCAGGCTTTTCATACGGCTGCTGAAATTGAGCGTTATGACCTGTTTATGCAGGATGTAGTGAAACTGGTGGTAGAAACCTATGATGGTACTTTAAAAGCAGAGCATGGTACTGGTCGTAATATGGCTCCTTTTATTGAGACCGAATGGGGTGGTGAGGCTTATCAGCTCATGAAACAACTGAAGTCTGTCATTGATCCGCAGAATTTGCTTAACCCCGGAGTCATCATCAATGAAAATAAAAAAGCACATATAGCCAATTTAAAACCTTTGCCTTCGGTAGAACAGGAGGTTGATAAATGCATTGAATGTGGTTATTGTGAACATAAATGCCCTAGTCGCAACATTACCCTTACGCCTAGACAAAGGATTGTGGTGCGTAGGGAGCTGGCTGGATTAAAATCAAAAGGCAATAAGCAGGATTTTGATCAGCTGGTAAAGGAATATCAATATGATGGATTGGATACTTGTGCTGTAGATGGTTTATGCGCTACAGCTTGTCCGGTTGATATCAACACTGGCGATTTGGTGAAGCGTTTGAGGAGAGAGAGTCATAGTAAAACAGCTAATGGGCTTGCTTTAATTGTGGCAAAGAACTTTGGTGCCACGGCATTTACAGTTGGAATGGCGGTAAAGGCTGGTGGTGGTATGAACCGGATTTTTGGTGAATCTACCATGAGAAATATTACGGGGGGGCTGAAAAAGGTGATTCCTGCTGTTCCACTATGGAGCAATCAACTGCAAGCTACTAAAGGTAAAATTGAAGGAAGCAGCAATGGTTCTGTGGTGTATTTTCCTACTTGCATCAACCGGATGATGGGTGGTGCGAAGGACAATAAAAAGAGTGTACCACAAACCTTTATGAGTGTTTCTGCCAAAGTGGGTATTGAGATTCTGGTTCCTGATGATATTAATAATACTTGCTGTGGCCAGTTGTTCTCGTCTAAAGGCTATAATGCTGCTTATGTTTATACTTCAAACGAAACTGTCAGGAAGCTTTGGAAATGGACACAAGGGGGGGAATTACCTGTAGTGCTGGATGTAAGTTCTTGTACGCATACGCTACAGCATTGTCGTACCGTGCTTACAGATGAAAATAAAGCTTATTTTGATCAGTTGAGCATTATTGACAGTATTGATTATTTGCATGATCACGTGCTGCCTAAGTTGAAAGTGGTACATAAAAAAGATAGTATCATTTTACATCCTGTTTGCACGCTAAAGAAAATGGGGCTGGAAGGGAAGTTGTTTCAGGTTGCAGACCGGTTTGCGCATGAAGTTGAGGTGCCGTTAATGGTAGGGTGTTGTGGAATGGCTGGAGATAGAGGCTTTCTTTTTCCAGAGTTAACAGCTGCTGCTACAGCCCCGGAAGCCGCTGAAGTGAAAAGTGCCGAGTATTCGGGGTATTATTCTACTGCAAAAACCTGCGAAATGGCTATGTCTGATGCAGTGAGCAAAAATTATGAGTCTATTTTATATTTGGCTGACGAGTGTTTGTAAATGCGATAGCTATCTTTGCGGATGCCTTATTTTAAAAAACTACTTGATCTGCTTAAAACTGAGCGGGAAGAAGATTTACGAGCTTATATAAAGCAAAAGGAAACCCTTTCTGTAGCAGAACGTAGAGCAAATGGTTTAACCTGGTACCCTATTGCGATCCGAGGATCGGAAATGAGTAGAGGCGATTACCTGACAGTTGAGGTGGAACGAACAACGCACCAGGATTTGAACCATCAATTGAGATTTGGTATGCCTGCAGTATTGTTCTCGAACCATGATCCAAAAAATGATCGAGTAGAGGGTGTGATTGCTTATCAGGGTGGTAACCGATTAAAGATTACTTTGCGGACAGACGAATTACCTGATT
This sequence comes from Candidatus Pedobacter colombiensis, assembly GCA_029202485.1. Lineage (NCBI taxonomy): Bacteria > Pseudomonadati > Bacteroidota > Sphingobacteriia > Sphingobacteriales > Sphingobacteriaceae > Pedobacter > Candidatus Pedobacter colombiensis. The sequence goes on along the minus strand of CP119313.1, from coordinate 4,010,848 downwards.
GGGGCAGGGATGGTAAATTGGGTATTGATGTACTCTTTGATGATCATAGCTATGATGAAATGCAGGGAGCGGTTAAACGCGCTTCATTACGGAATGAGCAGGGTGATGATCATCACTTGATAAAAGTGTTAACAGGGGATGAAGCGCCTTCGTTTGCAGCAGATATTTTTCATTACCCCATTGCTAAGTTAAATGAAATACAGCAAAATGCTGTAAACCGGATTGTTGCTGCACAGCACCTGGCTATTGTTCATGGGCCACCAGGAACCGGTAAAACGACTACGCTCGTGCAGGCTATTAAGGCATTGATCAAGCAGCATGGGAAACAGATTTTGGTAGTTGCGCCAAGTAATACTGCGGTTGATTTATTGAGCGAGAAGTTAGCTGATGAAGGGTTGAATGTTTTGCGCATTGGCAATCCGGCCAGAGTATCAGATAAGCTGTTCTCTTTAACTTTGGACAGCAAGGTGGCAGGTCATGCCAGCATAAAAGAGGTCAAAGACTTGAAAAAGCAGGCCGCGGAGTATAAAAACATGGCCCACAAATACAAAAGAAATTTTGGAAGGGCAGAAAAGGAGCAGCGTAAAGCACTTTTTGATGAGGCGCATAAGATTATGAAATCTGTCGCTAATACGGAGCAGTATATTATGGACGATCTGATCGAAAAGGCACAGGTGATTACCGCAACATTGGTTGGTGCAAGTCATTATACCGTTAGGGATCGCAAATTTGATACGGTAGTTATTGATGAGGCCGGACAGGCTTTGGAGCCTGCTTGCTGGATTCCCATATTGAAAGCGCAAAAAGTTATTTTGGCAGGTGATCATTGCCAGTTGTCGCCGACCATAAAATCTAATGAGGCTGCCAAGGCTGGTTTAAGTACTACTTTACTGGAAAAATGTGTAGCATTGCATCCGGAGGCTGTTGTTTTGCTGGAAGAACAATACCGCATGAACGAAAAGATCATGAATTATGCTTCTTCCGTGTTTTATGGTGGAAAGCTAAAGGCTCATGGTTCTGTTGCTAGTCATTTGCTGTTTGCTGAGGATACACCATTGGCCTTTATTGATACCGCAGGTTGTGGATTTGAAGAGAAAACAGAAGGTACGAGTACCTATAATCCGGAAGAGGCTGTATTTTTATTGAAACACTTGGCGCAGTTATTCGACCAGTTGAGCGGTGTTTATAAGGTTGAGGATTTTCCTACAGTGGCTGTAATTTCACCTTATAAACAACAGATTCATGTGTTGAAAGAGTTGTTGCTTAATCATCCTGATTTACAGAAGTATGCGGCTAAAATTTCTATAAATACAATTGACAGTTTTCAGGGACAGGAACGTGATATCGTTTATATTGGGATGACCAGGAGTAATGATGAAGGGGCGATAGGCTTTTTGTCGGATATCCGTCGGATGAATGTAGCCATGACCAGGGCAAGGAAAAAGCTTGTTGTAATTGGAGATAGTGCAACTTTATCTAGGTTGCCTTTTTATGCTGATTTTATTACTTACGCAGAACAGATTGATGCTTATCAAAGTGCATGGGAGTTTTCATCCGACTGATCTCCACTTCCATATTTTTCTGTGTAATCTCTGGCATTTTCGTCGGCTAATGAATTGCCTTCTCTTTCGCTTTCCAGATTGCGATCTAAGCGCTCATTCCATTTGTCTAATCCATCTGGATGGTTATGTTTTTTAATGAGGTTAGCGTTTTCTTTTTTAGGGGCTTTCATTAGCGTAAGTTTATCTTAATAAACAGCGTCCGTGCAGAATAGGTTTTTGAAAAACCATCATAAAAATTATTATCTTTCGAACAAAAAACAACATTTATCGATGAAGAGAGGCCTTACCATTGTTCTTATTTTTTTTAGCTCCTTTGTTTTTTCACAGGAAAAATATTGGCAGCAGCATGTGAGCTACAAAATAGATGTAGCGTTAAATGATCAAGAGAAATCATTAAAAGGTTTTGAAACGATTGTGTATAAAAACAATTCGCCTTCGACGCTTAATTTTATCTGGTTTCATATCTGGCCAAATGCTTATAAAAATGAAAATACGGCCTTGTTTCAGCAACTAAAAAATGATACCTCCAGGGCTGCTAAGCTGGAAAAGTATACTTATGGAAGTATAGAAGGTTTGAATTTTAAGGTGAATGGAAAAGTTGCTGCTACTGAAGCGCATCCAAATCCACAGTATATTGATGTAATTAAGCTGAAGTTGCCGACTGCTTTAAAGCCTGGTGATTCTGTAAGTATTACTACTGATTTTAAAGTGAAATTGCCTTCTTATTTCTCCAGATCGGGTTTTGCAGATGGTGAATTTATGGTTTGTCAATGGTATCCGAAGCCAGCAGTATTTGATAAAAAGGGTTGGCATGAGTTCCCTTACCTGGATATGGGTGAGTTTTATAGTGATTATGCTTCTTTTAATGTAAATATTACGGTACCCTCTGATTATGTAGTAGGGGCGACGGGTACTTTGCAGAACGCAGACGAGCTGGCTGCTTATAAAAAGGTTGGCGCTAAGAATGTTGCCGATCGCAGTGCCAAGCCTGCGCTTTATGTGGCAAAAAATAAAAACGGTGTTAAAAAGCTGAATTATAAGATGAATAATGTACCTGATTTTGCCTGGTTTGCGGATAAGGATTTTGTGATTCAATATGATACGCTAAAGCTGGAATCGGGTAAAGTGATTGATGCATTTACTTATTATCACAATAAGGACAGCACTTTATGGAACTATAGCATTGATTATGCAAAGGATGCGGTTAGGCATTACAGTAAGTGGATCGGAGAATATGAATATCCTGTGGTACAGGTAGTGGAAGGGCCTAAAAATAATTCGAGTGGTGGGATGGAATATCCAACAATCACGCTGATCACTAGTCCTGATGCCAAAAAGGAATCATTGGATGGGGTGATTGCGCATGAGGTTGGACACAACTGGTTTATGAGTATGTTGGGTAGTAATGAAAGGGAACATGCCTGGCAGGATGAGGGGTTGAATACTTATTTTCAGTTTAGATATGAGGCTGAAAAATATAGGACAAATTCTGTATTTGGTGATGCCATACCTGTGGAAGTTCAGGCATTGCCGGTTAAAGATTTTTTAGCTGCGATTTATGGTGCTTTGAGCGGAATGCCTATGACCTCAGCTATTGATATACCTTCGGATAAATTTCACTCCTCTGATGAATATAGTACAGCATCTTATTTAAAAACTGCTTTATGGTTGTATATATTAGAAGATGGCGTAGGAAGAGAAAGGATAGATAATGCTTTTAAGCTTTATTTTAATTTGTGGAAAGGAAAGCATCCACAGCCGGAAGACTTAAAGGCTGCTTTTGAACAGTCGTTAGGTATCAATTTAGATAAGTATTTTGAACTGTTGCATAAAGAGGGTAAATTCCAATAATGCCGGGTATCTTAGCGGTACACTAGCAGCTATTTGGTGGGGCATTGTGGAGGGGATAGGCCCCAGCAAGGCCCCGCCAACGCCCCGTTAAGGCCCCAGCAACGCCCCGACAACTATAGGCTGTTTTTTGAATCCGGTTTCGATTTTTTTAGGACTTGATCGCTATTGTTTTGGTGGTTAGGTTGTCTCAGGATTTGAGCCATTTGTAGCTTATGGATAGAATTGCAATATACAAAAACGCATTGAAAATATCATGATGGTTGACGGAAAGTATGGTTGTTTGCGGGTTGTAAAATAAAGCGATCATTATCAGGCGACATAGATTTAAGCTCAAAATAAGGCTTAGTCCGACGGAAAGAAACTTAAGGCGAGACTGGAGCGGTTTTGGAAAGGAAAGTACAAAGGCCGAGAAACAGCTGATTATGCCATAACCGAGGCAGGAGTAGACGAGCCTGAATCCTGAATATCCCTGGACTTTTAAACTGATGTCAGTTGTGTAAACCACGTGGCCCATAAGTTCCAGTATTTTTGCTGCTGTAGAAATATAAAGGTTGCGCCATAACGCTATATAGTTGAAATGCTGATCTAAAAATGGGGAGTATAGTCCGCCAGGGCTTGTGATTCCAATATACCCTATGTTAAAACCATAGAAGGTGGCAAAGAGTACCAGGAAACTTATTAAAAACCGTGCTGCATCGGGCATATATTTGTGCAATTTTAGCATATTATTAAATGTTTATTTTTTAGTAAAGTTTATTTTTATAAACAGATTAAAAAAACTTTTAAGGCTTTGTATACGCAAAACAAAGTTTCTCTCTATTTGTCTTATATAGTAATAGATAGACAAAACGTATGGAAAAGATAATTCAGGCAGTATTTGATAATGAGGCTGATGCATTTGCGGGTTTAAAGGCTTTACAGGAATTAGATTTGATCCATGATTTATCTTTGGGAGAGTCGTATTTGTTGACCAAAAGTGAGACTGGTGAAACATCAATCAAATCGGCAAAGGATAAAGCTGTAGGTTCCGGAGTGGCTGGGGGAGCTTTAGTTGGTGGATTGGTTGGCCTTTTGGCTGGACCACTAGGATTTATTGTTGGTGTAGCTGGTGGGATGATTGTGGGTTCTGCCGGGGAAACCTTAAGGGCAGAAGATCGGGCTGACTACTTTGATGTTGTATTAAAGCAAATTCCGAACGGAAAATCAGTGCTCATTGCTCACATTTGGGAAGACTGGCAGGTCCCCGTTGATAATGCGTTGGAACCTATAGCTAAAATGATTACTCGTTTTGAAGTGCATAATAAGGTATTTGATGTTGATTATCAGGCTAAACAATATGAAGTTTGGATAAATAATAGTGAGCGTACTGGCCGGATGTCTGATGAAGAAAAACAAAAGAGAATTGACCATAGGGTAAAAAGCCAGAAAAAAAGACTAACTGAAGTCAAAAAACAATAAAACTACCATCAGGTTAAAGAATATAGGTACTTTTGCGCTCATATTTATACGAGCAAATGAAATTAGCGATTAACGGTTTTGGAAGAATTGGACGTGTTTTTTTACGCACTGCAATAGAGAGAAACATCCATGTTGTTGCCATAAATGATCTTGGCGATCCTGCTACTTTAGCTCACCTTTTTAAGTACGATACCGTTCATCGGGGATTTAAAGGAAAGGTAAGTCATGATAGCGATGGGTTGATCATTGATGGAAAGAAAATTCTGGTATATAATATGAAGAAACCAGAAGATTTGCCTTGGGCTGCTTTGGGGATTGACCTGGTTTTGGAGTCGACCGGCAAGTTTACCACAAAGGCAGGTGCCGAACTTCATTTGAAAGCCGGAGCGAAACAGGTGTTGATATCTGCCCCGTCAGCTGATAAAGAAGTGCCAATGGTGGTGTTGGGGGTGAACGATGCTGAAATAGATTTGAGTTCGCCTATACTGTCAAATGCATCCTGTACAACGAATAATGTCGCGCCGATGGTAAAAATACTGGACGACAATTGGGGGATCCTGGATGGGTATATTACTACGGTGCATTCCATGACTGGTGATCAGAACCTGCATGATTCGCCACATAAAGATTTAAGAAGAGCTCGTGCAGCTTCTGCTTCTATCATTCCTACAAGTACTGGTGCTGCGAAAGCCATTACCAATATCTTTCCGCATTTGGAAGGTAAGTTAGGTGGTGCGGGTATAAGGGTTCCGGTACTAAATGGATCGTTAACCGATTTTACCTGTATTTTGAAATCACCTACAACAAAAGAAGAGATCAATGCTGCATTTAAAAAGGCTTCTGAAAATGAATTGAGTGCAATTGTGGAGTATACTGAAGATCCGATTGTTTCGGTGGATATTTTGGATAATCCACATTCCTGCATTTTTGATGCGCAGCTGACTTCTATTGTTGGCGATCTGGTAAAAGTTGTGGGTTGGTACGACAATGAGTCCGGTTATTCTGCCAGATTGGTTGATTTAGTCCAAAAAATTGAAAAGCATCATGATTAAATATATTACAACAGCGGAAACACTCGCTTTGAGGAGTCTTGTGTTGAGAAATAATGCTGGGCCGGAGAAATGTGTTTTCCCAACAGACGAAACTCAGGGCAATTTTCATTTGGGGTGTTTTGTGGAGGGTAAATTAGCCTCGATAGCCACTTTTTTCCCTGAAGATTGCGAAGGAAGGGGTGCTGGAGGTTTCAGGTTACGTGGTATGGCAACTGATCCTGTCTTTTCGGGCAAAGGTTGTGGTTCGGATCTTATAAAATTTGCAATTAATGAGCTGAGATCTGGTAATGCTTCTTATATTTGGTGTCATGCGCGGAGTTCTGCTGTTGGTTTTTATAAAAAACTGGGGTTTGAGGTGATTTCGGATGAATTTGAGGTGCCGGGAATTGGTCCTCATTTTAATATGATTAAAGCCATTCCATAAAATAAACGTACAACCAAACCATAATAGAAAACAAAACAATTAAGATGAAAACAATCGATCAATGCAATTTTAATGATAAGAAGGCTTTAGTTAGAGTAGATTTTAATGTCCCTTTAGATAGTGATTTTAATATTACGGATGATAAAAGGATGCGTGCTGCGTTGCCAACTATTCAGAAAATATTGAATGATGGTGGTGCGGTAATTTTGATGTCTCATTTGGGTAGACCTAAAGGTGGGCCAGATGATAAATATTCTTTAAAGCATATTTTAGGTGATCTTTCGAGAATGCTTGATTTGCAGGTGAAGTTTGCTAATGATTGTATAGGCACTGATGCAGTAGAAAAAGCAAAGAATTTAGTACCAGGTGAGGTGTTGCTTTTGGAGAATTTACGTTTTCATAAAGAAGAAGAGAAAGGTGACCGTGACTTTGCAGAGAAATTAGCAAAGTTAGGGGATGTATATGTAAATGATGCTTTCGGAACAGCACACCGTGCGCATGCTTCGACGGCGATTGTTGCTGAATTTTTTCCGAATGATAAATACTTCGGTTATTTGATGGCAGAAGAATTGAAGAACGCTGAAAAGGTAAATGACGGTGCTGATAAACCTTTTACTGCAATTATGGGTGGTGCGAAAGTGTCGGATAAAATTTTACTGATTGAGAGTTTGCTGAATAAGGTAGATAACTTGATTATTGGTGGTGGTATGGCGTATACTTTTGCAAAGGCGCAAGGTGGTGAAATCGGTACTTCATTGTTGGAAGCTGATAGAATGGCTTTGTGTTTAGAATTGATGGAGAAGGCTAAGGCAAAAGGTGTTAATTTATATTTGCCATTAGATACGGTTATTGCTGATAAGTTTGATAATGAAGCGAATAAGGGAACGGTGGATACCGGACGGATTCCTGCAGACTGGATGGGATTGGATATTGGTCCAAAGACAGTTGCTTTGTTTTCTGAGGTGATTGCTAACTCTAAGACGTTATTGTGGAATGGGCCAATGGGTGTATTTGAAATGGCTAATTTTGAGCAGGGTACACGTGCTGTTGCGGATGCTGTGGTGGCTGCAACACAGAAAAATGGTGCTTTCTCCTTAATAGGCGGGGGGGACTCGGCTGCGGCTATTGCTAAATTCGGTTTAGAAGATAAAGTAAGCTATGTATCTACCGGAGGCGGTGCATTACTTGAATATATGGAAGGAAAGGAATTGCCTGGTGTTAAGGCGATTAATGATTAATCATAAGACTTAATTTTAGGACAGGCGTTTCGTTTTTACGAAACGCCTGTTTTTGTTTACCACCATGTTTTCTGCGTTTTTGATAGTTTAAACGCAGAAAAATATTGGTATGAAATATGTTGATAATTTTTTGTGGTAGAATGTGGTAAAAAGTGGTAGAAATATCTATTTTTACACTACATAAAAAGTGCACATATAGAAATGGTACAACTATTAGGAGAGTTTGATTGTAAATTGGATGCGAAAGGCCGCTTGATGGTCCCTTCGAATCTGAAAAAACAATTGCCTAATGTTGAGGATGAGGGGCTTGTGATTAACCGTGGCTTCGAGAAGCACTTGGTGATTTATCCCAAGAAAGTGTGGGAAAGCATGGTGGAAGAGATGAGTAAGTTGAACCAGTACGAACCAAAAACCAGAGCATTTATTCGTTATTTCACGCGCGGCGCGACGTCTTTGACGTTGGATGCTGCCGGAAGAGTGAATTTGCCTAAGTCTTTATTGGAGTCGGTGGGCATTGAAATTAGTGATGACCTCGTTTTGGCTTGTCAGTTTGATAAGGTGGAAGTTTGGTCTAAAAAGGCTTATGAGGCTTTGTTTGATGAAGAGCCTGAGAATTTTGCTTTTCTTGCTCAGGAAGTGATGGGAAATAAAAACAGGGGGGAAGATGGAAAATAATTATCATGTTCCTGTTTTGTTAAAGGAGTGTATGGATGGCTTAAATATTAAGCCGGATGGAGTGTATGTGGATGTGACTTTTGGTGGCGGTGGACACTCGCGTGAGATCCTTAAAAAATTAGGTAAAGACGGTGTTTTGATTGCGTTTGATCAGGATCCTGATGCGCAAAGAAATAAGATCGATGATCCCCGTTTTCATTTTGTTGATCAAAATTTTGCTTTTCTTAAAAATAACCTTCGTTTGCTGGGTTATAAAACTGTGGATGGTATTTTGGCTGATTTGGGGGTTTCTTCGCATCAGTTTAATGAGCCTGAAAGAGGTTTTTCTACGCGGTTTGATGCGGCGTTAGATATGCGTATGGATAAGCAAGGTAAGTTAACTGCTGCGGATGTTTTGAATACGTATACTGAAGATCAGTTGCATAAAATTTTTGGTATTTACGGTGAGGTTAAAAATGCAAAATCTTTAGCTCGGGTTATTGTTACGGGGCGTGTTGATCGTCCGGTTTTAACGTTGGCTGATTTTAAAGCGATTGCTGCTGCTCATATTCCTAAGGGTAAAGAGCATAAATATATGGCGCAGGTTTTTCAGGCTTTGCGCATTGAGGTGAATGCCGAAATGAAAGTGCTGGAGGATTTTCTGCTACAAACGGCTGATGTTCTAAAGCCGGGTGGGCGTCTGGTGGTAATGTCTTACCATTCGTTGGAAGATAGGCCGGTTAAAAATTTCCTCGCCAAAGGAAAGTTTAGGGGTGAGGTGGATAAAGATTTTTTTGGTAATGAACAGAAGCCTTTTAAGGTGATAACCAGAAAAGCGATTGTGGCTGATGAACTTGAGTTGCAGCAGAACAGTCGTTCGAGAAGTGCGAAATTAAGAGTGGGGGAGAAGATATGAGTAATCGGTTTAGGGAACATCTTGATGAAGAGCCGGAATTAGAAGAAGAGATTGATGTTAAGGTTAAATCTAAACCTAAACGAAAAGAGCCTGAAAGTAGTAACACTTTTTTTAAAAAGTTATTCACTGAGGGGGTGGTAAGTAAAGAAGCTGCAACGGAGATGTTGCCGTTTTTGATATTTCTTTCGGTTTTATGTATGCTTTACATAGCCAATAGCCATATGGCTGTTAAGAATATCAGGAGTATTGATAAATTAAATAAAGAAGTAAAAGAGCTGAGTTGGGAATATAAGTCGCTTAAAGCTGATCTGATGTTTAAGAGTAAACTGACGGAAGTGGCTAAAAAAGTAGATACGTTAGGAATTAAAGAACTAACTGAGCCGCCTAAAAAAATTGTAATAAACAGTAATGAATATTAGAGATAACATATTATTGCGTGTTTATCTGTCCTTCGGACTGATTGTACTGCTTGCCGTGGCGGTATTGGTCAGACTATGCGATGTACAGTTTGTGGAGGGACATAAATGGCGTGCCATGGCCGACAGTCTCTCTACAAAGTATATCAATATTGAAGCCGCAAGGGGTAATATTTATTCTGTAGATGGTAGTTTGCTGGCGACTTCAATTCCTGAATATGAACTGAGAATGGATTTGTTTGCCGGTGGGATTCAGGATAATGATATTTTTAATGAAAAAGTTGATTCATTAGCATTTAAGTTGTCGGAGTTTTTTAATGATAAGTCACCTAAAGAATACTCGCGTTATCTGCGTGCTGCCCGTAGGGATAGTGTGCGTTATTTGCTGATTAAGCGTAAGGTTGGGTATCAGGAGTTGAAAACCATTAGAACTTTCCCTTTGTTTAATATCGGGAAATACAAAGGTGGTTTGATTGCTGTTCAACAAAATAAAAGAATAAGGCCGTTTAAGTTTTTAGCTGCCAGAACTATTGGCTATAAGAATGAGAATGTGGCAAATGGTGTTGGTTTAGAGGGGGCATATGGGAACTATATTAATGGTGAAAGTGGTAAGCGGCTAGTACAGCGTATTTCTGGTGGGGTTTGGATGCCGGTTAATGATGAAGCTGAGGTAGCACCAAAAGAAGGAGCTGATATTATATCTACGATTGATATCAATATGCAGGATCTTGTGCAAACTGCACTGGAGAAACAATTGAAAATAAGTGATGCTGATCATGGTACTGTTATTTTGATGGAAGTAAATACCGGAGAGGTGAGGGCTGTTGCCAATTATACTCGGGTAAGTGAGGGTGTTTATGAAGAGAAATTTAATTATGCCATTGGTGGTAGTCAGGATCCTGGTTCTACTTTTAAGTTGGCCTCATATATGGCCTTGCTTGAAGATAAAAAAGTAGATACAAATACTCTGGTATCTACAGGTGATGGTACTTACAAGATACCTGGACATACAATTAAAGATTCTCACGGTGGAATAGGTACAGTTACGGTAATGAAGGCTTTTGAGCAATCGGCTAATACGGCGGTTGCTAAGTTGGTAAATATGCACTATCAGGATAATCCGTCTCAGTTTACGGATCATTTGTATGATATACATATGAATGAGCGGTTGGGATTGCAGATTCCGGGTGAAACTACGCCGGTGATAAAGAATCCAAAGTCTAAAAGTTGGAACAAGAATATGACCTTGCCGCAAATGGCTTATGGTTACGAAATGCAGATTACGCCATTGCAAATGCTGACATTTTACAATGCAGTTGCTAATGATGGAAAGTATATCGCGCCAATTTTTGTGAAAGAGATCAGGCGTTTGGGTAATCCGATAGAGCAGTTCCATGCAAGGGTGATTTCTGATCGTATATGTTCAGAAAAAACACTTAAAAAGTTGCAGGCAATGCTGGAGTCTGTTGTGACTAAGGGGACTGGTAAGTTGATGGGGTCTCCATTGTATAGGGTTGCAGGAAAAACAGGTACAGCTCAGGTGGCTGACGGAAGTAAGGGGTATAAAAATAATCGCAGTTACCAGGCTTCGTTTTGTGGATATTTTCCAGCCGATAAACCAAAGTATTCTATTATAGTATCTATCAACGGACCTAAGAATGGTTATTACGGTGCAACGGTTGCTGGTCCGGTATTTAAAGAAATTGCTGACCGTATTTATGCAAGTGATATGGAAATGTACAATACAATTTCTGAGCACTTAGTTGGCAATACCATTAGTCCGGAAGCTAAATCTGGTCAGAGTAAGGCGGTTAAAAGAGTATATAATGCTTTAGGTGTTAAAGCCCTGTATGCTGCTAAATCGGATTATTTTAATAGTGTTGATACCAGTAATGGTGTTGTTTACGAAGAATATAACTTGATAAAAGGAGTGATGCCTGATGTGAATGGGATGGGTTTAAAAGATGCTTTATATCTTTTAGGGAATGCGGGCTTAAAGGCCAGAGTGAAAGGCAGTGGAAAGGTTGTGAATCAATCTATCGCTGCGGGGAGTAAAATAGGAAAAGGTTTATCAGTACAAATAGATTTACAATAAGATGCAGCTGCAGGAAATTTTATATGGAATAACAATAACTAACCTGGTTGGGCAGACCAACAGGGAGGTGAGTGCTTTGGTATTTGATTCTCGTCAGGTGACTAAAGATGATGTGTTTTTTGCAATCAAAGGTACTTTGTCTGATGGACATGCTTACATTCGTAATGTAGTCAGTGCAGGTGTTTCAGTGGTGGTTTGTGAAGATATGCCGGAGGAAAAGATTGCTGATGTAACTTACATTCAGGTGGCCAACAGTTCGGTGGCGCTTGGTAAAATGGCTGCTAATTTTTATGGCAACCCATCGGCGAAACTACAACTAGTTGGTATTACAGGTACCAATGGCAAGACAACCATTGCAACGTTATTGTTTAAATTGTTTCGTGAGCTGGGCTATAAAGTTGGCCTGATTTCAACTGTTGATAATCACATTAATGAGCGGGTTATTCCGGCAACTCATACGACTCCAAATCCTATTGCATTAAATATGCTTTTGCAGGATATGGTTAATGCGGGTTGTGATTATTGCTTTATGGAAGTGAGTTCTCATGCTGTTGTTCAACATAGAATAGAAGGCTTAAGTTTTGCCGGTGGTGTGTTTTCGAATATTACGCATGACCACCTTGATTTTCATAAAACGTTTGATAATTATATCAAAGCGAAAAAAGCTTTTTTTGATGTGTTGCCGGCTTCTGCTTTTGCTTTAACCAATCTTGATGATAAGAATGGGATGGTTATGTTGCAGAACACTAAGGCTGTAAAAAAGACTTATGCATTAAAGCAGCTTGCTGATTTTAAAGCAAATATTATTGAAAATAGTTTTAATGGTTTGCATCTGAATATTGATCATGCTGATGTTTTCTTTAAGCTGGTTGGATCATTTAACGCCTATAATTTACTGGCGGTTTATGGTACTGCAATGTTGCTTGATCAGGATCAACTGACGGTATTAACTACCTTAACTAATTTAACTGGGGCTGAGGGTAGGTTTGATTATATGATCTCCAGAGGGATTATTGGAATTGTGGATTATGCACATACACCCGATGCCGTTCAGAATGTATTGAGTACAATACATGATATTAGAAAGGGAACGGAGCAGGTGATTACTATAATAGGTTGTGGAGGCGATAGGGATAAAACCAAACGTCCGATTATGGCTCAGGTGGCTTGTGATTGGAGTGATAAGGTAATTCTGACTTCGGACAACCCAAGGACTGAAAACCCGCAAACGATAGTAGAGGAGATGGAAAAGGGGGTTTCTCCAACAAATAGGCGCAAAACTTTGAGTATAGTAGATAGAAGAGAAGCAATTAAAACCGCTTGTCATTTGGCAAAGCCTGGGGATATTATTTTGCTTGCAGGTAAAGGACATGAGAAGTACCAGGAGATAAATGGGGTTAGGTATCATTTTGATGATAAAGAAGTGTTAATGGAACAATTAAACTTGATCAGCTAATGTTATATTATTTATTTGAATATCTGAGTCGACATTACGATTTTCCGGGATTGAGATTGTTTCAATACATCACTTTCCGTACCTCTCTGGCGGTTATTATTTCGCTTATCATAACTACTGTTTACGGCAGAAGACTTATCAATTATTTGCAGAAAATGCAGGTTGGTGAGACCGTAAGGAATCTGGGATTAGAGGGGCAAATGCAGAAACAAGGTACGCCAACGATGGGTGGTATCATGATTTTGCTTGGTATTTTAGTGCCAACCTTGTTGCTTGCCAACTTGACGAATGTGTATGTGATTTTGATGATCATCACCACCATCTGGATGGGGGCTGTAGGTTTCTTAGATGACTACATTAAGGTATTTAAGAAAAATAAAGAAGGATTAGCCGGCAGATTTAAAATTGTTGGACAGGTTGGACTTGGGTTAATTATTGGTTGTACCATGTACTATAATCCAAACATTGTGGTTAGGCAAACGGTTGACGAAGCTGGTATTTCTAAAGTTGCTACAGCTCCTATGGTTTTAAGACAAAAAGGAGAAAGCTTTTATTATACTCAGGATGTGAAATCTACTTTGACGAACGTTCCTTTTTATAAGAACAATGAATTTGACTATGCCAAAGTGCTTAAGTTTTTAGGTGATGGTTATGAAAAATATGCGGCATTGGTTTTTATTATTATCACTGTCATCATTATTACAGCAGTCTCTAATGGTGCAAATATTACCGACGGGATTGATGGTTTGGCAACGGGTACATCTGCGATTATAGGGATTACGCTTGGTTTACTGGCTTATGTGTCTGGTAACACAGTGATAGCTGATTACCTCAATATTATGTATATCCCGAATTCGGGTGAGTTGATGATTTTTGCGGGTGCTTTTGTTGGTGCTTGTGTAGGATTTTTATGGTACAATTCTTATCCGGCCCAGGTTTTTATGGGCGATACAGGAAGCCTGGCTATTGGTGGGATCATTGCGGCATTTGCCATTATGATCAGGAAGGAATTGCTGATCCCTGTTTTATGTGGAGTTTTCCTGATAGAGATTTTATCTGTAATGATTCAGGTATCTTATTTTAAATATACCAAGAAACGGTTTGGTGAAGGTAGGAGGATTTTTCTAATGTCTCCTTTGCATCATCACTATCAGAAAAAAGGGTACCATGAGGCTAAGATCGTAACCAGGTTTTGGATCATCAGCATATTACTTGCGATCATTACTATCATCACTTTAAAATTAAGATAATGGAAAAGCAAAGGATCGTAATTTTAGGTGGTGGTGAAAGTGGTGTAGGGGCAGCAATGCTTGCGCAGAAGAAAGGATTTGATGTCTTTTTGTCTGATTTTGGTGCAATTCCTACTCAGTATAAGGAAAAGTTGCAGGAGTTGAATGTTGCTTTTGAAGAGAACGTACATACACATGCAGAAATTCTCAAGGCGGTTGAGGTAATTAAAAGTCCGGGAATACCTCATACTGCAGGTATTATTAAAGAAATTAAAGCGAAGAAGATCCCGGTAATATCTGAAATTGAATTTGCCAAGCGCTATACCAATGCAAAAACAATTTGTATTACAGGTTCCAATGGTAAGACAACGACTACAATGTTGACTTATCATATTTTAAAGAATGCAGGGTTAAATGTTGGACTAGCCGGCAATATTGGGAATAGCTTTGCTGCTCTGGTAGCTACATCTGATTTTGATTGGTATGTATTGGAAATTTCCAGTTTCATGCTCGACGATATGCATGATTTTAAAGCTGATATAGCTGTCTTATTGAACATAACACCTGATCATTTAGATCGCTATGATTATAAATTGAGTAATTATGCTGCATCAAAAATGCGGATAACTCAAAACCAGACCAGTGGTGACATTTTTATCTACTGTGCTGATGATGATGAAACTTTAAAAGTATTGAAAAGTACTAAAGTGAATTCAAAGAAATATCCTTTTTCAATCAGGAAGAAAATTGAGGAGGGCGCGTACCTTGAAAGTGACAACATACACATCAATATAAACCTAAACGATCCATTAACCATGTCTATTACAGAATTAGCCCTGCAGGGAAAGCACAATATTTATAACTCTATGGCATCGGGCATAGTAGCTAAGGTATTAGATATTAGAAATAGTTCTATACGAGAAAGTATGGGCGATTTTAAAAATATTGAACATAGGTTAGAGCATGTGGCAAAGATTTCCGGGGTAGATTATATCAACGATTCTAAGGCTACCAATGTGAACTCTACCTGGTATGCATTGGAAAGTGTGAGTACTGATGTGATCTTAATCATGGGTGGAGTTGATAAAGGGAACGATTATGATATGCTAAAAGATATGGTGCGTCAAAAGGTTAGAGCCATAGTATGTTTAGGTAAAGATAACAAACGTATCCATGAGGCTTTTGAAGATGATGTAGAAATTATTGTAAATACATTTTCTGCTCATGAGGCGGTTCAGGTAGCTTATCATTTGGCTAAAAAAGGAAATACGGTATTGTTGTCTCCTGCATGTGCCAGTTTTGATTTGTTTAAGAACTACGAAGACCGTGGTAACCAATTTAAGGCAGCTGTTAAAGAATTGTAATTATGTTCGCAGTAAATAAGCTTTTAGATAAAACAAAAGGAGATCGCTGGATATGGCTGATCATTATACTTTTGTCGCTGATTTCCATACTTACCGTTTACAGTGCAACCGGAACTTATGCCTATAAGACGGGTAAAACTGTAGAAAAGATCTTGTTAACCAAGCACTTGATTTTTGTGGTAATGGGGATTGGTATGATCTATATTGCGCATTTGCTGGATTATAAATATTATGCAGGGATTTCTAAGGTGTTAATGATCATTACGATTCCCTTGTTGTTTTATACTGCTATTTTTGGTGCTAATATTAATGATGCATCGCGTTGGGTGAAGATTCCTTTAATTGGCTTAACGTTTCAGACTTCAGATTTAGCCAAAATTGCCTTGATTACTTTTTTGGCCAGGATGCTGACCAAAAAGCAAGAGAATATTAAAGATGTTAGGAAAGCATTTATACCTATCATGGGGTCTGTGTGTGTGGTGTTTGTGCTTATTGCCTGGGCCAACTTATCTACAGCAATCATGCTGTTTGGAGTAAGTATTTTGTTGCTGATTATTGGAAGGATCAGTATTAAACAGATTGGAATGGTGTGCGCAGGTGGAACGATATTGTTGCTGTTTATTGTGTTTTTAGGTCCCAGGGCGGCTACCTATAAATCGAGGGTGAATTCGTTTTTACATCCTGAGAAACAACATTCTGATAAGACTTATCAGGCAGATCAATCAAAAATTGCATTAGCAACCGGTGGTGTATTTGGCAAGGGGCCTGGGAATAGTACACAGCGTAACTTTTTACCACACCCTTACTCGGATTTTATTTTTGCAATTATAGTGGAAGAGTATGGATTGATGGGGGCTATGACAGTGATGTTATTGTATCTCGTGTTGCTCTACCGATGTGTGCGGATTGTAACTCAAAGTCCTAAGGCCTTTGGGGCTTTGCTGGCTGCAGGGCTAAGTTTTAGTCTTACCATACAGGCCTTTGCCAATATGGCTGTAGCTGTAGGTTTAGGACCTGTAACTGGTGTTCCATTGCCATTGGTAAGTATGGGTGGAACTTCGATGATATTTACAAGTATAGCTTTTGGTATTATATTGAGCGTAAGCAGAGATGTAGAAGAGCAGGGAAGCAAAAAGGTGATTGTAGGAGAAATTCCTGCTATGGCATAAGTGGATAAGGGATAAAAGAGCAAGGATAAAGGAGCAAGGATTAAAGAATAAAATAATGAGACCAACAAGGATAATTATTTCAGGAGGCGGTACTGGTGGACATATATTTCCAGCCATATCCATAGCTAATGCGCTTAGGCGTATGGAGCCTGGCTGTGAAATTTTATTTGTTGGAGCTACCGGTCGGATGGAAATGGAAAAAGTTCCAGCCGCAGGATATAAAATTATTGGTTTAAACATCAGCGGTATACAAAGAGGCTCTATTGCCAAGAATTTAAGTCTGCCATTTAAACTACTTGGTAGTGTACGCAAAGCCTTGGAGTTGATTGCTGATTTTAAACCTGATGTGGTTGTTGGAGTTGGTGGATATGCATCTGGTCCAATTCTGTTTGCGGCGTCGTTAAAGAAAGTTCCTTATTTGATTCAGGAGCAAAATTCTTATGCTGGTATTACCAATAAATGGCTGGGTAAAAAAGCAGCTAAGGTTTGCGTTGCATTTGATGGAATGGAGCAGTTTTTTCCTGCTGAAAGTTTGCTTAAAACAGGTAATCCGGTGCGGAAGGATGTAGTCGATATTTTGAATAAGCATCATGCAGGTGCTGAATTGTTAAAGCTTGACCCATTAAAGAAAACGATATTGGTAACCGGTGGAAGTTTAGGTGCCGGAACACTAAATAAGAGCATTGAAAAGCATATTCTTGATATTTTAGATGCAGATGTACAGTTGATCTGGCAGACCGGTAAATATTATTATAAAGGGATTGTTGAGCGTTTGGGGCTTGATTTTAATCCTAATGTCAGGATTCTTGAGTTTTTGAATAAAATGGATCTGGCCTATGCTGCTGCTGACGTAATTATTTCAAGAGCAGGTGCGGGAACGATAGCTGAATTGTGTCTGATTAAAAAGCCGGTTATACTGGTTCCTTCACCAAATGTGGCGGAAGATCATCAGACAAAGAATGCATTGGCATTGGTGAAAAATAATGCTGCGTTGATGATTGTGGATCAATCGGCAGAAGATACACTCGTAAAAGAGGCTTTAAGTTTATTGAACGATAAAGACAGAAGTTCGATTTACTCGGAAAATATAGGTAAGATGGCTTTGCCTGATGCTGATGAAGTAATTGCGAAGCAGGTGATGTTACTTGCAGGAAAGGAGGGCAACAGCTGATGGAATTGAGTAATATACAGCGTGTCTATTTTGTAGGTATTGGTGGTATTGGCATGAGTGCTATTGCCCGTTATTTTGCTAAACGCAAATGTGTGGTTTGCGGATATGATAAAACGCGTACTCAGCTGACTATTGCATTGGAGCAAGAGGGTATTTTAGTATCGTACATGGATGATGAAGCGGTATTACCGGTTTCTTTTCATGATAAGAATGAGGATACGTTAATTGTGTATACGCCTGCGATTCCAAAAGATGCTCAAATCTTAAATTATTTTAAGCAGAATGGTTTTGTTTTAAAGAAGCGTTCGGAGGTGTTGGGAATTATTAGTAAGGGGCAGTTTTGTATTGCAGTTGCTGGTACACATGGTAAAACAACTACTTCATCAATTGTAGCACATGTTTTAATATCAAGTGGTTACGGTTGTACCGCCTTTTTAGGAGGCATAGCTTCAAATTATAATACTAATTTCCTTCTCGGAGAGAACAATGTAGTCGTTGTAGAAGCTGATGAATATGATCGTTCTTTCTTAACGCTTCATCCGGATATATCGGTGGTTACCTCAATGGACGCTGATCATTTGGATATTTATGGCGATGCAAGTCACTTGCAGGAGTCGTTCAGGATGTTTGCCGCGCAATTGAAGCCGGGTGGGACATTATTTGTTAAGAATGGTCTTCCTTTATCAAATGGCATAAGCTATAGTGTTGGTTTGCCTTCTCAAGTGAAAGGACAAAATATAAGGGTTGAAGGTTCGAGATTTGTGTTTGATTATGTTGATTCGAATATTACCATAAGTAACATACATCTGATGTTACCAGGAAAGCATAATGTAGAAAATGCGGTAGCTGCAATTGCAGTTGCACTAAAACTGGGAATAGATCCGGAAAAAATTGTAGCAGCGATAGGTTCTTTTAAAGGGGTTAAAAGAAGATTTGAATATATAGTAAATACGCCGGAGCACATTTATATTGATGACTATGCGCATCATCCTGAAGAGCTTCGGGCATGCTTTGATGCTGTTAGACAATTGTATCCGGATAAAAAATTAACAGTCATCTTCCAGCCTCACTTGTTTACACGTACTCGTGATTTTGTGGATGAGTTTGCAAGA
This sequence comes from Candidatus Pedobacter colombiensis, assembly GCA_029202485.1. Classification (NCBI taxonomy): domain Bacteria; kingdom Pseudomonadati; phylum Bacteroidota; class Sphingobacteriia; order Sphingobacteriales; family Sphingobacteriaceae; genus Pedobacter; species Candidatus Pedobacter colombiensis. The sequence continues at coordinate 3,991,681 of CP119313.1, read as the reverse complement.
GTTTTAAGCACGGTTGATCATTTGCTGTTGCTGGAGATTTATCCTGCCCGGGAATTGCCTCTTCCGGGGGTGAATGCACAGTTATTGCTGGATAAAATCTCTCTGAGGGACAAAGAAATATGTCGGAAAGATTTGGTGCCGGAGTACATAAAAAACAATAAGCCAGAGTTACTTTTAACTGTTGGGGCTGGAGATATAGATACATTGATACAACCACTTAAAGCCATTTTGACTCATGCTTAAAAGGATCAATTGGAAACCGGTTTTTAAATGTTTTGCCTGGATTGTTTGTCTGAGCGGATTAGTTGTGTTGATGAGTTTTGTTGACGGCAAAAAGAAAAAACTGGTTTGTACCAATGTTAAAATTCTGATTCCGGGTGCTGATAATTTTATAGAACGGGAAGAGATTGATGCTATTTTAAAACAGAGTCAAGGTTCATTAATCGGTCAGAATTTGGCTGGTATTAATCTTCAGCGCATTGAGAAAAATATTATAGCTAATCCATATATCGCTTATGCTACGGTATATGCAGATATGAATGGGATAATCCAGATAGAAATTAAACAAAGGCAGCCTATTTTAAGAATGATTAATCTGGCAGGTCAGGACTACTATATAGATAGCAACGGATTAAAAATGCCCGTTTCACCTAATTTTACGGCAAATGTTTTGGCTGCAAATGGGGATATTATGGAACGTTTTAGTGGTAGAGTAGATACACTGAGTACTCAACTGGCTATAGATTTATATAAGGTAGCCTTATATGTTAAAAGGGATACGCTATGGGATGCACAAATTGAGCAGTTGTATATAAATAGTGCAAAAGATATAGAGTTGATTCCAAGGGTAGGAAATCAGCGCATCATTTTGGGTACAGCAGATTCATTGGAAACCAAGATGAGAAATCTACTTGCTTTTTATAAGAAAGCGATACCAAAGGTTGGCTGGAATACTTATAAAACCATTAATGTAAAATATACCAATCAAATTGTTTGTGAAAAGAATAAAATAGATTCTATAACCGGAGAGGTGATTAAGGATCGCATAATAGATACTGCAAAACAGAGCAGAAAACTCGTTGATTCTGTTGTCCGCAAACAAATTGTGGCAGACATACAGCAGGATGCGGGTAGTAAGAAAGAAAAAATTAAAACTGATACCAGGAAAAACAATTAATAAACTCAACAAATCAATATAGTTATGGGCAAAGAAAAATCTACCATTCAATCTCCAATAGTAGTCGGATTAGACATCGGTACTACTAAGATCTGTGTGATCGTTGGTCGCAGAACACAGCACGGAAAAATAGAAGTCTTAGGGATAGGGAAAGCGGAATCAGCAGGAGTTACCCGTGGGGTTGTTTCAAATATTCAGAAAACAGTACAAGGGATATCACAAGCTGTTGAATTGGCGAGTGGACAATCAAATGTTGAAATCCGCGTTGTGAATGTAGGTATTGCCGGACAGCATATCAAGAGTTTGCAGCATAGAGGTATTTTAACCCGACGTGAACTAAATAGTGAGATCGGGAAAAAAGATATCGATAAATTAATTGATGATATGTTTAAACTGGTTATGCCCCCAGGAGAAGAAATCATCCATGTTTTACCGCAGGAGTTTACAATCGACAATGAGCCGGGCGTGAAAGACCCGATTGGTATGGCTGGTGTACGCCTTGAAGCTAACTTTCATATCATTTCCGGTCAGGTAACTGCTGTAAAAAACATCATGAGGTGTGTAACCAATGCCGGGTTACAAACTCAGGAATTAATATTAGAACCCCTGGCTTCTTCAGAATCGGTGTTGAGCGACGAAGAAAAAGAAGCTGGTATTGCCCTGGTTGACATTGGTGGTGGTACCACAGATATTGCTATTTTCCATGAAGGTATCATCCGTCATACGGCCGTTATTCCGTTTGGTGGTAATAGTGTTACAGAGGATATCCGTGAAGGCTGTTCTGTAATGAGAAATCAGGCTGAACTATTAAAGACCCGCTTTGGATCGGCACTGGCTGAAGAAAATAAAGAAAATGAAATCATTTGTGTTCCCGGATTAAGAGGAAGGGAGCCTAAAGAGATTTCTGTTAAAAACCTTGCTTATGTAATCCAGGCCCGTATGGAAGAAATCATTGAGCATGTGTATTATGAAATCAAATCATCAGGTTACGAGAAAAAACTGATAGGTGGAGTGGTGATTACCGGTGGTGGTGCATTATTGAAACACCTTTCTCAACTGGTAGAGTATGTAACCGGTTTAGATTGCCGTGTAGGTTATCCAAATGAGCATTTGTCTAAATATGAAGACATGCCGAAAACCATTTATGATGATTTGAAAAGCCCTATGTATGCTACCAGTGTTGGTTTGTTGATTAAAGGTATCCAGAAGGCAGAAGAATTATTAGAAGAAATGAAACAGCCGGGTGTTTTTGTTGAAAAAGCCAAAGAGGTGAAAGAAAAGACCAAGCGTTCGGGCGGTGGATTATTTGATAAACTTCTTGCTAAAACAAAGGATTTCATCAAAGATGACATGAATGTGAGTGACGAAGATTATATAAAACCGTAATATTTTTCCACAATGAGTGATTTTTCCACATTGTCAACATTTGTGGAAAACGCCTGTTAAAAAAGTGTTAATATTACATAGAGAGATGAACAGGTAAAACGAATTTTTAAATAACTGATTCATAAAGATATGCAGTTCGAAATGTTAAAAGATAAGTCATCAATCATCAAGGTAATTGGTGTTGGTGGCGGTGGTGGTAATGCGGTAAACCATATGTACCGTCAAGGAATTACTGGTGTAGACTTTATTATTTGTAATACAGATGCCCAGGCTTTGGAGTTTAGTCCTATTCCTAATAAGGTTCAGTTGGGTGCCAGTCTTACCGAAGGTATGGGGGCAGGCTCAATTCCTGAAGTTGGGAAAAATTCGGCTATTGAGAATATAGACGACATCAAGCAGATGCTTGGAAGCACAACAAAAATGTTATTCATAACTGCGGGTATGGGTGGTGGAACCGGAACGGGTGCCAGTCCTATTATTGCCAAAGCAGCTAAAGAACTTGACATTTTAACAGTTGCCATAGTAACTACGCCTTTTGCTTTTGAAGGTAAGAGACGTAAGATGCAGGCAAATGATGGTTTGGATGAGCTGAAAAAATATGTTGATTCGTACTTAGTTATTTCTAATGATCGGTTGCGTGAAATTTTCGGTAACCTTACTTTAGGGTCTGCATTTTCTCAAGCTGATGATATTTTAACTACTGCCGCCAAAGGCATTGCAGAAATCATTACTGTTCCGGGATACATCAATGTGGATTTTAAAGATGTGCGTACTGTTATGAAAGATAGCGGTGTATCTATAATGGGTAGTTTTGCTTGTGATGGTGAGAACAGGGCACTGAATGCAGTTGAAGGTGCATTGGCGTCGCCATTATTAAAAGACAATGAAATAGAGGGAGCAAGATATATCTTGTTAAATATAAGTTCAGGTATACGTGAAGTAACGATGGACGAGGTAACTATTATTACAGATTACATTCAGGAAAAGGCAGGTCTTTCTGCTGATCTGATCTGGGGTAACTGTATTGATGAAAGCCTGGAAGACAAATTATCTGTTACTATTATAGCAACAGGTTTCCAAACCACTGAGCAGCGTGATGAAGAGAAAAAGAATGTAAAAAAGATTTCTTTGCTTACTCCTGAAGAAGCTCCATTGGTAAGACCAGTAGAACCTGTAAATTCATTTATAGAACCTAAAGCTCCGGTTTATTCGAACGAACCGGTGATGAAGGTCAAAGAAGAAATTAAACAATCAGATCTTTTTGCAGATTTGTTTAATCCAAACAAAAACAGGAATGCGGAAGAACCGGCAAATGTGATTGTTAGGCATACTTTACTTGAAGAGGAAACTCCAATCGAAGAAACCCCAAAGGATTCAGGATTTGAATTTGAAATTAAAGTTGCGGAAACTGATTTTGTGTTCGAAACCCCTGCAAAAGTATTTAACAATGACATCGTTCCACAAAGAGAAGAAATTCTTGAATCAGGAGCTGATGATGATAAAAATGATGAGTCGATTGAAGATCAATTAAAAAAATCTAAAGAAAGAATTCTTAGATTGAAAGATCTGAGCATGAAGCTTCGTACCAGTAATGGTTTGCAGGAACTTGAAAACGAGCCTGCATATAAACGTAAGCAAATGCAATTGCAGCAGGTTCAACATTCTTCAGAGTCTCAGGTTTCAAGATTTACCCTGAGTAATGATGAAGATGGATCTACTGAGATCAGACCAAATAACTCTTTCCTTCACGATAATGTTGATTAATTTAACCTAATCGGAATTGCAAAAAGCCTTAGCAAAAACTGCTAAGGCTTTTTGGTATCAATATATTATGCTTGTGTAAGTAATGCGTCATAGAATGTCAATTATTTTATATCAGGTATATTAAACATAACTTTGTAAAAAAATAATAACTTAAAATACATATAACATTGGATATTTTTGAAAAGATAGCGAAACACATGGGGCCGATTGGACAACATCACAAATGGTCGCATGGATATTTCTCATTTCCTAAATTAGAAGGCGATATAGCTCCCCACATGAATTTCCGTGGTAAAGAGCATTTGGTTTGGAGTTTGAATAATTATTTGGGTTTAGCCAATCACCCAGAGGTAAGAAAGGCAGATGCACAGGGTGCAGCAGATTTTGGTATGGCTTATCCTATGGGCGCCAGAATGATGTCTGGTAACTCTAAATACCACGAGCAATTAGAGCAGGAGCTTGCAGCTTTTGTAGGTAAGCCGGATGCATTTCTTTTAAACTTTGGTTATCAAGGTATGGTTTCTATTATCGATAGTTTGGTAGATAGAAACGATGTAATTGTATATGATGCGGAGTCGCATGCTTGTATTATAGATGGTTTACGTTTGCATATGGGTAAACGTTTTGTATATAAGCACAATGATATAGATAGTGCCCGTAAACAGCTGGAAAGAGCAACTAAGCTGGTAGAGCAAAGTGGCGGCGGTATACTGTTGATCACCGAAGGTGTTTTTGGAATGTCGGGTGCTCAAGGAAAGCTGAAAGAACTTGTTGATTTAAAAAAGGACTTCAATTTTCGCCTGTTAATTGATGATGCGCATGGCTTTGGTACTATGGGACCTACGGGTGCCGGTACACACGAAGCGCAGAACTGTATTGATGGGGTAGATGTTTATTTTGGTACTTTTGCAAAGTCAATGGCTGGGGTAGGTGCTTTCGTTGCTTCAACTGAAGAAATGACTAATTTTTTCAGGTATAACATGCGTTCTCAGACCTTTGCTAAGGCATTGCCAATGCCAATGGTTGTTGGGTTGTTGAAGCGTCTGGAATTGCTTAAAAATAATACTGAATTAAGAGAAAAATTATGGAATGTAGCTACTACTCTGCAAAAGGGGTTAAGAGACCGTGGTTTTGATTTGGGAGTTACTGACACAATGGTTACACCTGTTTTCTTAAAAGGTGAGTTGTTGGAAGCTACAGCATTGACTATGGATTTGCGTGAAAACTATGGTATATTCTGCTCGATTGTAGTTTATCCAGTGATCCCTAAGGGATTAATCGAATTGAGATTGATTCCTACTGCAGTTCACACTATGGAAGATGTACAGCGCACGCTGGATGCTTTCAGTGAAGTCTCTGAAAAATTGAAAAGCGGATATTATAAAGAAAATCAATTTTCTATAGCATAATATTTAATAAAACAAAAAACCTCCTTAATGAGTCATTAAGGAGGTTTTTTGTTTTATTTGTTTTTTAATTGCCTGTAAATGAGTCGTTTGATTTGTTTTTGCTTATGGTGATTGTTTATAAACCCGCATAATGTGGAAAAAAAGAGGGTTTTGGAACGTTTATTTGTTATTGTAAAAATTTTTTTATTAAAATAAACATCTTACTTTAGTAACAGAGTATTAATCAAAACCTTAATAAACTAAAAGAAGCAAATTAACGATGAAAAAATTTAATGAAGTAAAGGAACTTGTTGCAACCTTAGAGGCTGACGCAGACAAATTCTACAACAAAGCAAACAGTGCTGCAGGAACTCGTGTACGTAAAGGTATGCAAGATCTTAAAAACCTAGCTCAAGCTATCCGCTTAGAGGTTCAGGAGACTAAAAACAAGGGCTAACTAGCTTTAATTGTTTTGATGAAAAAGTGTCTCGAAAATATCGAGACACTTTTTTTATGCGGTAAGCTCATTTGTTTCAGCTATAATTGCTTTTCTAAGCGTATCAGAGACCTTTACAAGCGGTAAACGAAGATGGTCATCACAAATACCCAGATGTTTTAATGCAGCTTTTACGCCTGCAGGATTCCCTTCCGCAAACATCATCCTTGTAAATTCAATTAAACTTAAGTGTTTTGGCTGAGCTGCAGCATAATCACCTTTAAGTGATAACCTGATCATATCAGATAATTGTTTAGGCAAAGCATTTCCAATTACAGAAATAACCCCAACAGCTCCTAATGAGATCATAGGCATTGCAACAGGATCATCCCCAGAGATCAATAGGAAATCGGCCGGTTTATCGCGCATGATTTGGTTAAACTGATCAAAATTACCGGAAGCTTCTTTAGTTCCAATGATGTTTTTAAAGTCATTAGCTAACCTGCATGTGGTTTCCGGACTTACATTGCTTGCTGTACGTCCAGGTACATTGTAAAGAAAAACGGGCAGGGAACTACTTTCGCTAATCGCTTTATAATGTTGATATATTCCTTCTTGTGTAGGTTTGTTGTAATATGGGCTGGCGGATAATATGGCATCGTAACCATTTACCTCAAAGGTTTTAATGCTATCTGCTACTTCAACAGTATCATTCCCTCCAATACCGGCAACCAATGGCAAGCGACCATTGTTAACTTCGGCAGTAAATTCCCATATCTTCTTCTTATCTTCTTTATTTAGTGTCGAAGCTTCTCCTGTTGTACCTAATGATACCAGATATTCAACCTCTCCTTCAATTAAATGGTTGATGAGTCTTTTTAGACCTTCGTAGTCTACCGTCCCATCTGCATTAAAAGGCGTAACTAATGCTACTCCTGTTCCGTGAAATTTGTTCATTTTTTATTCTTTACTTCAATAGCTCTAACAAATCATCCTCTGAAATAAGCGGGACATTCAATTTTTTCGCTTTTTCCAATTTAGATGGTCCCATATTATCTCCGGCAACAAGATAATTAAGTTTCGCAGAAATGCCACTTAAAATCTTACCGCCATTACTTTCAATCATGTTTTTGAGCTCTTCTCTACTGTAGTTCCCAAAAACGCCTGAAATTACGAATGTTTTTCCAGTTAACTTATCACTTTGTAATGTAATTTCATTTTCTACGGCTTCAAACTGCAAACCATAAGCTTTTAAGAGCTTTATTTGTGCCATGTGCTCGGGGTTGCTAAAGTATTCAATGATACTTTCTGCAATTCTTTGACCTATTTCGTCAATGCTCGTCAACTCTTCCAAGCTGGCCGAGGCTAATTGATCGATGGTTTTTGTACCAAAAGCAAGTTTCTTTGCAACAGTTTCACCTACGTATCTGATACCAAGTCCGAATAGTACTTTCTCAAAGGGCATCAGTTTGGAAAGTTCGATACCATTTAACATATTGTCAATGGACTTTTCACCAAAGCGTTCCAATGTTTTTAAATCCTCAGCTTTCTCATGTAAGGTATACAGATCACTGATGTGGGTAACCAGACCACGTTGAAAGAATGTTTCTATCGTCTCATCGCCTAATCCATCAATATTCATAGCTTTTCTGCTGATGAAATGTTGAATTTTACCAACTATTTGCGGCGGACAAGCCTCATCGTTTGGGCAATAAAAGGCTACTTCCCCTTCTTTTCTAATCAAAGGCGTGCCACACTCCGGACAAACTGATGGGTAAATTATAGGAGTAGCACCTGGTTTACGCTTGTCGAGGTTTACATTAATGATCTTAGGAATAATTTCTCCCCCCTTTTCAACAAAAACACTATCACCTTCGTACAAATCCAGTCGCTCTATCTCATTGGCATTGTGCAAGGTTGCCCTTTTTACCGTTGTTCCGGCAAGTTGCACTGGTTTCAGGTTGGCCACAGGTGTTACTGCTCCGGTTCGGCCCACCTGGTAGGTAACTTTTTCCAGAATTGTTTCTACTTCCTGAGCTTTATATTTATAGGAAATGGCCCATCTAGGAGATTTGGCCGTAAAGCCCAACTCTTGTTGTTGCGCGTAACTATTTACTTTAATTACTATTCCGTCGATGTCATACGACAACTTGAAGCGTTCATTTTCCCAATGCTTGATAAACAACAATACCTCGTCAATATTATTTGTTAATTTGGTATGTTCACATACATTAAAACCCCATTTTTTTAAAGTTTGTAAACTTTCCCAATGCGTCTTAAAGTAGTCTTTGTCTGTGTTAAGTGAATATAGAAAGCAATCCAGCGGACGTTTGGCGACTTCTTTTGAATCCTGCATTTTAACAGTGCCTGCTGCAAAATTTCTAGGGTTGGCATATTGTACTTCTCCCAGCTCTTCACGGTCTTTGTTCAGTCGCTCAAAAGCAGCACGGTGCATAAATATTTCACCCCTGATTTCAAACAAAGGCGGAACATCATCGGCTTTTAATTGATGTGGAATAGTGTGTATCGTTTTAACATTGGTTGTTACATCATCTCCTTTGGTGCCGTCACCACGTGTAACTGCTCTTACCAGTTTCGAGCCGTCGTAAGTTAAACTGATGGATAGTCCATCAAACTTTAGTTCACATACGTACTCAAAGTTTTCACCTATGGCTTTTTTTATGCGCTCGTCAAAATCTCTTAAATCCTGCTCGTTATAGGTATTTCCTAACGAGAGCATAGGCCATTTATGCTTTACGGTAGTAAAGGTTTTTGTAATTTCCCCACCCACTTTTTGTGTTGGCGAGTTAGGATCGGCAAACTCCGGATGTGCCAGTTCAAGCTGATGCAGTTCTTCTAATTTTTGATCGAAAGTATAATCTGCAATGGTAGGCATGGCCAATACATAATAATTGTAACTGTGCTGGTTAAGCTCCTTAACCAACGCATCCATTTTGTCTTTTACCTCAAATAGTGACATAGCTGCGAAGATACAAATTAGCTATAGTAGCTGATTTAGATTTGTATGAATTTTTTACTTCTTATTTAACTCAGTTTCAATATACCCAAAAATGGATAGATAATCATCTTTAATGGTGTCTTTAAATTTATCAAGCTGTTCTGTTAATGCTGATAGTTGTGGATCCGTAAACGGGTTGTCCCATAGTCGCTTACAAATCTGATTGAGTGCATAAGCAATATTTTCAATTTTTTGATAACTAAGAAGATATCTGCTGGAAATGAATCTGTTAAGGAATTTAAAAAATACTTCGGTGTTTTCCAATGAAGAAGTACGTAAAAAGCTGTTTAAGGCAGTTTTATCAGCACCAGCCAGCTGGTGGTAAAAGGTATTGATGTTGATAAGTCTATCTACAATTAATAAATGATCCAAAACCAATTCTAAGCCTATATGTGCTAGAAAGAATGGTTTAACCGGGCTATTTTCACAAGATGGAAGTATCAGCTGTTTCAATTCATTTGTGTACTCCTGGAAAAAATTAGAAGAATGGAAAATCTGGTCAACCTCTATATGTCTCTTCCAGCCATTGAGGATGGAAATTTGATGCGGTTCCTCTTCAAAAAGATGTTTGATTTTAAGGGGGTAGAGGTTGTAATCTTTTTGAGCATTCTTTATAAAATCAGGCAAAACAACTCCCAGTACCATATTTTCATCTGGATTATTTCTTTCAAAATAAAAATGGGATAAGAAGTTCATGGAGCTAAAAATAGCGATTATTGTTCAATAAGCCATTTTAAGCCAGTATCAAATTTAAGGATAACCTAGCTTTTCCTATATTTGCGGGTAAAAGTAGATTATAATGACCAATTTCGTTGAAGAGTTACGCTGGAGAGGCATGTTACAGGATATAATGCCTGGTACTGAAGAAAAGTTAAGTGAAGGAATGATATCTGGCTATATAGGTTTTGATCCAACTGCAGATTCTCTGCATATAGGACATCTTACGCAGATTATGACACTTATTCATTTCCAACGTGCCGGACATAAACCTTATGCTTTGGTAGGTGGGGCTACTGGAATGGTTGGTGATCCTTCAGGAAAATCTGATGAACGAAATCTTCAAACGGAAGAGATTATAGACCTCTATCTTGCCGGAATGAAACGCCAGCTTTCTAAGTTCCTCAACTTTTCTGAGGATGGCAATGGTGCTGTAATGGTCAATAATGCTGATTGGTTTAAAGATATGAACCTATTTACCTTTATCAGGGATGTTGGTAAGCACATCACAGTCAACTATATGATGGCAAAGGATAGTGTGAAAAGACGTCTTGAAGGTGATTCAGGGCTTTCCTTTACTGAATTTTGCTATCAATTGATTCAGGGATATGATTTCTATTATTTATGGAAAAATATGAACTGTCTTGTTCAAATGGGAGGCTCAGACCAATGGGGTAATATTGTTACCGGTACAGAGTTGATCAGACGTAAGGATGCAGGGACAGCTTTTGCAATCACTACTCAATTGATTAAAAAAGCAGATGGTACTAAGTTTGGTAAAACTGAAAGTGGTGCAGTATGGTTAGATCCTAAAAAAACATCGCCATATAAATTCTACCAGTTTTGGTTAAATGCTTCTGATGAGGATACCAAAAAATGGATCAGAATTTTTACTTTAAAATCGAAAGAGGAAATTGAAGCGCTTGAAGTTGAACATGATGCAGCTCCTCATCTTCGTGTTTTGCAAAAAGCTTTGGCAGAAGATATTACCATCAGGACTCATTCTGAAGAAGCTTTAGAAACAGCTGTAAAAACTTCTGAGTTCTTATTTGGAAACGGTTCGTTGGAATTTTTTAAAACGCTATCGGAAGCTCAGGTTTTAGAAATATTTGAGGGTATTCCACAATTTTCAATTTCAAAAACTGAACTAACAGAAGGGATCGATGCAGCTACTTTACTTGCCGAAAAATCAAGTGTGTTTGCGTCAAAAGGAGAAGCAAAGAAATTAATACAAGGTGGTGGGGTATCTGTAAACAAAGAGAAGTTGAAAGACCCGACGGATAAATTGACAATAAATGACCTTTTAAACGATCGATTTATCATTGTCCAAAAAGGGAAGAAGAATTACTATTTGCTAATTGCCAATTCGTAATTGGTTGAATTAGGTAAGGTTATGTTGTTTTATTGTTCGTGATGTGTTGGTAAATCGGACAAAAAGAATTATATTTGTGTATAATGTCTGATGGATATGAAAAGGAAAGCAGAAACCAATACCGAATTATCAGAACCGGCTGTAGCCTATGGTGCGCTAAATCAAACCTCATTATTGGGGTTATTAGGTAGTAATTATGCAGTATCAACAGATTTCGATTTGCTAAATCTTGCTCGTAAGGGAGTTTCTAAAAAGGCATTGGTAAGCCTTGTAAAAAGAATTTCCCTTACCATCCAGGAGGTAGCTGGTATTATGCATATCTCCGAGCGTACGCTACAGCGATACACTCCTTCTACACTTATAAAAACCGAACATGCCGAAAAGGCTATAGAATTGGCCAGGTTGTATCAGCGTGGTACAGAGGTTTTTGGTACATTGGATAATTTCAATGATTGGATGAAAACTCCAAATTATACTTTAAATGGAGAAACACCTTTAAGTCTCCTGGATACTTCTATAGGCTTCGAATTAATATTACAAACACTTGGCCGTATAGAATACGGCGTTTTTAGCTAATGTTGCTTTATCGGATTTCGCTCTGTAAGAGAGCCAGAGATATGAGTGGTGAAGGTGCCAGGTTATTTGGCGGACGCTGGAACAGTGTAGGTGTTTCTATGTTATATCTTGCAAGTAGCAGAGCGTTGGCCGCACTTGAAGTATTGGCACATTTAACGAACATACAAGATCCGGAAAGTTTTTGCATTACTGTTTTTGATGTTCCGGAGAACAGTGTCGAAGAAGTGGAAAGACACTTATTGCCTAAAGATTGGAACAGTTATCCTTCGCCATCCTTATTAAAGAAAAAGGGAGATGCCTTTGTAAAAAATAATGATGCTTTGCTTTTAAAAGTACCATCGGCAATTGTCGAAGATGAATATAACTACATTTTAAATGTAAACCATCCTTTTTTAGCTAATGTGAAGATCATCGATAGCAAGCCTTTTTTGTTTGATAAGCGATTGCATTAACCTACCAGTAGGTTGCAACCTCTGATATCAGCATTGTCAAAACGACCTAACACTTCAAATGAACCATCTGGAAAAAGTTTTCCAAGATCTTGTGTTGCGATAAAAGCACAGGAGTTGATGTTGGCCAGGTCTATAACATTAATTCCTCCTGTTCTGTTGTTAGGTGTTAAACTCAAAGGGTCGTTGGTATCACGAAGATAAATCTTCATCCAGGGTGGACAGTTAAATACACCAACTCCGGTAGAGTAAGCTTGCGACAACAATTCGGTCATACCATATTCACTATGAATGGCATTTACCCCAAAGCCCTCCTGCAAAAGCTGATGGAGTTCTTCACGCACCATTTCTTTTCTTTTGCCTTTCATCCCTCCGGTTTCCATCACGATTAGGTTGGGAAATTGCAGCTTATGGTGTTCAATAAAATCAAGTAAGGCATAAGTAACGCCTATTAATATCGTTTTTTGATTGGTGGCCTGTAGTTTTTGAAGCTTGTGATATAAGTCATCGTGATTATGAAGGAAATAGCCACTATCAGGATGCTTACTTTGCTTTAACAGGGCATCAACCATGTAAATCAGTGATGAGCCATCTCGTTCAAGATAAGAAGGTAGTAAGGCTAGTAAACAAGTGTTTTCAATCTTTCCATAATACTGCTCAAAAGCAGTATTAAAGCTCTGTTCATATATATTGACAGCAGTAACCAGATGCCGGCTTTGTATCATACCTGTAGTACCCGAGCTGCTAAATACAATTTCGGGAGTGTCAGTAGAGCTGAGTACTTCATGGGTTTTAAAAAAACTAATAGGTAGAAATGGAATCTGTGAAGAACTGATTATATCCTCAGGATTTATTCTTAGATGAGAGATATATTCTTTATAAACCTGGCAATTTTTGGCCTGGTGGTTAAATATAGCAAGGCAGGTTTGTTCAAACTCCTGCGCATTGCTGATAGAAAAGATTTGCTTTGTCAGATCGGTCACACTGCAAAAATACGCAAGAATTTTTAATTAAGGGTTTGTTTTAGGTACAAGTACGGCTTTTCTGAAGTGGTATCCGCAAAAACCACTTATGCCAGCTGTAAAAGCACCAAGTAAAGCAGTCAGGATTAAAATAAGTATCCAGGACTGTACACCAAACATTTCGGCAACCCTCATAGCCAGTATATTATTGTTGGGCAGACTTTTAAAAAGTGCCATCACTGTCCATAGCAATAAAATAGCAAAAAAAGGAGCCCATAAGGCTATTTTACCTGTTTTTCCAATCAACCCGCAGGTAACGAAAGAAATGATAATGATGATCCACCATGGCAATACCATCTGGAATAAAAAGGAGAGGATGATGATCACTATAAATACCATATAGTTACTTTTTAAATATTTTTAATTGAGAGATTATTCTTGCGGAAGTGTCGCTGGCAGACTGCATGAAAAACAGGTTGTACAGTTTTCCGTTAGCCCATTTGTCGATCATGTTATCATAAAAAGGACTGCCGGGATTGCCCGATTGCCCCCCCGGGTATACGCCATGTCCTTTTGGCATTTTGCCCAATTCTACTACCATACGCCATGAAGGACCATTACCTTCATTTAAGGCATTTATGGTCATTTTACCGCCGCCAGTCAGGAGTACTTTAGAGCCAAATCCGGGTATTTTTGCCAGATGCTGAATGGTAGTATGTTTTACATTGGCCCATTCCCATGACTTTCCAATAGGACCGTACTTTCTTTCCAGGGTATCGCAGCTGTACTTAAATGCTTCGTTTACCAGATCTGCCAGCGTTTCTTTTTCAGGAGTATTTACATTGTCTATCCATTTAGAGTTGGGTTCATGCAAAATAAGTTGGACAGTTCGGTCTCTTGATGGATAACGCATTGGAATGCCGGCAACGGTAAATTCATCGTCCCAAATGTCGAATTGAAGTCGTTTGGTCCAGAAATCAAATATGCTGGCCCCCAGTGAATTTGCCTCGTAATATTTATTCCATGAGGAAACAATGCGGAATGCTTCTTTTTGTGTCGCATTGAGTTTACTTCTGTCTACCATAACCAGAATAGCGGGAAGGATATTTTGCGCATGGATGCTATAACTGTCAGTTTGCATATTTATCATACTGTCGGCTGTAGCTTTATTCATTACAGTTAGTCTATCATTTATTCGCTTACCTCGTTCGTAAGGACTAAATTCCCAGTTGATGTAGTAAGGATAAGTTTTGTCTGTAGGGGATTGGTTTGCAGAGCTTACAAAACCCCGGGGTGGATTTTTAACAGTAGGGTTTTGTGAAGCAGGAATCCATCCTTGCCAGTCATACTTAGGGTCGGTTCCATCTAAGATAAATTTGCCCTGATCTTTCCATTTAAGTGGAAATTTTCCATTTGCTGTGATGGCGATGTCATTTTCTGCCGATGCAAAAATAAAGTTTTGTGCCGGTGCCGTATAATAAGTTAGTGCATCGCGATAATCATTGTAGTTTTTCCCCCTGTTTAAAAGGTAAAATGTTTTTAGCTCATTAGAATTTTCATGCGCAATCCACCGTAAGGCATTCCCTATAGGGATATTTTTTGCTTTAGAGAAATCTTTTACCTTTTGCAAATATACTACCGGCCCGTGATGAGTATAAAATACAGTGTCTTTAATGGTTTTATCACCTCTGATGACAATGGTTTCAAGTCGAGTACTGGTATTTTTCCATTGATTGTTGTACCAATAGCTTTTATGGGTGTTGTCTTTAAATTTAATCTGGTAAAAATCAAGTACGTCAGCTGCTACATTTGTTACACCCCATGCAATATCTTTATTAAAACCAATAATGATACCTGGAGCTCCAGGAAGGGATACGCCATAAGCATTTAGGCCTGGTGCATGTAGTTGAATCTGGTACCAGATAGAGGGAAGAGATAGATCAAGATGCGGATCATTTGCCAATATAGGTAAACCGGAAACTGTTTTAGAACCGGAAACAGCCCAGTTGTTACTGCCAATTCCTTCTTCTTTTTGTTTTGTTTTTATGATGTTGGTAGCCACCTCATTATAAGATGAAGGAACTTCAGGTATAGGAAGAGGATCGAAATTCCATTTTGTACCAATAGGAATAATTGGATCTTCTTTAAAAGGGTAATCAGGGAAGAGGTCTTTTACTACTTCTGGGCCAAATTTGTTTCTGATATTGGTCATGTAAAACTCGTCGGAACCCATGGCTAAAACGGCCGACATTTGCTTCAGTAACAGTGCACATTTAATTGGAGTCCAGTCTTCCGGTTTAAAATCCAATATTTTGTATTCGATTGGCAATTGAGATTTTGATAAGGAGTGGATGTAGGCATTGACACCTGCAGTATAAGCTAGTATCATCTCTTTGGATTTAGGATCGGCCATCATTCCTTGCAAAGATCGTTCAGCGCCGTAAACCATACCCATTCGGCGTTGGTATTTATCCAGTTCAATAGCTTTTTTGCCTACTACTTCTGATATTCTGCCGGCGGCAAATCTCGTTTGAAAATCCATTTGCCATAAACGGTGCATGGCTGTAACATATCCCTGAGCATAATAGACATCGTGATCATTTTTTGCAAAAATATGTGGGATCATGCGGTCGTCAAATGCGATATCAACATTTTGATGTGTGCCTTTTAAAATTATATTGCGATTTGGTTTTACGGTTGTAGATTCGGCATTTTGCCAGAAGCCAGTAAAGGGATTCAGGAATTTTAAAATGGGGGGAATATTGCCAAACTTGGTATTAAAGGTATATGCCAGTAATAAAGGGACTATAATGCAAATGAACGCTCTTACTTTATTCTTCATGACCTGTTTTTAAAGTATTATCCTAAAAATTTATTAGCCAGATGTTATGCAATGGCAATTTAACATAAAACTTAATTGAAATGCAATGAATAATGAGATTTTGTCTTTCGAAATATTTAGTTCAATATTATTTGTTAATGTCAAAAAAATTATTAAGTTTATGTTAAGATTTAACGAATAAAAATAAAGTATGAGGAAAATGTTTACAAAGGCAATTTTTACGCTTTTGCTATGTATTGCCGTGTTAACGGTACATGCACAAAGTGTTGTAATTAGTGGTTCGGTCATCGATAAGCTCACTAAACAACCAATACCAGGTGTTGGAGTTACAGTAAAGGGCACAACGAGCGGTACTGCTACTGATTCTAATGGAAGCTATTCATTTAGTACAAGTCAAAGAGTTCCGTTTACCCTGGTTATTTCTTTTCTAGGATATACATCTGTAGAGCGGGTCATCACGGGCAAGACTTCGGGTTTAATTACCGAGCTTGAGCCTAATGCAATTTTAGGTCAAGAGGTCGTTATTTCTGCATCACGAACGCCAGAGCGAATCCTTGAATCTCCGGTTTCTGTTGAGCGAATGGGGCAAAGCACAATTAAAGAGCTTTCTGCCCCTTCTTTTTATGATGCGTTAAACAACATGAAAGGAGTAGAGGTCAGCACACAGAGTTTAACTTTTAAGTCTGTCAATACCAGAGGTTTTAACTCAAATGGTAATACCCGTTTCAATCAGTTTGTAGATGGAATGGATAATCAGGCTCCAGGTTTGAACTTTTCTGTCGGTAATATCATTGGACTTTCAGATCTTGATGTAGACAATGTGGAGTTATTGCCAGGAGCATCTTCAGCATTATATGGTGCCGGGGGAATTAATGGAACAATGTTAATGACCTCAAAAAATCCATTTGCCTATCAGGGTGCGAGTTTTTCTTTTAAAACAGGTATCAATCATGTGAATGATGATCATATTGGAATTCAGCAGTTTAATCAGTTGGATGTACGTATGGCAAAGGCTTTAAATAATAAGTTTGCGGTAAAAGCAACTTTCTCATTTATACAGGCCAAGGATTGGCAGGCTGATAACTATAGTGATTTTGATCGCATAACGCGCATGTTTAAACCGGGCAATAGAGCTTCTGATCCTAATTATGATGGTATAAACGTGTATGGTGATGAAGTTAATGCAAATTTACTTTTAGCTGCCAGAAGTCTGGCTTCCGGGTTTGCCACTGCCTCTCCGGCAGGATATGCACAAATCAATGGGTTGATCAATGCAAATGTCCCTTTTAATACCATCCAAGCTGGCCTTGCCGGTAGTCCGGCACTTCCTTTTTTGGGTATATTGTATGGCCTAAATAAAGGCACTATTGCGAGTCAGAGTGTCTCCAGGACAGGTTACAATGAAGTTGACCTTGTTGACTATAATACCCGCTCATTAAAGGCTTCAGGGGATTTACATTATAAGCTTACACCAACTATAGAAGCAATTGCACATGCAGCCTGGGGTTCAGGAACATCTGTATATACGGGGGCTGATCGTTATTCTTTACGTAATTTTAGCATTGGTCAGTTTAAATTAGAATTAAAAGGGCAGGATTTCTTTTTAAGAGGTTATACAACCCAGGAACGTTCTGGCGATTCTTATATATCTTCTATAGTTGGATCATTTATTAACGAAGCTTATCGTCCAAGTAGTGCTCCTGCACCTAATGAAACCTCTGGCTGGTTTGCACAATATGCATTGGCTTATGCAAACGCTCTTGGCGGTGGAGCTAGCAGTGATGCAGCTCATGCGGTGGCCAGAGGGGTAGCGGATCAGGGACGTTTCATGCCGGGCACACCGCAGTTTGAAACCACGAAGAACAGTATTATCAACAATACTATTTCATCCGGGTTAGGTGCGAAATTTGATGATAAAACAAATCTTTATCATTACGAAGGACTGTACAACTTTTCAAATGCATTAAATGATGTGGTAGAGTTACAGGTTGGAGGTTCATATCGGATTTACCAGCTTCGTTCAGGCGGAACTATTTTTGATGACCTTCATCATAAAATAAATATTGATGAATATGGTGCTTTTGCTCAGATAGCTAAGAAGCTTTTTAACGATAAGTTTAAATTGTCATTATCCGGAAGATATGATAAAAGCACCAATTTTGATGGACGATTTACTCCCCGGATTTCCGGTGTACTTACGGTAGCTCCAAATAATAATATTCGCATGTCTTACCAAACAGGTTATCGTAATCCAACATCGCAAAATCAGTATATCGACTTGTCGGTAGCCGGAGGTAGACAGCGTTTAATTGGTGGGATACCTGAGATGCTGAATAAATATGGGATGCTTACCACTAATAAACCATATACTGATGCCAGCTATCGTGCCTATGATGCTTCGCTGGCATCAGGAACACCAAATCCGGCATTGTTAAAAGTTTATGAGTTTGATCCACGTGGTATTCGTCCGGAAAGTGTTCAATCTTATGAAGTTGGTTATAAAGGCTTATTAGGGCCTAAATTTTTAATCGATGCCTATGCTTATTACAATAAGTATAAAGATTTTATTACCGGTGTAGATGTTTACCAGGCACAAGGTTCTACTTATCCCTTCCCTAAATTTGGGGTTCCTGTAAATGCCGCCGGAAAAGTGACCTCTTATGGCGCTGCTTTGGGAGTTGATTATTTACTGGGCAAAAACTATAACTTAAGTGGCAACGTTTCGTATAATAAGATAGGCGACCTTCCTGCCGATTATATCAATGATTTCAATACCCCTAAATTCCGTTATAACCTTGGACTGGGAAATAAAGAAATCATCAAGAACATTGGATTTAATGTAAATTACCGCTGGCAAGGTGAATTTTTCTGGAATTCATCATTTGCTTCAGGGATTGTTCCTGCATTCAGTACGGTGGATGCACAGGTTAATTTAAAGGTTCCGTCAGTAAACTCAATGATTAAAGTGGGTGGTTCAAATATTTTAAATAAATATTATATCACTTCATATGGTAACCCGGCGGTGGGTGCGCTGTATTATGTTTCGTATACATTTAATCCGTAAAATATTCTTTTTTTTAGGCTTAAGGCCCTGATGTTCACGTCAGGGCCTTTTTGTTGAGCTAATTTTATCTCATAATAATCCTTTGGTTTTAATGGAAATTTTAACACCTTAGTTGTATAAAGTACACGAAGTAAATTCGTTCTTTTTTTTAATCAGGAGGGTTTTCATGGAAGAGCTAAATAAACAGGAGCAAAAAGTAAACGAAAATATAAATAGTGGATCTGAGGTTGAGGAAACGGTACAACATTTAAATAATCCGGTTTCCGGACCAAAGCCCATTGTGAAAAAATACCTTGGTGCCGTACAACAAGTACAGGCAGAGGGGAATAAGTTTTATTTTTCGGATGGTGATGCCCGCGTTGAAATCAGGGTAGTTAGTGATGAGATAATTAGAGTTAGATTGGCACCTCATGGCGTTTTTCTCGCCGATTTTTCTTACGCTGTGCCTGTGGTAGATCAAAAGGTTACTACTTTTAAAATGGAGGAACGCGAAGAATATTATGCTATCGCTACCAACACCATTACCTGTAAAATCAGGAAAAGTGACTTCCATGTATCTTTTGTCGAAAATATAAGCCAAATGGTGATGAGCGAAGACGACTCACCAATGCATTGGGAGGAGAATGTAGAGTTTGGTGGTTATTATGTCTATGCAACAAAAAAATGTCTTCCTGAAGAGAACTTCTTTGGCCTTGGTGATAAATCCGGGAATATGAATTTAAGAGGGCGCCATTTCCAAAACTGGAATACCGATGCCTATTCTTTCGGCTGGGATCAAGACCCTTTGTACCGTACCATTCCTTTTTATACTGGTGTGCATCATCAGGCTGCATATGGGATATTTTTTGACAATACTTTCCGTTCGTATTTTGACTTTGGTAAAGAAGATTATTTAAAAACCAGTTTTTGGGCAGACGGCGGAGAACTACAATATTATTACATCCATGGTCCACATTTAATGGATGTGGTAAAAAGGTACCAAAGCCTGACCGGTACTCATCCGATGCCACCAAAATGGGCATTGGGCTATCATCAGTGTAGATGGAGCTATTATCCGGAAAAAAAGGTTAAGGAAATAGCTGCGGGCTTCAGGTCAAGGAGTATCCCTTGTGACGCCATTTATCTTGATATAGACTACATGGATGGATACCGCTGTTTTACCTGGAATAAAAACCATTTTCCGGATCCAAAACGGATGATTAAGGAATTGGCTAACGATGGTTTTAAAACTGTCGTAATGATAGATCCGGGGATTAAAGTAGATGATAACTACTGGGTTTTTAAAGAAGGTAAAGAAAATAACTATTTCTGCCGTCGGAGCGACGATTACTTTATGGAGGGACATGTATGGCCTGGACGGTGCCAGTTCCCTGATTTTACCAATCCTGTTGTTAGAGAATGGTGGGGTAAATTGTATAAAGAACTGGTTGATATTGGTGTTGCCGGGGTATGGAATGATATGAATGAGCCTGCCGTATTTGGCTCAGGCACTTTTCCCAACGATGTAAGGCACAACTACGAAGGCTACAGAGGTTCGCATCGCAAAGCGCATAATGTTTACGGTATGCAGATGGTGCGCTCAACTTATGATGGCCTTAAAAAATTAATGCGTAACAAACGTCCCTTTACCATAACCCGTGCGGGATATTCCGGTATGCAGCGTTATGGTTGTGTATGGACAGGCGATAACGTAGCCACCTGGGAACATTTAAAAATTGGTAACATCCAATGTCAGCGAATGTCGATTTCCGGAGTGCCATTTTGCGGAACAGATATTGGCGGTTTTAGTGGAGAGCCTGATGGTGAATTGTTTACCCGCTGGATTCAATTAGGTACTTTCTCACCATTTATGCGTGCCCATTCGGCTGGAGATACTGCAGAACGGGAGCCCTGGAGTTTTGGAGAACCTTATACCAGCATCAACAGAACTTATATCGAATTGAGGTACCGGTTGATGCCTTATTTATATTCCGTGTTTTGGGAACATCACCGTTATGGATTCCCTATTCTCAGGCCATTGGTAATGTTAGAGCAGGAAAATGCAAGTACCAGCTTCCGCCAGGATGAGTTTACCTTTGGTGATAAGCTATTGGTATGCCCGGTATTGGAACAAGGAGCTACATCACGAATGGTTTACCTTCCTAAAGGTAAGTGGTATAACTTCTGGACACACGAGGTGTTAACAGGTGAAAGTGAACATAATGTAAATGCACCTTTAGAAAATATGCCACTATTTGTAAGGGCCGGATCGGTAATTCCCGAATATCCGGTGATGCAGTATGTTGGCGAAAGGAATATTGATGAGGTATTACTGAATGTATATTATACCAATTACGAAGTAAACTCTTTCTTGTTTGAAGATCATGGAGATACCTTTGCTTATGAACAGGATATCTATTCTGAGAAAAAGTTTAGCGTTAACGGAACTGAATACTTGCTAACCATTGAGCAAAGTGTAGATGGTTTATATACACCCAATTACGAGTTATATAATTATAAAATTATTGGCTTGCCATTTAACGTGAACAAGATTACAGTTGATGAGAAGGATGTTGCAGACTATCACATCGACGAGAACAATTGCCTGCGTTTCAAATCAAATAAGAATTTCACCAGTATAAAAATATATAACTAAATGAAGGAAGTGCTTGCCCATAGTTTATTCAGTGATTTTGACATTTCATTATTTGTATCCGGTAAGCATTTTCGGTTGTACGAAAAGTTTGGAGCCCACCTGATTAGTGTTGATGATGTAGCGGGAACCTATTTTTCAGTTTGGGCCCCAAACGCACAGGCCGTTCATCTCATTGCAGATTTTAACGAATGGAATAGGTTTTCACATCCTTTAAATAAACGGTTAGATACTTCAGGCATCTGGGAAGGTTTTATCCCTGGTGTGGGTAAAGGCGAAATCTATAAATTTCTGATCAAAGGATTTGGGGGAGAAGAAGTAGAAAAAGGAGATCCTTATGCAAAAAGGTGGGAACATCCACCTAAAACGGCTTCTATTGTTTGGGATAATGATTTCAAATGGAAGGATAAAGGCTGGCTAAGCAAGCGACCTAAATTAAATGCTTTAAATAAACCTATGTCGGTTTATGAAGTGCACCTTGGTTCCTGGCAACGTGACCCTGGTGAACCTGATCGCATTCTAACCTATGTGGAGATTGCCAACAGCCTGGTGCCTTATTTACTGGATATGGGTTTTACCCATGTAGAGTTGATGCCTGTAATGGAGTATCCCTATTTTCCATCATGGGGCTATCAGATTACCGGTTATTTTGCAGCCAGTTCCAGACATGGAACTCCGCAGGAGCTTATGTATTTGATTAATGAGCTTCATAAAAATGATATAGCAGTTATTTTAGACTGGGTGCCTTCACATTTTCCAGGTGATGCACATGGACTTTATCATTTTGATGGTACACATTTATATGAGCATGCGGATATGCGGAAAGGCTTTCATCCCGATTGGAAGTCTTACATCTTTAATTATGATAGAAATGAAGTACGTTCATTTTTAATCAGCAACGCCCTGTATTGGCTGGATAAGTTTCATGCTGATGGTTTAAGAGTAGATGCTGTGGCCTCTATGCTCTACTTCAATTTTTCACGAAAGGCAGAAGATGCTGCTACCAACGAATTTGGTGGAAGCGAGAATTTAGGGGCTATTCAGTTTCTTAAAGATCTGAATATTGCCGTATATGGTAACTATGAAGGGGTGCATACTATAGCCGAAGAAAGCAGTACTTATCCTTTGGTTACGCGTCCGGTATATAGTGGTGGATTAGGTTTTGGTATGAAATGGATGATGGGCTGGATGAATGATACCTTAAGATATTTTAAAAACGATCCTATAAACAGAAGATATCATCATTATCAGCTTACTTTTAGCACTACTTATGCTTTTAGTGAGAATTTTATGCTTCCCTTTTCACATGATGAGGTCGTACATGGTAAATCGTCGATGATCTATAAAATGCCAGGTGATGAATGGCAGAAATTTGCAAACTTAAGGGTGTTGTATGCTTACATGTATACGCATCCTGGAACTAAACTATTGTTTATGGGCAATGAGTTTGCACAAACTCATGAATGGGATTTTAAAAGCTCGCTCGATTGGCATTTACTGGAACATGCCCCCCATTTGGGTATGCAGAAAGCAGTTAGAGCCATCAATAAATTGTATACTTCAGAACCTGCCTTATATGAATATAGTTTTTCTGCTGAAGGGTTTGAGTGGCTCAATGCTGATGATGCCAGACATTCAATCTATACCTATATCAGAAAAGGGAAAAAGGCAAAAGACACATTGATTGTAATCTTAAACTTAACACCTGTATATAGAGAGAATTATAGGGTAGGATTGCCATTTAAAGCCAATTGGGTAGAGATATTTAATACCGATGCCAAGGAGTTTTTTGGTAGTGGAAAGTTGAATACTAAAGTAATTCAACCCGAAAGGGTAGCTTGCCATAACCGTGGGTATTCCATTCTACTGAATGTCCCTCCATTGGCAGTCACAGTCCTCAAACAAGAGAAATAGCTTAGATTTTCGTATAATTGGCTATATTCAATAGCTAATTATAGAATACTGTATGGATAAAAAGTACGCAAACGCGAATAAATTGTTTTTGATAACCGGAACTTTTTTGGGCTGGTTTGCATTAATCACACAATTGTATCTCATTATTGCCAACAATGAAGTTCCAGCATTGGAGTCAGTAACCAGGTATTTCAGTTATTTCACCATTCTTACCAATATTATGGTAGTATTGTGTTTTACATTGCTGCTACTTAATTTCAGTAAAAAAGAGGAAAGCTTTTTTTCAAAACCAAAGGTTTTGGCAGGTGTAGCAGTTTACATCAGTGTAGTTGGAATTGTTTACAATTTAATACTACGGTTTACATGGCAGCCAAAAGGATTGCAGCTTGTTGTAGATGAGCTGCTTCATGCAATTATACCTGTTTTGTTTGTGGTCTATTGGTTGATTTTTGCACCTAAAAGAGCCTTGAAATGGGCTGATGCATTTGCATGGTTGATTTATCCATTTGTGTATTTAATATTTGTACTGGCAAGAGGGGAGCTCTCTGCGTATTATCCATACCCATTTGTAGACGTTGGTGCATTGGGATATAGTAAGGTGATACTAAATAGTTTTTATCTTTTAATTGTATTTCTGGTTTTATCGTTGAGCATTGTTGGGCTTGGGAAGCTAATTGCTGGCGATAAGAATAAGTTAAGGTCTTAAACTAAAAAGGCTGTATCTTTTAAAATTTGATACAACCTTCAGTTCGTTTCGAAGCTTATTTTTGTGGTAAGCCTCTATATTTTTGCATGGCTTTAATATTAGGATCATGGCCACGGAAATCGCGGAACATTTTTCCATAATCTTCTGTATTGCCGCGGGAAAGAATCATGTCACGGAAGCGTTGACCATTGGCTCTGGTTAATCCACCATTTTCTTCAAACCAGGAGAAAGCATCATGATCCAGCATTTCTGTCCACAGGTAAGCATAATAACCTGCCGCATATCCATTGCTCCAGATGTGTAAAAAGTAGCTGGAGCGATAGCGTGGTGGAACATAAGATAAGTTTAAACCTGTTTTTTGTAGTGCTGCAGTTTCAAATTTATCGGCATCCTGTAATGGCGCACTTGCCGAAAGTTTATGCCATTCCATATCTAATGCAGCAGCAGCAAGCACCTCAGTTAAAGCATAACCCTGATTAAAATTAGCAGCTTTTTTTATTTTATCAACCAATATCTGCGGCATTGGCTGCCCGGTGCTATAGTGAATAGCATAGTTTTTAAATACCAGTGGATTTAAAGCCCAGTGCTCATTAAACTGAGATGGAAACTCTACAAAGTCTCTGGCAACATTGGTGCCCGAAAGAACAGGATATTCCTGATTGGCAAAAAAGCCATGCAAAGCATGTCCGAATTCATGGAACATGGTAGTTACATCATCAAAGCTGATTAAGGCAGGTTGTCCACCGGCAGGCTTAGTAAAGTTACATACATTGAAAATAACAGGTTTGGTGCCCATTAATTTCGACTGGCCGACTAAATTGTCCATCCATGCACCGCCGGATTTATTATCACGTTTAAAGTAGTCACAGTAGAATAAGCCGATGGTACTATTGTCTTTATCAAACAATTCAAACACTTTAACATCCTTATTGTAAACGGGCAGATCTGTACGTTCTTTAAAAGTTATGCCATACAGTTGTGTTGCGGCATAGAATACTCCATTTTTAAGTACATTATTCAGTTCAAAGTAAGGCTTAATTTCATTCTCATTTAAGTCATATTTAGCCTTTCGTACCTGTTCAGCATAGTAGTTCCAATCATAAGGTTCTAGTTTAAAACCTCCTTTTTGATTGTCTATTACTGTTTGAAGTTCAGCCGCTTCAGTATTGGCTTTTGCTGTTGCTGAGGGTACTAACTTGGCAAAAAATGCTTCAACGGCAGCTGGTGTTTTAGCCATTTGATCCTGCAATTTCCACGCAGCATAATTAGGGAAACCCATTAATTTTGCCTTCTCCGCACGTATTTTAGCAATCTCTACGATCGTTTTACGGGTGTCATTGCTGTCGCTTTTCTCAGCACGATTCCAGGAAGCTTCAAATAGTTTCTGACGAGTAGCCCGGTTAGACAGCATTTGTAAAGAAGGTTGCTGTGTTGTATTCTGAAGTGGGATTAACCATTTGCCATCCATTTTAGCAGTTTTTGTCGCCTGTGCTGCTGCATTGAGCTCACCTGTCGACAAACCTTCCAGGTCTGATACTTTATCAGTTACCAAAGCGCCGGCTTTTGCTGCAGCAAGCAGGTGATTTGAAAATTTTACACCTAAGGAAGCTTCCTCCTCATTCAGTTTTTTAAGGTTGGTTTTTGAAGCGTCAGAGAGTTTGGCTCCGGCTAACACAAATTTTTGATAATAATATTCAACCAATTTGTTGGATTCAGCATCCAATTTAAGTTCTGCCCTTGTATTGTATATAGCTTCAATACGTTTAAATAATTTGGTGTTCAGGTAAATGGCATCCTGATGGGCGGCTTGTTTAGGAGCAACTTCTTCTTGTATTTTTTGTAGACCATCATTCGTGTTGGCTCCGGTTAGCAAATCGAAAACATGATTTACCCGACTCAACATTTGCCCACTTTTTTCCATCGCTACCAGCGTGTTCTCAAATGTGGGAGCTTCTTTGTTGTCCGCAATTTTATTGATCTCGTCTAAATGGATCTTCATCCCCTCCTCAATAGCCGGTTTAAAATCACTGTCTTTTATGTGATTGAAATCGGGCACCTGATAAGGTAATGTGCTTTCTTTAAGGAAAGGATTTGATGATGAAATACTTGAATTAACCGATGCCGACTTTTTACTACTGTTTTCGCAGGAGGCAAAAATGGCCAGCATAGCCACTAAGGGTAACTTTAAAGATGTTTTCATTAGGATATTGGTTTTCTTTTGATCTAATGTACAAAATTTTGTGCCGATTAGTTCTTTATAAGACCAATATCCCTAATGTGATACGCTATCGAAATTCTCTAATGTCAACAATTCTGTTGCTGTCGCTAAATTTTAAAAAAGTGATGCCTTTTTTATTCTTTGTCCAGCTATAGTTATTCTTAATCCAATCCGATATTTCGGTAGGTGTTTGAGGAGCTTGTTTTGTCAATTTCTCATTAAATACCTCATCACTTGGGTAATGAACCTGGTATAAAGATGAAGGGGTAAGAAATACTAAAGTAGCTTTATCCGGCGAATTTAAAATGAATTCTCCTTGTATCCTTTCTTCAGGATTTTGTCTTTTAATCAAATAAACATGTGCATTAACATTGGTGATGAAAAAATCATTGTTAACCAGGTAGCCAGCTCTTCCTAATTTGTTTAAGCCGGTGGTATATTTGGTGTCCTCTTTTCCTGTTGATGGTCTGTAAAAGCTTACTACATCCAGTTTGCCATTTTTTAAGGCTAATAAATAGGATGGAGCAGCTAAGCCCGAATTATCAGCCAGCTGAACAAGGAGTGCAGTTTTTTGGGTGTTTACAAATTGAACAGACGCAAATTTATCAGTTGCTGA
The DNA here is from genome assembly GCA_029202485.1 of Candidatus Pedobacter colombiensis. Classification (NCBI taxonomy): domain Bacteria; kingdom Pseudomonadati; phylum Bacteroidota; class Sphingobacteriia; order Sphingobacteriales; family Sphingobacteriaceae; genus Pedobacter; species Candidatus Pedobacter colombiensis. Next base: position 3,964,443 of record CP119313.1, on the reverse strand, counting down.
ATTTAGATCGGCCTTGTTGATCTGGATTTTTACAAGCGTGTCTTTAAATTTTACATTAAATTCTTCTTTGATCTCACTTGTATTTTGATCTTTCTTTTGAAGAATGGTAAATACGCTGTCTTTTCCATCATAGGATTCATTAAATTTTTCATTTGCAGTTAATACTCTTGGAGTATAGTTAGCGGTAATTTCCTGTTGTTTACAGCTAAATAAAAGAACTGACAAGCCGAGGGCGTAGAATATGTTTTTCATAATGTTGGTTAGAATGTTTTTTGCAAAAATAAACTTTGAAAAGGAATATCCAATAGTTGTGCTGCCTGTATAAGATGTTTGTTTATTGTATAACAATTGTTTTACACTTGATATTCAAAGGAGTAGGTTTTACTGCAGCTCCACCAACAGTTTTTAGTTGTTTTAATATTAAAATGTATATTCGCTTGCTATAATTAAACCTTGCTGTGAAAATGGAAACAGCCTCAATAACAAACGGATTACCCATTAATATGGGGAAAGAAGACGCGTTTGAAGAAATGTACAGAAGTTATTTTGCGCCATTGTGTTTTTTTGCTCAAAAATACATCGATCAGGAAGATGCAGAAGATGTTATTAATAACTTATTTCTTAAACTCTGGCGTCAAAAGGAGTTGTTTGAGAGCATTCAGCACGCACAATCATCTTTATATGTCGCCACCCGAAATTCTTGTCTGGATTTTTTGAAAATTGCTAAGCGGGCAGAAGATAGACACACTTTTATCGCGAATGGACTCTCATCAGACAAAAATTTCATAGAAGAAATGATCCGTACCGAAGTATGGGCCGAAATTTATCGTGAAATCAATAAACTTCCTGTACAATGTTCAAAGGTCATCAGCTTAAGTTTTTTGGAAGGCTTAAAAAATGATGAGATAGCCAAAGCACTCGATATCTCTATCCAGACTGTTAAAAATCAAAAAAGTATGGGTGTAAAACTACTTAAACAGAAACTTTCCAAAAGTGGATTTTTATTGCTTTGCATGTATATGTAGGCCAAAAGAGACCCATTAAAAATATAAATTAATTTTTCGGTACTTTTTCTGATCGATGTCGTATTGTATTTAAATGAGATTTATGAATCGAACTGAAATTGAAAAGGCGCAGCGGGTAATCTACTTGATCACGAGTTATCGAAATTCTTCCATTTCCGAACCGGAAAGGGAAGAGCTGGAAGCATGGCTGAATTTAAGCTCAGAAAATTTGGATCTGTTTAATGAGTTAAAAAGCGAGGATCAAAAAGACAAAGCTTTGGCGCTCATGAATGCATATCGCGTTGATGCATCTTTTGAAAGCATAAAGACAAGAATAGCGGAGGAAAATAAACATAGTATAAGAAAAAGGAACTATTCATGGATGGCAGCCGCCGCGGTCTTAGCTATGATCTCCATTGGGATCTATTTTTATAATCCAGCTCCTGATAGGGAGAAAATTATCAACAGTTTAACCGCAACAAACGACGTTCCTCCAGGCAGTAATAAGGCTATATTGACACTCGCAGATGGCAGAACGGTTGAATTAAGTGGCGATAAACAGAGTGTCATTACCAAAGCGAATGAATTAACTTATAATGATGGTACAAAAATTATAAGCAAAGGAAAGATTAAGAATCAACAGGTTGTATTGACAACACCAAGGGGCGGGCAATATCAGATTGTACTCTCCGATGGAACGAAGGTGTGGTTAAATGCAGCATCAACGCTTAAATATCCTGCTGTATTTGAAGGGAATGAACGGGTTGTGCAGCTAAGTGGTGAAGCTTATTTTGAAGTGACTAAGCTCCACAAATCTCCAACTAAAAAAATGCCTTTTATTGTAAAAACAGCAACGCAACAAGTAGAAGTTCTGGGTACACATTTCAATATAAATAATTACCCCGACGAAGCAGCGGTAAAGACAACTTTAATTGAAGGCGCTGTCCTTGTTTCTGTCACCTCTACCAATTTCAGACCTAAAAATGAACAGCAGGTCAAACCTAACTCCCAGCTTTTAAAGCCTAATCAACAAAGTATAATTGCAAAAAATAGTGAAAGCATTAAGGTTGTCGAGGTAAATCCAGCCACTGTTCTGGATTGGAAAAATGGCGATTTTATATTTGACACAGATATCAAAACCATTATGCGCCAGATTTCCCGGTGGTATAACGTAGACATTGTTTACAAGGGGAATATTACAGAAGAGGAATTGGCTGGAACGATTTCAAGGTCTAAAAATCTAACAGAAGTCTTAAAAGTACTTCAGGAAACAAATAAAGTTCATTTTAAGCTTGAGGATGCAGTATCTCCTGGTTCAGAAAAAAGGCTGATCGTTATGCCTTAACCTAAAATGGAATAATCAACTAACAATTATATATAAAACCTAAACAATGAACCATTTTTTCAAATCAAAAACTTCAGCGTTTTTAATCATCGTTACGCTCGGTTTATCAAATGCTTATGCGCAATCAGGCGCACCTGCCAGCAAGAATCCGCAAAGACCGCCTATTACCTTAAAGGTTGGTGACGCAGCACCTGCAATAGTGGCCGAGAAATGGATCAAAGGGAAGCCGATTACCAAATTTGAACAGGGAAGGGTGTATGTGGTAGAGTTTTGGGCCACCTGGTGTGGGCCATGTAGAGCGAGTATGCCGCATCTCTCTGAAATTGCACGTAAATACAAAAAGAATGCAGATGTAATCAGTTTTAATGTAAAGGAATTGATTGCTGCTAAAAATAAGAACGGAGATTATATCAGCAAAGTTGAGCGCTTTGTAAAACGTTTAGGAGATGGAATGGATTATACCGTAGCAGCCGATGTACGTGACAATGTGATGTGGGATACCTGGTTGGCAGCTTCAGGAAGATTTGGAATTCCTGTTGCATACATTATTGACCAGACGGGCAAAGTTGCCTGGATTGGACATCCCGGATCCCTGGAAGACCCACTGGAAATGGTTATCGAAGGGACTTACAATGAGGAAGGAAAAGCAAAATTGGCACAGAAAATAAATGACCGTGATGTGCAGTCGAAAGCTTTGAACGAGGCGCTTACAGCAGCTGAAAAGGCAAAAGATTATAAAAAGGCGGTAGAAATAGTAGACCAGTTGATGCCACTTTCTCCTTTTGGTGCAAGTAGTCTGGCGGCAAAGAAGTATAAGTATTTAGCGCAAAGCGATGTTAAGAAAGCACATGCATATGCATTGGAAGCGATGAAAATATATGAAAATGATCCGCTAACTCTTCAATCTGTCTCCATGGAAATCAGTACTGATTACAAATTGGCATTAAAGCTCATGGAAAAGGTAGCGGCTAAATGTGATAGTGAAGATCCTTCTGCTGTAGCCAATCTGGCAAAGGCTTATTACAAAGCCGGAGACTCGAAAAAAGCAATTGAAACTCAGCAAAGGGTGATCGATATCTTGAACGACACTTCGCTGGTGGAACAAAAACAGGAAGTCAAAGATGGCGCACAAGAAGCAATGAAAATTTATAAAAGCGGTGGAAAACTACCAAATAGCTAAAACTTTATCGTAAGGAAGAAAGGAGGGCGTTCTATGGCTTAATTAACAGCCTAATTTATCTTAATGAAGGAGAATGATATAAAAAATCGAAGGCGTTGGCGCGCCTCCGATTATAATCAGGTTTCCTTGAAACATGCTAGTAACATATTTATCAACTAAAACCAGAATTGCAAATGTATAAACTTTACTACAACTACAATGTAGGAAACCATACTGTGCTCAATACTTGTGCTTTAAATAGACAAGAGCAGCCAGGTTTACTACAAAGAACCGAATTTAAAAAATGGCTTATGCGGATTAATTTTACCTGTATTTTGTTGTTTTTTGCCTTTATGCAATCAGCCTTAGCTACCAGAGCTCAAAAGATTAGTCTTTCGCATAAAAATGTATCTATCGAAACCGTTTTTGAAGATATCCGTAAACAAAGTGGTTATGATTTCATTTATCCAAAAAACTTAGTTAAAAATTCTAAACTGATCTCTATTCAGGCCAATAATGAAGAATTAAGAGATGTGCTGATTCAGCTGTTTCAAAATCAGTCCTTCACTTATGCGCTGGAAAATAGAACCATCGTTGTTAAAGAAAGGGAGAAGACGATGACGGAAAGGATCAGGGCTTATTTTTTACAACCTATCGATGTAAAAGGAAAAGTGCTGGGACAGGATGGTGAGCCTTTAGCCGGAGCAAGTATTCAGGTTAAAGGCCACAAAATTATGTCGCTAACTGATAGAAAAGGTGAGTTCAATTTAAAAAACCTCCCTGAAAATTCAATATTGGTGATTTCTTATGTGGGCTATGTATCCAAAGAAATAAAAATAGGGACGCGTGCCATAGATTTAGGAGCGATCACGCTGGTGATGTCCATGTCAGAATTGTCGGAGGTAGCTCTAGTGATCAACACAGGTTACCAGACGATATCGCAAGAGCGTGTAACGGGGTCGTATGGGGTTGTAACAGGCAAAAAGCTGGAGGCCAGATTGGCCACAAACCTGAAATCGGCTTTAGAGGGACAATTGACCGGCGTTGTATTGGATAAAAAGGGGAATATAGAGATTAGAGGGGTATCTACATTTGGAGCCGAAAAGAATCCACTTGTAGTTGTAGATGGATACCCTATTGAAGGCGGGATTGAAAATGTAAATCCACTCAATATCAGTAGTGTAACTGTACTTAAAGATGGTGTTTCCGCTTCAATATACGGATCACGTGCTGCGAATGGTGTAATCGTTATTGCTACGAAAGCGGGGATAAATGGGGGACCCAGGTTGACGTATAATGGATTAGTTAATTTTGTTTCAAAACCGAACCTTCGCGACTTGAATCGTTCTTCAACTTCAGATTATATTGATGCAGAGTTAGATTTGTTTAGGCAAGATCCAAATGATGCTTCTACAGTTGATAAAGGGAACATGAGCAGGGTGACTTATCTGATGATGCAGGTAAGAGAAAATAAAATTTCTGAGGCTGATGCCATGGCAGAAATTAACCGCTTGCGTAATGTTGATGGTCTTCAGCAGTTTGAAGATCAATTTTTCCGTCCCGAAATTAGCAATCAGCATAACTTTAATATCTCCGGAGCGACTGAAAAAAATAGTTATAACGTAGCACTTAACTTATTAAATAGAAGGGAGAATTTTATCCAGAGTAACAGTAATCGCCTTATCCTCGATGTTAAGAATGATTGGAAGCCTTTTAAGTTTTTGACAGCAGGTGTAACAGTTAATGTCGTGTATAACAATCGACTTACGCCATATAATGATTATACTTCCATGATCAATTATAACTCAGCTTCTATTCTGCAACCCTATACAAATCTTGTAGATGAGAATGGAAATCCAGCAGCAGTATGGGGATTGAGCCAATATAAAGTGGACACTTACAAGAAAACTCCAGGCATGAAGGGCTGGACGAACATTCCTTTAAATGATCTTTCGATGATGACCAGAAGGACCCAGGATTTTCAAACACGACTTGGCGGTTTTTTAAGAGCCAATATCGTTGAAGGGCTTACGGCAGAGTTTGGGGGGAGCTGGCAACGTGGTAGTATGCAGGTAAAAGAATTGCGTGATGTAGATTCGTATGCAGTACGAATTGCCTATAATGATGCCACTTCTCTGAAAAATACCGCAAATCATTATTTACCGGACGGTAGTATTATTGATGAAAGCAGAAATATCAATGAAAATTGGACCATTAGATCCCAACTGAATTATAATCACAGTTTTAATAACTATAAGCACCGTATTACCGCATTGGTCGGAAATGAAGTGCGTAAGCTTACTTTCGATAACAATAGGATAGAGACACGCGTGGGGTATAATTCAACTGCCGGTTCTTTTGTTCCGATGAATTTAAAGGATTACAATGCAGGGGTATATACTGCTGATATGCTGATGGGTAGACAGATCTCGTTGAATGCCGGAAAGTATGAATATAGAGACAATCGATTTGTTTCCTGGTACGGGAATGCATCTTACGAATACGACAACCGTTTTATTTTAAGCGGTAGTATTCGCATGGACCTGACAAATTTCTTTGGAACAGATCCTAAATATAGATACCGCCCATTATGGTCGGTTGGGGGAACCTATAAACTGGCCGAAGAACCTTTTCTCAAAAACGATTGGATGAGCAGGTTAAACCTCAGGGCTTCTTATGGTGTTAGCGGTAACATTTCACTAAACCAGGGACCTTTCCTTATTTTATCTACCGGGTCATTTAACAATACTACGGGTGGAGTTTCATACGGGGTAGCTTCTCCTCCCAATAATCAATTGCGTTGGGAAAGAACCAATATAGTTAATTTTGGGATTGACTTTGCCGGCTGGAATAACAGGTTTAATGCCAGTATTGATTATTATACTAAAAATAGCACTGATCTATTGGCGGCTGAGGCGGCAGATCCGACTTCAGGTTTTGCTACGGTTACCAAGAATGCAGGTGAAATGTCTAACAGTGGTGTTGAGCTGGCATTGAATGTGGATCTGATCAGAAGTAACAACTTCCGTTGGAACATGGGACCTAACATTTCTTATAATTACAACAAAGTAAAGACCTATAATGTTGTGCGGAATTATGCCAGCAGTTATGCCGGAGCAAATGGTATTTTGGTTGCAGGCTATCCTGCTGACGGCCTTTGGGGTTATCGTTTTGCCGGGTTGAGCAATTTAGGTGAGACTCAGATTTACAATGCCGCTAATAAGGTGATTAAACCTGGGGATGCAGTTACTGCTGATGTCGCTTACTTAGGAACATTGCGTCCAAAGTTTGACCTCTCGCTTAACAATACTTTTACTTATAAGAATTGGGATTTGACGATGTTGTTTATCTCGAAATTGGGTCATAAGTATCGTAAAGATAATTTCAGTGGTTCTAACTATTTAAACAGACATGTGGCCGAGCGCTGGCAGAAACCAGGGGATGAGAACAATACCATTTATCCGGTACTGAATTCATGGAATATGGACATGTTCTACTTCCCGTATGTAGATGCATTGATCGGTAATGCCAGTTACGTAAAGCTTAGGGATCTGACTTTGTCTTACAATTTCGAAAAATTCGCGAAGAAGCTTAAAATGAGTAATGCGAAGGTGTTTGTTCAGGGGCGCAACTTGTTTAGGATTACGGCTAAAGGGACTGATATAGATCCTGAAACTGCTGAGGTGAATACCACTGGAGGTACAGGAGCTGCAACGGAGCAAGGGTTTACCTCTCTGCCTTTACCGCGTGAACTCTTTTTTGGTGTGACTTTCTCATTTTAAAAAAATCAATTATGCAATCAAAATATTTAAATACGGTACTATTGGCAGTCTTGGTATTGCTGGTATCCTCATGCAAAAAGTTTCTTGATGTTAAGCCTGTCGGAAAGTTGATCCCTACAAAGGCCGAAGAATTGGAGAACCTTTTAAACAACAGTAATACATTGGATTATCATTTTATTGATAATAATCGTGGCAGTTACTATGCACTTCTGGGGGATAATTTCAAGATCAGTGAAAATCAGGCGAAGTATCAATACGTTAGCACGCATCCAAATATTGACCGTTATGCTGCTTATACTTTCTATTTACCTTACGAAAACCCTAATAAACCTCAGTATGCCTGGGATTGGGGGATCTATCGTGCGCTTGGCTTATTTAACAATGTAATTGAAGGGGTGAAAGAATTGCCGGGCGCTTCAGCGTCTGAACTGGGAAAATTGATTACAGCTCAGGCTAAAGCAGGTCGTGCCTGGTCGATGATGGTCGGTACAATTGGCTACGGCCCCATGTTTGATCCTAATGGGCCAAATGACACCAAGGTTCTTCCTTACCGAACTTCGGCAAATCCTAATACTCCCAATCCGGATTTGTCTACCACCGCAGGAGCATTTGCGCTTATAGAGCAGGATTTAAAGGATGCCTTAGCGGCTACTCCTAATAATGTTGCTAATCCAAGTCGTGCTAATCTTTCAGCTGTTCACGCATTAATGGCTCAACTCTATATGTATAAAAGAGATTGGCCAAAAATGCTGGAGCATGCTAAGGAAGCCTGGACTCGCTCGCTCGCTGTAAAGGGGGGAGTGGACAACATGATTTATAATTTTAATACTTTTTACTATAAACCGAACCCCAATGCTTCGCCTTCACCAGGAACGGATGTTGAGGTAGCCTTAGAATTGCAAGGCCCGGATTTATTATTGAATCAAAGTGATAACCGGGAAAATCTATTTTTCAGGTTGTCTCCTTCGGGGACCAGTCATTATCCTTCACAGGAGTTTTTGGATTTGTTTGATAAAGCGACCGATAGAAGATACCAATTATTTGCCTTGAAGACGCTAGGTTACTCTACGACCGTTGCCAATGTAAAATATGATGATGGCGTGGTGACTAAGTATTATCGTGATTCAAAAATGTTGGGTAGCCAGGGGATTACTTATCCTGAATTGTTATTGATGAAGGCCGAGGCTAGTGCCCGTTTAAATGATTTGGGTACAGCCCTTACAGATTTGAACCTGCTTCGTAAATACCGTTATTCAGGAGCGAATACAGATCTTGCCAATGGTGCTGCCTTGAGTCAGGATAATCTGCTTTTTGAAATTTTAAAAGAGCGTCGTCGAGAAATGCCAATTGGAACTTTTCAGCGCGTTTTTGATATTAAGCGTTATGTTTTGGATGCAGGTAAACCCTGGAGTAAGACAAGCATTACGCACAATGTTGGTACGAAAGTTTACACGGGTGCAATTAATAATGCTAATTATTCAATGAGGATTTCCAATAATGTTATCCTTTTAAATCCGCAATGGGGTTTAACCCCTTGGTCGGGTACTTACGATCCTACTTCTAATAGGTAGGATTGATATTCCATTGAAGAAACGGCAGTGTCGAAAGGCACTGCGGTTTTTTACGTTTTCTAGTAACAAGAGATAGGAGGGCTATTGCAGAATACTGGAAGAAATCCGGTAATAAAATCATGTAAAAGAGAATTCAAGAGCTCATTTTGCTATTTAGAAAAACCCATATGGAGGAATTGGTAAACCTGAGGAATTGAAGCATAAATTATCGGGTGCCTGGTCTCGCAGAATAAATCAGGAACATCGAATAGTTTACGAGATTAATGAGAGAAATGAAATTTTAATTCTTGATGTTTTATCACTAAAGGACCATTACTTATCATTAAATGTATATATTTGGATTGTTAGCAATGAAAAATCCAAAACCAGATAAAAAGTATTAGGGACTGGACTATTGAAGAGTTCAGTTAATCAGTCTCTTAAAAAATCAAGGATGTCAGTATTTGCGCGCATCCTTTTTACTATTAAACACAAATGAAAAAATCAATTTTAATGCTCTCAGCGCTATGTTTGCTGATCGTAGTTTCATGTAAGAAAAACAATAAAACCGATGATCAAGTCTCAGACTGCCTATTAACTGAAAACACCTATGTTGATGATGCGTTCGGTGTTGAAAATGTAAGCACCTTGTATAGTTACGATGCCAATGGGAGAATGATAGGTATGAAGTTTAGAATAGGAGGTGTTACTGAAAATGATGAATGCTTATTTACTTACTCTACAACTCAAATTGTAAAAGTTCAAAAGGAAGGAGGAGATTTATTTACAACAATTTATAAACTTAATGATAAAGGACAAATTATAAGTGAGCAGTATGATAATGATAGTTCTGTTGGAACATATATTTATAATGCTGATGGTTATTTGGTTGAAGTTAAATATGGAAATATGATCAGTAGAAAATATAGATATACAAATGGTAACTTGACGCGAGTAGATAATACTAATGGTAGCTATGTTGATTACACTTATAATACAGAACTTGCTGCTAATACAGGACTTTTTTCTAAATATCACTTTAATGAAGCTCGATATACACTTGACAGTCCATTAAAAAAATATCTTGGTAAGCAATCGAAAAATCTGGTATCAAAAGTTAGATATAATTCCACATTACATGATATTGGTGACGATGCATATGCAGAAACTTTTACTTACGAAAAAGATGCTAAAGGAAATATTATCAAGATTAGGGTAGTGGTGAATCAGAATTATAAATACACTGTTAGCTCTAAGTATAGTTGCAAGTGAGTGTATTAATCATGCCACAAAGGTAAGCTATAGAAAATACGGGGACGAGAATTAAGTTTGAAGCGGAATAAATAACAGATTAACAAACAATTTGTAACTGCAATCTGCTCTAATAGGTTCAAAACAACGTTTAGATAACTTGGACAAAAGAAAAGGACGCTCCATCCAGACGCGTCCTTTTTCTAACCAAATATAAACCTGTATGAACGGGTTTTACTTTAAGTTTCCGTAGTACTCTACGAATTTAGCTAATGCAGAAGAATAGCCCCATTCGTTATCATACCATGAAACTACTTTTACGAAGTTATCATTCAATGAAATACCTGCTTTTGCATCAAAGATCGAAGCGTGATCATCTCCGATAAAATCAGAAGAAACCACTTCTTCATCAGTATAAGCAAGTACACCTTTTAACTCGCCTTCAGAGGCAGCTTTCATTGCAGCTTTAATTTGCTCATAAGTAGCTGGTTTTTCAAGGCGTGCAGTTAAATCAACAACAGAAACATCAGCCACAGGAACGCGGAATGACATACCGGTTAATTTACCTTTCAATTCAGGTAATACCATACCCACTGCTTTAGCAGCACCTGTCGATGAAGGGATGATGTTAGAGAAACCACCGCGGCCACCTCTCCAGTCTTTAGCAGAAGGACCATCAACAGTTTTCTGAGTTGCAGTAACAGCGTGGATTGTACTCATCAAACCTTCTACAATACCAAAGTTATCGTTTAATACTTTAGCAATAGGAGCTAAACAGTTTGTAGTACAAGAAGCATTCGAAACAATAGTTTGGTCTGCAGTTAATTTATGGTGGTTCACACCCATTACATAAGTAGGGATATCAGCATCTTTTGCAGGAGCAGAGAATACTACTCTTTTTGCACCGGCAGCGATGTGTTTTTCAGCATCAGCGCGAGTTAAGAACAAACCTGTTGATTCAATAACAGTTTCAACACCAACTTCATTCCATTTTAAGTTAGCCGGATCTTTTTCAGCTGTAATGCGGATTGTTTTTCCATTTACTACAAGGTGACCATTTTCTACAGCAATGGTACCATCAAAACGACCATGAGTAGAGTCGTATTTTAACATATAAGCCATGTAATCCGGCTCAACAAGGTCATTAATTGCAACAATATCTAATCCTCTTTTTAAAGCAGCTCTAAAAACCAGTCTGCCGATACGGCCAAAGCCGTTAATTCCAATTTTGCTCATTTTATTAATTTGAATAGTAGTTTAATAAATTATATATAGGTTCCTTAGTAATCGTTGTAATAGAGAGCCCATGTTTTTTTGCAATTGCACGTAATTGATCCTGAAAATTTCCGGCAACAATACCTACAAAATGTATTTCTTTTCCAGGGTGAAGTTTAACTACCGGCAATAAATAGGTTTGAACATACAGTTCAAAAGCATCATCTATAATTTCCAGTATATATTTATGCTCCCTGTTTTCAAGGAAAAAGTCAAAGAAAGAACTCAAAAACTGTTGCGCCATTGGCTTTTTGTACACCCTTTCCAGTATCTGTGGCCTGTCGAGGTTGTATTTCAATTCAAACTTTTTTTGCAAATCCTCAGGAAGTTTATTTTGAATAAAACGTTTCAAAATCACTTTTCCTAGGTAGTTGGCCGAGCCCTCATCTCCAAAAACGTAGCCAAGCCCAAAATTGTTCTTCTCCAGTTTTTTACCGTCAAAATAAGCGCAGTTAGTTCCACTACCCAAAATGGCTACAACGCCACTGTTGTTAAAGCAGGCCGAAATCGCAGCGCCGTAAAGATCATCCTTAACCATTATTTTGCTGTGTTTAAAAAACATACCCAATGTATTTGCAAGTTCTTCTCTTCTTTCATCAGATGAAGCACCGGCAGCAAAAACATAAATCTTCTTTATGCTTTCGGCATGATTGATCAGTATTGCTTTTTTATTCAGGTACTGAAGTATGGTTTTTTGGTCATTAAAGCAGGGATTAATTCCCGGCATACTGCATTCGGCAATAGTCTTGCCATCCCTGGCAATCTTCCAGAACGCTGTTTTCGATCCGCTGTATACTATTGCTATCATGTTATATGGATAAAACTTTAGTCATTTCCAATAAATCACTCTCCAGTTTAAAAGTATGTCTGGTAAGTGCTTCTTCTATACTTGTTGTTTTAATTTCATTACCTCTAAGGCCAACCATTTGCATGGTGTTTCCTCTTAGCAATTCGTTAACTGCTGCAAAGCCAAGTCTGCTGCCCAGAATTCTATCAAAGCTGCTTGGACTGCCCCCACGCTGAAGGTGACCTAAGATGGTGACTTTGGTGTCATAATGGTTAAATCGCTCTTTAACCTTTTTGGCTACATCATAAGCTCCGCCATCCTTATGACCTTCTGATACAATTACTATACTCGAAGTTTTTTTGGTAGATGCACCGGTTTCCAGTTGAGTGATCAATTCATTTAAACTAGTCTCTCTTTCCGGTAAAAGCACCGCTTCTGCACCACTGGAAATGGCACTTCTTAAGGCGATACAACCAGAGTCGCGGCCCATTACTTCAATAAAAAACAGACGATCGTGAGAATCTGCAGTGTCGCGAATCTTGTCTATGGCTTCAATAACCGTGTTAATGGCGGTGTCGTATCCCAGGGTAAAATCAGAACCATAAAGGTCGTTGTCAATCGTTCCCGGAACACCCATTACACGGACGCCGAATTTCTCCCCAAAACGTTTGGCCCCGGTAAAAGTTCCATCACCTCCAATTACTACAAGTCCATCTATATCATGAGCCTGCAGGTTTTTGTAGGCCAATTCCATTCCTTCATCTGTTTTAAACTCCAGACAACGCGCTGTTTTTAGAATCGTACCACCCAGGTGAATGATATTACTTACCGATCTTGCATCCATTGGATTAATGTTATTATTGATTAATCCCTGGTATCCTTGCATCACGCCAAACATATTGATACCATTGTATATTCCGGTTCTAACTACTGCTCTGATGCAGGCATTCATCCCGGGAGCATCTCCTCCAGATGTTAATACGGCGATATTTTTAATATTTGGTCTCATCATTTATAATTACGAATATAGCGTGTATTTTTTACACTAAGTAATTTATTTTTTATTTCCCTAAGTTAACAGGAAACATGAGTAATTTATTGTCTTTTTTTTGTGATAAAAAGGTAAAATACTCTTGATATGATGAATTTTTCTTTTTTTTTAATGTTAAAAGGAGTTCCTTTTTCCATCTAATTCCATATGCTCAATCAATTTTTCAATGGATGCAATACTCTCTTTTTTACACTTAATGAAGTTTTCAAGGAGGAAAAATGATTGGAAATCATTGTTAATTACAGAATCCAGAGCGGTTTTTAGATTTTTTGCTTTTAATTGGCAGTCGAATTTTAGTTCTTCTTTTTTGGTTTTGTGGTTCATACGAGCAGTTAATAATAGGATGAATCAAATATACAATTTTCAATAATTGCTTGTTTACTTAAAATATGAGTAGTTTTTTCGGTATGAATAAAAAATTGTTTTTTTGCAGTATCAAAAGTTATTTGCATTTTGGTGTCAAAATGATCCTGTTGAAACATAACATGTGAAAACATGGAAAATTTTAAAAGGTCAGGGAATAATTAATATCTAACAATTAATGTTTTGAAAGAAATTTTGCCAAAATTTAATTCCACTTTCTCGATTGATTGTGTGCTTTTCGGATTCGATGAAGGAGAATTGAAAATTCTTTTAATCGAAAGGAATGAAGAACCCTTTAAGGATTGGTGGGCCTTGCCAGGTAACCTGGTTGAAGAGGATGAAAGTTTAGACCAATCAGCTACCAGGATCTTGCACGAGCTTACCGGCTTAAGCGATATCTATATGGAGCAGTATTATACCTTTGGTGATGTAAACAGGCACCCGCAAGGTAGAGTAGTGAGTATAGCTTACTATGCACTTTTAAGATTGGGGGGCGATAAAGTCGTTAAACCATTAAGTAATTATGCCAAGCAGGCATACTGGAGAAATGTCAAAGACTTGCCTAAACTGGCTTTTGATCATCAGCAGATCTTTGAAAAAGGAATGGAGAAAATCAAAAGGCGGATTAAACATCAACCTATTGCATTTGAGCTATTACCTGAGAAATTTACTTTAACCCAGCTTCAAAATGTTTATGAAGTGATTTTGAATAAAAAACTGGACAAAAGGAATTTCAGGAAAAAGATGCTGAGTTTCGGTGTGCTGAAAGATTTGCATGAAAAACAATACGGAGTTTCATTCAGGGCAGCAACACTATATAAGTTTGATAAAAGGAAATACGCCAAACTATTTAGTAAAGAGATTTCTTTTTAGATCAATAGAATGGATCTGAATTAAAACGCAAGAGGCCGCCTCCTAATCAGGAGGTGGCCTCTTGCATTAAAGAGTTATGTTTTTTAAATTTTATTTGTCGATTGGTTAAATTTATTTTGCCTTTTTGTGACTAAATCGATATATTTGTTTCTCTAGTCAACATGTACCATAATCCGGTATATAGGTTCCTCTTTCTAAGTCTATTGCTTAATACAAGAAACCTCGAAATCATAAAAGCTTACGTGCTAAATCTTCATCCCTTAAGACAGTCTTACCTGCTGCTTTAAGGGATTGTTGTATCCGTAAAACCAACGACTCTTTTTATTCGTAAATCTACCCGAAGGGTAGATTTTAGTTGAAGAAGGGGACCTCCCGATTTTTTGACGAAAAGGCGGGATAAATAAATATTTAATCCTATGAAAAATATGAAATTTTACCTAAAAAAACTGAATGGATTTAGTATCTCAGAAATTAAATCTAAAACTACGTTAACCCGTCTTAAAAGGCTGATACTCGTGAAAAGAGCGCCGAATGAATGGAATGAACAGGAGGTTGGGCAGCCTGTTTTTTTATGTTTATTTCGATTAAATATTAGTTCATTTAATCGTGGGACTTATGAACAATTATAGAGATTTTTCAGACGCTGAACTTGTTGTTCAGTTGAAGGCAGGCGACCATGAAGCGTATTCAGAGATTTACAACCGGTACAAATATATACTTACAGCTCATGCTTATAGAAAGTTACAAGACATCGAAGAAGCAAAAGATATTGTTCAAGAACTTTTCACAAATATTTGGTCTAAAAAGGATAACTTAAATATTCACTCCCGACTCGACGCCTATCTTTATGGGACCCTACGGAATCAGGTTTTACATTTTATGGCCCACCAAAAAGTCATCACTAAATACACAGACTCGTTAAATAATTATTTAGAAAGAGGCGGCGGAGGCCATGATAGTAAAATGGTAGAAAGGGAACTGCTTGATATGTTTGAGAGAGAATTAGCTGCGCTTCCGGCAAAAATGAGAGTGGTATTTGAATTGAGCCGGGGTGAAGGACTTTCCCATAAACAAATTGCTGAGCAGCTTGATATTTCTGATAAAACAGTAAAGAAGCAGATTCATAATGCTACAAAACTCTTTCTGGAGAGAATAAGATTTACATTATTTTAACATAAATCTACTACCAAATTAACATTTAACGTACTTATTGTTATAACGGATATTAAATGCCACTTGCAATAATGTTTTCTATAAAGTTACCTTAATAAATCAAACAAATGAATGATCCACGAACTTCTGAGCTTTTAGAAAAATACAGAAATAATACCCTTACAGAACAAGAAAGACTGGATTTGTATAGCTGGTATTCAGAAGATCGTGAGTCACAAGATTTTTTCCCCGATATAGATATTTTAGAAAAGGGAGTACTGGGTCTTGATAATGAACTTTCTTTGGGAGCATTTTCACCTATGCAAAAAAAAATGGCTAAAAACCGAAGGAATTGGTTTGGCATGATAGCGATAGCAGCAGCAGTTGCGATTGTAATGGGTGTTACAACTTTGCTTACGTTAAAGGAAGTGCCTTTACCTAAAAATTATGCTAATGATGTTAAGCCGGGATCAAATAAAGCCACCCTTACATTAGCAAATGGTAAAACAATTAATTTAAGCGATGCAAAAAATGGGGAATTGGCCCAGGATCAAGGTGTGAAAATCGTAAAAGCTGCGGATGGACAATTATTATTCGAATTTAAACCAGATGCCATTAAAGCGACATCTCCTCAACAAACGGACTCCTTTTCAGGACTGGTCTCTGAGGCTAGTCGAGTGAAAGACGCACCTGGTTTAAATTGTGTTGTTACACCACGTGGCGGGCAATACCATATTGCTTTACCTGATGGGACCAATGTGTGGATCAATTCCGGATCAACGCTCAGATTCCCTTCTACTTTTTGGGAAACACCTGAACGAAGAGTGTATCTAAAGGGAGAAGCGTATTTTGAAGTTAAGCAGGTGAAATCTCTTCTTAATGAAAAACGCAGAGCGAGAAAAATACCATTCATTATACAAACCGATAAGCAAGAAGTTACCGTATTGGGTACCCATTTCAATATCAATAGTTATGATGATGAACCAAACATTAAAACGACTCTCTTAGAAGGATTGGTTAAAGTCTCCTCTGCTGGTGGAGGAGACGCAATTCTTAAAGCTGGGCAGCAGGCCGTTAATAATGGGAGTTCGATACAAGTAGCCACTGTTGATACTGAGATGGCTGTAGCATGGAAAAATGGCGAGTTTATGTTTAGAAATGAAACGTTAGCTAGCATTATGAGAAAAATAGCGCGTTGGTATGACGTAGAGATTATCTTCGAAAATAAACAAATAGGGAATGAGCTATTCGGAGGTACCATAACTAAATATGGGAAGCTTTCACAGGTATTGTGTGTATTGGAAAGCACCAGCGATATAAAGTTTAAAATACAAAACAAGAAGGTCATTGTTCTTAAATAGGGAAAATTCACTGGTTTTCATATAAAAAACAATTAAACGGGGCAAACTTACCTCGGAAAGTGAAGACAAGAGAAAAATATAAAATCAATATATTATAATATACTAAACAGTAAAGGGATTGCCATGAAACGATTTTTACGAACGAGGAGTTAAGCATAAAGCTTATAGGAGCAGGAAAAAAAGGCCAGAAGTGTTCGTAGCACTGCTGGCCGATATCTGCCACATAGAAAATAGGGATTACTATAAACTAGAACAGTTAAACAAATGTATAAAAATTATATCAACAAACCTGATATACTCAAGTGGTATGTCTATAAAATCCTGCTTATAATGCGCCTAACCATCGTTATCATTATAGCCACCATGTTGCAGGTAAGTGCTTCTACCTATGGGCAAAAAATAACGTATGTAAAAAAGAATGTTACTTTGGTGGAGCTTTTAAAAGTGATAAAAATAAAAACCGGTTATGCTTCCAGTTGGGCAGAAAGCTCCTTTGATGCTAACCACACTATAAATGCCAATTTTAAAAATGCTACACTTACTGAAGTTCTGGATAAGGCATTAGAAGGTATGCCTGTAACTTATACCATCATCAATAATAGTACTAGTATTGGTGGTGCTATAGGTATTAGAGTAAAGAATCCCGATATTAATCCTATAGTCAATTCTATTACTGTACGGGGTAGATTAGTGGACGAAAACAATAAGCCTCTTGAAGGAGCTGTAGTAAAAGTAAAGGGAACCAGCAATGCCATAGCAACAGATAGCAATGGGGAGTTTGTACTCAAGAATATGACCCAAGATGCAGTCTTGATAATTTCTTTTTTAGGATATGAAACACAGGAGATTAAAGCGCGTGAAAATCTGGGGACAATAAGAATGGTTTTAAGCTCAGATAAGCTGCAAGAGGTTGGGATTGTAAGCACCGGTTATCAGAATATTCCTAAAGAGCGATTAACCGGTAGTTTTGCCCAGCCTAACAAAGAGATGTTTGATAGTAGAGTGAGCACTGATGTCATTAGTAAGTTGGACGGAATAACAAGTGGTTTGGTTTTTAACAGTCCAGGTATAACAGGTAGTAAAACGCCCAAAATTTCAATAAGGGGAAGAAGTACAATTTATGCCAATGATGATCCTTTAATTGTGGTGGATAATTTTCCTTATGATGGTGATATTAATAATATTAATCCAAATGACGTTGAAAGTGTTACAATTCTGAAAGATGCAGCAGCGGCGTCAATATGGGGTGTACAGGCTGGAAATGGTGTAATAGTAATCACAACCAAAAAAGGCCGCCTAAATCAACCATTAAAAATTCAATTAAATAGTAATCTTACGATTAGTGATAAACCGAATTTATTTTATGACCGAAATTATTTGGATGCTAATAATTTTATTGATTTGGAAAAATTTCTATTTGCCAAAGGAAGATATAATGCTGATATTTTACAGAACAACCCATCTGTAAACTCTTCTATTTATACTCCGCTTTCCCCAGTAGTGGTATTACTTAACCAAGTATCTACCAGTAATGGAGCATTTTCACAAGCACAGGCCGATCAACAAATTGACAAATTGCGAAATAATGATGTTCGAAATGATTTAAGTAAGTTCTTTTATCAGAGAATAGTAAATCATCAATACAGTTTAAATCTACGTGGAGGAGGTCCCCGAAATAGCTATTTTGTTTCAGCAGGATATGACAAAAATGAGAAAATTGTCGTGGGAAATCCTTATGATCGTTTAACCTTGAACGCAGATAATGCCTTCAACCCAATTCCTAATCTGGAACTAACTTTAGGATTGAATTATGTACAAAGCAATATAAAAACTGACAATACATTATCTCAAATTGCTCCATTAGGACCAAATGGTACTGTTATTTATCCATATACCCAATTGGCCGACGATCAAAATAATCCCCTTGCGATTGTGCGGCAATATTCTTCTGCTTTTGTACAAAATGCCCCATCCAAGGGGTTTTTAAATTGGCAATTTTTTCCTTTAAAGGAATTGCAAAATGGATATAACACTGGAAATACTACACTTACAGATATTAGATTAAATACGGGATTAAAGTTTACAATAATTCCAGGCTTTAGTGCAGCTGTTAAGTATCAATATGAACGCAGTATGCGTACCGATAGAAATATCGCTACTCTGGATAGTTATGCCACAAGAAGTTCTATTAATAGATATGCCACAGTAAATACTAATGGTTTGGTGACAGTATTTAACCAACCAATTGGAGGAGTGTTGAGAGGGGCGGGGCTTATACAAAACTCAAACCGTCTCAGAACTCAATTAAGTTTTGATAAAGTATTTAATAGAAATAGCATTACAGCAATTGCAGGTTACGAATTTAGTCAGGTTAAGGCTGATGGGAACGGTTATACATTATTTGGCTATGATGATGATTTAGCAACATCTAAAGGCGTAGATCCTAATACAAATTATCTTTTAAACCCAGGAAGAATTTCAATAGCTACGATTGGGGAAGCACCGCGTTCTTCTGGCTCTATTAATCGTTTTCTTAACTATTTTGTAAATGCAGCTTATACCTATAATGATAAATATACTGTATCAGCGAGTGGAAGAATAGATGCAAGTAATTATTTTGGAGTTAATACCAATCAAAAATCAGTTCCACTATGGTCCACTGGGATTAGGTGGGCTATAGACAAAGAAGATTTCTATAAATTAACTTGGTTACCTCAACTAAAAATTAGAGCCTCTTATGGATTTCAAGGTAATCTAGACAAGACCTTAACTGCAGTAACTACATTTCGATACTTAACATCTGCAAAATATACAAATGCAAATTACGCTTCGATATCAAATTATGGTAACCCAGATCTTCGTTGGGAAAAAACTAGGATGATAAATGTTGGAATAGATTTCGGTCTATTGAGAGATATTTTAACTGGTTCACTCGAATACTACACCAAGAAAGGTATTGATCTTATAGGTTTTACTACTCTTGCACCTACAAGTGGGCTAACAGATCTAAAAGGTAATTATGCAGGCACAAGCGGTAAAGGAATGGACATTCAGCTAAACTCTAAAAATATTGATAAAGCTCTGAAATGGACTACAAGTTGCTTGTTTAGTTGGACAACGGATAAAGTAACCTCCTATAAAGGTACTAATATTACACCAAGTGGATTGGCAGGAAGTGCGTTAAACATATCACCTGTAGTTGGTAAACCAGTATTTGGGGTTTATGCACTTAAATCAGCTGGCCTAGATCCTCAAACGGGAGATCCTAGAGGCTATGATCAATCTGGCAACATTAGTAAGGATTATAGCGCCTTTATTAACCCGCTTACTCTTGACCAACTAATATTTAAAGGGAATGCACGTCCAGTCTTCTACGGAGGGATTAATAATAGATTTACATACAAACAATTCAGTTTATCTGTTAATGTGAGCTACAAATTGGGTTATTATTTTATACGTAGTGGGCTTAATTATGATGTTCTTTTTAGATCTGGTTTAGGAAACGATGAGTATTATAAACGCTGGCAGAAGCCAGGTGATGAGGCTATTACAAATGTTCCTTCATTGGTATACCCTGCCAATTCAAATCGTGAGACTTTTTATACTAAATCTGAAGCATTAGTTGAAAGGGGAGATCATATTAGGTTACAGGATGTAAGTCTAAGTTATGATTTTGACAAACGGAATTTACGTTATTTATCTGTTAACCATATTCAAATTTATTTATATGCTAATAATCTTGGACTATTATGGACTGCAAATAAAGAACGTCTTGATCCTGATTACCCTACTGGTGGTATTCCAAATCCGAAAATGTGGTCATTAGGAGTTAAGGTAGGTCTTTAATTTTATTACAATTAACAATAGAAAACATGAATTTACTTAAATGCACAAATTCTATATATGTATTAATCCTATTGGCCTGTTTTGGAATAATATCCTGTAAACGGGAATGGTTGGATGCTAAGCCTGATAAATCCTTAGTTGTACCAAAAACAATTGCTGACTATCAAGCATTTTTAGATAATACGGCCTTTTTCACAAATCAAGCATGTTCGTTTGCAGAAATGTCAACGGATGATTACTATGTTTCATATGCTGACTGGTTGGCGGCAGATATGCAGGGGAAAAATGTCTATGTCTGGGCAAAATATCAGCTAGAAGGGACTGCTAACTCTGATTGGAATAGATGCTATGCGAGACTTTTAGCAAATAATATAGTACTTGAAGGAATTAGTAAAATTACTCCAATTGATATTGCATATAATAATGTTAAAGGTACTGCATTGTTTAATAGGGCTTATGATACATATATCTTGGCACAAGAGTTTTGTAAACCTTATGATGCAAGCACTTCTGAAAATGATCTTGGGGTTGCTTTAAGATTAACTGGCAACTTAAACGATAAATTAATACGATCAACAGTCGCTAAAACTTATCGTCAAATTATTGAGGATCTTAAAGCGGCTAGAAATTTATTGCCGGTTACCCCCTTGTATAAATCAAGACCCTCATTGCCGGCGGCATACGCAATGTTGGCAAGAATATATACTACAATGGAAGATTATCCAAATGCAAAAAAATATGCAGACTCATGTTTACAGATTTATAACACTTTATTGGATTATAATACTCTAAATACTAGTGCATCTAGGCCTATTCCATTATTTAACAATGAAGTTATTTTGAATTGGGATAATGGAGTAAATCTTATTATATTATCGGGTTTAGTTGATCCAACTTTATATAGCTCTTATGACGATAATGACTTAAGAAAAAGCGCATTTTTCAATTCAACTACAAAAATATTCAAAGGATCTTATAATGGATCAGCCATCCATTTTAATGGTCTTGCTGTTGATGAAGTATACTTAATCCGAGCGGAATGTCAAGCAAGAACTGGAAAGACTATTGCTGCATTAGAGGATCTAAACACTCTTCTATTAAAGCGTTTTGCAACTGGGACTTTCGTGCCTATAGCTGCTGTTGACGAAATAGATGCATTAAGGAAAATTTTAATAGAAAGGAGAAAAGAGCTTTGTTATAGGGGATTGCGATGGACAGATTTACGTCGTTTAAATAAAGACCCAAGATTTGCAATAACCCTTACAAGGAATTTAAACGGCGAGATTTACACATTACCTCCTAATGATCTCAGATATACCTTTGAAATTCCTCAAAATGAAATATTAATAACTGGATTAGAACAAAATCAACGATAAATCATCGGTATGAAAAATCAAAAATATTTAACTGTTGGAATTATTGGATTTGTAATAATATTACCTCAATTACTTAAAGCTCAGCCCAAAAAACAGTTGATTAATAAGGGGGTTGTCTGTATATCAGGAATATACGATTCAATTGGGGAAGCTGATACTTTAACTCTAACAATATGGGAGCATACGGTTTCAAACAAAATTCGAAAATTTACTTCCACTGGGAGGGTAGTATCTGTTGTGAAAAATAAAAGGTTTAGATTTTTGTTAGACTCTTTAGAAGAACCGTTTTATTTTACACTCACTAAAATAACGAATAATGTTCAAATAAATCTTTTGGAATATCAGATTTGCTGTCCAGGAGATAATATTGAAATAAAGATAATCGAGGCCCACAAGTTTCCCCAAAAAAGTGGGTTCGGAAATAATTCTATTACATTTAGCTTTAATGGAAAAGGTTCAGAGAAACTTAAATGCCTACAGGACTTAAACAATGCAAATGAAATATTAGATAAGAATTATTTACAACAGGTTGATTATGGTAGTGTTATAAGGTTGAATAACGGTGTGGTGCCTATTGCCGATAGTTTTAGTTTTAGCTATGGCAGAATGGAGAACCTATTATCTGGACAGCTAAAAATACTTGAAAGGTATAAATATCAATTGCCAATTGATATTTATCAACTCATGAAAGCTGATTTAGTTGGGAAATATGTAGTTAATTTTTTTGTACCCTTTCTTATAAAATTTAACTATCCTTTTTTTAATGGGAAATCAATAATGTCCAAACAGGATAAAACCGATTTTGTAAAACTTTTCCAGTCGAAAGTTCCATCCTTTGAAAAGTTTTTGTCTTTCCCAATTAAAGCTCAGGTTCAATCTTTCTGGTATGCTGATGCATTACTATATATGACATATTTTGAAGGTTATATTGTTCCAGATAAAAGCCTGTATGATAAGTTAAAGACCCAATATGACGGATTATTGCGAGAACGGTTAATAACAAATTACCTTTTAAATAATGCAAATAAGAGAGATGCAGACAGTTTAGTTAATGATGCACTAACATTTGTTAAAGAAAAAATTTATTATAACACTTTAGCGAAACTATTAAAAGAACAACAGGTTGGAACAGAAGCTTACAATTTTACGTTAGAAGATGATTTAGGTAAGATTGTCAAGCTTTCTGATTTTAGAGGGAAGGTGGTTTTTATAGATTTTTGGTTCACGGGGTGTGGTGGATGTTCTTATTATTTTAAAAATGTATTGTCAAAGGTTGAAAATATATTTAAGAACAATCCCAATATTGTATTTATAAGTATTAGCGTTGATTCCAATAAAGAAAAATGGCTTCGCGGCTTAAACAGTCAATTGTATACATCTCCATCTGTAATTAATCTTTATACTGCTAATAAAGAAGCAGAACATCCTATAATAAAGCAGATGAATGTGATAGGTTATCCTCATCCACTTTTAATAGATCGAAACGGTAAGATTTTTTGTAATGATCAAGGCCAATTGAAAGATGATGGCGTTGATGGATTGGTCTCTGCAATTAAAAAAGCGGCTGTCTCTTTATAAGTTGATAAGGGTTATATTTAATTGATAACTTTTAGATCATGGATAAATAGAATAACCTGTTGCGCTTGCTTCAATATATGTGCCAGTCGGATGACTACCTAATGCAGGCAAAATATCGGTTGGTTCTAGCCATACTGCCTCACAGATGGCATTCAGGCTGGTACTACAACCTGCTAACGGTAGGTATTGATAATCAACTGCATAGGTTGAGTAAGGAGCGAGCATGTTAACATTTGTAAATACATAGTAAGCACCAAATTGTTTATTTATTAATTTACTTGAATTTGTAAATGCACTTGAGCTTAAGGCAACTACCATTGCAATGATGCCAAATATTAAATTTTTCATGATCATATTTTTAAATGAACGTTTAGATTTTAATTTAGACCACCTTAATAAAAGGTGGTCTAAATTAAGGTTTTAAGGAAGGATTCTAACTCCTTCTTCACTTTTTGAAGTGAAAGAGCCAGTTGGGTTACTTCCTACAATTGGTGTGGTTGCATCTGGTTGTAACCAAAGTGCTTTACAAGTTACGCTTGTTGCAGTACTACAACCTGCTGAAGGAAGATATTGATAGTCGCTTGGATTAGTAGAATTTGGAGCACTTAGATTAATATTTGTGTACTCGAATTCAGTTGGGTCACCACTTAATTTAGATGCATTGGTAAATGCACTTGTGCTTAAAGCCAATCCTACGGCTAAAACACCAAACATTAGATTTTTCATGTTGTTTTTGTTAATGGTTCAATTAATGCTGTATTTTCTTGGAGGAACAGCTTCAACCTCACTTGCGCGAAAGTATTTTTAGTATTTTAAGATAACTGATCTAAAGCAGTTCTTTTAAAGTTGTTATTATTAGATTTTTTCTTTTTGACGGTTAGGTAAATGGCTATTTGTGCCATTAAAATAAACATAATGTTAAACCATATATGCTGTACCCAAGTTAAACGACTAATTGCTCCTCCACAATGGCATGGTACATGTTCAGCTGTTAATTTCATGTATATTAGGTAACTTGTAAATATTGCCATAATGCATAATGATGCTATAAGTCCATTTAGTCTTGTATACGGAAATAGTAGCAATAATGAGATCAGGATTTCTGATAATGGTATTGCCCATGCTATGTATACTCCTACAACACTCATCGAATCTAGCAGACTAATAAATTGTTTGAATTCGGGAAAATTTAAGAGCTTATCACTTGCTGTATACATAAACAAGAAAATATATGAAAAGGATACGAAAGAGATGAACGTTTGCTTTGTTTTATCATTTAGAGTAAAATGTGTTCGTTTATTCATTGTAGTTTCCATTTTAATAATTTTAGTCATATAATTATTATAATTAACCTTAACCAGACTGCGTACTTGAAAAAAGACCGGGGTCAACCTTATCGGGCAACCCACGGCCCTTTTTAGATTTAAAAACAATAATAAAGTACTTATATAATGGGACTGTGTATTCAGTTAATTTTCAGGTTTTAAGTACAGGTAAATACTTGCATTAATGTTCTAAAGCGTTAACAACCTTTCCTCGTTGTTTTTCCCAGGCAGCTTGCCATTCTCCTTGTGCTATTACAGCATCTCTCACTATTTTTACCCTTTCAACGGCAACTCGTTTATCCATTGCAAACAAATGCATATTGAATACCCCTTCATCTATGTTTTGGCCATTGCAAAAAACAACTTCAAACTTTTCTGCGTATGCATCATCAGCTTCATCAATTGAGCTCGCTATATAAAATACCAAAGGCTCCGGGTCAGTTTTTCCAATGCTTATAAAATATGGATCCATGCTTTTATTACTATTGTAATTAGGGTTAAGGTCTAATTCAATTACATCATAATCTGCTACAGTTTTAAACCTATTAATAAAGGCTTCAACGTTATCCTCAGTATCAAAACAGCCATATATACTTGCTGTAGAATGATGACCTTTTGGAATGACTAAATAAATTTGACTAGCGCAATTCATAGTATAGTTTTTATAGATGTTTCGTTTTGCTTATTCAAATTTGGGGACTAATTTCTTCTGTTCCAATGGATTTTCTGATCAAAAAAAAACGATTTTAAAGTCTTAAAATGTAAGTAAAGTCCACCTGTTTTTTAACTTATACTGCGCAGCTGCGTATTACATTAGGTGAGAGCCCAAACTGTTTTTTAAAGGCCCTGCTAAAGTAATGTGGATCCTCGTAGCCAATGTTAGTCGCAATTTCCTGAATAGTCTTTTTCGTTGATAAAAGCATCTTTAAACTATTTAGCATACGCAGCTCTATAACTTGTTTATGCAAAGGTTTCCCAAAGTGACGCTTCGCCAATCTGGTTAAGGTAATTTTAGAGGTCATAAAATGTTTGGCCAATGCATCCTCATCATCTACTATTTTATTCGAAAAATTTTGCATGATAAAATCACCAATTTCTTTTGCTTTATTTACTTGATATTCAGTATTACTAATCTTTGTCTGTAATTTATGATGGTATTTACTGATGCAATCCTTGATAAAAATATGCATATCAATATCTATGTCTCTTCCTTCAATCCCTACATTCAATTTACCAAGTGCATTAAATAATTGTTGGCCTATGTTAAAGCCTGGCAGACAAAAACTTTGATGGTTGCCCTGGTTATAACAATTTACAAGTTCCTGCAGCTCTTGCAACGCACCATACTTTTTAATTAGCCATTCCGGTTTGATAGTGAGTAACAATATCTGGTGTTCACCACTTATGAGGCTGCGCTGATATTTCCCGGCATCTAAATAAATCAGCTTGCAGGAATTATCTGAAACTTCAGCTATTGTTTCTCCAGCTTCATTATACAATACAAAACAACCTTCTAGCATGGCCATCATAAAAAAGGAAGGCTCAGTAACTTCCATATCATGAATGCTATGGTTATCCATTTTATATTCATATAAATGAATCCGGGCCAGGTAATGATCTATGGATTGCACCAGCACAATACCTTCCGGTAAAGTGATGTAATTGGCTTCGGCCATTTTTAAAGAAAACCTGCTAAAGTCGCATAGTTCGTCAAGCGACTGATTTGCATGTGATGAAGATGGTAAAGGTAATTCGGTAAGAGAACGCATAAGCCTTTTGTTTTGAAAAATTTAATAATAAACCATTATAAATATGTTATTCAAAAAAAACTGGATGCCTTTTGAAAGCTGAATAAAGTTCAACACTTTGTTTGAAAAATTATGACCCCAATTTTAAGATTTTTGTTGAAGTCAATTTTCCAATGATATTCCGACGTAGATGGGAGTAGGATACAGACTAATGGTTCCTGTGTGGTTCCTTAGTGCTTCCTATGTGATAGGAGCCCTGAAAGGGAGGTACGACGGTGTTGCGTCGGTATTGAGAAAGTGTTGACTTGGTTTATGAACCGAGCCAACACCCTTTTTGCTAAGTAGCAACCCTGCGGTAGGTATTCATGCATTATAGAAGCACTATGGAAGCATGATCAACTCAAGTGTGCTTACTTATTCGCGATATGCAAGTGATAATCAACAAGGTCATCTATAGGAGAACGGATAATCTTTCCGATGCCCATTTCATACCTGTCTGCTACTACGCTCAATACATCTCTGAAGCTATAGCCTACAGAGCCAACGCAGTTTAATTTGTAATCCTTGTAGTTAGGATAATGCGTAACCAGGTTATCAAAAAATGCAGTAAAAGCATAGTTTATGGTATTGAAAGTATAGTCTTCGTAGCTGTCCTTATAATCGTATAAAAACTTGCTGAATCCTGCGCAAAAACGATTAGGAAGCGGTCGGTTGTAGATATGATCAAAGATATCCTCGTTGGTTAAAGCATAATTGTCATAGAAACTCTCTCTAAGGCCTTTAGGCATATAACCTTTCATGTAATCGCTCAATATCTTTTTTCCGATAAAGCATCCGCTGCCTTCATCCCCTAAAAAATAACCTAACGAATCGATGTTTAAGGTAATGTCTTTACCATCGTAAAGGCAAGAATTTGTACCGGTACCTAGGATTGCCGCAAAACCCGGTTCGTTGGCCAATAAAGCCCTGCAAGAAGCCAAAAGGTCATGACCAATGTTGATCTTTGCATTTGGAAAAACCTGTTGCATAGCATCAGATACGATTTTTCTATTGCCTTCTGTAGAACAGCCGGCACCGTAATAGTTTACTTCGGTCAGTTTCTCGGTTTCTAAATGATCCGGAAGAGA
Source organism: Candidatus Pedobacter colombiensis (assembly GCA_029202485.1). NCBI lineage: Bacteria > Pseudomonadati > Bacteroidota > Sphingobacteriia > Sphingobacteriales > Sphingobacteriaceae > Pedobacter > Candidatus Pedobacter colombiensis. Next base: position 3,936,490 of record CP119313.1, on the reverse strand, counting down.
CTTTTTTAAAGACTGAACAATGTATTCAGTTTTGGAAAAATAAGGATTGTAACCCTCCGTATTGAAAAGAATTTTTCTACCGGCCTCATTAATTAAACACCAATTGGTTTTGGTCGAACCACCATCTGCAATAACTATCATCTTAATTCGTTTTTTTCGGGATAAAAGTAAATAATCCTGCCATTTTTGTACACGTTTTACTCATAAATTTAATTTTTTTGGTTTTGGTTGTTTAATTTTTTTTCTGCCTTTAAATGGTAACTAAGCAGGTTTTTTCGCTTTTTTATTTGTGTTTTTAGGTTAAGATATTGTTAAATAAACACTAAGCTAAATTACGCTTGTTATTTTAAAATCCAAATTTAAAATTCTAGGCCGGAAAGCGGGTCAAAAACGGCCGGCATAAACTGTAAGTTTTATGCTTATATTGATGATAATTTGAAAGCGCTTCAGTAATATTGTATAGAAAATTTATGGCGATGAAAATAGACCTGAGAAGTGATACCGTAACGGTGCCGGATAGTGGTATGCTAGAGGCAATGATGACCGCAAAAGTTGGCGATGATGTATATGGTGAAGATGAAACCGTAAAAGCGCTGGAACATAAATTGGCTGAAATGTTCGATATGGAAGCAGGATTGTTTTGCCCGTCAGGAACAATGACCAACCAAATCGCCATTAAGTGTTTTACGAAACCCATGGATGAAGTGATTTGCGATCAGGGCTCGCATGTATATCGCTATGAAAGAGGAGGCATAGCCTATCACTCTCTGGCATCCGTAAGATTAATAAATGGAATAAGAGGTATCCTTACCCCCGAATTGATCGAGCCCGAAGTAAACGAGGAAAACATTCATTATCCGAATTCCAGTTTAGTGGTATTGGAAAATACAGTGAATAAGGGCGGTGGCGCTTGTTATAAGCTGTCGCAAATAGAACCTATCCATACCCTATGTAACATCAAAGAAATGAAACTGCATTTGGATGGCGCACGGATATTCAATGCCTTAACCGCAACAGGCGATGAGGCCGCAGATTATGGAAGATATTTTGATGGCATATCGGTTTGCCTGTCCAAAGGACTTGGCGCTCCCGTAGGTTCAGTATTACTGGGCTCAAAGGAAACTATTAAGGAAGCCATTAAGATCAGGAAAGCCTTTGGCGGTGGTATGCGTCAGGCGGGCTTTTTGGCAGCGGCCGGTATTTATGCCTTAGACCATAACATTCCTAAGTTAGCCATAGATCATAAACATGCTAAAGCATTGGGCGATGCGCTGTCTAAGGCAAGTTACGTTTCATCAGTACTTCCTGTCGAAACCAATATTGTGCTGTTTGAAGTGGCCGAAGGCATTAAAGCCGAAAGTGTGGTCCACCACCTGGCCGAAAACGGAGTGCTGTGTAATGCTACAGGACCAAAAACGGTAAGAATGGTGACACATTTAAATATTTCTGAAGAAATGATAGATAGGACCATCGAAAACATAATACATTTGCACATATCAGCTCATAAATAACTTTCATCCATCTAATGAAGAAAATTCTTATAGCCAATCGGGGCGAAATCGCATTGCGTATCATGCGTTCAGCCAGAGAAATGGGAATAAAAACCGTTGCCGTATATTCAGAAGCAGATCGACAATCTTTACATGTATTGTATGCCGATGAAGCAGTATGTATTGGCCCGGCACCCTCTAACCAATCTTACCTGGTTGGTGAAAAGATTATTGAGGCCTGCAAACTTACTGGAGCAGAAGCCATCCATCCCGGCTATGGCTTCTTATCAGAAAATGCAGGTTTTGCAAGATTGGTAAAAGCATCCGGACTGATATTGATAGGCCCTACACCAGAAGCAATGGAGATCATGGGCAATAAGCTCTCGGCCAAAGCTGCAGCACTAAAATATAAAATTCCGATGGTTCCGGGTACGGAAGAAGCTATTACAGATATAGAAGAAGCCAAGTTAAGAGCGGTAGAAGTTGGATTCCCGATCTTAATTAAAGCTGCTGCCGGTGGTGGGGGTAAGGGAATGCGGGTGGTAGAACAGGTAGCCGATTTTGAAGAGCAAATGCAATTGGCAGTAAGCGAAGCGCAGTCTGCCTTTGGCGATGGCTCCGTTTTTATAGAACGCTATGTTTCTTCACCACGACACATAGAAATACAGGTACTTGGAGATACCCACGGAAATATCGTTCACCTTTTTGAACGTGAATGCTCCATCCAGCGGAGGCACCAGAAAGTAATTGAAGAAGCTCCTTCTAGCATTTTGACGGCCGAAATCCGAAACAAAATGGGCAAATGCGCAGTGGATGTGGCCAGATCTGTAAATTATGTGGGAGCAGGAACGGTAGAGTTTATCCTCGATGAAAACCTCGATTTTTTCTTCCTGGAGATGAATACCCGCTTGCAGGTAGAACACCCGGTAACGGAAATGATTACGGGCCTGGACCTGGTAAAAGAACAGATTAAAATTGCCCGTGGCGAAAAGCTTGCTTATCAGCAGGAAGACCTGGAAATTAAGGGACATGCCATAGAATTGCGGGTATATGCAGAAGATCCTGAAAATAATTTCCTTCCCGATATCGGTACTTTGCAGACTTATAAAACGCCTAAAGGTAATGGGGTTAGGGTTGACGATGGTTTTGAACAAGGCATGGAAATCCCAATCTATTACGATCCGATGATTGCCAAGTTAATTACTTATGGTAAGGATAGGGAAGAGGCCATGGAACGCATGGTTCGTGCAATTGATGAATACCAGATCACCGGCATACAAACTACCCTGAGCTTTGGTAAATTTGTAATGCAACATGAGGCTTTTAAAACAGGTAAATTTGATACGCACTTCGTGACCAAATACTTTAATGCAAACAGCCTGAAAGTTGAAAATGAGGAGGAAGCTTTGATGGTCGCAATTTTTGGAGCCCTGTCATTTAAAAAACAAGGCGTAACGAAGCAGCAACAAGTCTTGCCGCAAAGTGCAGGCAACTGGAGAAAAAACAGGTTAAATAAATAGTGAAATTGATATGTTTACAGGGATAATAGAAACACTTGGGGAAGTTAAAAATATAAAAAAAGACGGTACGAATTTACATTTTACCATTCAATCGGCAATTAGCAACGAATTGAAAATAGACCAGAGTGTAGCACACAACGGGGTTTGTTTAACCGTAGTTGCACTAACAGAAGGTACACATACGGTTACCGCGATTCAGGAAACATTGGAAAAGAGCAATATGCAATACCTGAAAGTGGGTAGCAAAGTTAACCTGGAACGGTGCATGTTGATGAATGGCAGGTTAGACGGCCATATTGTTCAGGGCCATGTAGATCAAACCGCTATATGTGTTAAAATAGCAGAACTGGATGGCAGTTGGGAATACCGTTTTAAATACGATGCAACTAATGGCAATGTTACGGTAGAGAAAGGCTCCGTATGTATCAACGGAATTAGTTTAACCGTTGTAGGCTCCGAAAAAGACGAGTTTTCAGTTTTCATCATTCCCTATACGCATGAACACACCAATTTACATGAGGTAAATGTTGGAGATACGGTGAACATTGAATTTGATATTATTGGTAAATACGTAGCCAGACTCGTCAACCGCTAATTACCTTTTTAATTCTTCAATCTTATTTTTGATGTAGGCAACATGGCGTCTTTGTTTCTCAGGATCTTTGATACTGTTTAAATATTGCGTGTAATAGCCGATGGCATTCTTTTTATCGTTCAGCTTGTCCTCGTAAAGCAAGGCAATGTTGTAATATAAGCTGCCATTGTTTTCGAATAAAAGACCTTTTTTGTAGACTTCAAGTGCTTCTTTATTTTGGTTTAGGTTTTCATACGAATCACCTAATAGCCCATAATAAGAAGCTATCTTTGGCGAAATGCCTTCTTTTATGGCCCTCTGTAAATAAGTAGTGGCAGTTTTATAATCCCTGGCACCACGATAAGACAATGCCATCTGGAAAAGTAGATTTTCAGTTGGGCCATTGGTTGCAGCCAGCAGTTGTTTTCCTGCTTTTATTGCTTCAGGGTATTTTTTCAAGGCCATGCTGACCGGCATTTTTGCATTTAACAACAGGAGGTTAGTACTGTCGGCCGACAGGGCCAGGTTCAAGGTTTCTTCGGCTTTATTAAATTGATTGCTTTTAAAATACAGGTCGGCCAGTTGTATGGCCACTTCGGCATCCTGTGGATTTAATCCATTTGCCTTTAACAGGTATGCTTTTTTTGAAGGGCTTTGAAGGTTGCTTTCCAGTTTTGCCAATTGTTTATAAGCATTGAAATTGTTGCTGTCTGTTTTTAACACTTTCAGATAAAATCCTGAAGCTTCAGGTAGTTTGCCTGCCATAAGGTTGGCATAGGCCAGTTGTTTTAATTTACTTACATCTGTGCTGTCAGTATAAGTGTCTTGAAGGTATTGAGCCGCTTCGGCATATTGTTGTGCCTGGTAGTAATTTAGCAGTTTTTCAGGATCTAAATGATCCGCTGTTTGTGCCTGCGTCAATTGATAAATGAGGCACAGAAAAAATAAAAAGAAAAGCTTCTTCATAGGTCGGAAAATTAGCAAAAACAACAGGTACTACCAAAAATTAAAACATATTGATAGGATAATTGGTTCATTAACTAGTAAATAGAAGGTTGGTTTTAAAAGGAAATGAGCTATGGATACTTTGAAGAAGTTTGAATTAATGGAGAAGATTGTGAGAGAGTTGGGCGATTTACAACACTCGCAACAGGCAATTATTCAGAAAATAGGGAAAATTGAAGTCGACAATATAGAGCTGGGGGATAAAAGATTGGATAAGGATCTTTCCGATATGCACCAAAGGGTAGCAGACAACCTGGATACCATTGGGTCAATCCTGGAATATTTTGAAGATAAAACCAATAATTTTGGGGATAAGAACAATGTAGATGCCCTGAAAGAGCAGGCGGCTATGAAGGGTCAATAGGCAGAAAAAGCTGGAATTTGGTGCCTTTACCAATTTCGCTGCTGACTTCCATTTTCCCGTTGTTTCGTTCCATAAAATCTTTACAGATGACCAAACCAAGACCGGTACCCTTTTCATTCATGGTGCCCCTTGTAGAAACACTCGTGCCGTTAAAGAGCATTTTTAGTGCTTCTTTAGACATACCCATTCCATTGTCTTCAATAGATAGCATCATTTTATGTTGTTCACTATAAACTGCGGTAATGTGTATTTCGCAGTCTTCATTACAAAATTTAATAGAGTTGTTTAAAATATTTCGAACCACAATCTGTATCATGAGCATATCTGCATAGACAATCATACCCGGAAATACATCATCCAGGATTTGAATGCGTTTTATCGCAGCCGAAGGTAAATGGTAGTTCACTTCATTGATGATCATATTCCTCAATTCGAAATGCGTTTTGTTAATCCCATAGCCTTTGAGCTGGCTTCTCGACCAATGTAAAATATTCTCTAAAAGATCCGTGGTGTAAAGAATATCCCGGCTCAGTTTTGGCGAAAGCGCTTTGAACTCCTCAACGGTGATCATATCTGTATCGATCATTTTTAACACTTCAGACAGGTTTACAAGTGGCCCTCTAAGGTCGTGTGCAATGATCGAAAATATCCTGTCTTTTAACTGATTTAGCTTTTTAAGTTCTTCCGTTTGCTGTTTCGATTTTAAAGCCTCCTCCCTTATCGCGGTCAGGTCTTGAAATTTGATAACTGTAGCTTCATTACCCAGTTGGTTGTGGTTCAGATACATGATGTCTGCCTCCAGGTCGAATGTAGCCTTTCGAGTCTGGACTTTTATTTCGATTTTTCCTGAATGTCGATTTTTCAGGAAGTTGAGCAGCTCATCTTGTTGCGGAAACAAGGACCCGATTTGTTCCCCAATGATCTTATCTTGTTTATCCTTGGGAAGATATTTTTTGAAAGCCATGTTGCAATCAATTACCCTGTTTTTGCCATCTAAAACCAGGTATCCATCATGAATCAGGTCCAGTACTTTTTCTCTGGCAACAGGGATAACATCGAATAATTTAAATCGATAAATAGCCATGGAAATCAAAGAGATGGCTACAATAAATGCAAAAGGAGTAAGGTCGAGATTATCAAATGGACGAAGACCCAGTAAGTAAGCAAGGTTAACCAACCAGGGAATTAAGGCCGCAAAAAATATAGTATAGTTTTGTCTTCTGTAAATAGGGTCTGCTTTTCGAAAGGTAGAAAGAATGAGGTAACTCCCTGCCGCCATAAGCAGGTAGAAATAAACCGTAAAACACCTGTACCAAATGCCAGGTACTATGACCAGCGTAGGGAATGGGCCGGTACGGTCGATAGTCAGGCTTCGGTATTGTAAATGATGATAATCATTTGTCCAGACCAATAAAACGGTGATGACAGATATACTGAGTAAGGCTGCCAGGTTTACCGGCTTTTTGTACCAGCAATCTTTACCCGCCAATTGCAGACAAAATAAAAACCAGTTTACCGGTAAGGTCGTAATTCCGAGGTACTCCACATCGATGAAAAAACGGATCTGACTCAATGAACTGCTGGCGAGTTCAAAGCCATAGCCCAATGACCAAATGGCATTAGACAGTAGCATGAGACCAAACAAGCGGACCGTTTCACCTTTTTTTCCAAATAAATGGTAAGAAAGAAAAAGAGTAATAATACCGCAAAAAATTAACGTAATGGCGTACGAATTAAAATTGAAATCCATTCAAATTGATAAACATGGTGACCCTCGCTGAAAGTAATTGGAGCATTATAATTGGTGTAAATATAAAACTACGTAATTTACTTTTCAATTGGAAAATATTCTTAGTTTTACATAGAAAATTTAATCATAAACTTATCCCTGATATGAAAAAAATAATTTTATCCGCGTTGTTGATCTCATTAAATCTGGCCGCATTTAGTCAGGTATTGCCAAGCTTCCAGTTTGGACTTAAGGCAGGAACTAACCTTTCTAAATTAAGTACAGAAAGTACTTTTAGCAGTGATAACAGAGCCGGTTATTATGGTGGTTTCTGGGCACGTATCGGTGCAGCAGGCATTCATTTGCAGCCGGAGTTATATTTGAGCGGTAAGAATACTACCTTGAAAGACAACTCGGGTGCAGAAAATAAAGTAAACTTTACCAGTCTGGATGTACCGGTATTGGTAGGAACAAAAATAGGTGCTGCAGGTGTAGGTATTCGTTTAAACACAGGACCAGTTGCATCATTTGTTTTAAGTGATGATCAGTCTTTTAGCAATGCAGCAAGCAACGTATTTAAGGGACGTTTTAAAGGACAAAACTTTGCCTGGCAGTTTGGCGCAGGTCTGGATATAGGTAAAATTGGTTTTGATTTGAGATATGAAGCAGGCCTTTCAAAAATAGGAAAAGACGGCTACAACGATACGAAACTTAACTTATTTACATTTGGCCTGGCTTACAAGCTGTTCTAACAAGAAAAAGTTTTCAACATTATGTGTAAAAGGGTAAATAGTAGCTATTTACCCTTTCTTTTTGGCGCTATAATTGATGTCCTATTGCTCCTTACTTAATTATGGGCTGCTATGAAACCATCATGTGAATGATAGCTTCATAACCAATTATAAACAAATAATACAGCTATGAAAATTAAAGAGTTGCTTTTAAATGGAAAAAGCTTTTCGGAGCTCCTGAAACAGTTTTCAATTGATGCTGCGGATGTGACCATACAGGATGAAGAGACAATACTTTCAGAACAGTATTTAAAACACAAGGAGATTGTAAAAGAAAGTATTTGTATTGAGGGTAAGAATAAAGATGGCATTGTCAACTTTTTCGGGACCTTACATTACAACCTGCTCAATAAGTTGGCCGTATTTGAAATGCATGGTTTTGAACAGATTGCATTCCGGTAATCAGCTGCTTCAGGTATTTCTTATGACTTCCTTGATCTCGTAATTAAATGCGCCTTTAATAGGTCGTATGGGAGTCTCTTTTTCGTCACTCAGGATTTTCACATAGCAGGCGCCGAAGTAAAATATAAAGGAAGAATAAAAGACAAACAGCATAATCAATACGATAGAACCCGAAGTACCGTAAACATTGCCAATTCCACTTAATGGAAGCAGTACACGCAAGATGTATTTTCCTATGGTAAATAAGATACCTGTTAGTACACCCCCACCAATAGCAGCACTCCAGGTAGGCCTTCCATTGGTTAGAAATTTGAAAAGGACAGAAAACCAGGTGGTAACGATTGCAATAAATAAAAGCTGATTCAGTGCAGATAAGAACATCTTTCCAAAGGTGGGCGAAGCGGTGTTTACATAAGTACTGATAAAGCCTTGCACACTGTCTGTCAGTAAACCCACAACAAACAGGATTCCAGCCAGTAATATAATCACCATAGAGCGGCCCCGTAGTTTCATTTTAAACATAAAGCCCGAATGCTCCTTAATGCCAATCGACCAGATCTGGTCCATAGAGTTTTTAATGACATTAAATAGGGTGGTGGCTACAAAAAGGAAAAAGGCAAAACTCAAAAAGGTAGCATACCAATGCTGATCTATACCCCTTATGTTTTTTAGCGTTTGCCGGATTTGTAAGGTACTGCTATCGTCTAAAATATTCGCTAATCGCTCGAAAATACGTCTTGCCAGTACTTTTCTGTCAATAAAAAAGCCGAATAAGCGGATCAGAATTAAGAGAATCGGAGGGAGGGCGAAATTGGTAAAGAAGGCCGTAGCACCCGCCAAACGCAGGGGATCATTTTTTTGGAATAGCTTAAAAGCGTCGCCAAAACGGATGAAAAAAAGCTTAGATCTGTTAAGTATGTTGATTTCCATTCCCCGCATATTGCCTAAAGGTTCGAAAATAACTATTTTTTTTAAATCATCGATGTGGAACAAATAAAAAACGGACAACCTTATAAAGATTGCCCGCTCAGTTTTTAAATGAAAAAGAGGTTTTATAAGTTCCCTCTTAGTTCCTGTTCGCGTTCTAAAGACTCAAATAAGGCTTTAAAATTACCGGCGCCGAATGATTGGGCACCCTTGCGCTGAATGATTTCGAAAAACAAGGTTGGGCGATCTTCAACAGGTTTTGTGAAAATCTGCAATAAATAACCCTCTTCGTCACAATCTACCAATATACCCAGCTCCTTAAGCTGATCAATTTGTTCATCAATTTCGCCAACTCTTTCTGGCATCATATTGTAATAGGCTTCAGGGGGTGCACTTAAAAACTCAACCCCTCGAGCTTTTAATTCCTTTACTGTAGTCAAAATATCTTTTGTAGCTACAGCAATGTGTTGCACCCCTTCGCCTTCGTAAAATTCTAAGTATTCTTCAATCTGCGATTTCTTTTTCCCCTCGGCCGGCTCATTAATAGGAAATTTTGAGAAGCCATTTCCATTGCTCATTACCTTACTCATCAATGCCGAATATTCCGTGTTGATTTGCTTGTCATCAAATGAAAGGATATTCACAAAACCCATCACATCCTCATACCATTTCACCGTTTCATTCATCCTGTTCCAGCCCACATTACCCACACAATGGTCTATGTATAATAATCCGGTTTCAGTAGGGTTATAATCACTTGTCCAATCCCTATAGCCCGGTAAAAAAGAACCTTTATAATTCTTGCGCTCAATAAACATATGTACCGTTTCACCATAGGTGTAAATGCCCGACATGCGAACTTCACCATGCTCATCACTCAGCGTAACAGGCTCCATATAAGGCCTTCCACCACGTTTCGTAGTTTCCTCAAATGCACTATAAGCATCATCTACCCAAAGTGCCAGGATCTTAACTCCATCACCATGTAATTTTACATGCTCAGCAATTGGGCTATCAGATTTTAATGCAGTGGTCAATACTAACCTGATCTTTCCCTGTTTCAATACATAAGAAGCACGGTCGCGCACCCCGGTTTCCGGACCTGCATAAGCGAGCGACCGGAAACCAAAGGCTGTTTTGTAATAGTGGGCAGCCTGCTTGGCATTACCCACATAAAATTCGATATAATCTGTTCCATTTATCGGAAGAAAATCCTGCGCTTTGGCAATCTTTTCGGCAAATGTTTGTGTTGACATTTTAATTCTCTATAATAATAAGTTAGTTAGTTCTCTTTCGTCTCTCTGCACCTAATCACTCTACTATTTTCTCTGCTCTGCTTTTTGTTACTTACTGCTTTCTGTCGTGTACCGTAAAAAATTCAGTGCTATGAGCTGACATGCAAAATTTTTGCCCTTCCGCAAAAAGTTTGAGGAAGCGAATAGCATCTGTATTTTTTCCCTTACTCGACATTCTCCTGCCAGCTCTTATGATAGCTTTCATCCTCAATACTTACCGCATCTTCCGTTAACATCAACGGGCGGAAAGGGTCAATCATTACGGCCAGCTCCTCAGTGCTTTCCTTTCCAATCGATTTCTCTACCGTTCCCGGATGCGGTCCATGCGGTATACCTCCCGGATGCAATGTGATCTGTCCTTTTACCACACTTTTTCTGCTCATAAAATCACCATCAACATAATACAATACCTCATCACTATCTACATTGCTATGGTTATAAGGAGCAGGGATAGACAGTGGGTGATAATCATATTTGCGTGGTACAAATGAACAGATTACAAAGTTATGTCCTTCAAAAGTCTGGTGAACCGGAGGAGGCTGATGTAACCTGCCGGTAATGGGTTCAAAATCATGGATAGAAAATGCCCATGGATAATGAAAACCATCCCATCCCACAAAATCAAAAGGATGCGTACCATAAGTATAAGGATACATGATGCCTTGTTTTTTTATGAGGACTTTAAAATCACCGTATTCATCAATTGTTTCCAGGTCTTGCGGACGTCGGATGTCTCTTTCGCAAAATGGAGAATGCTCTTCTAATTGTCCAAAAGCATTTCTGTAACGTTTTGGTGTGCGTATCGGACTAAAGCTCTCTACAATGAATAACCTGTTTTTCTCATCGTTAAACTCCATCTGGTAAATGGTTCCCCTTGGAATCACCAGGTAATCACCATATTTAAAATAGATTTTCCCGAATCCTGTTTTTAGCGTTCCCGAACCCTCATGGATAAAGATCACCTCATCAGCCTGACTGTTCTTATAAAAATAATCAGTCATAGATTTTCTTGGCGCGGCCAATGAAATGTGGAGGTCGCTATTTACCAATACCGGTTTGCGACTTTTTAAATAATCATCTTCCGGCTTAATGTTGAAGCCGATCAGACTCGTATGTTTTAAATGCTTTTCCCTTGCTATTTTAGGCTCAACAGAATAAGGCTCGCCCAGGGCTTTCACAATGGTGGGCGGGTGACAATGGTAAACAAGAGAATATAAACTTGAAAACCCCTCTGTCGAAACCAGTTCTTCGGCGTATAGTTTTCCGTCCGGTTTACGAAAAACCGTATGGCGTTTAGGAGGGATAGATCCTAATGTATGATATATAGGCATAGCAACATGTCAGTTAATTGGTTAGAATAATAAGGTAATAACGATAAAACGACGAAAACGTTTTACCAAATGGCATTAAAAGAGAAAATGCTATAAGGAATACTGGGCGAAAATGATTTTAGAAAGCATAGCATACCTAAATGCAGCCAGGGCTTGCGTGGCTACTTGATTTTGATATGTGAAACAGCTGCTTATCATTTTCTATTATGCCTGCTAAATTAAGTATTTAATCCAGTATTAACCAAAATAATAAAGCAGATATTATTTTGAGAAATGTTATTTAGCTATAAATGTTACATGAATTGCTTTATTGAAATTAATTATATATTTAAGCCTTCTTAATAAGAATATTTAAAATATAAATAAATTATACCATGATTTGGATACAACTGGCAGTTTTAATTTTGCTGATATTGGTAGGTGCGCGAATGAAGGGGGTAGGGCTGGGCGTGATGGGTGCTGTAGGTTTACTGATATTTTCTTTAGGTTTTGGCTTAAAGCCAACTACACCGCCAATAGATGTGATGTTAATCATTCTGTCGGTAGTTACGGCTGCGGCAGCATTGCAGGCTGCAGGTGGAATGGATTATATGGTGAGCATCGCTGAAAAAATATTACGTAAAAATCCGAATCACATTACCTGGCTCGGACCATTGGTTACTTATACATTTACCCTTGTTGCAGGGACTGCACACATTATTTATTCCTTGCTTCCTATTATTGCGGAGGTAGCCACCAAGAAAAGAGTGCGACCGGAGCGACCGCTTAGTATTTCAGTAATTGCCGCCCATATGGCCATTACGGCAAGTCCGATTTCTGCCGCTACAGTAGCGCTCACTGCCTTATTGGCTCCGAAAGGTTACGAACTCACACATATACTTATTGTTGCTATTCCCGCAACCATCATTGGCGTACTTGCAGGGGCACTTGTGGCAAGCAGGCAGGGGAAAGATCTCATGAAAGACCCTGAGTTTCTGGAACGATTAAAAGATCCTGAATTTGTAAAGTTGCTGGATGGTGATCCGGCAGATCAAAAAACAGCGCGGATTTTTAGTACCGAAGCCAAAAGGTCGGTATATGTGTTTCTGCTTGCTGTATTGAGCGTTGTATTGTTTGCCGCAGTTCCTGCACTCCGCCCTTCTTTTCTTACTGATGGCAAGATGGAGACCATGCGAATGGTAGAAATGATAGAACTGCTGATGCTTGCAGCTGCCGCAGCAATTGTCTTTGTTTCAAAGATCCCGGCTACAAAGGTCTCTCAATCCAGTATTTTCAGGTCTGGAGGCGAGGCTGTAGTCTGCATATTTGGTGTGGCATGGATGAGTGATACTTATTTACAGGCGCATATGCCTTTCTTTGAAACACATTTAAGTGAATTTGTGACTCAACATCCCTGGACTTTTGCGATCGCGTTATTTGTAATGTCTATTCTTTTGTTTAGCCAGGCTGCCACAGTAAGGGCATTGATGCCATTGGGGATTGGCTTAGGTATCCCGGCGCCTGCATTAATTGCAATGTTTCCGGCGGTGAATGGTGATTTTGTAATCCCAAGCTACCCAACATTGGTAGCTGCCATGGGATTTGACAGGACTGGTACAACCAAGATAGGCCGGTTTTTAATCAATCACTCCTTTATGCCTGCAGGCTTAACTACAGTAACTGTAACTATTGCCGTAGGCTTTCTGATTGCTACCATTCTACTTTAACTTCGGTGATTATTATAGGGCATTTGTTTAATTTTATATAGCTTTGGACAACTACTTAAAAATAAAAAATACTGATATATGAAGCTGGTATCCTATAAAACAGAAGATAGAGAACACCTTGGTGTTTTTGTAGACGGACATATTTATAATCTAAACTCATGCGATAAGCAAATACCTGATGAAATGAATGCCTTTTTACAAGGTGGTGAGGTATTGATGGAGCGCGCAAAGAAAGTAGATGCACAAATTAAATCCAGAGAAATAGAAGCAAAAGAGGAAGCTTTTTTTGAACTACTGGCACCGGTTCCTCATCCTGCTTCTTGCCGCGATGGTTATGCCTTCCGCCAACATGTAGCTGCTGCACGTAGAAACCGTAAAGTAGATATGATTGCTGAGTTTGATCAATATCCTATTTTCTATTTTACCAATCACAATGCCATCCAGGGACCCGGTGAAATTGAGTGTATGCCCGACCATTTCCAAAAGCTTGATTTTGAATTGGAAGTAGCCGTAGTAATCGGTAAAAAAGGACGTAACATTACAGCTGCAGAGGCAGATAGCTACATTGCCGGGTATATGGTGATGAATGATATGAGCGCCAGGACACTTCAGATGGAAGAAATGCTTTTAAATCTCGGGCCTGCGAAAGGAAAAGATTTTTCTACCGTAATTGGACCATGGTTGGTTACTCCAGATGAATTGGAAGCTTATAAAACTACTGCCAAAGCAGGACATAAAGGAAATGCTTACGATTTAAAAATGACTTGTACGGTTAATGGTGTTCAGGTGTCGGCAGGTAATATGGCCGATATGGACTGGACATTTGCCGAAATTATTGAGCGTTGCGCTTATGGCGTAGATATTTTGCCTGGAGATGTAATCGGTTCGGGTACAGTAGGTACAGGCTGTTTCCTTGAATTAAATGGTACCGGCTTATTAAATGATGCCAATTTTAAACCGCAATGGTTACAGGATGGTGATGTGGTAGAAATGGAGATCACAGGCCTGGGGCATTTAAGCAATACCATTCGTAAAGCAGATACTGACTTTTCTATTCTTGCCTTAAAAAAATAGAGAATGTTGACCATAAATACGTCAGAATTAACTCCGGCGCAATTGCAGAATTATATGCAGTATGCCATTGCGCCAAGACCAATTTGTTTTGCTACAACCATAGATCAGGCCGGGAACATTAATCTAAGCCCATTCAGTTTTTTTAATATGTTTAGCACCAATCCGCCACTGTGTGTTTTTTCGCCGGCAAGGAGGGTGCGCGACAATACCACCAAACATACTTTAGAGAATGTACTGGAGGTTAAAGAATGTGTGATCAATATTGTTAATTATGCAATGGTACAGCAAACAAGTTTGGCAAGTACCGAATATGGAAAGGGTGTAAATGAGTTTGAAAAGGCAGGTTTCACCATGTTGCCTTCACAATTGGTTAAGCCGCCAAGGGTAGCCGAAGCGCCTGTACAGATGGAATGTGTGGTAAGGGAAGTGATCCATCTGGGTGAGAACCCCGGTGCAGGAAATTTGATCCTTGCTGAAGTTAAGCTCATTCACATCAATGAAGATATTTTAGATGAGGATGGAAAAATAGACCAGGCAAAGATAGACCTGGTAGCCCGTTTAGGTGGCGATTGGTATTGTCGGGTCACCGCAGAGAATTTATTCAAGGTAGCTAAGCCATTAACCACCTTAGGAATAGGCGTAGATGCTTTACCTAAAGGAGTGCGAAACTCGAAAGTGCTTACGGGAAATGACCTTGGAATGCTTGGTAATATCGAACAGCTACCCACTGATGAGGAAATTGATGCGATAAAAAACAATGCTGAAGTAAAGGATATATTAGATGCAACTATTGGAGATGCAACTAATCGGGAACGCGAGCTGCATGAGCTGGCTAAACAATGGTTAAGTAAAGGGAATGTAAATGATGCTTTAAGGCTGGTATTGTTATAAGATGCTAACCACCTTTAGAAAACGTTTTTTGTAAAAGCCTTCATCTAAACTGGAAATGGTAACACCTTTAGCGTTTCCGGAAGAGGAATGGATGAATTTAACCTCGTCGCCCTTTATAGAATAAATAATTCCAACATGCCCCGGAGTTCGGGATCTGCTGTTTGTTCCGGTAAACAAGATCACATCTCCGATTTTGGCATCCTCTAACTTTTTGGACTCCCCGCTTGTAGCAAATTCTCTGGACGAGCGGGGTACCTTAAATCCGAAATTACTAAACACATAGTTTACAAAACCTGAGCAATCAAACCCCCTGTTGGGATTGCTGGAGGCAGACCGGTAACGGATGCCAAGCATCGATTTTGCAAAATCAAGCAAACGGTTTGGTGACTCTGTTTTTTTGATCTCAGTTTCAGGATTCTGTACAGCTAATTTGTTGACCAGTTGTTGATATTGCACAGGGACCGTGGTTTGCGATTTAGCTGCAAACACAGTAATAAATAGAAAATAGAAAACAATAGGAAGTCTCTTCATATCAATGGGGATAAAGATATTAAAATTATACTTTAGCCCCAGATTTGTTGATAACTTGTTGGTTATGGCGTTGTTACTGCCACAGGAAGGATTTTTCCGTTGAAAAACTTATGACCGGTACGTGCAAAATCAGCGACATACTTACCCATTTCGAAGGCCAGAACAGGAGATTGATAACCCGGAAATGCTTGTTCCAGCATTTCTGTTTGTGCCGAACCAAGAGCCAGACAATTGATCTTAATTCCTGTTTCCTGCAATTCGAAAGCCAGGCATTCTGTTAAGGTATGTAAGGCCGCTTTACTGGCCGAATAGGCCGATAGTCCGGGGAATTTTATACTGCCCTGAAAGCCACCCATACTGCCAATGTTTACAATATGGCTGCCACTGCCCATTAATGGAAGTAAATTCTGGATCATGTTAAAATGTCCAAGAACATTGCTTTCAAACATATTCGCCATATCCGCAGCACTGGTTTCGGAAAATGGCTTGTTGATCAATGCCCCTGCATTGTTGATCAGGATATCTATATTACCCAATTTTTCTTTAAGAAAGGGAACTAATGCTGCATAATCATCATTTACAATATCAAATTCTACCGGAAGTAAAGTGCAGTCGGGGGTAATGCCTTTAGCAATTTCAAGCAACTTTCGTAGTTTGTCTGCCGATCTGGCAATACAAACTACTTTATTATCTTTATTAAGGGTAAATTCCAGAGCGGTTTCAAAGCCAATTCCACTGCTGGCGCCAGTCAATACAATATTCATTTAGTACTTATTCTTTGTTGATCAATTGGGTAACCGGATTTTCGATAACATGTAAGCCATCGTTAATTAATTTGGTATGATCCGCTTCATTTGCTGATTTAAGTTCCAGGTAATTGCGGACTTCTTTTTCCAGTTCAGGGTAAAGTTGTTTATGGTACAAGATTTCCAGAATTTCCATAGCCGAAAGCCAGTCATGACGGTGTTCCGTTTTCAGTTCTTCAAATAAAGCAGGTAATTGTTCCTGATTTTTCCCGTTTTCCCTGATCAGGCGTACCGCTCTGTAGATGGCATGCAGCTTCCGGGTTTTCTCATCGTAAACTACTTTATGCGTTTGTTTATCACTGATGTGTGTGATTTCTTCGTAAGCTTCTTTATCTGCCGCTCCATTAAATACAGAAATGATAGACTCACCTACAGCCATATCATAGATTCCCCATTCCGGCTGGAAAAGCACATTTCCATTACCTTCTTTAACTGTGCAATCCTCAAAGGTGATTAATATGATCTTTTCTCCATGATGTAGGATTTTTTTAACCAATCCAGTGATATGGATGCCACTTTCAAAAGTTAAATCTGCACGTTTACCGCTAACAATTCCAAGTTCTTTTAATTGCCCAAGGCTCAAATCTTCAAGGGCAGTAGTCTGATCTTTCAATCTTCCTACTGGTGAGGAGAAGCCATCTTTATGGTAAAACTTACCATGTCCGTCTAGCTGTTTGTTGTTGATGGCAATGGCCGATGGGCCTGTCGTTTTTATAAAAGTAAGGGCGTCGTTACCATCAATGCCCATATCTGTAAATACTCCGGTTACCTGTAGGCCAGAGCTATATACTGCTGTTGCCGGATTTTTACATTCAATGGCTTTGATGATACTTTCTGTTCCCCCTTTTCTAAAGGCCATTGTATCTGCAAATTGTTCTAAAACATTAATCAGGTTTTGGAAGTTCTCCGTTACAAATAACTGCGGCTGCGGTTTAGTAATGTCGTAACTGTAATTGAGGGTATCTATATTGTACCACAGTTTTTTTACATTTTCACTCATGCAACTGGCGCTTTCGCCAATTGAAGAGAGTAATCCGGCACCATAAATTTTAGGGTCTTCCAGTGTGCCTATTAAACCGTATTCTACCGTCCACCAATGCAATCTGCTCAACAAAGCCATTTCGGATGGCTCGCCCATGTTTTCAGAAATATGTTGCAGCTGTTTTTCAGCCCTTGCAATGTCTTCAGGAGGGGCATCAACGGCCTCTTTTAAAATAGAAAGGTTGCGGATGCACTCATACAATTCAAAATCTTTTGAAGAGAACATAGCTTTAGCACCTATAGAACCAAAATAGCTGAGGTAGTGGTTATAGTCTATATCTGCAATGATTGGTGCATGACCGGCCGACTCATGAATAATATCGGGTGCTGGTGTGTATTCAATATGATTGATCTGACGAATATCCGCAGCAATCACCAGCACACGGTAAGCCTGGTATTCCATAAATGCAGCAGGAGGGATGAAACCATCCACAGTAACTGCACCCCAACCTATTTTGCCGAGGTTGTCGTTCATGGTTTGCAGATCAGGAATATGCTCGATGCTTAAACCTGCACGTTGCAGACCTTTGATATAAGGATAAAATGCGACGTGTTTTAAATAACTATAATTCTGGCGCATTACATAACGCCAAACCGCCTGATCTACCGGCGTATATTTTTCGTAGTGCTGCTCAACAATAAACTGCCTTAAATGCCTTGGTAGTTTAGCTACCTGCGAATTATTGAAGTCATTAAAATCACTCATCTTAAACCTTTGTTTTAATTTGATAAAGATAGGGCTATCGGGAACGTTAAACAAATAAAAAGCATTGCAATGACCCTGATATGAAATTTGCTAGGGATGTTTTTTTACGCTGAAGGTGAAATGTTTTTGCAGAAAATAACTACACAGTGATAAGGTAAAGGTAATGAAGGCTTGTGATAAGGATGGATAGAAATGCAATCCTTCGACCATATATTTTAGCATAGCAAGATTAAGTCCAAAATTGACAGCCAACACAGCAGCATATCTAAACATCTGTATTCTTCCTTTTAAGTTGGACTTGGTGAAGACCAGGTATTTATTTAAGGTAAAACCAATTAAAAAACTGATGAAAGTACTAATGATTAGGGCCGCAGAGTGCGCAGTAACCAGTTTCGGTAGAAATGGAAAATCAACATGAATATTCTCCTGATGCAAAACCCAGTTGTACGCAATATAATAGCTCACAATTCCGGAGGCAGCAGTAGTACCTCCTGATACCAGATACCTGAATGTATGTAAAGGCAGCCAGGTAGAAAAAGGAGGGTAAAAGAAGTCAATAATTTTTAACAGAAATTTACGCATGTAACTATTTTGCTGTTAGTTTATTTTCAATCATCCTGTTGTTGTATTGCTGTATAAAAGCTTTCAGGTATTTCTCCATCTTTTGGGCAACTAAAGGTTCTTTTTCCAGTATGTTGTTTTTAGTGAGCCTGTCGGTTTTTAAATTATATAATGAAAGGTTCACCTTTCCATCATTGATCAGGAGATAATCTCCCTGATAAAAGCTAAAAGTGCCATCATTGTTGTTTACCGCAAAGTTATCCGGGTTCTTATCGAAAGCATCAAAACCCAGGGCAAAATAAGGTTTATTATAATTCAGATAATTTAAAACAGTAGGCATAATGTCGATTTGCTGCACTATTTTGTCTGCTTTTCCTTTTAAATTTCCACCAGGATAATATAGGAGGATGGGAATAGAGAAATAGCCAGGCGTGGTTTGATACTCCGGAAAATAAGATACAGTGGCATGGTCTGCACACAATACAAATAAAGTGTTTTTATACCATGGCATGGTCGACGCCGTTTTAAAGAAATTGCGTAGGGCCATATCTGTATAACCTAATACTTCTTGTACTGGAAGCGGTCCTTTAGGGAATTTACCCACATATTTTTCCGGTACCTTGAAAGGGTGGTGGGAGGATACAGAGAAAAAAGCCGAGAAGAAAGGCTGTTTAAACGTATTCATTGTATGCGCCATATATTGCATGAATGGATCGTCCCAAATTCCCCAGGTACCATCAAAGTCCCCACGATTTTTGTACTCATTTAGTCCGAAATAATGCTTAATTCCGGCTAAGTGCGTGTAAGATGAAAAGCCCATCGAGCCATTAGGTGCACCATGGAAAAAAGCAGTCTCATATCCTTCATCGCCCAAAAGCTTGGCAATACTCGTTGTTTTATTTCCCGAGTAGACCGAAAGGACAAAAGGCTCGCGTATAGACGGTATTCCTGAAATTACTGATGGCAAGGCATCAATAGATTTTCGCCCATTAGCATAAGTATGGGTAAAGGTAAAACTCTGGGTAACCAGCGAATCAATAAAAGGGGTGTATCCTTTATATTTTCCGTCCATTAAATCTTTATTTAAACCACCAATATGCTCTTTTCCCAAACTTTCGATGATGAGAAAAACAACATTTAGCTTTTTAAAAGCAGCTGTATCAGCGGGCTGATGAATTGGATTGTAAATGGAGTTTAAAGTCTTTTCGTCGTAATAATCTACGGGCTTCAGTTTTGATGATTTAAGGGTTCTGAATATGCAAAACGGTGTGTTCAGGACCAGGCTCATTTGATCCGGTGTTTCTACAAATTCGCCGGCATTACTTAAGGTAATTGGCCTGGTTTCAGATCCCCAGCCACCGCGTACACCCACAATACAGAACACCGCAACGACTGCCATAATAACGGTTTGTAAAAGGTAAGCTGGCCATTTAAAACGACTTTCTTTTTTAACGCTAACCATATCGTAAAGCCTGATGAAGAACCAGATAAAGGCAGCATACAGTATGATCAGATACCAGTAATCACTTAAAAAATCTACCAATAGTTTAAACTTATTTTGCTCATTGCTAAACTGGGTAAAAACGGTAGCTGTAGTTCTTTTTAGGGTATATTTATAATAAGCAAAGTCGGCAAAGTTGGCCATAATGCCAATGCTGTTGCTAATGATGAAAAGCCATTTGCAAAACCGTTGATAACCATTGTTATATTTATAAGGAATGGGAAGCAGATGTAAAAAAATAAATATGGCATTGATATAGATCAGTGCCGCTACATCAAACTTTAGTCCGCCCCATAATATATACAGGTATTTGGACAGCGTGATGTGCTGGAACAGTGTATGGTTAAAGGCGTAAAATGCGATGCGACACAGGGTATAGAGCTCCATGATGATCAGGAAGCGATAGGCCAGAGCCATGTACAGGTTTACTGCAATAGGATTCTTTCTTTTCAAACGATTGTAAGTTGAGGCCGCCAATTTAAGAATTTTGCAGCTATAAATTACTTTATCGCTTGCATTACATAGTTAACTACAGCATCACAGCGGACAAGGTTGAATTCGTACAGCTGATGATAATTGTTTAGCTCGGAGCGGAGCATCTCTTTGGCCCTCGTTAAGCGGATTTTTACATTGGATTCGCCAAGCTCAAGTGCTTCCATGGTTTCATTGGTGCTCATTCCCTGTACTTCACGCATGACAAATACCAGCCTGTACTTCTCAGGAAGCGTAGCAACTGCTTTTTCCAGGATTGTTTTTAATTCCTTGTTCACGAGGTTTTTTAGTGGGGTTTCATTGTTCAGGTCATTATACTTGTTTTCCATTAGTCTTTTTTCCTGTTTCAATTTCCTTTTTTTATGCAATAAGCTTTCATTGATCAATATCCTGGTGATCCATGTGCCAAAACTCGATTGGTGCTTAAAATTTACCAATTGGCGGTATGCATTCACATAGGTAATCTGCATGATGTCTTCAGCTTCCTTATCATCATTAATGATAGACATACTGATCCTATATAATTGCGGGTTAAATTTTCGCATCAATAGTTCATATAAGTTCTTTTCTCCATCTAACACCCTTTGCACTATGGTTTCATCGGTTAAAGTTTCGATCATGGCTACTTCAGATTCGTAAATAATGGTAAACAAATTATACTAAGATAGCCCTATTAAAACTTAGGCTTATCTATATCCTTTTTATCCGTTAAATAAGTTATGTCACTCTGTTTTTTAATAGACTTCATTAAATCCAACTTGTTTAAGTTTTTTAATTGCTCTTGAGCCATTTTTCGTAAAATATTTAGCCTATTTTGTTTATCAACTCCTTGCTGAATTAGCATTGAATGGATGCTTTCTAAGCTTGACAATACGGCTAACTCATTTATACTTGCGTAGTCTCTAGGATTTGCATTAGTTAATGCTAAAGATGGATTGGCTTCTTTCCATGCCTTTGCAGTATAACTTTGTTCTTTCAATCCATTGTGTAGGAGAGATAATAAATCTTTCTGACATAGTATCTAATCTAACATGGTGTAAACCCACCATGTTAAAATCTGGATTATTTATAGCTTCCCATGTTCCTAAAAATTCTATAGTTTGTCGAGTTCTTATCCAGTTTTTAATTTGATCATTGCCTCCAAAATTTTTAGCCATTTCAGTTAAGCTGAAATAATCTTCCTCATTAATTTTAGTTATTGTAATCTTATGGCCTTGAAATTCTAACACTTTATTTTTACTCATGCTATTAAGTCTTTATATTTTAGTCTACACTCCATACGGTCTAAGATAACGCCTATTTTAGAATGGATGTCTAAACTCATCCAGATATTTTTGCAAATGTTTTTACTTACCTGAATATAAATACCGTGTAAAGCTCTTTTAGGGTGCATATTGATCTTTTCCATGATTACAGATCACATGCTAATCCTATCGGAAAATACATAATAGTCATGATGATTAAAATGAGGACATTTAATTTCTCCATCTTTCCAACGCCAAGCAGCTAAGTATTGATTGGCATCTTTCTCATTTTCGAACTTCTCATGAATGTTTGATCTTAAATTCAGACACAGCAATAATATTTTGTAACCCTTTTTTAATAGCCTGTCTCTAATCTATAAAAACCAAAATCATGGAAGCTGAAATAAAAGAAATCAAAAACATTCAAACACTCTTAAAATTCACCTACGGTTTAATACCAATAGTTGCCGGTGCTGATAAGTTTACGAATCTTTTAACCGATTGGACGAAGTATCTTAACCCAGGCTTAAATTCCATGCTGCCTTTTAGTGATCATGTATTTATGATGATTGTTGGCGTAATTGAAATTGCAGCTGGTATATGGGTATTCCTAAATCCTCAAAAGGGAGCTTACCTGGTTAGTGCCTGGTTGGTGTTGATTGCTTTAACTTTATTAGCAAGTGGTAGCTATCTGGATGTAGCAGTCCGCGATCTGGCTATGGCTATTGGTGCTTATACGCTGGCGAAAATTTCCGGATTGATCATCACTAAATCTTAGCAATTGTAAAATGCATGTCGTTAAAATATTAAGTGTTGAAGATGTAACACACAATGTCAGACGTTTTGTAATAGAAAAGCCCCTCGGGTTTACTTTTATACCGGGACAAGCTACTGATGTATCGATTAACAAAGCTGAACTAAGGGATGAGCTGAGACCATTTACCTTCACTTCGCTCAATGAATGGGGTTACCTGGAATTTACAATCAAAATTTATAAAGGTCATCATGGAATAACGGAACAACTTGCCAAATTAAAGACCGGGGATGAATTGATCATTCATGAGGTTTTTGGAACAATCCATTATAAAGGATCGGGTGTATTTATTGCTGGTGGGGCAGGTATAACGCCTTTTATTGCCATCCTCCGCCAGCTTAGACACGATGGTTTATTGGAAGGAAATACCTTACTGTTTGCCAATTATAACGAAAGTGATATTATACTCAAAACAGAGTTGAAATATATACTTGGTGATAAGGATATCAATGTTTTGAAAGACCCGCTAGATAAAGCGCTAACTGGAAAAACGATAGATCGTGAATTGCTTAAGGCTTATATAGGGAAGAAGGGAACTTATTATTATGTATGTGGTCCCGATGCTTTTACTGCCGCAATGGTTGGCTTTTTGGAAGAGCTTGGTGTAGAGAAAAGGTATGTTGTGATCGAAGAATGAAAAAATACCGTTCTCTTCAAAGACTGGAACCTTTTGCCTGAAGAAGGCAAAATTTCCGAGGTCTTTTCTGAGAAGGAATTTTTTCTCTAAACTGGGTGGCTCAACTGAGCGACTAAACTGGGTGGCTAAGTAGGGGTAAGGTGTAATTGCAAGATTTTGTAAACAAAACGGATGAAACTTTGTTTTATCAGTAGTACAAACGACCGCAAATTAACTATTCTATGAAACAGCTCTTATCCTGCATGAAGAAAATCTATCTGCAGGTTTTTTTGTTGTGCTTTCCCTTTTTTTTAAATGCTCAAGGTGTTGATATAGCTGTAACAGCTAAAAGCAAGATCAATTTTTCCGGAATGCTGCAAACCCAGTTCAATTATTCTCTTGATGAGGATGTAGATATTACGGGTAAGCACCACTCGGGCCCAGAGCGGTTTTCTCATAACTCTTTTTCCGTAAAACGGGCACGGATACAGGTTAATGCGGCCATTACCGACCGTATCAATGCGGTGATGCTGGTTAATTTTGGAGATTTTACCGGTAATCCGCAAAATAAGGTGCTGGAAAATGCTTATATCAAATACAGTGTTAATGATTATGTGAATTTTCAGTTTGGGCAGTTCAGGCCGCAGTTTGGTCAGGAAGACAATTACCCGGTCGACTTTGTACGTTCTATAGATTACTCTAATCAATATTACCTTTTTGGGGCCAACAGCTGGCAAAGTTTCCAGATCGGAGCGAGTTACTTTGGCGAAATAAAGGACAGCAGCGTTCCAATAAAATATTATATCGGTGTTTTTAATGGCAATAATCGTAATCAGTTAACGGATAATGATGATGGCAAGATCTTTCCTGCCAGGTTGGTTTTTGGATTGGGAAAAAGTACCCTTTTTGGCGTAAGTGCAGGAGCAGGTAGCAACATGGGACAAAAGCTATGGGCTTATGGAGCTGATATTGATTATAATAAGCAGCTGAATGAAAAGTGGAATATAGAGTTTGTTTCGGAGTATAAACAGGGGATCAATAGTGTAGCTTATTTTGCACAGGCAGATCCGGTTATTCCAATAAGCAGCTTTGTCATGCGCGGGATTTATATACAACCAAATATTGGTTATAGCTTTAAAAATGTGAGGCTTAAAAATCTGGAATTTGCTTTCCGATACGAATATCTGGACTCCGATTTTAAGCTGGAAGGAAATTCAAGACAAAGCTATATACCGATGGTGAGCGCATCATTTGCAGAAGCTTATGCGGTTAGGGTGCAATTGGGTTTTCTGATGGACAGATATGAACGCAATATTCCAAATACAACGCAATACGACACCAATCGAATCATTTGCCAGGTTCAGGCCCGGTTTTAACTCATAAGATGATGCAGGAAATTAATTACAAGATGATTTTAGTGACCCTGGCCTTTGGCTTGTTAATTTGGTTTTTGCCCATTCCGGGAGGGGTAAAACCCGAAGCTTGGCATTTACTGGCTATTTTTTTAGCAACCATTTTAGGAATTATCCTCAAAGCTGCCTCGATGGGTACCATGTCGATGATTGCAATTGCGCTCGTTGCTTTAACAGGAGTTTTGGCGCCTGGCAATCCGGGGAAGTCAATTTCCCTGGCTTTAAGCAGCTTTGGCGATAAGGTAATCTGGTTGATTGGGATTTCTTTTTTCATTGCCCGGGGCTTTATAAAAACAGGTTTGGGCAGCAGAATAGCTTATCTTTTTATCAGGGTTTTTGGGAGAAGTTCATTGGGCTTGGGCTACGGACTTGGTTTAGCCGACCTGGTATTGGCACCGGCTATTCCCAGCAATACGGCTCGGGGTGGTGGGATCATTTATCCGATTATGAAATCAATGGCTCTCAATTTTGATTCAGTACCCGAAAAGCCGGAAACGCATCGTAAACTGGGTGCTTACCTAAGTTTAAACTGCTATAATGTTAACCTGATTACCTCTTCCATGTTTTTAACAGGTACTGCCAGTAACCCTATGTGTCAGAAATTTGCTGCAGATCTTGGGATAAACATTACATGGATGTCGTGGATGTGGGCAGCTCTGATACCCGGAATTATTTCCTTGATCGCTATACCCTATATTTTATATAAGATCTATCCACCAGAACTTAAAAGGACTCATGGTGCTACTAAAATGGCTGCAGAGAAATTAAAGGAAATGGGAGCCGTAACACTTAATGAATGGCTAATGCTGATCGCCTTTTTTGTGTTGTTGTTTCTATGGATAACAGGCGACATCTTTAAAATTGATGCAACTACTACGGCATTTATAGGTTTGGTGTTTTTGTTATTGTCGAGGGTACTTACCTGGGAGGATGTTAAAAGTGAAAAAGGGGCATGGGACACAATAGTTTGGTTTTCGGCATTGGTAATGATGGGCAGCGCACTGAACCAGTTGGGATTAATACCATGGTTTAGTGAGCAGGTAAGAGGCAAAATAGGAAGCTTAGACTGGACGATGGCTTTTCCAATCATCATTCTGGTTTATTTTTATAGTCATTATATGTTTGCCAGCGCTACTGCGCATGTAGCCTCTATGTATGCCGCTTTGCTAGGGGTAGGAATCTCAGT
Organism: Candidatus Pedobacter colombiensis; assembly: GCA_029202485.1. NCBI lineage: Bacteria > Pseudomonadati > Bacteroidota > Sphingobacteriia > Sphingobacteriales > Sphingobacteriaceae > Pedobacter > Candidatus Pedobacter colombiensis. Next base: position 3,910,481 of record CP119313.1, on the reverse strand, counting down.
AGGGATCCCGCCAATGTTACTTGCGCTTTCACTAGGTTTTTGTGGTGGCATTTACGGAACGCTTACCCATTATGGTCATGGCCCCGCACCGGTATTTTTTGGAAGCACCTATGTAGAAGTGAAAGAGTGGTGGTCGCGGGGATTTATTTTAAGCATCATATTTCTGGTGATATGGATGGGCATAGGCGGTATATGGTGGAAAGCAATTGGAATTTATTAATCAAGTACTATGGATCATAACAACACAACATCAACCTTGATGCGAAAAATACTGATGGCGCTGACAGGATTGTTTCTCTGTTTTTTTCTGGTCATCCACCTGTTGGGGAACCTTCAACTGTTCTTACCCGCAGAACAAGCCCGGGAAAGGTTTAATAGCTATTCGGAGCTCTTATCAGGAAATGTTTTTATCAAAATCATTTCTTATGTGCTGTATGCATCCATCATTATTCACTGTCTGGATGCACTTGTGATCACGCTTAAAAATAAGAAAACAGCAGGTAAATATGTGTACGACCAGAGAGCGACATCCAGTAAATGGTATTCGCGAAGTATGGGGATATTAGGCACCATCATTCTTGTTTTTCTGGTATTTCATTTTAAGGACTTCTGGTATCGATATAAGTTTGGCACTTTGCCGGTGGATAAGGCCGGATATAAAGATCTTTATACCATTGTTGTTGGTGTTTATGGGGATTTGTGGTATGTGCTGTTTTATGTGCTTTGCATGTTTGCATTAGGTTTTCACTTGTTACATGGTTTTTTCAGTGCCGCTAGAAGTTTAGGTGTTTATCACCCAAAATATGTGGTATGGATAAGGACTTTTGGGATCTGGTACAGCTATGTCATTACTATAGGTTTTGCGGTAATACCTGTTTATATCTACTTAACTCAACATGTTCTATGAAACTGAATGCTAAAATACCACCGGGACCATTAAAGGATAAATGGACCTATTATAAAGATCATGCAAAATTGGTTAATCCAGCCAATAGGAAAAAACTGGATGTTATTGTTGTGGGTACGGGGCTGGCAGGAAGTTCAATTGCTGCATCTTTAGCAGAAATGGGATACCATGTTACCTCATTCTGTTTTCAGGATTCGGCACGACGCGCACATTCTGTAGCAGCTCAGGGAGGTGTAAATGCTGCGAAGAACTATAAGAATGATGGCGATAGTACTTATCGGATGTTTTACGATACCATTAAAGGCGGTGATTTCCGTTCGCGGGAAGCGAATGTATATCGGTTGGCCGAATGTTCTGCTCAATTGATAGATCAGGCAGTTGCGCAAGGGGTGCCTTTTGGAAGGGAATACGGGGGGTATTTAAATAACCGATCATTTGGTGGGGTACAGGTAAGCCGGACTTTTTATGCACGCGGACAAACCGGACAACAATTGCTATTGGGTGCTTATCAGGCTTTAATGCGACAGGTAGCAGCTAAGACGGTATCACTTTTTACACGTCATGAAATGCTGGATGTGGTGCTGGTTGATGGAAAAGCCCGGGGAATAATTGTACGAAATCTGGATACCGGCGAAATAGAACGGCACACTGCACATGCGGTGATCCTGGCTTCGGGAGGCTTCGGAAAGATTTATTATTTGTCTACACTGGCTATGGGCTGTAATGCCTCAGCGATTTGGCGTGCCCATAAAAAAGGTGCGTTTATGGCTTGCCCAAGCTGGACGCAGGTGCATCCAACATCTTTGCCGCAGTCCGGAAGTTATCAAAGCAAGCTTACACTAATGTCGGAATCTTTAAGAAATGATGGACGGATATGGGTACCGTTAAAGGCTAATGAAAGTAGGAAGCCGAATGATATTCCGGAAGAGGAGCGCGATTATTATCTGGAAAGACGCTATCCGGCTTTCGGAAACCTTGCCCCCCGCGATATTTCTTCACGTGCAGCGAAAGAACGGATAGATGCAGGATTTGGCGTTGGGCCACAGCAAAATGCAGTGTACCTCGACTTCTCGAAAGCCATTCAGGAACAAGGAAAGCAAAAGATTAAAGAAAAGTATGGGAACCTGTTTGATATGTACCATAAGATTACGGCAACTGATGCCTATACAGAACCCATGATGATCTCGCCGGCTGCACATTTTTCAATGGGTGGTTTATGGGTAGATTATGAATTAATGACGACTATCCCGGGCTTGTTTGCATTGGGTGAAGCAAATTTTGCAGATCATGGCGCAAATCGACTCGGAGCTAATTCTTTGCTGCAAGCCTGTGTAGATGGTTATTTTGTGGCTCCTTATACGGTGTCGAACTATCTTTCAGGAGAAATTAAAGAACCCCGGCTGAGTGTTGAAAGACAGGAATTTGTAGATGCTGAAGTGGTTGTTCGTGCGCATCTTTCTAAATTGGTTTCTATTAAGGGGAGTAAAACGGCTGATCATTACCATAAAACACTAGGTAAATTGTTATATGATTATTGTGGCTTGTCGAGAAGTAAAGAGGGGCTGTTAAAGGCCATAAAGGGAATCAGGGAATTGCGCTCAGATTTTTATCAAAATCTTAAAGTGAGTGGAGATGAGGACGAGATGAATGGAGAGCTGGAAAAAGCAGGTCGGGTGAGCGATTATCTGGAAGTTGCAGAGTTGATGTGTCAGGACGCACTGACCCGAGAAGAGTCTTGCGGGGCACATTTCAGGGAAGAATATCAAACGCCGGAAGGAGAAGCGTTAAGAAACGATGAAAAGTTTTGTTTTGTATCGGTCTGGCAATATCAAGGTGAGGGCAAGGACGAAATCCTAATTCCGGAGCCCTTGAAGTTTGAAAACGTAGAGCTGGCAGTAAGAAGTTATAAATAAGAGGAGTGACTTATGAAGATTTATCTGAAAATTTGGAGGCAAAATGATGCTGGTAGTCCCGGTAAAATGGTGGATTATACCCTGGATAATGTAATTCTTAACATGTCTTTTTTAGAGATGATGGATACCTTAAATGAACAATTGGTGCTTGCAGGTGACAGGCCGGTAGAATTTGATCACGATTGCAGAGAAGGGATTTGTGGGCAGTGCGGAATGATGATCAATGGCAGGGCGCATGGACCTGTTGCTCATTTAACGACCTGCCAGTTGCACATGCGTGAGTTTAAAGATGGAGATACGATTTATATAGAACCGTTTAGGGGGAAGGGCTTTCCGATAAAACGAGATTTGAGGGTAGATCGGTCGGCATTCGACAGAATCATTATGGCTGGTGGTTTTGTGTCCGTAAATACCGGTCAGGCTCCTGAAGCCAATGGGATTCCCATTAGTCATGAAGATGCCGAATCGGCTTTTGATTCTGCTGCTTGTATTGGCTGCGGGGCTTGTGTAGCTACCTGCAAAAATTCGAGTGCGGCATTGTTTACTTCCGCTAAAATAGCGCATTTGGCTAAATTACCGCAAGGAGAAATAGAATCGAGGAAGCGGGCACTAGCTATGGTTCAGCAAATGGATGATGAGCAGTTTGGGCATTGTACCAATACAGAAGCCTGCGAAGTAGAATGCCCTCAAAGCATTTCGGTGCTAAATATTGCCAGAATGAACTGGGAATACACGCTTAGTAAAGTGTTGAGAAACACATAAGATACTCCATTTTTTAATCTTTACGAAGCAATGTCTTCCAGCTTGTCTTACTTGCAATCAATTCATCCAGATGCTTAATCTCAATGCGTTGTTGCTCCATAGTATCACGGTGACGGATAGTTACGGTATCATCCTCTAATGTCTGGTGATCTATTGTTACACAGAAAGGAGTACCAATGGCATCCTGGCGACGATAACGTTTACCAATCGCATCTTTCTCTTCATAAATACAGTTGAAGTCAAGCTTCAGATTATTCATAATCTCTCTTGCTTTTTCAGGCAGACCATCTTTCTTGGTTAAAGGGAAGATCGCTACTTTGTAAGGTGCTAAACAAGGGTGTAAACGCAACAATGTTCTGCTGTCTTGTTTTTCGCCATCACTAAGATCTTGCTCTTCATATGCATTGATCATGGTTAAAAGGAACATACGGTCTAAACCAATTGAAGTCTCAATTACATAAGGAATATAGTTTCCATAAGGCTTACCTTCCTCATTTAAATCATTATCAAAGTACTGCATTTTCTTGCCGGAGAATTCCTGATGCTGCTTTAAATCGAAATCTGTACGACTATGGATACCTTCTACTTCTTTAAATCCAAATGGGAATTCGAACTCAATGTCTGTAGCCGCATTGGCATAATGCGCTAACTTAACATGGTCGTGGTAACGGTATTTTTCGGCTGGAGTGCCCAATGCGGTATGCCATCTTAGACGAGCTTCTTTCCAGTAGGCAAACCATTTCTGGTCTTCACCCGGACGAACGAAGAATTGCATTTCCATTTGTTCAAATTCACGCATACGCATGATGAACTGTCTGGCAATTACCTCATTTCTAAATGCTTTGCCGATTTGTGCAATTCCAAAAGGGATTTTCATACGTCCTGATTTTTGTACATTCAGGAAGTTTACGAAGATACCCTGAGCTGTTTCCGGACGTAGGTAAACCTCTTCAGAACCCTCTGCCATTGCACCAAACTGCGTACTGAACATCAAATTGAACTGACGAACTTCTGTCCAGTTTTTTGTACCACTTACAGGACAGGCGATCTCATGTTGCTCAATTAATGCTTTTAATTCTTGCAGGTTTTCGCTTTTTAAAGCTTCATCCATATCAGCTTGTAACTTAGCTGCTTTATCTGTTTTTCCGTCTTTTTCATAACGGGCAATTTTATCTTCTAAAAGCTGATCGGCACGGTAACGTTTTTTTGAATCCTTATTGTCAATCATAGGATCATTAAAGCCATCAACGTGTCCACTTGCTTTCCATACTTTAGGATGCATAAATATAGCAGAGTCAATCCCTACGATATTTTCATGCATTTGCACCATGGCTTTCCACCAATAAGTTTTGATGTTATTTTTTAATTCGGCACCCAGTTGTCCGTAATCATATACGGCACTCAGGCCATCATAAATTTCGCTGCTTTGAAATACAAAACCATATTCCTTCGCGTGTGATATTACATTTTTAAATTGCTCGTCGTTAGTATTCTTTGCCATAATGATGCAAACTTAGATAAAATTGTAAACAATTATTCATACCTCAATTCATTTGTTCTTTTTTCCTACTTTTGAAGTTGATCAGACTGTTGGAAACAAAAAAATAAAATAATACAAATTGAGCATTAAGGTAACGACGCTATCCAAGCATTTCGATAAACAAAAAGCAGTAGATGGGATTAGTTTTGAAGCTAAGCCGGGTAGGATATTAGGATTTTTAGGGCCAAATGGTGCAGGAAAATCAACCACAATGCGTATGCTTACCGGTTATTTAAAGCCTACATCGGGATCCGCAAGTTTGTGTGGCTATGACAGTCAGACTCAAAATCTCGAGATGAGGAAAATCATGGGTTACCTTCCTGAAAATACACCATTATATATGGATATGTATGTGAAGGAGTTTCTGTTGTTTGTAGCGAATACTTATAAATTGCAGAATGCTGCGCTAAGGGTAGAAGAAACCATTAAGAAGGTTGGACTAACTGCAGAGCAACATAAAAAGATTGCTATGCTATCAAAAGGATACAAGCAACGGGTAGGATTGGCACAGGCGATAATTCATAATCCCGAAGTGTTGATCCTGGATGAGCCAACGTCAGGACTTGATCCAAATCAGCTGTCCGAAATCCGGGATCTTATAAAAGGTCTGGGAAAGGATAAGACAGTTATTCTTTCTACGCATATTATGCAGGAGGTTGAAGCCATTTGTGATGATGTAATTATCATCAGTATGGGAAATATTGTAGCAAATGCTCCGATAGCTGATCTTAAAAAGCAATATGGTGTTTCTTTAGAGGAGATATTCAAGAAGCTGACCAAATAATAATTTTAAGTTTTTCTTTCTAACCAATAAATTGCTGTTAGGAAAGTGCCTGCCGGTTTGGTAGGCGCTTTTTTTGTTTTTAGCAAGTCGATTTTGTTGATTTCGCCGTAACTATGGCAAAGTTTTTGTTTCTAAGGTGTAATCAAATTAAATTTAAACAAGTAAAAAAATGAAAAAATTATTACTACTAACAGCAGTTGCAGGTTTATTCGCATTTACTAGTGTTAATGCACAAACTAAAACACCAACATTAGGTATAGGTGCTGAGTTTGGATTCCCGGTGGGAACTTTTGGTGATGCTTTTAATTTAGGTTATGGAGGTGCATTGATGTATCAACATCCTGTTGCTCCAAGTTTAAACTTAACAGGTAGCGCAGGTTACACAGTTTTTAAATTAAAAAGTGATTTTGGTGGCGGTACTACTGGAGCTATTCCAGTTAAAGCTGGTGCAAGGTATTTCTTTGGTGAAAACTTTTTTGTCGGTGCTGAGTTAGGTGCTGCATTCTCTACTGAGACTGGTGGATCTACTGCTTTTGTTTATTCTCCAGGTATTGGTGTGAACTTCCCTGTGTCTGACAAAAGTTCTATTGAACTGGGTGGTCGTTATGAAGGATGGTCAGCTAATTCAACCACTAGTGGTTTTATCGGTTTAAGATTAGCTTATAACTTCGGCTTATAATCGAAAAACAAATTTCTTTTAATAGAATTTGGGCTGTTTGAGATGATCAAACAGCCCTTTTTTATTGCCTTGGGCTTGTCAGTACAATAATTGAGAATTTGTTTTTTTGTTGGGTTATTTTTTTTTCTACTATTTACTAGTTTATGAAGCTATTAATAGATGAAAATATAAGTCTATTTTGAAATTACATAACTTCTATTTTGAAATTACATAAGATTTATTTTGAAATTACATAGATTTTGCCCCCTTTTGACTAGTTACGCCTGAAGGTAAGTTGTTCACAAGGTTAAGGTTTCTTCACGCCTGGTTCACACATCCTTCACACCAAACCCACAAGCAGATACTTTTTTGTGAAGGATGTGTGTCGAATGTGTGGATCATGTGAGGACTATTCCTTATGCGTAACTAGTTTTCGAATTCGACTGATGTAGGGTTTATTTCTCTCCATAGAGGATGCTGGTGGCCATAATCATGGGGTGAAGATGCTCGTAGAAAGCGATTAAATTAGCTCGTTCTACGTTATTTAAAAATTCTTTTTTTGTGTAAAAACTTTGTTTGATCATTTGACGAAGGTAATCAAGGCTATCGTCAAGAGGATAATCAGCAAAAAAAGATTTTAAGACTTCGTTAGCAACTGCTTGTTGCTCTGCTTTGGTGCCGGATGGTCTTTTGTGAAGATACTGTTCGTGATTCATATGCTCATTTTTAATTTTAAAAAAAATGAGTCTCTGGGGATTTAGGAGCTGTTTGTGCTAACCTTCGTTTAAATGAAACGAAGGTGCACCATAGCAGGCTCAATGTAAAACCGCAATACTTCGGGCATCTGACAGCCTTCCCCCTACGGATTACAATAGAGCCCGTAACGCTATAGTGCACCTTTTCAAAAGTACAACAATATTTGTTACGGGCATTAATCTATTGTCTCGGGGTTCAGTTGTCAGATTTTAGAAGTATGAGACTCTAATTAATACCTCATTCAAGAAGTAAGGATATGTTGTGCTGTTTCTTTATTTCATTGGCTCGGGTTTTTAGTTGTCCTTATTTATGGTATGTTTTTGTTTGTTTAAAGATAAATATAATAATTTTAATAAACATAATTTTCTAATAAATTAACCAATGGTATATTTATAGTGATGTGAAATAGTGCTTATCGAAATATCTCTTTAGTATCATTTTTATAATTGGAGAGGTAGTAAAACGCGTTTTCGTGCTTATATTGCTTTTAATTAAATAATTAACAATCTAAATTAACTTAAAATGGCTCGAATTAAAAAAGGAATACTCGGTGGATTTTCAGGGAAAGTGGGCACTGTGATAGGCGCAAGTTGGAAAGGTGTGGATTATATGCGGGCTGTACCTAAGCCAAGTAATAAGCCCGCTACAACCAAGCAATTGGCTCAACAAAACAAAATGGCATTATTGAGAGGTTTTTTACTTGGCTTAAGCGATATTATTGAACTCTGTTTTCAAAATATTTCGAAGCATACTGCGATGAATGATGCTTTATCGTATAACTTGCTGAATACTATTGAAGAAATTTATCCAGAGCAAAGTGTGAATTTTAAGCAGTTGATATTCAGTAAAGGAGAATTATTAGGATCCTGGTCACCAAAAATTGTTTCAACAAAAAGTAATTCAGTTGATTTCAGTTGGAAAAATGGAAATTTTACGCCTTTGTGTGCTGCTGATGATCAGGTGACTTTGGTTGTTTATGATCAGGTAGAGAAAGAGTTTTGTATATTGGAAAAGGCGGCGCTAAGGGAAGATAAGGCTGCAAGGTTACTTCTTCCTGAAAATTTCAGAGGGCATACCTTGCATTGTTACATCAGTTTTTATTCTGAAAATAGAAAACTGGCCTCTACTAATGAGTACCTGGGTGAAGTATAAGCGGTTTTAAATTTGAGATCACGGTCATATTTTATAATATTTCGTGATCTTAAACAATAACTACGTGAAGAAAATAATATTAGCGAAAAGCAGGTTACGGTATGGATGAAGGCTGCATCTGGATGTCAATGGTAGGTTTATAGTGGTAGATTTATCTTATAATAGTAATGTTTCCAGATATTGGCTTGCCATATTCTTTTAAATCTAATATATAATAATACACCCCAACTGGGAGCGGACTTCCTTTATATGTTCCATCCCAATCCAGGTCTCTTGCATTTGCTTCAAATAATTTTGTTCCATATCTATTAAAAACTTTGATGATGGCACCTCGATAATTATCAATGTTTTTAATAGACCAGGTGTCGTTTATACCATCTCCATTTGGCGAAAAAGCATTCGGAATTTGTATGGGTTTTAATACCTTCACAAAGAATTCATCAACTGCTATACATCCCGTGGTACCTGTAACTGTCAACGTGTATTTGGTATCTTTAGTGCCTGTAAATAGGGGGCTTTTCAGTGTATTGTCATTCAATCCTATATTCGGCGTCCATAAATACTTAAGATTATCACCTGTAACATTCAGAGGATCTAATACTTTACTTTCTCCTTGAAACACATATACATCTGGACCCAATTCGACTGTTGGTGGTGGTATTATCTTTACATTTATCTTATCACTTACCAGAATGCAATTTGAATTCTCGGCGCTGCTAAGGGTTATATCTACACTTCCTATTGTTTTATCATTATTGCTAGGTACATAGGTGACATTCAAGGAAGAATTGTTGGGTAGGAATATACCTGTTCCTGTGCTTGTCCACTTAACAGCGGGACTTGTTGACTGACCTCTTAAAACTAAACGTTCATACCTGCATATTGCCTTGTTGCCACCCGCCGAAACTATTGGTACTGGTGTAATTGTTAGATGGAATGAGGATGTAGCGGGTATGCATGAATTGGTATTGGTAGCAGTTAACGTTAAAACCACATCTCCGGCAGCTTTATCTGCATCAGATGGAACATAAGTTCCTGTCAATGAGTTGACACCGGAAGGAAAAATACCGCTGCCACTCGTAGTCCAGATTCCTGTAGTACTCCCGCCACTAACTGTGCCATAAATTTCTATGACTGAATTGTTTGCACATACTGTTTGATCATTTTTAGATGTAACAATCGCCGGTTTATTCACGATCACAGTGGTGGTTGCTGGAGCCGAACATTGTCCAACTGTTATTTTGACTGAGTAGACTCCCTCATTATTTAGTGTAACGTTATTAATTATAGGATTTTGTAGATTAGAAGTAAAACCATCTGGACCAGTCCAGGCATAAGTAGCCCCATTAACATTTTGTGCAGATAGTATTAATGAGTTTCCAACGCAAATTGGACTGTTATTGGTAACAAGTGGTGTTACAGGTACTTGATTGAGTACAGTCATGACATAGTTAACCGCGACCCCATTACAACCAGCAAAGGAAGGTTTGATGGTATAAGTGATTGTTCCGTTGCTTGGTAAAGAATTATATAAGGTTTGCGCGGGGATGTCCCCTGTACCAGAAGCAAGGAAGCCAGTAATACCAGTTGAGGCTGTAGCTGTCCAGGTGAAGGTTGTTCCAGTCACATTTGATTGCAGTAAAACTGCGCTGGAACTTGACGTAGAACATATAGTTTGACTTAAAGGGGTATTGATTACTCTGGAAGTAGGATTAACTGTAACGGTATACCTAAATATTGGTCCGTTACACCCGTTTATAGTAGGTGTAATATCATACGATACTAATATTGGAAGGTCGGTCGTATTAACTAAAGATTCTGTAATAGCATTTCCATTCTGTGCAATTACTGCGGCATTATTTATGCCTACAACTGTGGCCCTGCTCCACGTGTAAGTCATACCGCTAACATTGCTTGTGATTAAATAATTTTGAGCAGTATTATTACAGATAGTAGAAGTGGTTGCACTGGTAATATTTGAAGTTGGATAAACGACTAAAGTGTAAGTAAAAGCTTCGCCATTACAACCATAGGCTGAAGGAATAATTTTGTACGTTACTGAAATAGGCACCAAAGTAGTATTAATTAATGCTTCTGTGATAGGGCTTTCAGTCTGGTCGCTTACTGTTAAATTGCTGATGCCGGCAACAGCCGCTCTACTCCAGGTAAAGGTAACATTGGCCACATTACTGGTAATGGTATAATTTTGAGTTGTATTGTTGCAAATATTTGCAGTTGCAGGACTGGTAACAGTTGGTGTCGGATTTACTTTTACGGTATAAGTGAAAGAAGGTCCGCTGCAGCCATTTATAGATGGCACAATATTATAAATTACATTTATGGGTAGGTTGGTTGTATTTACTAGCGTCTCTGTAATTGTGCTGCCATTTTGTGCATTTACGGCAGTATTGCTGATGCCTGTAATTGCTGCCCTGCTCCATGTAAAAGTTGCTCCGCTGGCATCACTGCTGATAGTATAGTTTTGAGCTGTATTGTTGCAAATATTTGCAGTCGCAGGACTTGTAACAGTAGGTGTTGGGTTTACCGTTAGTGTATATGTAAACATTGGCCCGTTACATCCGTTAGCAGATGGGGTAATTTCATATGCTACAACTATTGGAGCCGAAGTTGTATTCACCAGTGTCTCTGTAATTGTGTTGCCATTTTGTGCATTTACGGCAGTATTGCTGATACCTATAACTGTTGCTCTGCTCCATGTAAAAGTTGTTCCACTTACATCACTTGTAATAGTGTAGTTTTGAGCTGTATTGTTGCAAATATTTGCAATTGCCGCACTGGTAACAGTTGGAGTTGGATTCACTGTTACTGTATAATTAAAAGTTGTTCCACTACAGCCATTAGCAGCTGGGATAATCTCATATGTTACAACTATTGGAGCTGAAGTTGTATTCATCAGCGTCTCTGTAATTGTGTTGCTATTTTGTGCATTTACGGCGGTATTGCTGATGCCTGTAATTGTTGCTCTGCTCCATGTAAAAGTGGTTCCACTTACATCACTTGTGATGGTATAATTTTGAGCTGTATTGTTGCAAATAGCTGTCGAAGCGGGGCTTATTACAGTTGGAGTTGGGTTTACTGTTAGCATATAAGTAAACATTGGTCCGTTACATCCATTTAATGAAGGGATGATTTCATACACAACATTTATCGAAGCCGCAGTTGAATTCACCAAAGTTTCTGTGATTGAATTCCCTAGCTTAGCAGTAATCATCGGATTGCTAATACCTGTAATTGCGGCTCTACTCCATGTAAAAGTTGCTCCGCTGGCATCACTGGTGATGGTATAGTTTTGAGCTGTATTGTTGCAAATATTTGCAGTCGCAGGACTTGTAACAGTAGGTGTTGGGTTTACCGTTAGCGTATAAGTAAACATTGGCCCGTTACATCCGTTAGCAGATGGGGTAATTTCATATGCTACAACTATTGGAGCCGAAGTCGTATTCACCAACGTCTCTGTAATTGTACTGCCATTTTGTGCATTTACGGCAGTATTGCTAATGCCTGTAACTGTTGCTCTGCTCCATGTAAAAGTTGTTCCACTTACATCACTTGTAATAGTGTAGTTTTGAGCTGTATTGTTGCAGATAGTTGACGAAGCTAGGCTGGTTACAGTTGGTGTTGGGTTTACCGTTAGCGTATAAGTAAACATTGGCCCGTTACATCCGTTAGCAGAGGGAGTAATTTCATACACTACATTTATTGGAGTTGAAGTTGTATTCACCAACGTCTCTGTAATTGTGCTGCCATTTTGTGCATTTACGGCTGTATTGCTAATGCCTGTAACTGTTGCTCTGCTCCAAGTAAAAGTGGTTCCACTTACATCACTTGTGATGGTATAATTTTGAGTTGTATTATTACAAATATTTGCAGTTGCAGGACTGGTAACAGTTGGAGTTGGGTTAACTGCTAGCGTATAAGTAAACATTGGCCCGTTACATCCGTTAGCAGATGGGGTAATCTCATACACTACATTTATTGGAGCTGAAGTTGTATTCATCAGCGTCTCTGTAATTATGTTGCTATTTTGTGCATTTACGGCAGTATTGCTGATACCTGTAACTGTAGCTCTGCTCCATGTAAAAGTGGTTTCACTTACATCACTTGCGATGGTATAATTTTGAGCTGTATTGTTGCAAATATTTGCAGTAGAAGGACTAGTTACAGTTGGTGTTGGATTAACTGTTACCGTATAATTAAAAGTTGGTCCACTACAGCCATTAGCAGATGGGGTAATCTCATACACAACATTTATTGGAGCTGAAGTTGTATTCACCAACGTTTCTGTAATGTTATCCCCGGTTTGTGCGGTAACGAGCGTATTATCAATGCCTGGAACGACTGCTCTGCTCCAAGTATAGGTACTGCCATTTACGCTTCCGGTAATCTGATAGTTTTGGGCTGTATTGTTGCAAATAGTTGCCGAGGTTAGGCTGGTAACATTTGGTGTTGGGTTTACTGTTAGTGTATAGGTAACCATTGGCCCATTACATCCATTTAATGAAGGGGTGATCTCATATACAACAGAAATTGGTGCAGAGGTTGTATTCATCAAGGTCTCTGTAATTGAATTCCCTAACTGAGCAGTAATCATCGGATTGTCAATTCCAATAATGGCTGCTCTGCTCCATGTAAAAGTTGTTCCGCTGACATCACTTGTGATGGTGTAGTTTTGAGCTGTATTGTTGCAAATATTTGCAGTCGCAGGACTTGTAACAGTAGGTGTTGGGTTTACCGTTAGTGTATAAGTAAACATTGGCCCGTTACATCCGTTAGCAGATGGGGTAATTTCATATGTTACAACTATTGGGACCGAAGTTGTATTCACCAACGTTTCTGTAATGTTATCCGTGGTTTGTGCATTAGCCAGTGGATTATCAATGCCAATAACAGCCGCTCTGCTCCAGGTATAGGTGCCGCCATTTACGCTTCCGGTAATTTGATAGTTTTGAGCTGTATTGTTGCAAATATTTGCAGTCGCAGGACTTGTAACAGTAGGTGTTGGGTTTACCGTTAGTGTATAAGTAAACATTGGCCCGTTACATCCGTTAGCAGATGGGGTAATTTCATATACTACAACTATTGGAGCCGAAGTCGTATTCACCAACGTCTCTGTAATTGTGCTGCCATTTTGTGCATTTACGGCAGTATTGCTGATGCCTGTAACTGTTGGTCTGCTCCATGTAAAAGTGGTTCCACTGACATCACTTGTGATGGTATAATTTTGAGCTGTATTGTTACAAATATTAGCACTTGTCGCACTGGTAACAGTTGAAGTTGGGTTAACTGTTAGCGTATAAGTAAATATTGGCCCGCTACATCCGTTAGCAGATGGGGTAATCTCATACACTACATTTATTGGAGCTGAAGTTGTATTCATCAGCGTCTCTGTAATCATGTCGCCATTTTGTGCATTTACGGCAGTATTGCTGATGCCTGTAACTGTTGCTCTGCTCCATATAAAAGTTGTTCCATTTACATCACTTGTGATGGTATAATTTTGAGCTGTATTGTTACAAATATCAGCACTTGCCGCACTGGTAACAGTTGGAGTTGGGTTAACTGTTACTGTATAAATAAAAGTTGGTCCACTGCAGTTGTTCGCAGATGGGATAATTTCATATGTTACAACTATTGGAGCTGAAGTTGTATTCATCAGCGTCTCTGTAATCGAGTTACCATTTTGTGTATTTACGGCAGTATTGCTGATACCTGTAATTGTTGCTCTGCTCCATGTAAAAGTAGTTCCACTTACATCACTTGTGATGGTATAATTTTGCGCAGTGTTGTTGCAAAGTGTAATACTTGGATCACTGGTAATTGTTGGTGTTGGGTTTACCGTTAGCGTATAAGTAAATATTGGTCCGTTACATCCATTTAATGAAGGGATGATTTCATACACAACATTTATCGGAGCAGCAGTTGAGTTCAGCAGCGTCTCTGTAATGCTATTTCCCGATTGTGGCACTGCTGCTAAATTATCAATTCCAGCAACAGCTGCTCTGCTCCATGTAAAAGTGGTTCCGCTGACATCACTTGTGATGGTGTAGTTTTGAGCTGTATTGTTGCAAATATTTGCAGTCGCAGGACTTGTAACAGTCGGAGTTGGGTTTACCGTTAGTGTATAAGTAAACATTGGCCCGTTACATCCGTTAGCAGAGGGAGTAATCTCATACACAACATTTATTGGAGCTGAAGTTGTATTCACCAACGTTTCTGTAATGTTATCTCCGGTTTGTGCATTTACGGCAGCATTGCTAATTCCTGTAACTGTTGCTCTGCTCCATGTAAAAGTTGTCCCGCTGACATCACTTGTGATGGTGTAGTTTTGAGCGGTATTGTTGCAAATAGTTGTCGAAATTGGGCTGGTTATGGTTGGTGTTGGGTTTACCGTTAGTGTATAGGTAAACATTGGCCCATTACATCCATTTAATGAAGGGGTGATCTCATATACAACATTTATTGGAGCTGAGGTTGTATTCACCAATATTTCTGTAATGTTATCCCCGGTTTGTGCATTTACGGCAATATTGCTAATGCCTGTAACGGCTGCTCTGCTCCATGTAAAAGTGGTTCCACTGACATCACTTGTGATGGTGTAGTTTTGAGCTGTATTGTTGCAAATATCAGTACTTGCTGCACTGCTAACGATGGGAGTTGGATTAACTGTGACTTCATAAGTAAACATTGGTCCGTTACATCCGTCAAAAGATGGGATAATCTCATATATTACAACAATTGGAGCTGAAGTCGTATTCATAAGAGACTCTGTAATCGTGTTGTCGTTTTGGTCATTCACGGCAGTATTACTGATTCCAGCAACAGCTGCTCTGCTCCAGGTAAAAGCTGTTCCATTGACATCCCCGGTTATGGTATAGTTTTGCAGAGTGTTGTTACAGATTGTCGAGGTTGCTTCGTTCGTAACTCTTGGTGTAGGGTTTACAGTTACCCGATATGTGAACAACGGTCCATCGCATTGATTGGCTGTTGGTAAAATTTCATAAACTACTTCTATCGGAGCTGAAGTAGTATTCTCCAGTGTTTCTGTAATCGTGCTACTGTTTTGTGCAGTTACTGCTAAGTTGCTGATACCTGTAACTGCCGCTCTGCTCCATTTAAAGGTGGAGTTGCTTACATTGCTGGTAATAGGATAATTTTGGGCGATGTTATTGCAAATGATAGCATCAGAAGCACTGGTTACAATCGGAGTTGGATTAACGGTTAATTTATAGGTGAAAACTGGTCCGTCACAGCCGTTTAATGAAGCTGAAATTTTGTATAGTACATCAATCGGAGCTGAGGTATTATTTACCAGTGCCTCGGTAATTGAATTGCTGGCTTGTGCAACAACAGCAGGGTTATTGATTCCGGCAACTGCAGCCCGGCTCCAGGTAAATGTTGATTCTGAAACATTACTGGTGATGGTGTAATTCTGAGTAGTGTTGTTGCATATTTCTGCCATAGGAGCACTGGTAATCTCAGCTGTAGGAATTACAGTTACCTTATATGTAAATACAGGACCGGTACAACCATTAGCAGAAGGAGTAATTTCATAAATGACTTCTACAGGAGCTGGCGTTGTATTTACTAATGTTTCTGTAATGTTATCTCCGGTTTGTGCAGTAACCAGCGGATTATCAATGCCCGGAACAACTGCTCTGCTCCAGGTGTAGGTACTGCCACTTACATTTCCGGTAATCTGATAGTCCTGGGCTGTATTGTTGCAGATAGTTGCCGAAGCGGGGCTGGTTACGGTTGGAGTTGGGTTTACTGTTAGCGTATAAGTAAACTTTGGTCCGTTACACCCATTTAATGAAGGGATGATTTCATACACAACATTTATCGGAGCTGCAGTTGAATTGACCAGTGTCTCTGTAATGATATTTCCCGATTGTGCTGTTGTTGCTAAATTATCAATCCCGGCAACTGCAGTTCTGCCCCATGTAAAAGCTGTTCCGTCTACATCACTTGTAATGATGTAATTTTGAGCGGTATTGTTGCAAATCGTTGCAGCAGCAGGGCTGGTTACCTTTGGAGTTGGGTTTACGGTTACAGTATAAGTAAATGCAGGGCCATTACAGCCGTTGGCTGATGGATAAATGGTATATTTAACGTCGACAGGGGCATTTGTCGTATTGGTTAATGTTTCCGAAATAGATCCGGTTTGGTTGTTTACGGCTATATTACTGATGCCTGCAACAGTTGCTCTGCTCCAGATAAAAGTTGTTCCATTGACATCCCCGCTTATGGTATAGTTTTGCGGAGAGCTGTTACAGCTTGTTGAGCTTGGTTCGCTCGTAACTCTTGGTGTAGGGTTTACAGTTACCCGATAGGTGAATAACGGTCCATCGCATTGATTGGCTATTGGTAAAATTTCATAAACTACTTCTATCGGAGCTGAAGTAGTATTCTCCAGTGTTTCTGTAATCGTGCTACTGTTTTGTGCAGTTACTGCTAAGTTGCTGATACCTGTAACTGCCGCTCTGCTCCATTTAAAGGTGGAGTTGCTTACATTGCTGGTAATAGGATAATTTTGGGCGATGTTATTGCAAATGATAGCATCAGAAGCACTGGTTACAATCGGAGTTGGATTAACGGTTAATTTATAGGTGAAAACTGGTTCGTCACAGCCGTTTAATGAAGCTGAAATTTTGTATAGTACATCAATCGGAGCTGAGGTATTATTTACCAGTGCCTCGGTAATTGAATTGCTGGTTTGTGCAACAACAGCAGGGTTATTGATTCCGGCAACTGCAGCCCGGCTCCAGGTAAATGTTGATTCTGAAACATTACTGGTGATGGTGTAATTCTGAGTAGTGTTGTTGCATATTTCTGCCATAGGAGCACTGGTAATCTCAGCTGTAGGAATTACAGTTACCTTATATGTAAATACAGGACCGGTACAACCATTAGCAGAAGGAGTAATTTCATAAATGACTTCTACAGGAGCTGGCGTTGTATTTACTAATGTTTCTGTAATGTTATCTCCGGTTTGTGCAGTAACCAGCGGATTATCAATGCCCGGAACAACTGCTCTGCTCCAGGTGTAGGTACTGCCACTTACGTTTCCGGTAATCTGATAGTCCTGGGCTGTATTGTTGCAGATAGTTGCCGAAGCGGGGCTGGTTACGGTTGGAGTTGGGTTTACTGTTAGCGTATAAGTAAACTTTGGTCCGTTACACCCATTTAATGAAGGGATGATTTCATACACAACATTTATCGGAGCTGCAGTTGAATTGACCAGTGTCTCTGTAATGATATTTCTCGATTGTGCTGTTGTTGCTAAATTATCAATCCCGGCAACTGCAGTTCTGCCCCATGTAAAAGCTGTTCCGTCTACATCACTTGTAATGATGTAATTTTGAGCGGTATTGTTGCAAATCGTTGCAGCAGCAGGGCTGGTTACCTTTGGCGTCGGATTTATTGTTAAGGAGAAAGAAGCAGATGCCGCAGGGCAACTACCAAAAGGGGCAATTGTATTTGTAATCAGATAGGTTCCGGGAGTACTCAGTTGAAGATCAATTTCACCAGTAGTTGGGTTCGAAAATACCAATCCGGCAGTTGAACTAAAGATTCCTGCACTACTACCTACAGGGAAGTCAGGAAGTGCCTGACCAGTTTGATTCTGGCAATAAGGGCTTGTATAGGTAAATGATGCATCTGGAGCCTCTGTAATAGTTATTTCAGAACTGCTGGTATAAATACAAGTTGTATTTGTTGAAAAGGTAATGGTATAGGTACCAGCTGCGCTGGTGCTTAGGTTAATTTTACCGGTTGAAGAATCCATTGTGAGTCCCGCTGGAGCACTGGAAAAAGTTCCTCCCGCAGGATTTACAACTGTTGGCGTTGGATTGGAGCCCGTTTTACAGAAAGTACCGGATGCATAATGAAAACCTGCATCTTCTTCAGGGGTAACGGTTACTCTAACAGACGTATATGGGCCTGGACATCCTTCAGGAGATATTGCTTGAACACGATAAGTCGTGGTTGCAGTTAAGACTGGCGTGGTGTAAGATGGTGTAGAAGTCAGTAACACTCCAGCCATTGTATACCATCGGTATAAACCTCCGGGGGCTGTCGCCGTTAAAGTTGTAGCCTTGCCACTGCATATTGTTGCTTCTGAAACAGTTGGTGCAGCTGGAAGGGGCGGTACTGTTACTGTTACAGCTGTGCGGGCGCTTGTACAATTATTAATGGTTGTTTCAACATAGTAGGTGGTAGTTGTGGTTAATATAGGCGTGGTATAATTTGCATTCGATGCAAGGAGACTTCCTGCGACTGGAGCATCATACCATTTGTAATTTCCTCCGGGGGGCGTTGCGGTTAAAGTAGTTGATGTACCACTGCAGATTGTTGGATTTATAGCGGTTGGAGCAACGGGGGTAGGATTTACCGTAACGGTGACAGGGTTGCGGGGACTAATACAGCCATTTACAGTGGTCTGAACGTAATAAGTCGTTGTAGCTAATAATGCAGGTGTTGTAAAAGTATCATTGCTACTTAAAAGTGTTCCGCCGGATATGGCAGTATACCATTCGTAATTTCCGCCCGGGGCCGTTGCAGTCAGCACTCCGGCATTACCGCTACATATCGTAATACCTGTCGCAGTTGGCGCTGCCGGTATAGGGTTAACCACAACATTAACAGCTGTTCTGGTACTTGTGCACCCGTTAACTGTAGTCTGTACATAATAAGTTGTGCTTCCGGTTAATGTTGGTGTGGTATAGGTGGGGCCTGTTCCCAGAAATGTTCCGCCTATAGAGGCACTATACCATTGGTAAGTTCCCCCTGGGGCAGTTGCAGTTAGGGTGGTGGAGGTACCACTACAGATGGCCGCTCCTAATACAGATGGAGGAACCGGAATTGCATTTACGGTCACAGTAACTGGTGTACGTGCGCTGGGACAACCATTAACTGTAGTTTGGACATAATAGATAGTTGTTGCTGTTAAGGCAGGAGTGGTAAATGTACTGCTGCTGATTAAGGGAATTCCACCCGATGCAACATCAAACCACTCATAGTTTCCGCCTGGTGCTGTTGCAGTTAATGTGGTAGATGTACCATTGCAAATTATTGCATTTGATGCTGTTGGAGCAACTGGGGTAGGATTAACCGTTACGGTTATAGCTGTTCGGGCACTGGTACAGCCATTTACAGTAGTCTGAACGTAATAGGTTGTTGTAGTTGTTAATGCTGGTGTAGTAAAGGTGCTGTTGCTACCTAAAAGTGTTCCGCCAGATGGGGCATTATACCATTCGTAATTTCCACCAGGAGCTGTTGCAGTGAGTACTCCGGCATTACCACTACATATCGTAATACCTGTTGCAGTTGGTGCAGGCGGTATAGGGTTAACCTGAACGGTAACTGCTGTCCGTTGGCTTGTGCAGCCATTCATAATGGTTTGCACATAATATGTTTTATTTGAAGTCAGCGTAGGGGTAGTGTAGTTCGCATTATTACTTAATAAGTTGCCGTTAGTTGCCGCGTCATACCATTGATAAGTACCGCCAGGAGCTGTAGCACTGAGAATTGCCGAACTGCCGCTGCAAATTGTGCTGCTGGTTGCTGTAGGTGCGGCAGGAGTTGCTGCTGCTGATACGACGATAGATTGAGGTATTGATGCACAATTGGTATTGTCAGAAACAGTCACAACATAAGTTCCAACATTTGTTGCGCTTATAGAAGAAGTGGTATTAGGTAAAGGGGCTCCATCTCTGGTCCATGAATAGTTGTATGGGGGATTACCGCCTGTTACGGAGGTTGATAGCGTTGTGGCTGTTCCGCTACATATTACCGTGTTTCCGGGATTGAAAGAAACCTGCATGCCGGGTACAACGTAAACCCTTACAATAGCCGATCGTTGGTTTGGACATGTAGATACTGTTCCGCTAACCTTGTAATCTATATAGGGAGGTGCTGTTGAGCCTGCAGTAAATGCTGTGGTTGCACAACCAGATTGGCAACTTAAGAAGGAATTGTATGCGCCTGGTGCGCCAGGATACACCGATGTCCAGACGGTTGAGGAAGGATCTATACCAATAACACTTAGCGGCATGGAACATCCAGTTCTAACTGTCATATCGCCTGATGTTGATACTGCGGTTGAAGCGGTTATCGTATAATCTATGACATCATTTCCATTTTTACAAAAGGATAAACGGACTTGTGTTTTCCCACTGATGCAGGCCGGAGTACCAATAGGGATTTGAGGACCACAATCAATTGTATAAAAAGCTGATGCAAGTTTACTGGAACTAAAACTGACCAGATCGGTAGCCGGATTCAGTGTGATGTTAAAAACGATACAACTACTACCGCCACAATCAGTTCCTGATCTACGGTATCCATTATAGGTTTTAGTGATGTTAGGAGAAGCTGTTAAATCAACATCAATTGTGTTTGTGGTTTGTGCAGATCCAGATGTGTTAAATAGGAAAATAAATAGGAATAAAGGGAGCCACCTTAAAATAATTGACATGATAAAAGGGTGATATAGAGGTAACATGATTAACTTTATTCCCTGTTTAATATAGGACCAAGTTAATATTTTTCTTGAGGTGAACAATGAAATTTTTTTTAACTAAAAAACATAAATATGAATCCGAAAAAGATATGGTCAAATTTAACAATCTGGAACGAACAACGAAGTTTTATACTGCTCTGGGATTTAAATTCAAAGGGAGGTCTGAAGACCTGACAAGCTTTTTGGTAGGCGAGAATAGCGGTTTAGATTTGTGATCACAGCTATATTTTATAATATTGTGGTTCTTAAATAAGGACTAGTGAAAAAAATAATATTAATTGCCGCTGCAAGTTTTTTAATGCTCCATCATGCTAACGCACAAACGAAAAGAAATGAATCCAAGATCGGTTTGGGTATTGATTTTGCTTTTCCTGTTGGAAATTATAAAAATATAGCTGACTACGGAGCTGGTGCTTCCTTGCTTTATCAGAAGCCTGTTGCAGAAAATTTAAACATCACCGGGAATATCGGTTATTTAAGATTTCATGGCCCGGCAATTTTATCAAATATTAAATATAAAGAAGGTTTTGTACCTATAAAAGCAGGAGCAAGATATTTTATTCTACCATATATTTATGGTGCAGGTGAACTTGGTGTGGTTTTATCGACGGCCACAGGAGCCGGGGCCGGAACAGCATTCGCTTATGCTCCAAGATTGGGTACAGAATTTCCGGTAGGTACAACCGGAACTGTAGACATAGGGGTAAGTTATGAAAGCTGGTCGAGAAGTAGTGGTACACTTTCATCTGTTGGACTAAGGGCGGGATATAATTTTTAGAAACGTTGTTAGCTTGGGTAAGGCAAACAATCAAGATGATAGATCTGTCAAATAATCTGTATATTTCCTGCGTAAATCTTTCGTTTATAGGATGAAGTGTCGTGTTTTTCTATTTTTTTATTTCGCTTTTTGCATTACGGTTTCGGGGCAGATCAATATCAATGGAAGTAGTTCTAATGCAATTACTACTGCTGTTCCATTTTTAACGGTTATCCCGGATGCCCGATCAGGTGCGCTTGGTGATGCAGGGGTGGCAATTTCGGCAGATGCCAATGCTGTTTATGCTAATCCTGCAAAACTTGCATTTTCAGAGTTGAATACCGCTTTTTCTTTATCCTATAGTCCATGGCTGCGTAATTTTGGTAAGGATATGAACCTGGCTTATGCCAGTTTTACACATAAAATAAATGATAGAAATGCTTTCGGAGTAGCGTTAAACTATTTTAATATGGGAAGTGTTGATTTGTTTGATGCCAACGCAAATGCATTGGGAAAATATACACCAAGTGATTTTTCTTTTGAAACGGCCTTCTCCAGAAGACTGGGCGAAAAATTTGCATTGGGTATATCCTTAAAATATATTCATTCCGGACTTGCACCTTCCTTTGTTGACGGACAGCAACTACAATCTGTAAATGCTATTGCTACAGGTGTCTCTTTATATCACACGAGTAAGGTGACTCAGTTTGGGAAGGATGCGATCTTTTCATTTGGTGCGAATTTATCAAATATAGGAACTAAAATTAGCTATTCGGAAACCGGTAAAACCAGTTTTATGCCAACAAATCTTAAAGTTGGTGCAGCCAATAGTTGGCTTTTAGATGATAAAAGCATGCTTACTTTAACCTTAGACCTGAACAAACTTTTGGTTCCCACTCCGCCCTTAAGGGATGTAGATGGTACAATTATTTCGGGTAAGGATGATGATGTTTCAATGGTTTCAGGAATGTTTCGATCGTTTAATGATGCTCCTGGTGGGTTTAAAGAAGAATTGAAAGAGATCAGTTATTCGACAGGTTTGGAATTTTGGTACGACAAGCAATTTGCCTTAAGAGCAGGTTATTTTTATGAAAGCCCGGACAAGGGAAATCGTCAGTACGCTACCTTGGGTGCCGGTTTTAAGTACAGTATGGTCGAATTTAACTTTGCTTACATTGCTGCAAACCAAAATAAAAGTCCTTTAGCGAACACACTTCGTTTTTCCCTTTTGTTTAATCTGGACGTGAGTAAAAATTAAGTGACATCCTGGTTGACAAAAATTCCTCCTAATTTTCTAACTTCGGCGTCATTAATCTGAATGCATGTACGCAGTTTTTAAACGGGAATTATTTAGTTTGTTAAATTCACTGATGGCTTATATCACCATCGGCGTTTTTCTATTGGCTTCGGGCTTATTGCTTTGGTTTTTTCCTGATACCTCTATACTGGATTATGGTTATGCCGAACTAACTGGTTTTTTTAGTTTAGCACCCTTTTTATTTATGTTTTTAATTCCCGCGATTACCATGCGCTCTTTTGCTGAGGAGCGAAGAGAAGGGACTTATATTTTATTGGCCACAAGGCCACTTACCGATTGGCAAATTATATTGGCCAAATATTTAGCCTGTTTAGTGCTGGTGCTTTTTGCGCTAATTCCTACATTGATCTACTATTATTCCATATCACAATTGGGCTTGCCCAAGGGGAATATAGACACAGGCGCTGTAATTGGTTCTTACATAGGTTTGTTGTTATTGGGCTCGGCATTTACAGCTGTGGGTATTTTTGCATCTTCAATTACAAAAAATCAGGTTATTGCTTTTGCTGTTGCCGTGTTCATTTGCTTTATTGTTTATAATGGTTTTGATGCCATGAGCCGGATATTTGCTTTACAATATTTTGAATCATTGTTGATTGGTTTAAGTGTAAATGAGCATTACCAGTCTATAAGTCGCGGGGTGCTGGATACGAGAGACCTCGTTTATTTTATCAGTTTTGTCATGCTGTTTTTAGGGTTCACCAAGTTTGTGATCGGGGGTAGAAAATGGTAAAGAACAAATATTTTAAGGCGGCTATTTTTGTATTGGCAATTGTATTGATAAATATTGCTGCTCAATATTTTTATACAAGAATAGATTTTACAAAAGAGCGGCGTTTTACGCTTAATGATAAGTCTAAAGAGATTTTAAAAGCTGCAAAGCATCCTATAAGCATTACCGTTTTTTTAGATGGAGATTTGCCTGCGGCATTTAAAAGACTTAAAAATGCTACGAATGATTTGCTGACCGACTATAAGGCTTATGCAGGGACAGATATTAAAGTGATATTTGCTGATCCTATTGCCGGTTTATCCGCTGCCGAACAGGATACCGCGATTAACAACTTGTACCATGCCGGCATTGAAGCTACTACATTGAACATTAAAAATGATAATGGCTTTGCACAAAAGACCATTTTTCCGATGGCTATGATTGTAGCTGATGGTAAAAGATATCCTGTAAAGCTCTTGCAAAATCTGGATGTAACTGGTAATTACGAAGAGAATATCAACAACTCGATCCAAAACCTTGAATATGTGTTTACTTCAGGGATACAAAAAGTGCTGACCGGGCAACATCCACGTATTGGCTTTACTGAAGGAAATGGAGAGTTGTCTGATCACTTTTTAAGTGATGCGATTAAAAGTCTTTCCGAAAGTTATGAGGTAGGGCGAGTAGACCTGAATCTAATTGATAAAAGTGGATTGGATAAATTGAAATTATTGGTAGTTGCCAAGCCACAAAAAGAGTATACCGAGGCAGAGAAATTCAAAATTAATTATTTTGTAATGAATGGGGGGCGGGTGCTTTGGTGTATTGATCAGGTAAGTGCAGATTTAGATAGCTTAAAGGGGAGGCCGGAAGAATTGGCTTTTAACAAAAAGCTAAATTTAGACGATATGTTGTTCATGTATGGTGCACGGGTAAATTACAATCTGCTTGCCGATGCCAACTGTGCCGAGATACCTTTAACAATGGGTGGTCCGCAGGGACAGATCCAGATGGCTCCCTGGGTGTTTTATCCACTGTTGATGCCTGATACCGCTAGTTATCTTGTGAAAAACATTGATAACATTAAAGGTGAATTTGTAAATACCGTAGATACGATAGGTGTAAAGGGCGTAAGCAAGAAGGTTATTTTGCACAGTTCGGCGTTTAACAAGGTTTTTAATACACCTAAGATGCTTTCTTTACAGATGGTGGCCGAGCAGCCTGATCCGAGGGATTATGCCAGTGTGCCGCAGTCGGTAGGGGTATTACTGGAAGGTACCTTCTCTTCCGTGTTTTTGAATAGATCTGTTCCTGCTAGAATTGAAGAACAGTATACTGTGCCAGCATTGAGTAAACCGACTAAAATGATTGTCATAGGCGACGGGGATATTTTTAAAAATCAGGTAAGCAGTAAGGATGGATCGGTCTTCCCATTGGGATTTGACCGCTATACACAAAGAAATTTTGGGAATAAGGCCTTATTGTTAAACATTGCCGATTATTTAGCAAATGATGATAATTTAATCGTCTTGCGCAATAAGGAAGTTAAAATAAGGTTATTAGATAAGGCAAAGTTGCGTACTGAAAAGTTGCAATGGCAGCTGATAAATGTGCTTGCGCCTTTATTATTGTTAATATCATTTGCAATTTTTCAACATTATTACCGTAAACACAAGTATGCGAGGTAATTTTTATATTTTTGAGAACTGACTAGATCATAACTATGAGATTTATTGTATCCACATCAACGCTTTTAAAACATTTGCAAACAGTTAACGGTGCATCAAGCAGCAGCACTGTGTTGCCTATATTGGAAAATTTCCTGTTTGAGATTAAGGACGGAAATTTAACAATATCTGCTACGGATTTGCAAACCAGCATGACGACTTCTTTACCTGTAGAATCTAAAGAGGGTGGGAAGGTTGCTGTGCCGGCAAGAATATTATTAGACACTTTAAAAACACTACCTGATCAACCGATCTCTTTTAATATTGATGATAGTACTTTCTCAATTGAGATTAGTGCAGGTGATGGTAAGTATAAATTAAGTGGTGAAAACGGTGACGATTTCCCGAAAATACCGGTTGTTGAAAATGCTTCTTCGGTAAATTTACCGGCTTCTGTTTTAACTGAAGCGATTACGAAAACTATTTTTGCAGTAAGTAACGACGAACTTCGTCCGGCTATGACGGGTGTTTTTTGTCAGCTTTCTGATCAACACATTACTTTTGTAGCTACCGATGCTCACAAATTGGTAAGATACAGGCGTATGGATAGCAAAGCAGATAAGAGCTCTTCATTTATCTTACCTAAAAAGGCATTGACTTTATTAAAAGCAGCGTTGCCATCTACAGATATCAATGTATCGGTTGATTACAATGCAACGAGTGCCTTTTTTAAATTTGAAAATATTAACCTGGTTTGTCGTTTAATCGATGAGCGTTATCCTGATTATGAAGCGGTAATTCCTGCTAATAATCCTAATAAATTGGTTATAGACAGAGCTTTGTTTTTAAATACTTTGCGCAGGGTGGTTATTTTCGCAAATAAAACCACGCACCAGGTAAGATTAAAAATCAATGGTAGTGAGTTAAATATCTCTTCCGAGGATCTTGATTTTGCAAATGAAGCACATGAGCGCTTAAGCTGCCAGTATGAAGGTGAAGATCTGGAAATTGGTTTTAATGCTCGTTTCTTAATTGAGATGTTGAATAATTTAAGTGGCGAAGAAGTAACATTAGAACTTTCTACTCCGAACAGAGCGGGTTTATTGATCCCTCAAACTAACGATGAGAACGAAGATGTATTGATGTTGGTGATGCCGGTTATGCTAAATAATTACAATTAACATATGAAAAGACTTTTTTTATTGTCATCAAAGACCAGGATGGCC
Organism: Candidatus Pedobacter colombiensis; assembly: GCA_029202485.1. NCBI lineage: Bacteria > Pseudomonadati > Bacteroidota > Sphingobacteriia > Sphingobacteriales > Sphingobacteriaceae > Pedobacter > Candidatus Pedobacter colombiensis. Next base: position 3,883,788 of record CP119313.1, on the reverse strand, counting down.
TTTATGATTGCTTGCTCGAGCATTATGCTGTTAGCTTCATGTGGTAAAAAAACTGAATATGAACCTGAACCAGTTGGGGAGTTAGATATTAAAGCTGTAAATACAGTTTTTGGTGGTCCAAATCAGGATTTTCTGGTAAACGGTGCCGTAAAAGTGACTGGCTTAGCATATGGTGATGCTTCTGCCTATGTTAAAATTACCTCAGGAGTAAGTACGCTTGGTTTTTATGATAGCGGGAATACGACTAAAATGAATGCCGGGGGATCAATCCAACTTTCGATAGGTAACAAGGTAAGCGTTTGGTATTTTAAAACTCAGTCAGGTGAATTAGCTGCAATTCCGTATAACGATGCGGTAACCATTCCTACAGTTGGAAAGGCAAAGGTGAGATTTATTAATTTCAACAATATGTCGAGTAGCAGTAACTCCATTTCTGTGGCGGTTGTGGGCGGTTCGGGTACACTTGTACCGGCTATTGCATTCACCGAAGGGTCTGCTTTTTTTGAAGTAGATCCGGGAGCTAAATTTAATTTTACAGGTACGGGCGGTGTTGCCGGACCTGCTTTTGATGGTGCTCTGGCTGCCAATAAGATTTATACCATTTGGATTGATGGCACTTCTGCTACAAACCTTACAGGTCATATTGTTGCAAATAACTAATTCTTCCGGAAGGCACTTCCTGAAGAATTATTATGACAATTCTATTCTTAAAAATATCATGGTTATTGCCATGATATTTTTATTTTTGGGCTTAATTTATAGGATTTGGAATTTTTCACTTTTTTAATAGACTTCCTGCTGCATATTGATAAGCACCTGGAAGAGATCATCAGAGACTACAGTACCTGGACGTACGCAATTCTTTTTCTTATCATTTTTGCTGAAACCGGCTTTGTTGTTACCCCTTTTTTACCGGGAGATTCACTGCTATTCGCAATGGGAGCCTTAATTGCAGGTGAAAATACAGGCTTAAGCATTTGGATAATGATGGTCTTGCTAATGGCAGCCGCAATTCTGGGGAATTCTTTAAATTATAAATTAGGAAGCTTCTTTGGTGTAAAGGTATTTAAACCGGAGAATAAGATTCTTAAACTCGATTATTATAACCAGTCGCATGAATTTTTTGAAAAACATGGCGGTAAGGCAATTATATTCAGTAGGTTCTTACCTATTTTTAGAACAATTGCGCCTTTTGTGGCCGGTGTTGCAAAAATGCCTTTCGGTAGGTTTACCTTTTTCAATATCATTGGCGGAGTGGCCTGGATTACAAGTTTACTGATGGCCGGATATTTACTGGGACAAATTCCTGTAGTGAAAAAGAACTTCGACGTAGTAATTATTGTTATTGCCGTAGTAACTTTCTTCCCTGCTATATTTGCTGCCATTAAATCAAAATTTAAGAAAAAAGAGCCGGTAGCTTAATCTTCCAAATCTATAATTGGTTGCCCGGCATCAATCCATGCCGAGTACCAATAAGAACCTATATATAATATTGACGAACGCATTTGGCGCTCGACCATGTTTTCCATTCCATCATGATAGGCTTTTGAATAGGCAAAGGAATATTGTTTAGTAACCTGGTCTTTCCTTTTCGAATAACTGTATTTTTTATAAGCCGGAAAACGGGCACTAAGTTTTGCTTCGAAACTTAGTACGGTATCTACCATGGTATGTGTATTTTTTACAATTTTCCAGGCTGTTCTTAAGGGGCTTTCAATGTATTGCGCAGTACCTACCACATAATTGTAACGTTTAGCAAATAATTCTGGTAATCTGCTTTCCCAAAAAGCGTGGATGCCTGGTTGATTTGTCAGCTGGCCATTGTGGTTTTGTGTAGTATGAAGCGGTACATGGGCATCAGCAATATAATGTCCGATATAAGCCGAATAGATCTGTATCTTGTGCGAATCTTTGTCTTTAAAGGCATTTACCAATTGGCCGTAGGTTTTTTGGATTTGCCAGGGGAGTATGCCGTTTTGATTTAATTTAACCAATCCGTATTTTTTTACGGCATCCTCCCATTTGTATGGAATGCTGTCAATATGATCCTCATACAATTCTACATCCAGATAATGTCTTGGAGCTTCCGCTGTGTCTGCATACCTCCGTTTATCCGGATCTACAGCATGATCTGTAATGTATTTGATATGCTGCTTGTAAAATGGATTAATGTCGGCAGGAAGGGTAAAAACAGCCAATTTATTGATTTGCATATGGGCATAGAAGCCCCATGAGCTGCATAGGATAAAAACAAAAAAAAGGCTTACAGTAATAAATGCATGTTTCATTACTGTAAACCTATATCAACAAGGCTATTGCCTGGTTATTTATTCGATACTTTTTCCCTTCATAGCCGAAGAAACGGCTACATCCATTACTCTTTCTGCAAATGGCCGGGTAAACTCATTTAATTCATCAGCCTTTTTAAGGATCTCGTCTTTCTCTGCTTTAGTTAAGGCAGTTTTTAAGGCTTCTATATATGTTTTTGTATTTGTAATCTCGGTTTCAGTAAGGTATACCGCGTGCTTTTCAATAAAGCGTTCGGCAGTATATACGAGTTGCTCCCCCTCACTACGGGCTTCAATCAGCATTCGCTGTTCAACATCACTTTTGGCATGGGTAATGCTGTCGACTAGCATTTTCTCAACTGTATCATCGGTTAAACCGTAACTTGGTTTGATGTCTATTTCTTGCTTTACGCCTGAGCGTAGTTCGATGGCCTGAACGGTAAGTATACCATCAGCATTGAGGATAAAGTTGATGTCGACCTTTGGTAATCCTGCAGGCATAGCAGGGATTCCTTTCAGGTCAAACTCTGCCAGTTTCCTGTTTTCCTTCACCAGGTCGCGCTCTCCCTGAAAAACAGAGATTTTCATGTTTACCTGCCCATCTAATGAGGTAGTATATTGACGACCTGCTTTGGTTGGTACCTTGGCATTTCTGGGAATGATCACATCCATTAATCCACCCATGGTTTCGATACCCAGCGAAAGGGGAGTTACATCTAATAATAAGATGTCGGAACGATTTCCTGCAAGGATATCAGCTTGTATTGCTGCACCAAGCGCTACCACCTCATCCGGATTGATCTGGTCATGAGGTTGACGGCCAAAGAAATCTGCTACCTGTTTTTTAACATAAGGGGTACGCGTAGATCCGCCAACCAATACCACCTCGTCAATTTCCGCTATAGTTAATTTTGCATCACTCAATGCCTGTTTGCAGGAGTTGATGGTTTCATTAACCTTAGCAGCAATCAATTGCTCAAATGTTTGTTTGTCAATCGTACACCAGATATCGCCCATTTTTTCGTTAAATAGGTTTTGGGTAGTCAATGCTTTTTTCGCAGCTTCTGCTTTTAATCTTAATGTTTGCATTAAAGCTGGATTTTCGGCCAGTTGAGCGGTATTTATGTTGTTTTTTTCTATCCAGTAATGTACAATGGCGCGGTCAAAATCATCGCCACCTAAAAAGGTATTTCCATTGGTTGACAGGACTTCGAATATGCCGTTTTGAATGGATAAAATGGATACGTCAAATGTTCCACCACCTAAATCGTATACCGCTATGGTTTTTTGCTGGGTAGGATCGAGGCCTAAGCCATAAGCCAGACTAGCAGCAGTAGGTTCGTTAACGATCCTTAAAACATCTAATCCGGCCAGGCGACCCGCATCACGGGTAGCTTGACGCTGACTATCGTTAAAATATGCAGGAACAGTAATCACAGCACGATTTACAGGTGTTTTTAAAGCATGCTCGGCTCGCGCTTTTAATTCTTTTAAAATCTCGGCCGACAATTCAATCGGGGTATAGAATTTATCTGCGGCCTTGATTTTTACCAGAGAATCGTTTTCGTCATCTATGATTTTATATGAAAATGTATCCTGATGACCGGCTACATCTTTATAAGAACGGCCCAATAACCGTTTTACAGAAAATATGGTGTTCTCCGGATCTGTTGTCAAAAATTCTTTGGCTTCATTGCCTACAAGTGTATCGCCCAGTTTGTTAAAATGAACCACCGAAGGCACTAATAAGCCTTTTCCGGTATCATTAATTACCTGGGGGTTTTTATCAGGATTGATGAAAGCGACTAAGCTATTGGTCGTTCCTAAATCAATTCCAACGATGATCTCTTCTTTTTGTAGTGAACCTGTTGCCAGGTTAATGGATATCTTTGCCATAGTTTGGCAAATTTAGGAATGTTTCGGGTTTATTTTGTTTTAAGGTTGTAATGTTTTGCCCTTCTGTCTAATTTCTAATCTGCTTTAATAATGTCTCTCATTGAAAAGTAAACGGGATTATATTTTAGATTGTGGTATTCCTTGATAAAGGAACCGTGTTTTATTTCGTTATTATTAGCTGAAACTGCTAATTGCGCTGAATTTCATTTGAATAGGGTTTATATATGATGATCATGGTACTTTTGGTCGTGGCCTTAATCAGCAATAGATGTCCGAAGAAACAAGTGCGTTTGTACAGCGAAAACCAAAACAAAAAGCCAAACGAAAACCCGCCAGGAGGGATGATGAACTCTGGAAGGGGATTTTAGCTGACGTTTTTGAAGATTTTCTTCGGTTTTTTTTCCTGGATGCAGATGAGCTATTTGATTTTAAAAAGAAATTCGTTTTTCTTGACAAAGAATTCAATAGACTATTTCCACCAGAAGAAAATGCCGTTGGAGTACGATTTGTAGATAAGTTGGTAAAAGTTCATTTAAAAGATGGAGGTTCTAATTTTATATTGATACATGTAGAAATACAGGGCAGTAAAGGACACGAAGAGCTAAGTTCGAGGATGTTCCGCTACTTTTATAGAGCCAAGGATAAACATAATGTCTCCGTTACAGCATTCGCTATTTTAATAGATGATATCAAAAGTTATCATCCCCAAATATATAAAGAGGAGTATTTGGGTACCAAGCTAAGCTACGAGTTCAATACCTATAAACTTTTACATCAGGATGAAGCAAAACTAAGGGCAGACCCTAACCCTTTTGCTATAGTGGCGCTCACAGTTTTAATGGCATTAAAAAACAAGAAAATTAGTGACGAAGGTTTAAAGTACATCAAGATTGATTTGGCGCATGAATTAATTAAAAGAAAGCTGAATAAAGTAAAACATGAAAAAATTATGGCTTTCCTTGCTTATTACGTGAATTTTGAAAACCCCGAAATGATGATTAAATTTGAAGAAGAAGTTCAAAAACTAACTGGAGAGACTACACCTATGGGAGTCAAAGAGATATTATTGGAAAGACGTTTAAGAGAAGGAATTGAAAAAGGTCGTCAGGTAGAGCGAGCCAAAGCGTTAGAGGAAAAGAAGGCCATAGCCCATAATCTCAAGAATAAAGCTGTCGATCTTAAGATTATCGCTGAAGCCACTGGTCTATCTATAAAAGAAATCAAATCCCTTTAGACAGCTATATTAGTTATTGAGTTCTTTTTTGTGGATATTATACAGCCATAATACAATATCCTGATAGCTTTCGGTCCCTTTGGGTTGATTATTAAGCTTTAAAAACCTGTCGAAAGCTACATCCATGTATGCAAACATATCGCTGTTGTACTTTTGCCAGAAATTTCTGTCGGCTTTTAAGTCATTTATAGTTATAGGGTTAATTGTTGTATAAAGCCTTTCATAGTCCTCTGGTGATTTAATCCTGATTTCAAATAGGATATTCTTCAGCATTTCATAAGTTGCAGAATATCGAAAATAAGGTTCCTTGCTATTACTAGCTACCAGGTAGCCAACAAGGTTAGCTTCATCTTCTCTTGCAACACCCAGCTGATGGGCAATTTCGTGACAGGTTACAAATGGTAGGGAGGTGCCAGGTAAGCACATATTAACATTCGCTTCGCCAGATAGGGGACTGTAATAGCCTTCAATACCTATCTTTGTAATGATCCAACTGTTTAATACCGGTTTTACCGCTTGTGATTTGTAAGTGAAGAAAGCATTTTTTTGCTGCATACCATTATATGCTTCTTTGGCTTTTTCCCGTAGCTGTTGAATGTTATAACTTTCTTTTTTAATTTGTTGAAGGCTGTTTAACCGATTGATGAAATATTCGCCCAAGGAGACTAGTTGTGGAGTGGTGTATTTTTCATCGCTAATATCCAGTTGCCTGGCAATGGGTAACCGTGAATAATTAAGTCCCCATAATATTTTAAAGACCAGATAAAGAATCATTAAAAAATTAAGTGCCTGCAAGGTGATATTGCGCCAATCTATTTTCTTTAATCTATTTTGCGCTAGTTTTTTATAAAAGAGATACAGACTTCTGATGACGTAAAGAATCAGAAGGAGATAAAGGAAATCGCCCAATGCAAAAGGCAAAAAACTGCTGATATAGCGTTGTATAACCGATGTAACCGGGTATGTTCCTTGAGCATATAAATGTTCTACCCATTGGTATTTGAAGCCAAAAGCATATACCATCGCCGAAAGGATAAGCAGCAATATAAATTGCTTCAATTTTGGCGGATATGCAGTGTTCATCAGCGGTTAAAGGCCAGACGTTTTCCGGTTTCCTGTGTGGTGAATCTACCTTTTTGATAAGCCAGATTTCCTGATACAAAAGTATGTGAGATTTCGGCCTGGAAAGTTTGACCTTCAAAAGGCGACCAACCACATTTGTACAGTACATTTGTTCTGGTTACTTTAAAAGGATCGTTTAGGTTTACCAGTACCAAATCGGCCCAGTAGCCTTCCCTAATAAAACCTCTTTTATCAATATTAAAGCAGGTAGCTACGTTATGCGCAGTTTTTTCGGCTATTTGTGTTAAGGATATTTTATTTTGGTGATACATCTCGAAAAGTGCAGGCAGAGCATGTTGAACCAGTGGTCCACCTGAAGGAGCCTGTAGATAAGGTTGTTCCTTCTCTGCTATCGTATGTGGGGCGTGGTCGGTAGCGATAACATCGATATACCCATCCAATAAACCCTTTAGGATACCTGCTTTATCTGTTGCGGTTTTAACTGCAGGATTCCATTTTATCCAGTTGCCTTTGGTTGCATAATCCTGATCGTCAAACCACAGATGATGTATACAAGCTTCAGCAGTTATTTTTTTATCGGCAAGTGGTGTCTTATTGTCGAACAAGGCCACTTCTCTTGCAGTAGAAATGTGTAGGATATGCAGACGTGTCTGGTATTTTTTTGCCAGTTCTACAGCTAATGAGGATGATTTGTAACAAGCCTCGGCACTGCGGATCAACGGATGCATATCTATAGTGATATTTTCTCCGTATTTCTCCTTGTATTCGGCAAGGTTACGTTGTATGGTGTGTTCATCTTCGCAATGCGTAGCCACCAGCATTGGTGCTTCTTTAAAGATGTTTTCTAATACTTTCTCATTGTCGACCAACATATTCCCAGTAGATGAGCCCATGAATACCTTGATGCCGCAGACATTTTTAGGGTCTGTTTTGAGTACTTCATCGAGGTTGTTGTTGGAGGCACCCATAAAAAATGAGTAGTTGGCCAGCGACATTTCTGATGCGATGGCATATTTATCGGCCAGTAAATCTTGAGTTAGTGTGTTAGGTACAGTGTTGGGCATCTCCATAAAAGAGGTGATCCCTCCGGCCACTGCAGCCATACTTTCCGAAAAAATATCAGCCTTGTGGGTTAACCCCGGTTCTCTGAAGTGTACCTGATCATCAATCATTCCCGGAAAAAGGTGTAATCCTTCCGCATTGATCTCCTGATCGGCAGGAGTATCAATATTTGGAGCGATCTTTTCAATAAAACCGTTTTTGATGAGGAGGTCGGCGACAACAATTTGCCCTTCATTTACAATTGAAGCTGCTTTTATCAGAATGGTGTTCATACTTCAAAGTTATGTTTTTATGGAATAAGGAGCAAGGATAAAAGATAAAGGAGTTTAAAGGAATTACTTACCTTTGCGGGATATGGCGAAAAGCTTCGAAGATTTTAATTTAAACAGGCAGATATTAAATGCTGTAGCGGATGCTGGGTTTACTACTGCTACTCCAATACAGGAAAAAGCAATTGCTCCGGTTTTGTCCGGACAGGATATTTTTGGGATTGCGGAAACAGGTACCGGTAAAACTGCTGCTTATGTTTTGCCGATTTTAATGCAGTTAAAATATGCTCAGGGTGATTCGGCCCGGGCATTGATACTAGCCCCAACAAGAGAACTGGCAATGCAGATTGCTGAGCATGTAAAAATGTTTTCTACTTATACAGATTTACGTTCGGTTGTGGTGTTTGGTGGTATTGGCCCTAAAAACCAAATTGAACAGATTAAAGCGGGGGTAGATATCATCATTGCTACGCCTGGACGGTTCCTCGATATTTATTTAGCCGGACACATCAACACGCAATACTTAAAATTCTTAGTATTGGATGAAGCCGATAAGATGATGGATATGGGCTTTATTGGCTCTATTCATCGAATTTTGGAAGTTGTTCCGCGTAAACGGCAAAACTTGCTTTTTTCGGCTACGATGAGCGATCTGGTACAGAAAATAGCTGGAGACTTCTTGAAAAATCCAACTATTATTGAGGTTGCTGCCCAAGCTACACCTGCCGCAACGGTTACACAGGTTTTATTTGAGGTGCCAAATTTTAAAACAAAGATCAATTTACTACAACACTTATTGAAAAATGATGAGGAGTTTAAAAGACTGATCATTTTCTGTAAGACTAAAACTGTTGCAGATAATATACATAGCTTTATTAGCCGTCGTTTTGGTGAAGATGCTGTAAGGGTGATTCATGCGAACAAAGGACAAAATACAAGGATCAATTCTATCAATGCTTTTAAAGAAGGCAATTTGAGGGTGCTGGTTGCAACGGATGTGGCTTCGAGAGGTATTGATGTTAGTGAGGTAAGTCATGTGATCAACTTTGATGTACCCATCATTATTGAAGATTATGTGCACAGGATTGGTAGAACAGGCAGGGCTTATGCTAAGGGTGATGCGTTAACTTTCTGCACTCCGGCGGAAAAATATTACATTGAGAAAATAGAGAAATTGATCAGACAACAGATTCCTGTTGTACCTTTGCCTGCCGAAGTTTTTGTGGAGGAAACTCCTTACGAAGAGAAACAGGCTATTGCGCGTGCTATTGATGATCAGAAAAGAAGGGAAGATCCTGATTTTAAAGGAGCTTTCCACGAGAAAAAGCACGCAGCGGCAATAGCTGCTGCTGCAAGGAATAAGACCAACAAGCAGCCGGCATGGAAGACAAAGAAGTTCAAAAATAAGAAGTAAAGAAGATTGAAAGTCAAACTTACCCCGCTTAATATCGTTTCGGCTTTATGCCTGGTCATAGCTGTGATGGTGCTGTTGAGTAAAAAAGACAGTCGCCCACAGCACATAGATGTTACCGGCTTACTTTCGGGGTTTTGTTTTTTGACAGCTATTATTGCTTTTGTATCTGATCAGATTTTCAGAAAAATTATTCCCAGTCTTAAAAAGCTTTGGATAATTGAAGGCGTATTAATCGTTTTCATCGTCACTTTAATATTTATAATAAAAGTTAGTATAATTTAATGGACCCAAAATGATTAAAATTAATCATCAAAGGCTTCATCTTATAATAGAAAAAACAATAAATAAATGAAACAAGCAGAAATTAAAATCACAGTTCAACTGGATGACAATAATGTGCCGGACAATATCCTTTGGGAATCTACAGATGCCGAAACTAAAGAACAAGTGCCTGTAAAATCAATGATGCTGGCCCTTTGGGATCACAACTATAAAAACTCAATGCGTATTGATCTGTGGACTAAAGATATGCCTGTTGATGAGATGAAGCGTTTTTTTTATGAGACCTTACAAACTATGGGTGATAGCTTTTTAAAGGCTACCGGCGAGAACCTGATTGTGGAAGATTTGCGTGATTATTGTGCGCATTTTGCTGATAAAATGGGAATCAACACAAGAGGGTAATGGTAAAAAGTCAAGGAATTGCAGGTGCTGTGGTTATGGCTATTGGTGGCATGTGCCCATTGGTACGTGTGCCTATTTTAGGAAACTGGAATTATTTTCAGGTTGACCTAACACTGGCCATTACTTTTTATGTATTGGTGGTAATTGGTTTGATAGGTGCATTTACCGAAAAAGCAGGTTTAGTTAAATTTGCGGGTTGGGCAGTTATTGCATTGGTGGTGCTTTCGCTTGCAGGTATTCAATTTAAAACGCAGGCGTCATTTGGTTTCCTTCATTTTAAAAAGTTGGTCAACCTTGCCTCAGGTTTAGTGAAATTTAAATGGGGATGGTTTGTGATACTTGCCGGAGCATTGGTTATGATTACTGTTAGAAAACCAAAAATGATTAGTTTAGATCGCTAAGGGATTTATGTCTTCTTTTTCGTTTATACTGAGTTTGTTTTAAGCTCCCGTCTCCGCTAATGATGCTGATGTTTCCATCGGCTTCCATGATAGCGAGCTTAACATCCTTATATTTTTCAATACCATGCTCCCTTATTGCTTCCTGAAGTTCTTCATTGGTGATACCAAGTTTACTGAGTTTTGCAAAATCGAGGTTGCCATTGTGAATCAGGATTTCGGGTTTTTCAGTGATCATATTCCTGAATTTTTCATTCTTAAACATCAGCTTTTTTAGCAGATAATTAAGCGCAAATAATACTGCAGCGGCAACCAGTCCACCTAAAAGGCTGGTGTCGCTGCCTACCATAGCATTCTGTACCGCATTACTGATCAGCAAGATTAAAACTACATCGGTAGTATTTAGCTGCGAAAGTTCTTTTTTACCCGTTAAGCGGATTGCTACAAGCATAAAAACATATACCGAAAGACTTCTAAATATAATATCGAGGTATCCGTTCATTTGTTCTGAAAATTTATCTATTAAAATCTTAAAGTCATTTGCCCTTGCTTACTGATCTCACGTTCATGATCGAGCAGCCATTGTTTGCGCCATAGTTCGCCGGCATAGCCAACAAGTTTACCATTACTACCTATTACACGGTGGCAGGGGATGACTATTGCCAGCTCATTTTTTCCATTTGCTGCAGCTATAGCCCGTATGGCGAGTGGATTGTTTAGCTGGGTGGAAAACTGTAGGTAGGAAATCGTTGTTCCATATTTTATGGTGGTAAGCTCCTTCCATACATTTTGTTGAAAATCTGTTCCGCTTTGGCTCATGGGTAGGTCGAACGATTGGAGTTTTCCTTCGAAATAATCGCTCAATTGCGAAGCAGCAAGTTTTGAAATTTTGTTTTCAGTTAAATGCGAGGTATCTGTCTTTTTAAAAGTAATCTTGTTTACAAAGTCATCATCCGCAAAAATGCTCAGTTCACCTATGGGGCTATCTACGATTGTACAATATTGATTTGCCATTTTGATACAATAATATGAATATTTAGCTTACTATATGTAAACAAAGAAAACCTAACTTGATCACCTTATTGGAAAGACCAAATTATGATATTAACCATTACAAATCAACTGAAAAAGCAGGTTTTAGGGGCTTGTGCCTTTCTGCTAATTTTAATGCTTGCTCATCCTGCAGCCAGTTTTGCAAAGACGATTACTGTTGCTTCGTTACCTGAATTACAAAAGGCAATTGATAATGCAGTGGCCGGAGATGTGATTTTGCTGAAGAATGGGGTTTATACAACTACAGATAATATTGTGGTGAAGAGTAAAGGAACCGCTGCTAAACCAATTACGATTGCTGCCGAAACGATTGGTGGAGCAGAAATAAATGGAACAGGTGGATTGAGTATTCAAAGTCCTGCTACTTATGTGATTATTCGTGGTTTTAAGTTCGCTAATGCATCAAATAAAAATGAAATAGCAGCTGGAAGCAGTTTTTGCCAGTGGACAAGAAATATTTTTGAAGGGTTTGGTGAGGGGAATTATTTATCTATAATTGGAAATGATCATCAGGTGGATTACAATACTTTTCAGAATAAAAATGCTTTAGGCAAGTTTATTGGGGTTAGGGGAGTAGGCAAGCAAATTGCTGAACGTTTGTGGATACACCATAATTATTTTCACAATTTTGCTCAACAAAGTGGAAATGGAGCAGAGTCCGTACAGTTTGGTTTAAGTGGTTTTAGCCTTTCTTCGAGCAACAGTATTTTTGAATACAACTTGTTTGAAAACTGCGAGGGAGAGAATGAATTGCTCTCCGTTAAATCTTCGGCAGTAACGATCCGATACAATACGGTTCGCGATTGCAAAGCGCAGATGACTTTAAGACATGGTAATTTTAATAAGGTGTATGGTAACTATTTTACCAAAACACCTGGATTAAGGATTTTTGGTGATGACCATATCATTTACAGCAATTATTTTGAGAATTGTGATGTTGCCATTAACATTGGTAATGGTGGTGCTGAAGTGGCTGATGGTGCTCCGCTGACTTCTCATGATCGTCCGGATAGGGTGTTAATTGCTTTCAATACATTGGTAAATAACAAAAAGAATATCACTTTAAACCCAAGAACACCAATAGGTTTGGGCGCAACTGATATTACTATCATTAACAATTTAATTCAGGGTGGTGAAGAGGCTGCGGTTATCAATGGTCCGTTTGTTAATCCTAAGTGGGAAGGTAATATTATTTATAAGGTGAAAGGCCCTGGAAGTATTCCCGAAGGTGCATATAAAATTTTAGATCCTAAATTGGTACGTGATGCTAATGGAACATTCCATCTTCAGGAGGCTGATCCTGCTTTAAATGTTGCAGGTACATACCCATTAATTACTGTTGATATGGATGGACAGGCTCGTAAACAGCCGCTTCAGGTTGGTGCTGATCAAATTTCTTCAGCTCCTGTTGTTGCAAGGATTTTGACCCCGGAGTTAGTTGGATATAAAGCGAAATAGTATCTTTGCGGCTGAATGAATTTAGTAAGCCAGGTAAAACACTTAATTAAAAAAGAATTGCTACTGGAGTGGCGCTCAAAGTACACTTTAAACGGTGTGCTTCTGTATGTCGTTTCTACTGTGTTTGTATGTTTTTTGTCCTTTGTAAGTGTCGATAAGATTACTTGGAATGCGTTATTCTGGATCATTATGCTTTTTGCATCTATAAATGCAGTTTCTAAAAGTTTTTTGCAGGAAAGTAAGGGTAGGCAGCTTTATATTTATACCATTGCAAGTCCAGCAGCTTTGATCATTTCGAAGACTGTTTATAATGTCTTGTTAATGTTGTTGCTGACTGTTATCGCGCTTGGCTTTTATATGATGGTTTTTGGCTATGTGCCGGAGGATTTACCAATGTATCTTTTGGCTACAGTTCTAGGTAGTCTGAGTTTTTCAACCATATTTACCATGGTATCTGCTATTGCATCTAAAGCTGGCAACGGTGGGATGCTGATGGCTATTCTTAGTTTTCCAATTATAATTCCTGTGCTGGTCGTGCTGATCAGGTTAACAAAAAATGCAATTGACGGGCTGGATCGAAGCGTAAGCTGGGACGAGGTGGGGGTACTGCTGGTGATCAATGTATTGGTTATGGCTGTGTCTTTATTGCTGTTTCCGTACTTGTGGAGGGATTAAATGTTGATCTCTTTGTTAATTTCATTAATTAGTTGCTGTTCTGTAGGTAAATACAATTGATATTTACTTGCAACGATGGTTTGGTTGTTTTCTGGTAACGTAAATTTCACCACAGCATCATTTTTATCTGCGCAAAGTAATATACCTATTGTTGGATTTTCTGTCGGCAGTTTTTCGATACGGTCGTAATAATTCACATACATCTGCATTTGGCCGATATCACCATGGGTCAGCTTATTTCTCTTGATTTCCAGGATCACAAAGCAGGAGAGAAGACGATTGTATAACACTAAATCGCAAAAGAAATCGTCGCCACCGATATGGATGCGCTTTTGTCTTGCAACAAAAGAAAATCCATTTCCCAATTCCAGGAGGAACTCCTGTAGGTGTGTAATAATAGCAGCCTCTAAGTCTCGCTCGTAATAAGAGGATTCTCTTTTAAGACCAAGAAACTCAAGGTACATTGGATCTTTGATAATCTGTTTTGCATCGGTAGGGTGTTGTACCTTACTGGCAACTGCTAAAACAGTATCCTTATCATTGCTCGTTAAGAGCCGCTGGAATAGGTTGCTGTTAATTTGGCGCTCTAATTGGCGAGAAGACCAGTTGTTTTTAACTGTTTCAGCGATGTAGAAATCTATAATGTTTTGATTATCAAGCTTAATTAGGATTCGATAATGGGTCCAACTCAATTGTGAACGCAGTGCGTTCACAATTGGGAAAACGCGATAAAATTGACGATACCAATTCAAATGTCGGGAAGAGAATCCGGTACCATATTCGGGCTCAAGCTTTTCAGAAATCGTATTTATCAGGAATTTCCCGTATTCGGCTCTGTCTTTCCCTTCTTGTTCTTCGAGGAAGATTCTTTGACCAATATGCCAATACATAAGTACCCTTTCTGTATCTACTGCTCGGATCGCCTTATTTCTTGCGGTATGAATAATACTTTTGATATCAGTTATTACAGTTGGGTTTAAAATCATAAGAATGGTTAATTATGTTGCAATGCCTATTAGCTAGCAATCATATTTTTTTGATATGTTAGCTTTTGAAATATTTTGAGCAAACGTAATCAGACCATTAATAAAATGGATAGAATTTGGCTAATTCAGCGGAAACCGCAGGTAAATTGAATTTCGGATCTATAAGGTTTGGTGAGATCCTGCTTAATTAATGTTTTGCAGAATATTATACATTTGTATCTCAAGAGTAACCGGTCAAATAAAGTAGTTGATATTCAGGAGGATGTTGACACCACTCGCAGTGTGCCATGAGAGGAATCTACAGTTCATAACTTTAGTTGAGGCTAATGTTCAATTTCACATAAGGTTTTCCCACCATCTTTTGCTTTAGCTATAGTAGTTGGGACAATTTCGCTTTTACAGTTATTCAAACCATGACATTTAGCGTTTAGATGATATTTTTTTGCAACCTTACTGGTGCAGATGTAGGCTGTGGTCGTACGTTCAATACTGGCGTTTCGCATAGATAAGCCGATTCCACCAATAATAGTTATAAGCAAAATTATGATGTCAATTCCATACTTGGCTAGAATTTTAGATTCTTCTTTCTCGGGTCTTTCTGGTTTAGGTTGTTCCGGTTCAAAGACTTCTTTTATATCCTTTATTTCTTCAGCTGGTAGTTCTTTTGTTGTAGCATAGATTACTCCGTATTGGTATGGTCTGGGTTCAAAATCTATAAGCCAGGCCAAAAGTTCGATATTCCTTGGCTCAGTAGATACTGTCTTTCCTTTTAAATAGTTATCCAAGGGTTTGAGTTTTTCAGGATCAAATCTTTCAATGCTGCTACTATAGTCATTGGAAATAGCACCTAAATTGAAAAAGTCTCTGATAATTTTCTCATCCTTTATTTGCGGCCTTGTGTTTAAAACCAGAAGACATTCGTGCCTCAATTTGGCGGGTGTAGGATGTGATAAATTTAAAGAAAGTAATCTCTTCACCTTCTTTTGGTGGTAATCAAAAATCACCGCTTTTTTATAATCATCGAGCATTATCCTATGAATTGATAAGTAAATGTAACTGGAATTTTCGGAATCTTTTATGGTTTTCCGGAATTCCGCCGGATTTATCGGAATGATCGGAACCGTATGGTGATCAGGGTTTTTGACCGCCATACATTTGCTTTCGAAATCGGTTGGAGCCTTGATTAGCTATTGCGGCTCATGTACAGACAGATTTTAAATGAGAGGAAGTTGCGGTAGGTAATGACCGGTTTGGGAAGCAGTTACTGTCTCCCGTAATGGAATCTCAATTCTTCCCAAAAATTTCAGAAGCGCTTCTGAAATGCCAATGTAGCAACCGCCGCGATCGGATTCGCGGAGGCCTACCAAGTATTTCAATTCTAAATTTTTGAATCATGTATAGTATTATTTTTTATCTTTTAATGGGGTTTATTTGCCCTTCGCACTCAACTACAGCATCAACTAATAACAGTCAGGTTGTAACCACCAATGATATCCCAGATATTCCTGATGGCCCAGGTGGCGAAATGGGCAACAACCCACCTAGGTAATAAATATAAAATACGGGCATTTTTTGCCCGTATTTTTTTATTTTAGGGAAATAATAAAAATCTTGAAAAGATATATAACGCCTCTTATTTTATTACTTTTATTTTCTTGTCATCAGGATGAGATTAAACAGGAGGTTTCTAAGGACAATCCATATTATGATCGGGCCTGGTATTTTTCTGATCACAATCTTCCGGATAGCAGTTTCCTATACTTTAATAAAGCTAAGGAGAAAGCCTTAAAAGACGGCGATAGTGTTAAAGTCGCAAAATCGCTGATCAATATGGCTATCATTAGTGGCGACCGTGGTGATTTTTTTGGAAGTCAGGAAATTTCGCTCTCGGCAATCAAATATCTGAATCCTGCGGTTGAACCTCAAAGAGAAATCTTATCGACCAATTATAATAACTTGGGGAAAATGGCCAGTCGGTTAAAACATAACCGGGAGTCTGCTCAGTTTCTGCTCAAGGCTATCGAACTTTCCAATAAGGAAGCTTCTAGAAATATCTATCTAAATAATCTGGCTGTTAATTTAACCGATCAGCATAAGTATGATCAAGCACTTCGATATTTTAACAAGCTGATTACTACCAAGAGTATAAAGGAGAATCCGATTACATTTTCGAGGATATTATCCAATACTTCGAAAACGAAATGGTTACAAAATCCTCAATATAATCCGGTACCCGATTTCTTAAAAGCTTTGCATATTCGTCAGAAAGTGAATGACCTATTTGGGCAGAATGCAAGTTTAGCTCACCTTGCGGATTTTTACATGCTTAAAAAGCCAGATTCTGCAATTTTCTATGCTCGCACTATGTACCTTTTGGCACAGCAGATAAAAAGTGCAGACGATCAATTGTATGCACTGGAAAGGCTGATTAAACTGAGCCCGCATCAGCAAGCAAAGCAATATTTTGACACGTACAAAAAATTAGAAGACAGTTTAGAGACCGACCGGAATGCTGCTAAGAACCAGTTTGCCGTTATTCGGTATGAAACGGAGAAAAATAAAGCGGATAACCTCAATTTGCAGAAAGACAATGCAGAAAAGAAGTATCAGATTACTAAACAAAAATTTTTGCTGGCTGGGACGGTTTTGATTTTCATAGCCGGTGCGGTCATTTCTGTACTGTGGTACAAGAAAAGAAAGGAAAAGTTAGCGTTGGAAGCGGAGGCGGCCATTCGTGACAACAAGCTGAAGATCCATAAAAGGGTGCACGATGTTGTTGCAAACGGACTGTACAGAATGATGTCGGAAATTGAAAATAGGGAAGACATGGATAAGGAAAGAGTTTTGGATGGCATAGAAGTACTTTATGAGAAGTCGCGCGACATTACTTATGAAGAGAATCATGTAGCTGAGCCTAATTTTCAAGAGAAAATTAATGGCTTGATGGCGTCATTTGGCGCTAGTAACAGGAGAATCTCTCTCGTGGGCAATGAAGAAGCATTGTGGAACCGGGTGAGTTCAAAAGCAAAACATGAAATTGAGCATATTCTTCAGGAGCTGATGGTGAATATGAAAAAGCATAGCAGCGCAAGTAATGTGGTAGTGAAGTTTGAGCAAATCGGTAATCAAGTGAATATTCATTATACAGATGATGGGATTGGAATCAAAGGAAAGCCAAATTTTAAAAATGGCTTGAGCAATACGGGAAACCGTATTGGCAGTATTGGTGGGGCAATTACTTTTGATACAAAAAATGATAGGGGATTGAGAATTCACATTTCCTTTACAGCTACCTAAAGATATATGATGTTCGAACGCGTACTAATTGCAGAGGATCAGGAAAGTACTAGTATTTCTGTGCGCAAAACCATAGGGGATTTAAAAATTGTAGATCCTGATTATGTGTTTTATTGCGACGATGCTTTTGCCAGAATCCAAAAGGGCCTCAAAACAGGTCAGCCGTATGATTTGCTGATCACCGATCTTTCATTTGAGGAAGATCATAACATCCAGAAAATTGTTGATGGCGCAGCGCTGATTAAGGCTATTAAAGACGAACAACCGGGACTTAAGGTTCTGGTATTTTCGGCAGAGGGTAAGCCTGCTGTGATAGATATGCTGATCAAAGATCTGGGAATTGATGGGTACGTGCGTAAAGCCCGGCATGATGCGAAGGAACTTAGGTCGGCTCTGGAAGCAATTGCGCAAGGGAATAAGTATTTCCCCGCTCAAATGAAAGTTCTGGTGAAAGAAAGAAATACTTATGATTTTACAAGCTACGATACCACTATTATTGCTTTGCTTGCGGGTGGGGTAAAACAAAAAGATATTCCTGAATACCTTCAGAGCAAAAATATCAAACCTTCTGGTTTGAGCAGTATTGAAAAGCGCCTCAATTTGATCAAAGATGTTTTGGGTTTTTCGACCAATGAGCAGCTTATTGCCTATTGTAAAGATTTCAAAATTATATAATACTTTAATTTCTCGCTTTACGGTTTCCCGTAAGGGAAACTTTGTTCAGCTGTCTACTTTCGAATCATAATTAAGAACTAAAATTTTTAAATTATGAAAAAGAAATATTACGTAAACAGGCATGTTCAGTCTAATGGTGACCATGAAGTTCATGACGAAACTTGCCTTTATCTTTCAAGGATTGTAAGTAAGTTGGATTTAGGAGAATTTTATTCATGTGAAGGCGCAGTTATGGCGGCAAAAAGACACTACCTACAAGTCGATGGTTGTTATTACTGTTCACCAACTTGTCATAACAGTTAATTATTGTCTGATATGGAATATACAGTAATACCATTCACCGCTACACTAGATCAAAAAAAGGAAACTGCAGCGGTTGTAGCCCAGCAATTGTGCAGACTGATTGAACAATATAGCAACCAAGGCTGGAAATATGTCAGATTAGAAGGCGTTTCCACTTATGTACAGCCACACTCGGGATGCTTTGGGATTGGGGCGAAGCCCGGTTATATGGCTTCTTATCAGATGGTTGTTTTTAGCAAAGAAACCCGTCATGAAAGCGCTGTTTCTTCTGGCCATTAAGATCTATTGGGCCTTAATTCCGAAAGAGAAAAGACGACCATGTATTTTTAGAATCACTTGCTCTCAATACGTATACCATAAGACTACACAAGATGGTTTTTGTGAGGGCCTTCGGGCCCTCAGGTATCGATTTTCCAATTGCAGGGCTGGTTTTCATGTGTTTGAGCATCCTACAGATGCTACAACGATGATGATTCTTCGTGATGGCCGGATTATCCCGGAAAATGAGATTTCAGAGCGATTTATTAGAAAAGTGAAAAAATAGGGTGACAGATATCGCTGGGACATAGAACTTAATTATAATAAGGTATTTAATATGGATTTTAAAGACGAAGTAAAGCAGTTGGGCACAAGAACTGCCAAGATGATTCCTCAGATACAAACAGAAGAAGCAACTAAAAATGCGCTGATCATGCCATTTATCAGATTATTAGGATTTGATGTATTTGATCCTTTTGAAGTTAATCCGGAATTTATAGCAGATATTGGCATTAAAAAGGGTGAGAAAGTTGATTATGCAATCATGAAGGATGGAGACCCAATCATCATCATTGAATGCAAGCATCACCTGGAAAAGTTGGATCCGCACAATTCACAGCTTTTTAGATATTTCCATGTTACTAAGGCTAAATTCAGTTTATTAACTAATGGGTTGAATTATAGGTTTTATACAGATCTTAATGAGCCCAATAAGATGGATGATAAGCCATTCTTTGAATTCAATATTGCTGAAATCAAGGATATGCAGATAGAGGAATTAAAGAAATTCCATAAGTCATATTTTGATATAGAGAATATTTCAAATACGGCATCCGATCTGAAGTTTACAAATGAACTCAAAGCCCTAATTACATCTGAGCTTAGAGACCCTTCGATAGTATTTGTAAAGCATTTCGCTAGTCAGGTATATCAGGGGAAGTTGACTGAGAAAATTCTTGCTCAATTTACTGAATTGGTTAAACGGTCTTCTAATCAGGTTCTGAATGATGCAATTACCGATAGGCTGAAAACGGCTTTAGGTAAGGAAGAAGCCAACAGCAATGAAACTGAAGTAAAAAGTACAGCCGAACCAGTCATGGCAACTGAAACCGGAATTGTAACTACTGAGGAGGAAATTGAAGGGTACTTTATTGTGAAGTCAATCTTACGAGAAATTATTGATCCAAAACGAATAGTACATCGTGATGCACTCTCATACTTTGCAATATTGCTTGACGACAACAATCGTAAAACAATATGCAGACTGTATTTAGGTAATAAGAAGTATTTAGCGGTGCTAGATGAGAATAAGAAGGAAATTAAACACGAGTTAGTGGTGGTGGATGACATATATAACCATGCGGATTTGTTAAGAGCAGCAGTAGAAAAATTAGGAAAAAAATAGTATGGTTGAAGTAACGGTATTTTAGATCAGAAGGTATTCTAATCCCATCAAAATCTGATTTACATCTTTATGATAAAAATACAGGGTCCAGTTATTACCTTTGTCCGAATTAAACGTATATAATGTATAAGAACTGGTGGAAAATATTAGGTGCATTGTTGGTCACTTACTCAACAATTGCGGGATTTTTATCAAGCGTACCCGAGTTACCTATTTTGCATGAAAGTATAAGAAACCTTTATTTCCACGTACCGATGTGGTTTGGAATGATCGTATTATTTAGCGTATCTGTTTACCACAGTATCAAATTTTTAAGTAATAATAATGCTGAGCATGACCTTAAAGCTGTCGAAAGCGTTAATGCGGGTATCATTTTCGGTGTTCTCGGAATTATAACCGGTGCGATATGGGCCAAGTTTACCTGGGGGCAGGCCTGGAGTTTTGATGTAAAACAAAATTTTGCTGCTATCGCCCTGTTGTTGTACTTCGCTTACCTGGTGTTGCGTAATGCAATTGATGAAGAACAAAAGCGAGCTAAAATAGCTGCTATTTATAACATATTTGCCTTCCCGATGATGGTGGTGTTACTTTTTGTATTGCCACGTTTATCTGATTCTTTACATCCGGGAAATGGAGGTAATCCGGGTTTCAATTCTTACGATTTAGATAGCCGTATGCGGGCTGTATTTTATCCTGCCTGTATAGGTTGGATACTTATCGGGTATTGGATATATACCATTTTATACAGAGTCCGTTCATTAGAAAAAAAGAATACCTTATAGTCATGAAGAAAATTTCAGTTACCTTTTTAATGTTGATGTTTGCAATGCAGTTATTTGCACAAAATGGAAATTCATCAATTACTGAAAGCGTATATGCTTCAGGTAAAATATATGTTGTTGTTGCTTGCGTTCTATTAATTTTGTTCGGCTTGATTTTTTTTCTATTCTCGATCGAAAAAAGATTAAAAAAATTAGAGCAAAAATCTGCTGCTAAAAACTAATTTTAAACTGTTTAAACGCCGTTTTTTTCTGTAATTTGATGTAGTGTTTCGCGTACACTAAGCTATTATTCATTTGTATTAATCGTTTTTTTTAGTGCAATTTTGTATTCATAACTGAGAACTTATTTCAAATTCATAAAAAACAAATAATGGCTAATACAGCAAATGAGACAAATTTCTTTGCAGATGTCTGCAAGAATTTTGACAGTGCCGCACAATTTACCGCCCATCCGGAAGGTTTATTAACTCAAATTAAAGCTTGTAACAGTGTGTACCGTTTCCAGTTCCCTATTCGTAGAGGTAATGGATTCGAGGTAATTGATGCATGGCGAGTAGAACACTCCCAGCACATGAACCCAACAAAAGGTGGTATCCGTTACAGCGACATGGTAAATGAGGATGAGGTAATGGCACTTGCAGCACTGATGACTTACAAATGTGCTATTGTAAACGTACCATTTGGGGGTGCAAAAGGGGGGATATGTATAAATCCTAAGAATTATACAATTGGTGAGTTGGAGAACATTACCCGCCGTTATACGACAGAATTAATTAAAAAGAATTTCATTGGTCCTGGTATCGATGTTCCTGCTCCTGATTATGGAACCGGCGAACGTGAGATGAGCTGGATTGCGGATACTTATATGACCATGAACCCTGGTAACCTTGATGCCCTGGGTTGCGTTACAGGTAAGCCAATTGCATTACACGGTATTCGTGGACGTAAGGAAGCTACCGGTCGTGGTGTAGCTTATGCAGTAAGAGAATGCGTAAATGTTGCAGAAGATATGGCGAAAATAGGTCTTAAGGCTGGTTTGGGCGATAAACGTGTAATTGTTCAAGGTTTAGGTAATGTGGGTTACCACGCTGCTAAATTCCTGGCCGAGTTTGGTGCAACTATCGTTGGTCTTTGCGAGTTTGAAGGTGCTATTTACAATGCAAATGGTTTAAATATCGATGAGGTATTTGCTCACCGTAAACTTACAGGCTCAATTTTAGGTTTTCCTGGTGCAACTGAGTTTAAAAACTCTATGGAAGGTTTAGAGCAGCCATGTGATATTTTAGTGCCTGCTGCACTTGAAAACCAAATCACTGTACAGAATATCAGAAACATCAAAGCAAAAATTATTGCGGAAGGTGCTAACGGACCAACTACTCCTGAAGCGGAAGAGATCTTTACGGAAATGGGTGGTATCATTATTCCTGATATGTATTGCAACGCCGGTGGTGTTACAGTTTCTTATTTTGAGTGGTTGAAAAACCTTTCACACGTAGCTTTTGGCCGTATGGAAAATCGCTATGCTGAAAATTCTAACGCTAACCTGATCAATACTTTGGAAAGCCTTACTGGTAAAAGTATTCCTGCAGAACACCGTTTAATGATCGTTAAAGGTGCTTCAGAAATGGAATTGGTGAATTCGGGTCTGGAAGATACCATGATTCATTCTTATCATGAAATCAGAGAGACTTTCTTGAGTAAACCTGGAATTACAACATTGAGAACTGCAGCTTTTGTAGGCTCAATTGATAAGATTGCTATTTCTTATATGAACCTTGGTGTTTGGCCATAAGGTTAGTTGATAATCGATTTGATCCGCGATGCTTTTTAATGCATCGCGGATTTTTTTTGCGCATTTGTCAGAGAACTATCAATAAATAGTCATCAAAGCGTTTTGAATACCTGCGTCGGTCTTTAGGTACTTATATTTTTTATCTTTGTGAAGTTTCTTTTAAAATTTTATTACATCCATGAGAAAAAGTGCAATTATTGGTTTAATAACTATAGCATTGTGTGTAGGTTTCTTGGTAAGCCTTAATGCAGATACGAATACCTATTCAACCTTTAGTGAAGCTGCAAAAGATCCAAAAGAATTCCATGTAATGGGCTATTGGGAGAAAGCAAAAGGCATGCACTATGATGCAATGAAAGATGCAAATCGCTTTGAGTTTTTTATGAAAGACGAAAAGGGAAAAGTGAATAAAGTAGTATACGCAGGGACTAAACCTCAGGATTTTGAACGCTCAGAGAAATTAGTACTGATCGGAAAAATGAACGACGATACTTTTTACGCCTCCAAGATACTGATGAAGTGTCCATCTAAATATAACAACGACCTTGTAGAGGTCAAGCAGGACGGTAAAGTAGAAAAATACAAATAATTTTAATGGATATACAATTTATTGGAGAGAACCTCCTTCCCGGTAAGATCGGCCAATTTTTTATTGTTTTGGCGTTTGCCGCTTCTTTACTCTCAACTATAGCTTATTTCTTTGCTACACGAAATAAAGAAATCGGAGATCATTCATGGACGCGTATAGGTCGTATATCATTCTTAATTAATTGGGCCAGTGTAATAGGGATAGGGGCAACCTTGTTTTTCCTTATTTTAAACCACTACAACGAATATTATTACGTTTACTCTCATTCTTCAAAAGAACTTCCGGTATATTACATTGTATCTGCTTTTTGGGAAGGGCAGGAAGGAAGCTTCTGGCTTTGGGCGTTCTGGCAGTCTTTGCTGGGAGCAATACTGATCTGGAAAGCCAAGTCATGGGAAAATGGAGTGATGACAGTAGTAGCCTTCTCACAGGTATTTTTAACTTCTATGCTGCTTGGCGTACAGATTTTCGGCGAGCGTATAGGTAGTTCTCCGTTTATCTTGCTTAGGGATGCGGTAAATTTAAAAGAAATGGCACCGGTAGTCTTTGCTGACCCTGAGAACTTTAAAAACTATCTTAAATTCATTACTGATGGGAAGGGATTAAACCCACTTCTACAGAACTACTGGATGGTGATACATCCGCCAACCTTGTTCCTGGGTTTTGCCAGTATGGTTGTTCCTTTTGCGTATGCAGTTACGGGGTTATGGCAAAAACGCTATAAGGAATGGGTTAAACCTGCTATGCCTTGGGCATTATTTGGCGTAATGATATTGGGTACAGGGATTATCATGGGCTCTTTCTGGGCGTATGAAGCCTTAAACTTTGGTGGTTTCTGGGCATGGGATCCGGTAGAAAATGCTTCGATCATTCCATGGTTAACCCTAATTGCCGGCGTGCATGTCATGATCGCTTTTAAGCATACAGGTCATGCCTTTTTTACTGCAATTGTATTGATCCTCATAAGTTTTGTATTGGTACTTTACGCATCTTTCTTAACAAGAAGCGGTGTATTGGGCGAAACATCAGTGCATTCATTTACTGATCTGGGGATGTTCTGGCACCTTATTTTATATAATGTAGTATTCCTGGCTATACCTACCGGACTGCTGATCAGTAGATGGAAAGAATTGCCAATCACCAATAAAGACGAAGAGACCTATTCAAGAGAATTTTGGATGTTTATTGGTGCGCTGGTCATCACCGTGGCTTGTATTCAGGTGATATTTTCTACTTCCGTTCCAGTATTTAACCAGGCTTTTGGAACCAAGTTTGCGCCTCCAATTGATGCTATAAAATATTATAACCAGTGGCAGGCTCCTTTTGCTATTCTGGTTACCATTATATCGGGTTTTGCGCAGTTCATGAAGTATAAAAGAACTGATCCACGGAAATTCTATAGTAGCCTGATTGCTTCTGTGGTATTTTCTGTTGTAATTACAGCAGGTTTTGTATACGTCACCAGTGTTTATCATAATCTGATGTATATCCTGTTAACCTTTAGTTGCATATTCGCCATTTTATCTAATGCTAAAATATTGGGACAAGCTTTTGGTGGGAAACGTAAATTGGTTGGTGCTGCTGTAGCCCATATTGGTTTTGCCTTATTGCTTTTAGGAGCGCTTGTGGCTGCGGCTACCAATAAGCCAATTTCTCTTAATGCTACTAATTTTATTCCGGTAAAGGATTTTGAAAAAGTAGAAAAACCGGGTGAAAATATTGTGCTGTATAGAAATGAACCTAAAAAGATGGGTCGTTATACAGTAACCTATATCAGTGATACTACCATTGCACCGAATACATTCTATAAACTGAATTTTAAAGTTGTTGATGAGAAAACAGGCAAAGTAAAAGAAGACTTTGAACTGAATCCACATGTGCAGGTAAATGAGAAGATGGGATTAATTGCATCGCCTGATACCAAGCATTACCTTACCTATGACATTTACACCCACATTACCAGTGCACCTGAAAAAAAGGATTCGCATGCTGATCATGAGGGACATCGTGAGGAAGAAAACTATAAAGCACCCAGGATCGTAAATGTAGCTGAGGGTGATACACTACATACCAGTAGTGGTGTGTTAACAGTTAAAGCTTTAAACAACCAGCCTAAAGCAAAAAGTCTTGTACTTGCTCCTGGTGATTTAGCAGTAGGATTACCATTGGAAATTGACGTAAACGGTAAAATATATAAAACAGAGCCTATATTTCTGATCAAAGGAAACAATACATTTGATTTTGCACGTAACATTGATGAACTGGGTTTAAGAGTTCGATTCACTAAAGTGTTGCCTGAACAAAAGAAAGTAGAATTGCAGGTTTACGAAAAACCACAACAGGCAAAAGACTGGGTTGTATTTAAATCAATTGAATTCCCTTACATTAATCTTTATTGGGTAGGTACTATTGTAATGGTTATTGGATTTCTTATTTCTATATTTAGAAGACAAAAAGAAGCTAAGGCGGTATAGTAAAGTTATAATAAGCTTAGAAATAGCTATACTAAGACTTGCTTTGTAACCTTTAACGATTAATGTTATCCCTATGAAGATAGTTTGTATTGGATCCGGTAATGTAGCTACGCACATGGCTGGCGCTTTTAAAGAGAATGGTGCTGATATTGTTCAGGTATGGAGCAGGGACTTGGTAAATGCACAGTTTCTGGCTAATGAAACAGGTGCTCAGGCCATTTCTGATTTGAAGCTTGTTGATAAGCATGCAGACTTATATCTTATCGCAGTGAAGGATGATGCGATTGCCAAAGTAGCCAAAGAATTAAAAGAAATAAATGGCATTGTAGTTCATACTTCAGGGGCAACTGAAATAGAGGTGCTGGCCGGTTTTAAGAACTATGGCGTCTTTTATCCATTACAAACTTTTTCTAAGCAGCAGCCCTTGGATTTTATTCATGTTCCTTTGTGCCTGGAAGCAAACAGCGAAGAAAGTCTGAGCCAATTGAGGTTGATGGCAGTTAAGCTTACTCCGTTAATTTATGAAGTAGATAGCAAAAAACGGGAGATATTGCATGTTGCAGGAGTTTTTGCCTGTAATTTTGTAAATCACCTTTATCAGTTGAGCCATCAGATCATTAAAAAACATGATCTTGATTTCGAAATGCTGAGGCCTTTGATTATGGAAACAGCAGTAAAAGTGCAGGAGGCGCTGCCCGAAGCGGTGCAGACCGGACCAGCAATACGTAATGATAAAAAAACGATATTAAAACACGAAGAGCTCCTGAAAAGATCGCCACACTTGCAGGAAATCTATAAAAATTTAAGCAATAGCATTAAAAAATCACATTAATCATGTAATTGCGATTTTTGGTGCTTATTTTTGAACCAGATTATGAGTATTTTTAAGTTAAAGATAAATTTTGAAGAACAGGGAAAAGAAACAGTTGAACTACCTATTGCCGGCGGAGAGTCTGTTTTGGATGTCTGCCTTGATCATGGAATAGAATTACAGCATAACTGTGGCGGTGTATGCGGCTGCAGTACTTGTCATGTTTATGTGAATAAAGGAATGGATAACATCCAGGAAATTTCAGATAAAGAAGAAGACTTTATCGATAGGGCCGTTCGTCCAAGAATCACTTCCCGTTTAGGCTGCCAGTGTGTGGTGATTGATGGTGATATTGAAGTTACCATCCCGGATCAGTCGGAATTTTTAGGCCATTAATTATAAAATATAAATAGAAAAACATGCAAGATAAGTTTGCCCTCCCAATATATTGGAACGACCATGAAGATATTGCTCAGGAATTATATGAGAAATTTGGTGATGATTTTAATGAAGCCAAAATATATCGTATCCGTTTCACGGAGCTATTAGAATGGATATTGTCGTTGCCTAATTTTAAAGGAACAAAAGAAGAAAGTAATGAAGGACATCTGGAGCAAATCCAGTCGGCCTGGGTTTACGAATGGAGAGATAACCAGAAATAAACGGATGTTTCTTGAGCAACTAAAGCACATTACAACCCTCATCTTTGATATTGATGGTGTATTAACTAACGGTGATATCATCGCGTCTGACTCGGGCGAGTTTTTACGAACATTTAATATCAAAGATGGCTATGCACTTCAGCTTGCTGTGAAAAGAGGTTATCATGTTTGTATTATATCCGGTGGCAAAGGCGAGGCTATGCAGAAACGATTTGAAGGCCTTGGTATAAACAATATTTTTTTAGGTGTTTCTGATAAGGTTGCGGTCTACAACAGTTTATGTGCCCAATACAATATCAATGCTTCCGAAGTGCTTTACATGGGGGATGATATTCCCGATCTTAAAATTATGCAGCTGGTAGGTATTGCAACCTGTCCGGCTGATGCCGTTCCTGAAATTAAAGCGATCTCACAATATATTTCTCCTTATACCGGTGGTAAAACTGCTGTAAGAGACATCATAGAAAAGGTACTTAAAGTACAACAAAAGTGGTTTGACGAGAATCCATCCGCTGCCGATTCGGGCAAATAATCAATATTTTTCATTGCAACAATTATGTTACATAAATAGGTTAAACCTATTTGGGCTTTGCCGTCTCTAATAGCTGAGCTTACAATAGCTCATAACCTTTAAACAAAATATAAACTGATGAAAAAAGTACTGATTATCTGCGGACTGTTATTTAGTGTAATGACATTTGCAAAAGCACAAGATGGCGAACGTAAAATGCCAACTCCTGAAGAAAGAGCCGAAAAGGGCGCTGCTCAACTGACTAAAAAGTTAAACCTTAGCGATGACCAAACTTCAAAAGTTAAAGCTATCCTTTTAGATCAAGCAAAATCTATGAATAAAGTGCGTGAAGAAAGTAAAGGCGATAGGGAAGGAATGATGGCTAAAGTGAAAACTATTAACGAAGAAAACGATGTTAAAATCAATGCTTTATTAAATGATGATCAGAAAAAAGCTTATGTAGCCTATAAAGAGGAGCGGATGAAAAATATGAGAGCAGGCGGTGCAGGTGGTGGTAGAGGTCAAGGTGGCGGCGGCGGTGGCCAGTAATCTTTAAAATATTATAAATAATGAAGGCGACTTAAGGTCGCTTTTATTATTTTCGCCCCAAATGTAATGGACCTTACCATTACCAAATAAAAATAAGCATCATGTTTCAGCAAAAACTCCCTATTATTCTTGCCTCAAAATCACCACGTCGTCAGGAACTACTTAAGGCCATGGGATTAGATTTTAAAGTGGTATTGAAGGATGTGGATGAAAGTTATCCGGAAGGCTTAACTCCGGCAGAAATAGCTGTTTACATTGCTGAAAAAAAGGCTGCTGCTTTTACTGATGTAAGTGCTGATAGCATTGTGATCACTGCTGATACGATTGTGGCTTATGGCGGTGAGATTTTGGGTAAACCGGCTGACAAAGCTGAAGCTATTGCAGTGCTTACTAAACTTTCAGGATCCGTACATCAGGTGTACACAGGTGTGAGTTTAAGTTATGCCGGTAAAATGCATTCTTTTTATGATTTAACTGAAGTAGTTTTCAATACGCTTTCTGCTGATCAGATTGAATATTATGTAAGTAATCACAATCCCTATGATAAGGCAGGTTCTTATGGGATACAGGAATGGATTGGATTAGTTGCAGTAGAAAAGATCATTGGTTCTTATACCAATGTAATGGGGCTGCCTACTGAAAAACTATACAAAGCCTTATCTGAGCTTTGATGGCTTGATTTTATCTGGTTTTTCTAATTTTCAAAAGAACAAAACAAAAGGTCAGCTGCTATGTTTTGAGATTGAAATAGTTATATGGTATACTATGGATTTCAAAAACTAATTAAAATCAGATGAAAAAGTTATTGATTGTTTGCGTATTGTTATTTAGTATGATAACACTCGCACAGGCACAAAGTGGTGGCCATAAAAAAATGGCTAGTCCCGAAGCAAGGGCCAAAATGAGTGCTGAAAGGTTATCCAAAAGGCTTGATTTGAACAAAGATCAAAGAACCAGGATCGAGGATATTTATTTGAATGAGGAGATGGCGATGGCTACTGCACGTAAGGAAAATATGAATGATAATACAGCTAAAATGGCTGAAATGAAGAGAATTCATGGTGAAGCTGAAGAGAAAATCACTAACGAGTTAACCGAGCCTCAAAAACAAAAATATGAAGCCTGGAAAATGGAGAACAAAGGACACATGAAAAAACATATGAAAAAAGGCATGAAAGAAAAAAAGCCAGCGACTACGACTCCGGCTATGTAATGGCAGTAAAAGCGACTCAATAGTCGCTTTTACTGTTTATTTATCTTTCTGTATGAGATGATACAAGTTCATACAAAACACCCATCTTTAAATCGTAAGTAGAAAGGCTTATGGTTTTGATCCCACAATTAGCGATTACATAATTAGTGATTAAAGCTGCGATAACAATCATATCTACCCGTAGGGCAATCAGATTAGGCATGATTTCCCGATCTGCATGAGTCGAAGCAATTAATGAAGCTGCAAGCTTGTGGTAACTATTAAGATCAATAGGGGCTGATTTAACAGTGTTTAAATCAATACTGGGATCAATCATGCCTGTAAAGCTTTCGAAGGCGCCAGCAGATCCTACAAGGTGTTGAGGTTTATAGATAGCACAAGCTGCTTCCAGCTCTTGTAGCGTATCTTTTAAATGATCTAGAATAGCCGATTGATCTGCCTGACTAATTGGATCGGAATGGAAATAAGCCTGAGTTAAACGGGCTGCACCAATGTTGTAACTCGCTTTCCAAAGTATCCCATCGGCATTCGCTATTATAAACTCAGTACTTCCACCACCAATGTCCATAATCAATGAGGTGGTCTGTATTGCACCAGTAGCTTTCACCCCCTTAAAAATATAGCTAGCTTCCTGATCTCCACTGATTACTTTGATGTCAATTCCGGCATCCGTTTTTGCAACATTGACAAAGTCGACTCCATTGGCCGCGCTGCGGACCGCTGATGTTGCAGTAGCTTTAACTACATCAACCTGATGTTTTATGATTTCCTGCTTAAAATCCTTAAGCGTTGCGATACCTCTTTCGAAAGCTTCAGGAACAATAATATTTTCATTAATGCGTCCTTGGCCTAACCTAACCGGTTCATTTGTCTTGAATAATACATTTACCCCAGTGGCCGATATTTCGGCAATGATAAGGTGAAAAGTATTTGTGCCAAGATCAATAATAGCAGCAATCATATTTAAATTTTAGGGTGTAAAAAAGGCCGCAATTAAGCGGCCTTTTATTATTCGAAATATTCTTTCATTTTCTCAAAGAAACTCTTGTCATTCTTACCTGGTTGAGGTTTGAAGTTTGGAGAGTCTCTCAGTCTCTCTAAAATGCTCCTTTCCTCTGAACTTAAAATTTTAGGTGTCCATATATTTACGTGGATGATTTCATCACCACGATGATAAGAGTTGATTTCAGGAATACCTTTTCCTTTTAAGCGTAATAGCTTCCCGCTTTGAGTACCCGGTTCAATTTTGATTTTGGCTTTGCCATCAATAGTCGGTACTTCAGCACTATAACCTAAAGCCGCATCAACAATAGAAACATGTAAGTCATAAACAACATTGTTTCCTTCGCGTTTCAGACTTTCGTGAGGGATTTCTTCAATCAGTATAATCAGATCGCCTGGAATACCGCCACTAGGAGCTGCATTTCCTTTTCCGCTCATGCTCAATTGCATGCCATCACTTACCCCTGCAGGGATATTAATAGTAATGGTTTCTTCGCCTCTCACAATACCTTCACCATGACATGAACCACATTTTGCTGTGATCTGAGATCCGCTTCCATTACAGGTAGGGCAGGTAGATGTCGTTTGCATTTGTCCCAAAATGGTATTGGTTACTCTGCGTACAGCGCCACTACCACCACAGGTTTTACAAGTACTTACCGACGAGCGGTCTTTAGCACCGGTACCATCACAGGTTTTGCAGACAATCTGTTTGTTTACTTTTATCTTTTTCTCAGTGCCATTGGCAATTTCTTCGAGCGTAAGTTTTACTTTAATGCGCAGATTGGTGCCTTTTACAACACGTCGGCCACTGCGTGACTGCTGGCCACCGCCAAAGAAGCTTTCAAAAGGACTGCCACCGCCTCCAGAACCGAATATATCTCCAAACTGGCTAAAGATATCTTCCATGTTCATTCCGCCACCACCATATCCGCCTCCAGAAGCACCGCCAACACCAGCATGGCCATAATGGTCATAACGCTGTTTTTTTTCAGGATTACTTAAAATCTCATAAGCTTCAGCCGCCTCTTTAAATTTATCTTCGGCTGATTTATCATCCGGGTTTTTGTCCGGGTGATACTTAATGGCTAGTTTACGGTAAGCCTTTTTAATCTCGTCAGCAGATGTGTTTCTGGATACACCAAGCACATCATAATAATCTCTCTTGCTCATAAATATTAACTACCTACTACAACTTTAGCAAAGCGTATAACTTTGTCATTTAAGGTATATCCTTTTTCCAATTCGTCTATTACTTTTCCCTTCATTTCTTCAGTTGGAGCAGGGATTTTAGTAATGGCCTCATGGTAATCCGTATCAAATGGAGTATCGATACTTTCTATTTCTTTAAGACCTTTTTGGGCCAATGTACTTTTTAATTTGGTATGCACCAGATTTACACCTTCACGGATCGAAGCGATATCTGTAGCATTTTCCATTGCTTTATTCGCCCTGTCAAAATCATCCAACAAAGGCAATAAAGAAACAATCACATCTTTACCTGCTGTTTGTAACAGCTCTACACGTTCTTTTTGTGTACGACGTTTATAATTGTCAAACTCTGCAAACAGACGCAGATATTTGTCATTTAAAGCAGCATTTTCTTGTTGCAGTTTTTCTTCTGCTGTTGGTTCAGGTGCGGTTTCTGCAGCTGCTTCTTGTTCAATAGGAGCTTCAGTATTCGCTTCTTTAGCATTTTCTATCAATTGTTCTTCAGCATGACTTTCTGCTGCAGCATCTTGATTTTGCATATTTGTCTCTTTATTATCGTGTTTTTTCTTCTTGCTAAACATAGTATAGTAGAATTTTTGGTTATAAACTCAAAAGGTTTGCCAATAGGAAATATCCGTCATGCTGTCAGTTTTAATCGGGAAACTTGGAACAGAATGGCCGAATCAGAAAATTTTGTCAGAAATTGTACTAAACAATCTGCGCGTCTTCATGAATTATACCGCTCTCACATTTTATAATCCGTGATGGGAATGTTCTGATGATGTGATAATCGTGTGTAGCCATTAAAACAGCAGTTCCACTCTGACTAATCTGCTTCAGTAGCATTACAATTTCTTCAGAAGTATCAGGATCTAAATTTCCCGTTGGTTCATCAGCCAGAATAATTTCAGGATTGTTTAATAGTGCACGTGCAATAACTACACGTTGTTGTTCACCACCTGAAAGTTCATGAGGCATTTTTTTAATTTTAGAGCGCAGGCCAACTTTTTCAAGCACGTCTTTAATTCGCTCACTAATTAGGTTCTTGTCTGTCCAACCTGTAGCTTTAAGTACAAACTCAAGGTTCTTATCAATAGTCCTGTCTGTTAGCAGCTGGAAGTCTTGAAATACAATACCCAATTTTCTGCGTAAAAAGGGCACCTCCTTATTACTCAGTTTTTTTAAATCAAAACCAGCTATTTGTCCATCACCATTACCAATGTGAAGATCGCCATAAATGATTTTTAGCAAACTACTCTTTCCAGAACCCGTCTGACCAATTAAAAAAACGAATTCACCTTTATCGATATTTAGATTTACGTTCGACAAAACCAGATGCTTTTGCTGAAATACATCTACATTTTTTAAATTTATAACTGTGCTCTCTGTCATGTTTAGATATCTAATTTAGCAATTTGTCCAAAAGGCAAATCATTTACAAAATTCATAATGTATGGTAACTTATCGCTTAAGCCAAGCTTGTCTAGCGATTTATCTGGTCTGTCGACTCTAAAATAAGCCAGTAGGGTAAATTTATCGTCCCTTAACTGCACATAATCCGGAATCTTGGCAATGCCTTTTACTTTAATAACATACATCGCTCAAAAATAGTGTTTCAAAATGAGAAACAAGGCATGTACGTTATAGTGAGTTTAGAAAATCTATTGTATTTACATTATCTGCATAGTCCCACAGCTTTGGCCTCTGGCTTTGCCCAAAAGCCAATATTGCTGTATCCAGTTTTAATGGAGCATTACTAACTATACATTGAATATCCTCAGCTTTATTTCTGAGCAGTTCCTCCAGTTGTTCAAGATTTGTATATGTTTCATAATATAAAACAGCTAGCGGTGAGGAAAGACTTTCGTCTTCGGTTAACAATAAAAAGCCATTGTCGTAATGATGCTTTAGGTTTACCAGATAAATAGATTTGTTATAATCGTAGTTGTTGTTGTATTTAAAATGATTAATGATGTCTTTGAAATTCCCTATAGGTTCAAAAAAGTTTTTGATATCATAATCTTCAGGAATATACAATTTAGAGACATTTCTGCAGCCTAAACCAAAGTAATCAAATATATCATGTCCTAAAAGCGCTAACTCTTCCTTACGCTCATTTCCGGTAATTACAGCAACACTATTTCTGTTTTTTCTGATAATATTTGGTCCTTTACCAAAATAATAATCAAAATATCTTGATGTATTGTTACTTCCCGTTGCAATCACAGCATCAAAATCCTTCAATCGGTCAACATACACAATGTGGTCTGCCAGCAAAGGTTCAATCTTAATTAACTCAGTAAGTAAGGCAGGTAGCAATTTGTCATCGGCAGAGGATAGTTTAATTAAAGCGATATTTCCAGTGGCGAGCACAGAAATCACATCGTGAAAGCCAACCAGTGGTATATTACCAGCCAGGATTAAACCGACTTTTTTTGGCGTATCACTTACCCTAATGCTTTTAAACCAGGTTTCAAGATCTTGTTGATTGAGCATCTGATGCAATGCATGTAAAGCTTTTTGTACCTCAGCCACAGTAAACCATGCATTGTTATTTGATGCAGATAAGATTAGATTTTTAAATGCTTCGCCAGGTTCAACGATGAAGTCGCTTAGCTTTTTAAATGCAATAATTAATTTTTCGCTATTAAGGATTGGCATAATTCCAATGATTTTAAAGTTTATGTGTTATATTTGCTGTTGCAAAGTTAAACTTAGCAATAGATATAGACGAAGACATGGCTATTAAAATAACAGACGAATGCATTAACTGCGGAGCATGTGAGCCTGAATGCCCAAATAATGCAATTTATGATGCAGGCACAGCCTGGAGATTTTCAGATGGTACCAACTTAAATGGTATTATTGATTTTGGAGGTAAAGAAATGGACGCGGAAAGTGCACAGGATGCATTGTCTGACGAAATTTATTATATTGTTTCCGATAAATGTACGGAATGTAAAGGCTTTCATGATGAGCCTCAGTGTGCAGCGGTATGCCCTGTAGACTGTTGCGTTGATGATGAAGATGTACGTGAAACTGAAGAAGAACTTTTGGCTAAAAAAGCCTGGTTACATCAGGAAAACTAATTCTACAAGACTATAATAAAAAGCCAACTCTTATAAGGGGTTGGCTTTTTTTATGTTTTGCTGCGTTGGTGGTAAGGCTTTGGTAGGGCAATGGCCCCGACAAGGCCCCAGCAACACCCCGGTAATGCCCCGGCAAGGCCCCAGTAATTATGGCCGCTTATTTTGTTAAGCCTTTTCTTCGTATTTATTCGGAATGATCAGTACTGGACAAGCAGATTTTCTGGCAACATGTTCTGCCACGCTTCCCATCAAAAAATGGTAGATGCCAGTACGGCCGTAAGTTCCAATCACAATCAGATCCGAACCCCACTCGTCAGACTGCTTAATAATTCCATGCGCAGCACTGTCAACTACACTAAAATAGGAGGTTGCTATTCCCAGGCCAAATTTCGTTTCTATTTCTTTTAATAGCACGTGACTATTTTCTTCACTGTTGTCGTAGGCTTCTAAAAAAACGGGAGCGAGGGTCAGATCCGGATTAATGTTGGCCGGGATAGGTTCGATAATGTTAACCAGTGCAACCTCCGCACCAAAGGTTTTTGCCAATTCATAGCCCGTTTTGGCTGCTTTTTCTGAACAGGTGCTATTATCTACGGCAATTAAAATCTTTTTGAGGTTCATGGTGTTTATCTTAAAAGGTTAATATTATGTCATCATTTGAATCAATCGTTGCAATTAAAAATAAATGATGCCCATGAAAGTAACAAATTAACACCATAAAAGTTTATTTTTATAGCATTGATTTTATCATTATGGAACAACAGTTTGGTATTTGCAGGGTAGCTGTAGCGCCTTTAAGAGCAGGGCAGTCGGATAAAGCCGAGATTGTATCTCAGCTTCTGTTTGGTGATCATGTAGTAATACTTGAAAAAACGGAGAAATGGTGGCTGATACGCAATGGTTATGATGGTTACGATGGTTGGATGGATTATAAGCAGCTAGGTAGCTTAAATCATGAACAGTTTATGAAAAACCAACACTGTGATCACCTGGCTCCAGCGCAGGTTGCAAATACTATTATTGCTGCTGATGGTAGTAAATATTACCTTTCTGCAGGTAGCAATTTACCGGCTTATGCCGATGGGTGTTGTTATCTTGGGGACGAGAAATATGAAATTGCTTTTTCGCCAAAGGTGATAGAATCGAATACATCGGCGGAGGAACTTGTAACTACAGCTAAATTTTTTCAAAATGCGCCTTATTTATGGGGTGGCCGAACCATATTTGGTATAGATTGCTCTGGCTTTGTTCAAAATGTATTTAAATTAAATGGTATAAAGTTGTTGCGGGATGCGTGGCAACAAGCAGAGCAGGGTACTGTGGTGGATTTTTTACCAGAAGTAAAGACTGGTGATTTAGCTTTTTTCGATAATAGCGAAGGACGTATTACCCATGTAGGGATAATGTTGAATTCGGGAGAAATCATCCATGCTTCAGGAAAAGTAAGAATAGATCCGATGGATAACCAGGGGATTTATAACGCTGAACTGGGTAGGTATACCCACAATCTAAGAATTGTAAAGCGCCTTATTTAGGGCTGTTTTTAACTTAGTTTAACTTTCGTGACGTTGAGTTGCTGATTTAATTGTATTAGTTTGATGGAATTAACGATTTGTTGCCCTATCCCGGCAGGTTGTTCTTATGAGAATAAAATGCAAAGCTTTTGGGGAGTGGAAACACATAGGGAGTACTTTAAACACAAAACATCAATTTTCTGTACCAGGTTAAAAAAGGGAAGTTATACTTTCACAGTGCAATTGATGCCAAGGTATTCTGGTAATTATGTCCTAAATCCGGCCAAAGCCGAAATGATGTATTTTCCGGTATTTTATGGTAGGGAGGATATGAAAGGGTAGCTATAAAGTAAACTCCCATATCATTACTTGTCTGTCATCACCTGTCGAAATCAGATATTTGCCATCAGCACTCCAGATCATTTTATTGATAGAATGAAAATGACCTGGAGTGTTTTTTTCTAAACTGAGTATTTTGTAGAGTTTAAAACTTTTGCTATCCCATAGTTTAATACTTTTATCCTGACTGCAGGTTGCAAAATAGGGTAGTGTAGGGTGAAACACAATACCGTAGATACTAAACATGTGGGCGGGTACACTATTGCTCAATATGTAATCTGGCAAGCTCCATACTTTTAGTTGTGCATCTCTGCTACCCGAAATCAAGTAAGTGCCATTAGGCGCGTATTGTAAAGCTGTAACCGCAAATTTGTGTCCTTCAAGCTCTTTAATCAGGGTGTAATCATCAGAGTTGTATATCCTGATGATGCCATCCTTACAGCCTAATGCTACTTCTTTTTCATCATTGCTCAGAGCAATTGTCCGCACTGTATTTTGTAGTACCTGGAAATTATATAGTAGTGTAAAGTCTTCTAAAGACCATACTGCCACAGTACCATCTTCTCCGGTACTTATGATTTCATGCTTATGAGCAATAGTCTTTACATCAAAAACACCTTTTTGGTGATAGCTTAATGTCGCTTTTACTTTCTGCTCCAATAAATCAAAGACCAGGATTAACCCGCTTCTTTGTGCCACAAAAAGTAAGTCTTGATAAGTATGTAAAGCATAAACGGAGCTTTGCACAGGTAAAATTACCTTTACAAAAGACATGGTATTCAACGACCATTCTACCACACCTTTATCATTACCGGCACTAAAGAAGGCATCTTTTTGATTAGAGTTGGCCAAAGCATAAATTGGGTTCTGGTGTCCGCTAAGGGTATGGAGATGTGTAATCATAAGAGAATGAGAATTGCTTTAGGCAAAGATGCTGAATAATTTAATGCCTACATGTAAGGTGTTTTGTAAAATTATTTTAAAATAAAATTGGAAAAGAGAAATACTTCAATAGATTTGTGGTGTATTAAGTAACTAATACACTAAAACGCTTTAACATGATAGAATTATCTAATTTAACATTTGGCTACAGTAAAAAATCATTGCTGTTTAAGAACCTGAATTTGAAATTGGAGGCTGGCCATATTTATGGTTTGCTAGGGAAGAATGGGGCAGGAAAGTCAACATTGTTAAAAAATCTGGTCGGACTTGTTTATCCCAATGAAGGGAGCTGTTTGGTGAATGGCTATAATGCTTCCGATCGGCTACCCTCTTTTTTACAAGAGTTGTTTTTTATTCCTGAAGAATTGTATTTGCCGGATGCAACGGTGATCAAGTACATGGAAAACACAGCCCATTTTTATCCCAGGTTTAACCGGGATCAGTTTTTTAAAATACTGAACGAATTTGAGGTGCCAGATAATAGCATGTTTAAAAGCTTATCACTGGGGCAACAGAAGAAGGCAATGATTGCTTTTGGTCTGGCTACAAATACGACATTGGTTATTATGGATGAGCCGACCAATGGCTTGGACATCCCCTCTAAAGCTCAGTTCCGTAAAATTATAGCTTCTGCTTTAACCGATGAAAGATGTATTATTATCTCTACCCATCAGGTAAGGGATTTGGAGAATTTAATCGATAGTTTAATTGTCTTACATGAGCAGGAGGTTCTACTCAACCTTTCTTTGGATCAGATTTCTGAAAAGATTCGATTTAGTACAGCAGCACAGGCGGAACCTGATTGGATTTTGTATCAGGCTGATGGTATAGGGGTAAATACAATCAGTGCTTATCCAGATCTAGAATCAGGGAAGGTAGATATTGAATTACTTTTTAATGGACTAATATTATCCAATCACGCTTTAATTGAAGCTTTAAAATAACGACACATGAACAATATTTTTAATTTGCAGCGTTTTATATGGCTGTTTAACAAGCATAGTAAGGAGACTTATAAAATCTATTTAGCTAATGTCGTGCTATTGATCGGTTTTTTGGTAGGTGTTATGAGTTATTCCGCTTGTTTTGAGGATTTTGGTGTCCGTACTCAGGAGCATATCTTTTGGTCTTTTTTAATTAGTGGTGGTGCTATCTTCTGCAACGTGTCTGCATTTGTTAATCTTAGAGATAAAAATAAGGCCATTTCTACGCTCACGCTTCCTGTGTCGAGTTTTGAACGGTTTTTAGTTAACTGGATTTATACTTTTTTGATATTTCAGTTGGTGCTTATTGTTTGTTTTTATGCAGTAGATATGACCGTTCTTAGTGTGATTAACAGAAATTCGGTGTTTGCTACACCAATGATTGATTTGACTTCCAGCTATATACCTCCTTACGATGTGTTTTTATGCTTCAGTTTTCTTCATGCACTATATTTTCTAAGTGCAGCAACTTATTATAATTATGATATTGTGAAGGGGCTGTTGTTGTTGTTAGGTTTCGTGATCGCACTGGTACTTTTTAATCTGGGTTTAGCTCATTTGCTGATAGGTGGAAATGCGACGACGCACTTACCATTTACACAAATTTCTATCCGGGAAGGACTTTCTGATTATGATCTGGAAGACGGAACCTTGAGGCGGATATTGGCGACGTCAATAGGATGGATCAGTACTTTCTTACTCTGGGCTGCAGCTTATTTTAAACTTAAAGAAAAACAAATATAAAATGGATTTCAGGGAGAATGAGGCGATCTATCTACAAATTGCAGATTATGCAGGGGAGAATATTCTGCTGGGTAAGTGGGCGCTAAATGAAAAGATTTCCTCAGTTCGCGATCTTGCAGTAGAACTCCAAGTCAATCCAAACACCGTGATGCGTGCCTATGAATTTTTACAGAGCAAGGAAATTATTCAGAACAAGCGGGGTATTGGTTTTTTTGTCGATGGCCAGGCGAAACTAAAAATTAAAGCTTATCGCAAAGAACGTTTTCTGGGGCAGGAATTGAATACGTTTTTTAAAAATCTATGCTTATTGGGGATTAGTATGGAAGAAATAGAATCCCGTTTTAAAACTTTTACGTTACTTAACGATAATCCAATAAATGATGAAAACAAGCAATAAAATAATCCTGTTAACTGTATCGATTATTTTTGGGTCCTTAATACTTTATAATTTTAAACTGAAGGCACTTTATGAAAGTAAGAGTTACAGAGGGCGGTTCTACGATATGGACTATGTAGCTATTGCAGGTATTAGAGCAATAGATCTGCAATCCGCAAATCATATCAGTATCCAGATTGAATATGGGACTAAGGAAGGTTTATGGGTGGCAAAAGCATTGAAGGATAAGATTAAGCTTATTGCTGTTGGGGATAGCCTTAAGCTAGGTTTTGCAGATGAAACCAAAGCACCAAATAATAAAGATGTCTTTTTAATCCTGATTACCAAAGACATGAAGCGAATTGTTGCTACACATACAGATCCGAAAAGAGATGCTGCTGTGAGTGCGAGCAAAATGAGACTTAAAGGCTTTAATTTATCAAAATTAGCGTTAAAGGTAGCTGCTGATACTGAATTCTATTTTGAGAATGTCCGGGTAGGTACGCTAAATGCGATTGTAGGTGGAGATAAATATGCAGGTAAGGCAGAGTTGATATTGCCTTTTAACAGTACAATTAACGAAGCCAATTTTAATATTGGAATTAATGGCTCAGTTAATTTGCGGGGGGCTAAAGTTCTAAAAATGCAAAGTACAGTTGCGAATACTAAGGTTGTAACTTCCAATTAAGGTTTTTTAGTAAACACAATGGCCCATGAATCAAAGGCCATTGTGTTTACTGAAATTATTTCTTGTGTCTACCTTCTAAATTCAAACCAATATCTGCAAGGGTTTTTCCTTTTTCCCTTAACAATACCAGCAAGTGAAATATCAAGTCAGAGCTTTCATTTACAAAATCAACATCAGTCTCATTCAGCGCAGCAATAACTGTTTCCACACCTTCTTCACCAACTTTTTGCGCTATTTTGTTTAGCCCTTTGCTACGCAGTTTATTTACATACGATTCCTGGGAAGGGTTTTCGTACCTGTCTTTAATGATTTGTTCCAGTTCAAAAATAAAGTTCTGGTTGTAGTCAGTTTTAAAGCAGCTGCGGGAACCGGTATGACAAGTAGGGCCGACCGGTGTTGCCTTAATCAATATCGTATCATTATCACAATCAATGTGCATTTCCTTTACAAAAAGGAAGTTGCCACTCTCTTCACCTTTAGTCCACAAGCGGTTTTTGCTGCGCGAAAAGAAGGTTACCTTACCTTCGGCCTGTGTTTTATCCCATGCCTCCTGGTTCATATAACCCAGCATTAAAACCTCCAGGGTTTGCTCATCCTGTATAATTACAGGTACCAAACCCTGTGTTTTTTCGAAATCTATCTTCATAACCTTACCGGTATGTTGTGTTTTTTTAATTCTTCTTTTAAAAGCGGAATAGGGATTTCACCGAAATGAAAAACTGAAGCCGCCAATGCTGCATCTACTCCGGTTTGTAAAAATACCTCTGTAAAATGCTCAACCTTTCCTGCACCACCAGATGCGATAACAGGGATATTGATAGATCGGGCTATCTTATCCAGTAGCAGGCAATCAAACCCATTCTTTGTACCATCATGATCCATTGAGGTCAATAATATCTCTCCGGCACCTAAGCTTTCAGCTTTAAGGATCCAGTCTTCCGTTTCCAGTTCGGTAATTAAACGGCCGCCATTTAAATGTACCATATTCCTACCATCAACCAGTTTAGTGTCAACTGCAAGTACTACAAATTGCACTCCAAAAGCTTTTGCCAAATCCTCAATCAACTGCGGGTTTCTTACTGCAGCGGAGTTGATGCTGATTTTATCGGCACCTGAGTTTAATAGCGCTTCAGCATCCGCAACAGAGGTAATCCCACCACCAATAGTAAAAGGGATGTTCAATTGTCTGGCAACAGATTTTACCATCTCAATGGTTGTTCCTCTGCGTTCGTGGGTCGCTGTAATGTCCAGAAAAACCAGTTCGTCAGCACCTTGTTGTGCATATTGCCAGGCCAGTTCTACCGGGTCGCCGGCATCCTTCAGGTCAACAAAGTT
This sequence comes from Candidatus Pedobacter colombiensis, assembly GCA_029202485.1. Taxonomy (NCBI): domain Bacteria; kingdom Pseudomonadati; phylum Bacteroidota; class Sphingobacteriia; order Sphingobacteriales; family Sphingobacteriaceae; genus Pedobacter; species Candidatus Pedobacter colombiensis. The sequence continues at coordinate 3,841,743 of CP119313.1, read as the reverse complement.
TACTCCTTTAACCGTTCGCCCGTCTTTTACATCCAGACACGGAATAATACGTTTACTCAGCATCGGGCTATAAAGAGGTCATTTGCTTTAAATTCCATTTTTTGATATCATCAATGGAAATTCTGTTTTCATAAATAGCTTTACCAACTACTACAGAACGGATATCAAGAGTAGCCAATTCTTCAATGTCAGCCATAGAACTTACGCCGCCAGATGCGATCAGTTTAATAAATGGAGAATGCTCCAACAGTTTTCTGTATAAGTCCATCGCTGCACCGCCCAGTTTACCGTCTTTGTTGATGTCGGTACATAGGAACCTGAAAAAGCCCAATTGCAGACATTTATCAACGTAATCCATCAGTTTTATAGGCGAGCTTTCCATCCATCCTGAATATTTGATCACCTCATCAAGTACATCAATCGCAATAACAATGCGGTTTGCATAATCGTATTTCTTACCAACCTCGGTACTTAGTTCTTGTAAGAAATCAGGATTGGTAATGGCCTGCGTGCCTACAATTACGCGGTGAATACCGGCATCTAATAAATCGGTAACTTGCTTAATGGTACGGATACCGCCACCATATTGTACGCGCATATCCGTTTTTTTAATCACCTCAAATAAAGCAGCCTGGTTACTAAAATCACCTTTGGCGCCGTTCAAATCAATGATATGTATAAATTCTGTGCCATTAGACCGGTAGGTCTCTATCATTTCAGCGATGGAAACATCGTATACTGTTTTCTGATTATAGTCACCTTCTGTTAGTCGGACAACCTTTCCATCTAAAATATCAATTGCAGGAATAATGTACATTTTATTGTTTTAAGTTTGAAAAATTCTTTAATAAACGCTCTCCGGCGCTACCAGATTTCTCTGGGTGGAACTGTACGCCATAGAAATTATTTTTTTGTACTGCTGCCGAAAATGGCATTCCATAGTTCGCAGTCGCGATGTCAAAAGTAGCGTTATATTCAATAAAGTACGAATGCACGAAATAAAATTGTGTACCACTTTTAACACCTTCAAATAACAAATTGTTTTTATGGCTGATGTTATTCCAGCCCATATGCGGGATTTTAATTCCCTGATTTTTATCAAATAACCTCGTCTGTATAGGTATAATACCCATCAAATCGGCATTTCCTTCTTCCGAATGTTCAGTTAGCAGTTGCATACCTACACATATACCCAATACGGGTTTTTTTAGTGCTTTAATGGGGGCAACCAATCCGGTTTGTTCCAGTTTTTTCATGGCTGCACCGGCATGTCCTACACCGGGAATGATGATGTGTGTATAGAGTGCCAAATCAGCTTCTGTGTTCACCATTCCATAGGGGATGCTCAATCTATCCAATGCCGATGTCAGTGAAAAGATATTGCCGGCCCCATAATTTACAATTCCAATCATTTTTTTAAATTTTTAGAGTAGGGAGCCAGGAGAAAGTTCTTTTATCCTTGTTCCTTAATCTTTGCTCTTATAAAACTCCTTTTGTACTTGGTAAGACTAACTTATCCGGGTCACGTTTAACTGCTACCTTTATTGCTTTTGCAAAGGCCTTAAATATAGCTTCAATTTTATGATGTTCGTTATCACCTTCAGCTTTAATGTTCAGGTTGCATTTGGCCGCATCACTAAATGATTTAAAAAAGTGGTAGAACATTTCTGTTGGCATATCACCTACTTTTTCACGTTTAAAATCAGCATCCCAAACTAACCAGGCGCGACCGCCAAAATCGATGGCTGCCTGTGCCAGACAATCGTCCATAGGGAGGCAGAAACCATAACGCTCCAGGCCCAGTTTATTACCAATGGCTTTTGCAAAGGCCTCGCCTAAAGCAATTCCGGTATCTTCAATGGTGTGGTGCTCGTCAATATGCAAATCGCCCACCGTTTTAATTTTTAAATCAATACTACCGTGACGGGCAATCTGATCCAGCATATGGTCGAAGAAGTTTAATCCCGTATGGATATCAGCTTTACCTGTCCCATCCAGATCAATGTTGATGCTGATTTTGGTCTCATTGGTATTGCGTTCATGTGCTACCACACGACTTCCAGCTCTTAAAAAGGTGTAAATGTCTACCCAGTCCTGCGTTTGTAAAGCGATGACATCGCCCAGTGTATCTGCTTTTTCCAATACCTCACTGGCGCCTAACAGATCATTGTTGCGAATCCAAATCGCCTTAGCACCTAAATTCTTGGCAAGAATCAAATCATTGATGCGGTCACCAATTACGAAAGAGTTTTTAAGGTCGTAACCTTCAGCTAAAAAATGTTGCAGTAAACCCGTATTAGGCTTACGGGTAGGTGCGTTTTGATGTGCAAAAGTCTTGTCAATGATCACCTCACTAAATTCAGCACCTTCACTCGCAAAAGTCTTTAGCACGAAGTTATGAACAGGCCAGAAGTTTTCTTCCGGATGTGAATCTGTTCCAAGACCATCCTGATTGGTAACCATCACCAGGTCATAATCCAGTTCCTTCGCAATTTTTGCAAGGTAATGAAGTGCTTTAGGATAAAACTCCAATTTGGCAAAGGAGTCCACCTGTTCATCCTCCGGTTCGGTAATCAGAGTTCCGTCTCTATCTATAAATAATACTTTCTTCATGATTTAGGTTTGGTTGGTTTATTGAATGTTTTTAAGCGCTTTTAAGAGTGTTTTGTTCTCTTCTTGGGTTCCGATAGTGATACGTAGACATCCTTCGCACAGCGTCACCTTAGAGCGGTCTCTGATGATGATACCTTCATCTACCAAAGCGTTATAAGTTTTTAACGCATTATCTACCTCGATTAGTATAAAATTGGCATCGGAAGGGTATACCTTTTTAACAATAGGAAGGGCGGCTAGCTCATTACTTAGGTTTTCTCTTTCAGCAACCGTGATTTTTATCCATTCATTTACCTGCTCAATGTTCTCCAAGGCTTTTAAAGCAATGTCTTGCGTAGCTTGATTGATGTTGTATGGAGGTTTTACCTTGTTCAAAACGTCAATTACCGGTCGGGCAGCAAAGGCCATTCCTAAGCGAAGTGCAGCTAGTCCCCAGGCTTTTGAAAAAGTTTGTAAAACAACCAGGTTAGGATATTCGGTTAGCTCTTTAATAAAAGTCCGTTGTTTAGCGTAATTGATGTAAGCCTCGTCGATCACCACAAGCCCTTTAAAGTTGGCCAGTACGGTTTCAATATCAGTGCGTATAATCGAATTTCCGGTAGGGTTATTTGGCGAGCAGATGAAGATCAGTTTGGTATTTTCATCAATGGCTTCGGCAATGCCGTCCAGATCTAACTGAAAGTTTGGAAGCAGGTTTACCTTGCGTGTTTCGACATTGTTAATGCTTGCCGAAACTTCGTACATACCATAGGTTGGCGGAAGGATAACGACATTGTCTTGTTTGGGTTCACAAAATGCCCTGAACAAAAGATCGATGGCCTCATCGCTGCCATTTCCAAGGAAAGTATTTTCAATAGGTACACCCTTTATTTTGCTAATGGCATCTTTCAAATCCAGTTGTAGCGGATCGGGATAACGGTTGTAATTTTCAGAAAGTGGCGAGCCGTAACTGTTCTCGTTGGCATCCAAAAATATACTGGCTTGCCCTTTATATTCATCCCTCGCAGTAGAGTAGGGGCGAAGGTTTTTGATGTTTTCTCTTTGCAATTTATTGATATCCATTTTAAATCGATTTTAAACGAATGCTTACCGCATTCTTGTGTGCAATTAGTTCTTCTGCTTTAGCAAGAACTTCCACGGTGTTTCCAATGTTTCTTAAACCTCTTGGTGTAATGTGCTGAAAGGTGATCTTTTTCACAAAAGAATCCAACGATACACCTGAATAGGCTTTTGCAAAGCCACTTGTAGGTAAGGTGTGATTGGTCCCGGAAGCATAATCTCCCGCGCTTTCAGGGGTTAGATTTCCAAGGAAAACTGAACCTGCGTTGCTGATTAGTGGGATAAGTTGTTCAAAACGATCGGTAGACAGGATCAAGTGCTCAGGTGCATAAATATTGCTAAATACCATGCCCTGTGCCAGGTCATCAACCAGTACTGCGTACGAATTTTTTATGGCCTGGGCAGCTATATCCTGTCTAGGTAGCTCTTTCAATTGCGCTTCAATTTGCGCAAGCGTATCCGTTATGATTTTACTTGAAGTGGCTACTAAAATAGCTTGACTATCAGCTCCATGTTCTGCCTGAGCAAGTAGGTCTGAAGCAATGTATGACGAATTGGCAGTCTCATCTGCGAGTACTAAAACTTCTGATGGGCCTGCCGGCATATCGATCGCTGTACCTGCTGCAGATTGCACCAATTGCTTAGCTTGAGTTACATAGCGGTTACCCGGTCCAAAGATTTTGTAGACCTGCGGTATGCTTTCCGTTCCATAAGCCATGGCAGCAACTGCCTGTGCTCCGCCCACAAGGTATATCTTTTCAATACCCAGCAGTACGGCTACATAAGCCAGATAGCAATTGGTTTTACCATCTTTTTGTGGTGGAGAACAAACCACTATTTCTTTGCAGCCAGCAAGGATTGCAGGGATACCGAGCATTAAAAAAGTGCTTGGTAAAACGGCCGTCCCTCCGGGGATATAAAGACCCACGCGCTCTATGGCTCTGGTTTCGCGCCAGCAGGTGACACCCGGCATAGTCTCTATTTTGTCCTCTCTGTACGCTTGTGAAGCATGGAAGGCTTTGATATTTCTGTAGGCTGTATCTATCGCCGCTTTAGCTTCGGTCGGTATAGTAGTGGCTATGTTCTTGATTTCTTCCTTTTCTATAAAAAGCTGCTGAAGCTGCACCTTATCGAAAGCAAGTGCATAGTCAAGCAAGGCCTGATCTCCCTCCGTTTTAACCCGGTCAACGATGCTTTTAACCCTTTCATGGATGGTTACATCGTCTTCCAACTGTCGTAAACAGATGGATTCAACTTCCTGTTTAGTTAAATCCTTATAGCTGTAGATTTTCATCGCGTTCTTATATTTTTAGTTGTGATGAAGCTCAAATAAATTTGGGTTTCAGTATTTTATGTTTTTAGTTTAACTATTGGTTAATGCTGGTTTTGGTCTTTTTCGATCAAAAAGTGCTAATTCTTTATTAAAATAAGCATGCTTAAGCAATGATTTTTTCAATAGGCATCACTACAATTCCCTGGGCGCCGGCAGCTTTCAGGCTGTTGATTTTTTCCCAGAAATCGTGTTCTGCAATTACCGAATGTACAGCAACCCAGTCCTCATCAAACAAGGGAACAACAGTCGGACTTTTTACACCCGGTAATAAATCCACTACTTTTTTGAGGTTGGTTTTTGCAACGTTAAGCACTACATATTTGGTCTCTTTTGCACGTAGTACTGATCGTATCCTTTGTAACAATTCCTGAACTTCTGGTAGCAGATCTGATCCTTCTTTTCCAATCAGAATAGCTTCGGATTTCATCACTTCGGCGAAAGGTTTTAGTCCGTTGCTTTTTAAAGTTCCACCGGTAGAAACGATGTCGCAAATGGCATCACTTAGTCCAAGTCCCGGGCCAATTTCAACTGATCCGGAAATGGTCCGAACCTCTGCATTTACATGATTTTCTTTCAGGTATTTTTCAAGGATTACCGGGTAAGAGGTAGCGATGGCTTTGCCACTTAGTTGTGCAATTTCAGTAATCTGACTCTCGTTAGGAATGGCAATTTTTAAAGTACATTTACCAAAGCCTAGTTTTTGTAGATAGGTTACTTCGGCACCGGCTTCAACAATTACGTTTTCACCAACAATACCCAAATCTGCAATTCCATCCTGTACATATTCAGGAATGTCATCATCTCTTAGAAAGAGGATTTCTAAAGGGAAATTTGTAACGGTTGATATTAATGAACTCTTGTAGTTCTCGAAAGATAAACCACAATTTTTAAGAATTTCTACTGACTTTTCGTTTAACCTACCCGATTTCTGGATAGCTATTTTAAGTGTTTTCAATTATGCTTTTTTTGAATTGTTGATTGAACAAGAAAATATTTCGGAAACAAGTTTTGAAGTACAAAACATTACATATACATCGCCAACTGGCGATGGTGCAAATGTAAATGATGGTTCAAAAGGTGTTTCATATATTATCTTAAGTTCCTTATCAACAATGACTAGCATCTCGAGGAAGTGCAAATATAGGGATTGAAATGGCAAATGCAAATAAAATACGTTTTTTAGATAGTTTATTAGAAATGTTGTATTTTGCATTGAATTTATGTCTTTCAAAATGATCAATAAAATAAAATTAGCCGCTCTGGGCTTTTCCTTGTCTCTTGGTGTAATCAAAGTAAACGCACAGGAGAACCCTGTTAAGATCTCGACCAAAGTAAATACCGATAAAAGTGTTGAATTGTCTTATGAAAAACCGGATCCGGGTACTTATACGGTTCTTGTTAAATTTAGAGACCTGACCAATACCGATGGTTCAAATGAACAGGATTTTACTGTTAAGGGGTACTCCGGGAATATGCTTACCCTGAAGCCTAGAGATGCAGGGCAGAGCATTGGCTATGGCTACAGTTATACTTACTTAAGAGGAAAGTTTGAACCTAAGTATGATGCTGATTTTATTTATGTATTGCCTTATAAGGTGGGATCAAAGGTGATGGTTGCTGAGTCTGGATTTGTGGGAGCTAAATATTTTGGAAATACTGCCCCTGATGATTGGAAGGTTTATCGTTTCTACAGTAAGCTTCAGGATACGGTGACAGCGGTAAGAAAAGGGGTTGTGGTAGAAATCAGGGATCTCCATGAGAATGACATTTCTAATGATGTGGCTTACACCAACAAGAGCAATGATTTGGTTATTGAGCATGCCGACGGTACAATTGCAACCTATAAAGGTTTTAAGAAAGGTAGTTTCGCTGTTGTAGTTGGTGAGACCGTTTTTCCGGGCACTGTACTTGGGGTAAATAGTAAGAGCAATGCAAATAGTGGATTCAATATTGGGTTGATGTTGACCTATCTAAAATCAAAAGACATCGACCGTTCAAGAACGCTTCAAAATTCTAAAAGTCTATATGGTTTTATAACGCCACGCTTTGCTACGGCAGAAAATGCAAATGTAATTCTGGAAGCTAAAAAAGAATATAATGCTTCACTACCTGCAGAAGTTCTTAAAAAGGAGCTCACTAAAAAGGAAATGAAAAAACAGGGTGTTAAGTAGTTAAATTTGATTAATGGCATTGTAATTGTAAATAAACACTATTTTTGCAGTCAATATTGCCATTTTGAAGAAAGTCCTATTTTTACTGATCCCCCTTTGTTTATTGTTGAATGCCTGTAACTGGTTTAAGGAGACACCGGAAGTCGGTTTGGTTCTGGCTAAACATTTTGATAATAAACTCTATAAAAAATTTGATACTGCCGAATACAACGTCATTTTTAAAAGACATTTAGATTCGCTGAAAGCCAATTTTTCTAATCCAAATACCCTCAAAACGTATTACGAACACCATAATAGCGAACCTACGTTGGTGACCAAGTATTTTGTTAACGGCGGATTGGATTCTCTTGAAGCTTACATTGGCCGGAGTAAATTGCATGGTTTTAATCCCGAATTATTTGGGTATAAGAAATTAAAAGTACTACTTGAAGCACTAGCCGATAATAAATTTAAATCTATTGCTGAGGTTTATCCTGTAGTTGCCGATTTAGAACTGAATGCGGCAGAGAGCCTGATTAAGTACAATAATTTTGTTTACTATGGCAGTGTAAATCCGCGTAAGTTATTGTCCAGATATTATGTGACTGTGCAAAGGCCTGATACGGCAAGTATGTTGGCGGTGTTGGCTACTAACGACCTGCAGAAGCTGCTTGTTTCCATTCAACCTACTTCAACGCAATATCGTGAATTGCAGAAAGCTATGCTAGAGCTAGAAAAAAAACGAAACGGGGACGATCAGGCTCTAAAAACGATACAAGTGAATATGGAAAGATTGAGGTGGAAATTACCCGATCTTGGGGAAGAGTACGTTGAAGTAAATATTCCTGATTTTTCTTTGACCTGGTTTAACAAGCAAGACACACTAAGCCATATGAAAGTATGTGTTGGTGCAGCACGTGAAAAGGATTATGCCGAAAAAATAAAAGCGTATACTAAATCCGGCAACCTTGACGATAAGCCAAAAAATCATGAAACGCCAATATTGTGCAGTAAGTTGAATTCTATTCAGGTAAACCCGATATGGAATATCCCTGTAAGTATTGCCAGAAGTGAGATTTATTGGCAGGTGATTAAAGACCGGTATTATCTTTCAAATAACAACATTAAAGTTTATTACAAAGGAACACTGGTTACTGATCCGGACACGATACAATGGAGTAAGTACCCAAGAGAAAAGTTGCCATTTCAGTTTAAACAAGGTTCGGGAGAGGGGAATGCCCTTGGTAAATTTAAGTTTATATTCGACAATGGGTCGAGCATTTACCTGCATGATACCAATAATAAAAATGGATTTTCTCGTGGCAACAGGGCTATTAGTCACGGGTGTGTGCGGGTCGAAAAACCTTTAGAATTTGCCGAAATGCTGGTTAAAGATAAATACGAGTATGATCAGCTGCGCATGGAGGTGAACCTGCCACCAATTGATACCACAAAAATGGAGGTGTACAATAAAATACTGGCAAAGAAAGCAGATACACTAAACATATTCAAGTTAAAACCTAAATGGTTTGGAACTAAGAAGCCAGTGCCATTGATCATCAATTATGTGACCGCATGGTCACAAAATGGGGCAATACAATTTAGGGATGATGTTTATGGCTTAGACGAAACTTTATATGCAGCTATGAAGAAATTCATGTAAAAGTGCTAACTTTGGTTTTTAATGAATTTCCTATACCCAGGTTTTCTTTTAGCACTACTGGCAATAGCCATCCCTATTGTAATTCACCTGTTCAATTTTCGGAAATTCAAAAAGATTTACTTTAGTAATGTTCAGTTTCTTACGGCTGTTCAGGAGCAAAATTCATCAAAAGAAAAGCTAAAAAAATTGCTGGTATTGCTATGCAGAATATTGGCTGTTGTTTTCCTGGTATTAGCTTTCGCCAGACCTTTTATATCCTCATCAAATCAAAATCATAAAAATGTGACCGGCAATATGGTTAGCATTTATATTGATAATTCTTACAGTATGGAAAGCCTGAATAAGGAGGGGAACCTACTGGAGGAAGCGAAGCGTAAAGCGAAAGAAATTGTAAAGGCTTATGCTATGACCGATAAGTTTAAGCTGGTGACCAATGATTTTGAGGGCAAGCATCAGCGGGCGGTAAATAAAGAAGAATTTATGAGCTTGCTGGATGACATAAAAATTTCGGCAGCGAGCAGGTCCTTACCACAGGTGATTAATCGTTTGGAAACGAATAGTGCCGCAAATAAAAATGAGGAGGTTTACCTGTTGTCTGATTTTCAGAAAACCTTTGTGGGTACACAGCCACTTAAAACCAATAAAGACATCAGCTATTCATTTATAAAGTTAAATGCAAATAGCTTACCTAATATATCAGCAGATAGCATTTGGAGCATCTCGCCGGTTCATCTGCCCAATCAAACAGAACAGTTTGTGGTGCAGCTACGCAATTATGGTGAAGAGGAAGCTACTGATGTCCCTTTAAAATTAACCATTAATAAGCAGCAAAAAGCGATTGGTAATGTGAATATTCCGGCAGGGCAAATTTTAAAAGACACCCTGTCATTTAGCGGACTTAAGGGGGGATGGCAGGAAGGAACGTTGAGCATAAAAGATTTTCCCTTGACTTTTGATGATGAATTGAATTTTACTTTTAAAGTCGCACAGGATTTGAAAGTACTGAGCATTAGTGGTAATCCTACAGATAGATATATACGTTCGCTTTTTTCAGCTGATGCTTATTTTAAACTTACAGAAATGCCGGAGTCAAACATCAGGTATTCGTCCTTTCCGGAGTATAGCCTGATTGTATTGGATGGATTGAAAGAGCCTTCTTCCGGATTGGCCCAACAGCTGAAATTGTATGTAGAAAATGGGGGTTCGGTAGTTGTCTTTCCAGACCTGGATGCAAATTCGGCAGCATATACTCCATTTTTGAATGGCTTGTCACTGCCTGCTGTACAGCAGTTAAACGTTGGCCCTGCAATTGCCAGTACCATCGATCTCAAGAATTCTGTATTTAAAGATGTATTTGAACAGGTCCCGGAAAATATTGATTTACCAGTAGTGAACAGGTATTTTAGTTACGCGGAACAAAATACGAGCAACAAAGAGAATATCCTTAAACTTCCGCTTAATCGATTCCTTTTTGCCAGGTATAATCTGGGGGGCGGTAAAGTGTACTTGTCTGCAAGTTCCCTAGATGCTAAGGATGGTAATATAGCACGACATCCGGTTTTTGTACCGCTGATGTTTAAAATAGCTTTTGCCAGCAGCAGGGAGCAACCATTTTACTATGTTACCGGAAAAAACAATGTGCTGGAAAGTGAAAAGATCAATTTAACAGGTAATCAATCTTTAAAATTGGTGTCGGCAGGTTTTGAGGTTATTCCAGAAGTCAGACAAACGCCGGGCAAGACACTTTTATATGTGGCCGACCAGGTGAAGAAATCAGGTTTCTATGAGCTGAAAAAGGCAGATTCTGTTTTGTCGGTTGTTGCCTTTAATGATGACAGAATGGAGTCGGACATGCACTATGCCAGTGAAAATGAAATTAAAGCCTTGTTTAACAAGCAAAATATAGCATTTTACAATTCTAAGAAAGACGCATTATCTATGAATATGGAGTTGAAAAATAACAGCAGTGAGTTATGGAAACTTTGCCTAATTTTGGCTGTTGTTTTCTTAGCCATTGAAATCCTATTGATCAGATTTTTTAATCCTACAAAAAATATACAAACAACATGAATCTTCTCATCACAGGCGTAACGATTGCCGATCCCAACAGTAAGTTTAACCAGCAGAAATGTGATGTACGTGTAGAACATGGCAAAATAACTGCTGTAGAAAGCAAATTGGGCAGTTTGACTGCAGCTAAGGGTGAAACCGTTTTTGATGGTTCGGGCTCAGTACTTTCGCCGGGCTTCTTTGATTTGAATTGTTCTATCGGAGATCCTGGTTTTGAAACCAAGGAAGACATCTATACTGCAACAGCTGTGGCTGCTGCCGGAGGGTTTACAGGATTGGCCGTTCTACCACATACCAAACCGGTGGTTCATTCTAAAGGCGAAGTTGCTTATATCATTAATAAAGCAAAAGGTAACTTAGTAGATGTGTTACCTGTAGGCGCTGTAAGTCAGGATTTGGAAGGTAAGGAGTTGGCCGAGCTATACGACATGAAGCTGGCCGGTGCAGTTGCATTTTCGGATGGAACAAAAGCAATCACGGATGATGGCTTTATGAGTCGTGCCTTGCAATATGCAAAAGGGCTGAACGGTTTGTTGATGGTTTATCCTGAAAATAAATCTATAGCAGGCAAATCGCAAATTAACGAAAGCAAGAATAGTGTACTGTTGGGCATGAAAGGTTTGCCGGCTTTGGCAGAAGAAATGCACATCAGCAGAGATATATTTTTGGCAACTTACCACGATGCACCAGTGCATATCAGTAATATTTCTACAGCGGGCTCGGTAGCACTGATTAAAAAGGCTAAAAAAGACGGGGTTAAAATTACCTGCGATGTGGCAGCACATCACCTGGTATTTACAGAAGAGCTTTTGAGTGATTTTGACAGCAATTATAAGGTGAAACCTCCTTTGCGTGGTAAAGCTGATGTTAAGGCCTTAATAAATGGTTTAAAAGACGGAACTATTGATGCAATAAGCTCACAGCACCGCCCACATGAAATAGAGTTTAAAGATGTGGAGTTTGAAATAGCAGCTTACGGTATTATTGCTTTGCAAACCGTATTGCCATTATTGCTTAAGGCAGGGTTAGATGCAGGTCAGATCGCTGAGAAGCTTTCAGTAAGTCCACGCAGGTTATTGGGGTTGACTGTTCCGGTAATTGAAAAAGATTCCGAAGCCAATTTTACCGTTTATAATGCTACGGAGGAATGGTTGTATAATGCAGAAAGTAATCTTTCTAAGTCGGCAAATTCGCCGTTACTAAATAAAAAATTAACCGGTAAAGTAAAGCTGGTATACAATAACAAACAATTACAGTCTTATGGATAATCATGTAAAAGCTGCGCTGACCGCATCACTGGATAAGTTTTCGGCAGCATCGGGAAAAGATTCAGTTAAACTTAAAGAAAATTTAATTGAAGTATTTAGTAAGGATCTTGGATTTTTGGAGAAGGTAGATGAGTTTGATGCTGCATTTGATGAGCATCCGGCTTTTGACGAATTGAGGGAAGTTTTCTTTGACTTGCTGATGATTAATTTCTTTGCCAATGATGTGAAAAAATTAGAAGAAGATTACCTGGATTCGGAAGAATGGGCGGATATTGAAGAAGAAACAATTGATAGGGGTACAGAGTTGCTGAACCTATTGTTGTATATCAATGAGTGTCACGATGAAAAGATCAAGCCTGAGTTAGATGATTTTCTGAAGGAGTTTTTGCTGGTAGAAGAGGATGAATTTCAGGACGAATTTCATATTTATGAAGACCTGATCAGTAATCAGCAATTGGTAGAGAGCAGTGTGGAAGATATTTGTAGTCATGCCGGCATGATCGAGCTGGGTGAAGAAATGGAAGAGTTGTTTGTGCCATTTATGACTTTCTTCCATCAGCCAAGGGCTAATGAAGAGGTAATTAAAGACCTGGGAGCTTATAGTGCCAATAAAGAATTTGATATTGCAGTTTATTCATTAATTGCTGCATTTAACAACTAATATTTTTGAACTTGAAATTATGGTAGAGAATACGAAAACTTTAGATAGTTTAAAACCGGAAGCGGTAAAAAATGGAATAGGATTAGGTTTGATAGCTTTAGTATTAGGCATACTATCTGCTTATCTTTTAGTGGGAGCTAAATCTATGATGGCTATTTTCCTTATCCCGATAGGAGTTGGCTTAATCGTTCCTCTTGTTGTAGCAGTGCTTTTTTGTTTTGATCTTAGGAAAAAGATTGGAGGATTCTGGAATTTAAGGCAGGCAACATCGGGTATTTTTATTATGTTTTTAGTTACATATGCCGTATCCAATATTGGGAATGTAATTTTTAATAAATTTATTGAAAAGGATATGACTGAAAGGATTCAGAATACTGTAGTTGGAGCTACATCTTCAATGATGAAGAGTCAAGGTGTTGATGAAGATGTGATTGATAAAAAGGTAGCAGAAATGAATAGTGATTTCGAACGAAAAAATCAAGGAACAATTATGCAAACCATACAAGGACATGTTATTGGGGTGATTATTGTATTTGTGATTGCATTGCTTTTCGCTGCGATTTTTAAAAAAGAACCGCCTTTGTATCTCAGTGATAATTAAGTGAAAAACTGAGTAATAAGACTTATTAACCTTCTTTCTGTTCCATAGAAAGAAGGTTTTTTATTAAACTAAGCCTTCTGATAAGGAATAAAGAAGCTAAATGTGGTGCCTACACCAATGGCACTTTTAACACTGATCTTGCCTTTCTGCATTTCTACCAACTGTTTACAGATATATAAGCCCAAACCGGTACCTACCTGTCCTTTTGCAGAGTTGGTTTGATAATATTGAGAGAATAGGTTGGCCTGTTGATCTGGACTGATCCCCATTCCTGTGTCTATAATATCTACCTGTAATCGGGTATCTTCAGGTAGCAGCTCTGCATTGATGGTGATCGTTCCCTCTTTGGTATACTTTATCGCATTGCTTAAAAGGTTAACCATAACTTGCTTTAACCTGAAGTTGTCACCCAGTACCTGTGTTTCTTTATCCTCTTTAAAGTTATAATTAACCTCCAGTTTCTTTTTGGTTGCACTATAGCTCATGCTTTCGATCACCTGGTTTATGGTAGAGTAGGGATTGAATGGATCACTTTCTATTTTTAGTTCGCTGGTTTCCATTTTTGCCGCGTCAAGAGTATCGTTTAAGGTACGTAGCAACATATCAGAAGATCCCTTTATAGATTCAAGCATATCCGTCTGACGTTGCGTAAGTGGAGTTTTTGTGAATATATAAAGGAAGCCCTTTATGGCTGTCAATGGATTTCTGATTTCATGGGTCATGTGGGTGAGCAGTTCCATTTTTTGTCGCGCAATATTTACCGATCTTTTATTTTCCTTGAGCAATTGCAGCTCCGATTTGTTCAGTTGAAAGATAAAAATGATCAACAGTGCTGCAAACAGAAGTACCAGGAATAAGGCAGCCAGGTAAAATTTATTCAGCAATGATGTAGTCTCCTGGTAGTTTTTAAAAGCCATCCCTTTCAACTCATCTGCCATTTTGTAGTTGATGTCTTTTAAATCATTTACGATACGTTCCAGTTCATTGCTGATGCTAGTATTGAGGGAGATCAGTTCCCTCTGCATATTTAGCATTTTAACATTATGCTGCTGCAGCTCCTGTAGCTTTTTTGCGTTGTTAGTTCTATCACGGGCAATGATTTTTTGTGTCCTTAGCTCCGCAGTGTTTGTACTATTGTTATGGTTAATCTCTATCACTCCGCCAGAAACGCCTTGTTTATTAGAAATAGCATCTTTTAATCTTCCAAAAAGACCCTTTTTCTCCACTTGTACAGCTTTTCTTATGGTATCCGTTTTGCTGTTGATCCTCTTTTTTCGCGTTTTAAAGTTTGTGTTGATTTTCGGTAATTGATTGTTCGCCTGACCATTAAACTGGGCGTAAACAGTTAGGAGGGAATCGAAATTGTGTTTAAGCCCAAAAAGCCTGTTCGAGAGCTCCAGTTTTTTATTATACCATCCTCTTACTCGGTTGCCTTGTGCAGTGGTTAGTTGAGCCGTGTCGGTATGTGCATTTAATAAAGTATCTATTTTATTAAAGGCCAGGGTCAACTTAACTTTATAGTCGTTGCTTTTAGGCCCATTAATATCTAATAAAGATTCCTGGAAATCATCTTCTGCCTGATGCAATAATAAAAGCGCCTGCTCTGGCTTAAGTCGATGCTCAATGTTACTGGCTAATTTAGAGATATCCTCTAGTTTTTTGGTAATTGCATTACGTACAAAAAGAGCTGCTACAGCAAGAATAATAATAAATACAAGAAATGTTAATAGCGTTTTTCGGGCGAGTATTCGGGTATAAGTTACTTTCATTCAGGGTACAAAAATAAGGATAAAAATAAATATTCTCCCAGGCTTCCTCAGAAACTGATCTTATTTCAGTTAAGAATATGAATGGCCAGGAGCTAAAAAAATAAAACTTTATGATTGCTCCTCGAATTGACTAATTTTAGCCGGAAGATTTATGATTGCTTATACAGAGCTAAAAGATAGTGAGCTGGCTGCCATGTTAAAAGATGGAGAGGATGGCGTGTATAAGGAAATTTACAACAGGTATTGGGATAAGCTATATTACATTGCGCATAGAATCTTAAAATCTCAGGAGGCTACAGAAGAGGTTGTGCAAGATGTTTTTGTGCTGCTGTGGAAGAAGCGAAAGACACTTGATATTCAGTCTCTGCCAGTTTACCTGGCTGCAATGGTTAGGTATGAGGTTTATCGCTACGTTGCCAGAGATAAGAAAGATAAGGTGAATGAATTGGCTTATCAGACAACGTTGACAGATTATGCCTCTTTTGATACTGATTTGGAAAATAAACTCTTACTTGAGATTATTGAAAGTCTCTCTAATCAGCTTCCGGAGAAATGCCGGCTGGTATTTCAGTATGTAAAACTGCAGGACAGAGCGCTGTCTGATGTTGCAGATGAATTGAATATTTCACAGAAAACAGCCGAAGCACATCTAACAAAAGCCTTGAAAACGATTAGGGGAAATATAGGTGATGCTATGCATTTGCTTTTTTAAGTATTTTAAAAATATTTTCATTTTGCACTAAGGGTAAATCGCCTGGTTCATACTCTATACATTCAAACGCCCATGGTTATGAATAAAGAGGAAGCAAAAGGTTTAGCAAAAAAGTTTTTAGCAGGAGAAGCAACTGCCGAAGAGAAGAGAAAGTTGCATGACTGGTCTGCATTAAATGCTGATAATGAACCTGAAGTTATATTTACATCTAAGCCCGAAAATGCTGAGGATGTTAAGTCAAGATTGTTTGATGGTATTCAGTCTAAAATTACTACAGGAAATTTACCAGAATATCATAGCCATATAAATACTAAGTCATGGTACCGTATGGTGGCCGCTGCTGCAATACTTTTGATTGTTGGAGCTTCGGTGTTATTTAAAGCAGGTACAGGTAGTCTTTTTACGGGTGATCTTGCTGATGCTAAAAACATCGCCGTAGGTAAAAATACCGCAACCCTAACGTTATCGAATGGTAAGCAGATTAATTTATCAGATGCTTTGAATGGCCAGTTGGCAGATGAACATGGGATTAGTATTCACAAAACTTCAGACGGACAACTGGTTTATGAAGTGAAAGGTGAATCAGTGGCAGGGGGTAATGAAAATCGTTTAAATATGATAAGCACACCAAAAGGTGGACAATATCAGGTCGTATTACCCGACGGAAGTAAGGTATGGTTAAATGCTGCCTCAAGCATCAAATTTTCATCTGATTTTGCGGGCCTTAATCAACGTAAGGTTCAGTTAATAGGCGAGGCATATTTTGAAGTAACAAAAGATAGGTCACATCCATTTATAGTTCAAACAAATAAACAGGACGTTGAAGTACTTGGTACGCATTTTAATATTAATGCTTATGGTGATGAAGACAAAACTAAAACGACCTTGTTGGAAGGTAGCGTGCGCGTTAGCCTGGCCGATTACAGCAATGCAAGTCATGCTTTTGCGATCTTAAAACCCGGTCAGCAGGCTGTTTTAGCTGATGGATCAATAAAAATCAATCAGGCAGATATAGAAGAGGCTGTGGCCTGGAAGAATGGATATTTTAAGTTTAATAGCGAGTCACTTTCCTCTATTATGCGCAAGTTATCGCGATGGTATGATGTTGAAGTGATATACAAAGGGGAAATAAGTAAAGACCGTTTTGGCGGCACCATTAGTCGGTATAAAAACGTAGCTGATGTACTTGAAATGCTGGAATCAACAAAATTAGTGAAATTTAAAGTTGAAGGGAGGAAGATCATAGTGATATAAAATTTACTTGAATGGGCGAGAGCCAAAAAATGAAGAACAAAAACCAGAGGCGGTGAGAGGCCCCTGGCTTAGTGTTCGGGAAGCGGTTAACAGAATTGCGACTAAACAATAATTATCAACACAACCCAAACTAAACAAATTTATGAATTTTTATGATCTAACCCGACATAGGTTTAAAACCTATGGGTCGGGCCAATTAATACGTGTTATGAGATTAACCATCATCATAATGACAGCCTTATTTATACAAGTGAGCGCTAAAAGTGTTGCGCAGAAGGTTACAATATCGGCAAAGAATGCTTCATTGTTACAGTTATTTGATGAATTGCGATTACAGACCGGCTATGATTTTCTTTATTCAGATGAAATGCTGAAAATGGCAAAACCGGTGACGATCTATGCAAAACAGCAACAATTGGAAACAGTTTTGAACCAAATGTTTCGTAACCAGCATCTGGTTTATACCTTAAAATATAAGGCTGTGATTATTGCAAGGAAGGAAGAAACCTTATTGGATATGGTGAATTCCTATTTTGCCAGAATTGACGTTCGCGGAAAAGTAAGTGATGAACAGGGACGGCCCTTACCTGGTGCTACGGTAAAAGCTAAAAACCTGGACCGGTTGGTGATTACTGATGCGAACGGTGGTTTTGCATTCACAGGAATTGATGAAAAAGCGGTACTGGTAGTCTCTTATTTGGGTTATAAAACTAAAGAAGTTCCAGTAAAAGCCGTAATGAATATTAGTATTGAGCTTGCAAATGCAGATTTAGAAGAGGTAGGTGTAATCAGTACGGGGTACCAGAAAGTTAAAAAGGATCAGCTAACAGGTGCAGCCAGTACAATAGGGGAGAAGGATTATAATCAGCGTACAGCTGTAACAGGTAATTTTTTGGAAAACCTGGAAGGAAAAATACCCGGTCTTGTTTACAATAGTATTTCAGGGGAGATTTCTATTCGCGGGGTAAGTACTTTTGATGCAGTTAAAAGACCATTGATTGTGGTGGATGGATTCCCTACAGAGATAGACCTGAGTACCATCAATCCAAATGATGTAGTCTCCGTATCGGTGCTTAGAGATGCCGCTGCTGCTTCAATATATGGTGTCCAGGCCTCTAATGGGGTAATCGTGGTCGAAACACGCCGTGGGAAAATAGGTAAGCCTGTTTTTAATTTCCGTAGTACTTTTGGTTTTGAGGCCAAGCCTGATTTTAGCAATCTGAATTATATTGGTTCGGAAGAAATGATTCAGATTCATAAAGATTATGTGAAATCAGGTAATGATGCTCGATATTACTATCAGGATCATAGTGCTATCGATCCAGTAAAAATGGTATTGTTTGATCTGGGTGATAAACTGATAACTCAGCAGCAGGCTGATGCGAAACTTGCTGCAATCGGCTCATATAACAATCTTAAAGATTATACCAATCTCTTTTATCAAAAAAGACTAACGAAGCAGGTTAATTTTGATGTGAGTGGTGGTAATGATAAAAGCACCTATTTGCTGGGCCTGAATTATATTACAGAAAAACCGAAAGAAAGAGCCTCCCAAAATGATAGGATTATCTTAAATGCGGCCAATACTTATCAGTTGACTAATTTGTTCTCTTTGGATTTTAGGGCAAGTTATACAAATAATCAGAAGAAAAATGGTAAGATAGCTCCCTATGAAGACCTTTTACCTTATGAGCGTTTGGTGGATGACTATGGTAATGCTTTGCCTGCAACTTATGGAGAAGGTAAAGAGACTTCTTATGCGGTTAGTAAAGCATATAATGAGGCTGCAAAAGCAAAAGGACTTTACGACATGCTGTATTATCCTTATGCCGAGCTAAATGCAAATTCTAATAAAACTACACTCAATTCATTCAGAACTCAGGGACGTTTAAATACTAAAATTACCAATTGGTTGAATTTGGATCTGGGAGGTGCTTATGAGAATGAGCAGGGTATCAATGACTACCTGCAAACAGACAAGACTTACAGAGTTCGTTATATGGTTAATATAAAGGCAAAGAAAGATCCGGTAAAAGGAACACCTATGTTTACGGACTTGCCACAGGGCGATTTTTTAAGCAAGCAGACAATAAAAAACTTAGCTTATACCTTACGCGGGCAATTTAATGCGAATTATTATTCGAAAGACAGGAAGCATAACATTTCGGGAATTTTGGGTGTTGAACAGCGAAAAACACAATCTGAATCTTATAAAACGACTTTCTTTGGCTATGATGGGCAGTCACTTATCAATAAGCCGGTAAATTTGCAGGTATTGAATACAAATACTCCGCCAGTTTTCTCCGAGTTGGGTACGTACGATGGTACAAGATTTAAAAGCACAAATTATTTTTCTGAATTGTCTAATGATAGACGGTTTCGTTCTTTCTATGGACAAGGAACCTATGTTTACGATCGTCGTTATGTAGCAACCGGAAGTTTGCGTATAGATCAGTCAAACCTTTTCGGAATAGATCCTAAGTATAAAAATACACCACTATGGTCTGCGGGACTTAGCTGGGTTCTGGCAGAAGAAGAATTTATCAAACCACTTACCTGGATCAGCACTTTACAGCTTAGAGCGGCTACTGGTTTCAATGGAAATGTGCCAAGTAGTGTCAATGGGCCCTTTCTGTTACTCAATTCAGGTTTAAATACCGTATTTAATACTTCCCAATTGTATTATGACGTAGCCTCGCCAGAGAACCAGTCTATTCGTTGGGAAACCACACAGAATTATAATCTTGGTTTAGACTTCGGATTATTAGAGGGAAAAATTTCTGGCTCTGTTGACGCTTATTATAAAAAAACAAGGGATGTATTTGGAATGATGTCTGCCGATCCAACATTAGGTTTCAATCAATACAATGCCAATACTGCCGCTATCGAAAATAAAGGTCTTGAGTTAATGATCAACAGTTCGAATTTCAGCTCAAGGAGCTTCAGCTGGCGCACAGGCATAACTGCATCTTTTAATAAAAATAAAGTGCTGGCTGTTCAAACAAAAGATAAAACGTCTTCCGTAAATATGGTTGATGGTACAGACCTTCAGAAAGGTTATCCAATGAATGCCCTGTTTAGTTATAAATACGCAGGTTTAAATGATAAAGGTCAGCCTGGAGTATATGATAGAAATGGTGATGTCAAAATTATGAATACTTATGGCGATGCCATTGTAGATGTTGATTTTGAAGACCTGAAATATAGTGGAACAACTACGCCAAAGTACGTGGTAGGTTTAAATAACCAGTTTTCTGTAGGAGCATTTGACTTCTCTTTTCTATTTATGTATTATGGCGGGCATGTGATGCGTGTACAACAGCCTAATCCTGATGATGTAAATTATGGTTATGCATTAAAGGGATCAGCTAATTACTGGAAACAAAAGGGAGATGAGCTGTATACTTCTATACCTGGATTTCCAGAATATGGTACTCCGGGATATTATGGCTTTGCTGCAAAATATGGTTACACGTATGGCGACCGTTTTGTTAGAAAAGCAGATTACATTAGGTTAAGAGATATCATTTTGACTTACAACCTAAAAAGTGAGACCTTAAAAAAGGCTGGTATCAGTAATACGCAAATCCGCTTCCAGGCACAAAACCCTTTCAAATATACATTTAGTGGAAACAGTATAGATTCAGAGTCAATCGACAAACGAACTGGAATCAGATCAATGCCTCAACAGGCTTTTTATAGTTTAACACTGTCTACTAATTTCTAATAACCTAATTGATATGAAAAAGATATTATTCTACATATTTAATGCATTAATGTTGATGGGCATAGCTTCCTGTAAAGACTTTTTAGAGGTTAAGCCTAAAGGGGTGATACTTCCCGAAAAACTCTCAGATTACGAAAATATGTTAAACTCGCCAACGATGACACAAACATTTCCTTCGGCATTGATGTATTGCACGGATGATTATTATGGTGAATATTCACCGGTAGCACCTAGTATTGATGCGAATATGTTCCTTTGGCGAAGAGAAATAGATCTGAATGATCAGGTAAGTCCTGCAATATGGGGACTGTTATACCGTGTTATTTATGATGCGAATGTGATTGTTAAAAATGCAATGCAGACCAAAGATGCGCCCGAACAGAGGAAGAAGGAAGTATTGGGGGAGGCATTATTGGTACGCTCAGATGCTTATTTTACATTGCTCACTGTTTTTGCCAAAGCTTATGATCCTGCTACAGCAGGGGCAGATCCAGGCCTGCCATTGGTAACTTCCAGCGATGTCACCGGATCTACACCACCGCGCTCCGGGCTTCGTGCAACTTTAGATACTATTGTTAATAATACGATGATGGCTTCCGAATACCTGCCGCTAAGTAATCTTAACAGATATCGCGGTACTAAGGCTGCAGCTTATGGTTTGCTGTCCAGGATTTACCTTTATATGGCTGATTACCCAAATGCTGCTAAATATGCCGAGCTAGGCCTTAAAGCCAATCACCAGTTGCTGGATTACAATACATACACAAATAAAAACGGGATGCCGGTTACCGATTTAAATCCTGAAATTCTATGGCAACGTGCAAGCGAGTATTATGGTGTTCCTGCTTTTTTATTGTACTCTGATGATTTGAAGACGTATTTTAATGCGACTGATCTTCGCTACTCTTTGCTTACGAGTACCAATGCTAAAGGGCTAAACAGAGCTGTGCCTCCGGGAAGGGCTAATTTTGGAATCACGTTCCAGGAACTTTATCTGAATGTAGCTGAAGCGGCAGCCCGGGGTAATGATGTGCCTAAAGCCATGGAAACGGTTAACAAAATCAGAAAGAAAAGGATTAAAACTGTCAATTACCAGGATTTAACAGCCGGCAATTCAGAAGCTGCGCTTGCCATTGTACTTGCCGAACGCAGACGTGAGCTTGCATACAGTGGACAAAGGTGGATGGATATGAAACGACTGGATAGAGAAGGACGCATGTCTGAAGTCATTCGTGTGAATAAAAAAAGCGGAGTTATATTGACAACTTTAAAGCCACATAGTAAGGAATATACGTTTCAAATACCTACAAGGGTAAGACGTTTTAATCCTCAAATGGAAATCAATTAAAATCATTTTATAAATATTGTTATGAAATCAATTATTATTACCACCATATTAAGTATATCTGCGCTTTCAGGTTTTACGCAAAGTAAAAATGGACTAACGGATGATCTGTTAAAAGATAAAGAGCAGGTTTTAGCCAGATATATACCAATGGCGAATGGCGATTATCTGCATAAATTGTATGTGACGCCATCTACAGAAGTGCTCGGGAAGCTGGAGGAGTTTAAAGCGGCTATGAAGGTTAAGGCAGATGCGGAAACGGATATTGCTGTTAAATCACTGATGCTAAAAGATGTTGATTTTTATGCCCGTCAGGTTCTTAGCAGATATGTCGGAGTATATGGTATGGACTCTGTTGGGATGGAGAATCTGATGAAGCTCCTGACAGAAAAAAAAGGTGCTCCGGATTTTCATAAATTAATAGATTCTGCCCAGAAAAAAGCTTTTGTGAAGCGTATGGAACCGGAAGAAAGAAGTAAGTTAAAGAAAATGATTGATGATGGGGCCAATTTGAATGACGAAGCCTTGTTTAAGAGATCTGCTGCTTATAGAACCTGGTTGGATAGCAGGATTACGGATTTGAGAAATACCAAATACAAAGCAGATACTACATTGGGCTATGAAGGCAATAATGTAGTAAAGCTCAAAGTGATAGAGAATGAACTTTCTGCAGGTTTTGTAAAGGATTATCTGACCTATCAGACAACGGGTACTATCATTAAAATGGTAAGAAATGTTTCAGCTAAAGAAGATGCTTACCGGAATTTCATGGCCAAAGCTACTAATCCTGTGTATAAAAAGGAGATAGAAGAAGTATACGCAAATTATAAAATGATGGTTGGAAATTCACTTTCACCGGATTTTAATTATACTGATGTAAATGGAAAGCAGATTGCTTTAAAATCATTACGTGGTAAGTACGTTTACATTGATGTGTGGGCTACCTGGTGTGGACCTTGCAAAGCCGAGATACCCTTCTTAACTAAAGTAGAAGATGATTATCATGGTAAAAATATCCATTTTGTAAGTCTTTCTGTTGACCGTATTGCCGACAAAGCCAAATGGATTAGTTATGTAAAGGACAATAAGCTGCAAGGAATTCAGCTAATGGCCGATAAGGATTTTAGTTCTGATTTTGTGAAAAAGTTTAACATTAATTCTATTCCAAGGTTTATTTTGATCGATCCGGCGGGAAAAATCGTTTCTGGCGACGCAAAGAGACCTTCCGATCCTGAGCTACGAAAACAGCTTGATAGGCTATTGAAATAGAATGTGTATTAGTTTTACAACGTAAAAACAGATGCCGGCTTTCAATTTGGGGCCGGCATCTGTATATAATATAAAATTTTCTTCGGATTTAACGGAAGGACATTTTATTTCTCTAAGTTTGCATTTGGTTTTTTAGCGTTTATAAGCACACATGGATATTTCTGTTGTAATCCCATTATATAATGAAGATGAGTCTCTTCCCGAATTAACCACCTGGATAGCGAAGGTGATGCGGGAAAATAACTTTTCTTATGAAATTCTTTTTGTTGATGATGGAAGTACAGATTCATCCTGGTCAGTAATTGAAGAATTGAAAAAGGAGTACAATGCTGTAAAAGCTATTAAATTCAGAAGAAATTATGGTAAATCAGCAGCTTTAAATGTAGCTTTTGCTGCAGCTGAAGGAAACGTTATCATTACTATGGATGCTGATTTGCAGGACAGCCCGGATGAAATACCGGAACTGTATCGCAGAATCAATGAGGAAAAGCTGGATATCATTTCTGGCTGGAAAAAGAAACGTTATGATCCGATTTCAAAAACTATACCGACTAAATTGTTTAATGCCGCAACACGTCGCATGTCCGGCATACAACTCAACGATTTCAACTGCGGACTAAAAGCATACCGGAAAGATGTGGTTAAAACCATTGAGGTTTATGGTGAAATGCACCGTTACATTCCAGTAATCGCGAAATGGGCAGGCTTTAAGAAGATAGGAGAGCAGGTTGTGGAGCATAGAGCCCGTAAATACGGGGTAACTAAATTTGGTCTCAGCCGTTTTATCAATGGTTTTCTGGATTTGCTGTCGATATTTTTTGTTGGCAAGTTTGGGAAAAGACCCATGCACTTTTTTGGTTCACTGGGCGTTTTGAGTTTTTTGATAGGTACGTTTATGGCTTTGTGGCTAATAGGTGAGAAGCTGTATCATATCTCAATGAGTATTCCTTATAAGAGAGATGTGACTGCTCAGCCTTTGTTTTATATAGCCCTTGTCGCTATAATAGTTGGCTCGCAGCTATTCCTGACGGGATTTGTGGCAGAGCTCGTTACCAGAAATGCTCCCGAACGCAACCATTACCTGATTGAAAAGGAAATCATTTAATCCATGTTTTTTTCTATCATTATTCCGCTATATAACCGTCCGCAGGAAATAGACGAATTATTAAATACCCTCACCAAGCAAACCTATACACAGTTTGAGGTTCTGGTTATCGAAGATGGATCTGTAAATGATGCGAAGGCTATTGTAGAAAAATATACCAATAAACTGGATGTAAAGTATTTTTTTAAACCTAACGAGGGACAAGGCTTTGCACGGAATTATGGTTTCGAACGTGCCAAAGGAGATTTCTTTGTGATCTTTGATTCCGATTGTCTGATTCCTGAAGATTACCTGGAAATTGTAAAGAACTATCTTTTTGAGCATAAACTGGATGCCTATGGTGGCCCTGATGCTGCACATAAGAGTTTTACACCGGTCCAGAAGGCAATCAGTTACGCCATGACTTCCCCTTTTACTACTGGAGGCATCAGGGGTAATAAAAAACACTTGGGGCAGTTTCATCCCCGGAGTTTTAATATGGGGGTATCGCGTGAGGTTTGGCAAAAAGTTGGCGGCTTCATTTTAACCAGACTAGGGGAGGATATTGAATATAGTATTCGCATTCATTCGAATGGATTTAAGATCGGATTGATTCCGGGCGCTGTTGTTTATCATAAAAGACGTACAAGTTTTGTTCAGTTTTATAAACAACTGCACTTTTTTGGAAGGGCAAGGATAAATATTTATAAACATTTTCCGGCGGAGCTAAAACTGGTTCATTTTTTTCCTGCAGTTTTTACCTGTGGCATAATATTTACAGTGCTGATGAATATATTTTATTGTCCTTTAGCGTATTTGTGTAACTTTATACTGTTGTTATACCTAATGTTGATATTTTTTCATTCATGGTGGGTTAATAAATCGTTAAAGGTTGCATTTTTGAGTATTATTGCTGCGTTTATTCAACTGACAGCCTATGGCTTAGGTTTTATGCAGGATTTTTTTAAAAGAATAGTATTAAAACAACAATGATAGAGTTTCTAAAAGAAAGCACATTTACGGTAAATGAGGTGATTGGCAAGGCTTGGACAGTAACCAAGAAGAATTACTTTTCCATCGCCACACTTTGCTTTTTAATGTTCATAACGTCCAATGCCTCGGGCTTAATGGCATTTTTTTTAAAAGATGTAAACATGGGGTTGAGCATATTGATGGCGTTTTTCTTCGTCATGTTTTATTTTACCATCAACCTTTCGCTCTTTAAATACATCTTTCACCTATTGGATGATGATTTAAATGTGAGTATCGTAAGTACGATTCCTACCCGCAAGCAGATCATCAGATTTCTTGTGGCTATGTTATATTTTATGCTTTGTATCGTTGGTGTTTATTCGATCGTGATATTAATTGCATTCCCTTTTATTTACACGGGTATAAATATTGACATTATTACCAATATTGCCATTTCGGTAGGAATCATAGCTATATTTATTACCTGGATACGAATTTCTTTCTTCCCTTTCTTTATTTTGGATAAGAATCTACCGCCTTTTTCGTCTATCAAATTTAGTCTGGCTATTACGAAAGGTAACTTTACCAAAATCTTATTGCTGCTTTTGGTATTGGGAGGTTTTCATTTGCTGTACTTGTTTGTTAGTTATTTGAAATGGCCTGTCATTGCTTTCTTTATCAATGTTTTAAGCTCATTTATTATTGTTCCCTTATCAAGTGTGGCTTTAACAATTGCCTATAGAAAAATGATGAGCGAATACAAAGGTGAAGGCGAACCTGATATTATTCATAATATAGTTTAATCAGTATTTATGGGATTAAAAGCGGCATTAAGTAAGCCATTTGCTGCCTTTATAGTAAAGGGCATTGACAAATGGAAAAAAAATGCAGTAAAGGCTCAGCAGGATACGCTTAAGCATCTGGTTGCTGCGGCAAAGCATACTTCTTTTGGTAAAGACCATCATTTTGCATCGATAAAAACTTACGAGGACTTTAAAAAGCAGGTTCCTATACGGGATTATGAAGATTTAAGACCTTATATAGATAGGGTAGTTGCTGGAGAAAAGAATGTAATGTGGAAGGGCAAACCCCAGTATTTTGCAAAAACATCAGGCACAACATCAGGCGTAAAGTATATACCGATTTCTGCAGCATCTATGCCCGAACATATTAAAGCTGCGCGTAATGCCTTACTTACATATATTCATGAAACAGGGAATGTGCGGTTTATTGATGGCAAGATGATTTTTTTGCAGGGTAGTCCGGTGATGAGTAAAAAAAATGGTATTCATGTAGGTCGTTTATCAGGTATAGTGGCCAACCTGGTTCCTGCTTATTTGCAAAAGAATCGTTTGCCTTCCTACCAGACAAATTGTATTGAGGATTGGGAAGAAAAGGTGGACGCCATTGTTGAAGAAACAATGGATCAAAATATGACCCTGATTTCGGGGATACCACCTTGGGTACAAATGTATTTCGATAGGCTGACTGAAAAATCGGGTGGAAAGAAGATCAAGGACATCTTTCCTAATTTCGAATTGTTTGTATACGGTGGAGTAAATTACGAGCCCTACCGGTCAAAAATTGAGGCTAGTATTGGCCGAAAGATAGATTCTATAGAGACTTATCCTGCATCCGAAGGCTTTATTGCATACCAGGATAGTCAACAAGATAAAGGTTTGTTACTATTGGCAGATGCAGGGATGTTTTATGAATTTATCCCTACGGATGAGTTTTATAATGATCATCCTACACGTTTGAGTTTGGGTGAGGTGGAACTGGATACCAATTATGCACTGGTTTTAAATACCAATGCCGGACTTTGGGGATATGTAATTGGTGATACCATTAAATTTGTATCTAAAGATCCCTATAAAATTATGGTAACGGGTAGAATTAAACATTTTATATCGGCCTTTGGCGAGCATGTGATCGGTGAGGAGGTGGAATATGCCTTGTTGTCTGTTGCTAATGAAGAAGGGGTGGGGATTACCGAATTTACGGTTGCTCCACAGGTGAGGACACCGGCTGGGGAGTTGCCTTATCACGAGTGGTTTGTAGAGTTTTCTAATCCACCGGCAGATATGGTCTCTTTTAGCAAAAAGGTAGATGAAGCATTGCAAAAGAAGAATATTTACTATTTTGACCTGATTGAGGGCAAAATATTGCAACCTTTGATCATTCGTTCTTTACAAAAGGATGCGTTTGTAAGCTATATGAGGACACAGGGTAAGTTGGGCGGACAAAACAAAGTTCCACGTCTTGCCAACGACAGGAAGATAGCGGATGATTTAAGTGGTTTTATAACTCGTCATAGTGGCGAAGAACAGAGGAGAATATAATTGAAAAATATATCCATTTTAGGTGCTACAGGGTCTATAGGTACCCAGGCTTTAAATGTTATTGAAGGGAATCCTGATTTATATCGGGTTGTTGCGTTAACGGGAAACGGAAATGCTGCGCTATTGATTGAGCAGGCTTTGAAGTTTGCACCGGAGCTGGTTGTAATTACAGATGAAAGTAAATATCAAATAGTAAAGTCGGCCTTAGCTGGGACAAGTATTAAGGTTCTGGCCGGAGAGGAGGCTCTATGTGAAGCTGCGGGTTTAGATGGGGTAGATATTGTGCTTACTGCAATTGTTGGGTCGGTAGGATTAAAACCTACTATTGCAGCCATAAAGGCGGGTAAAGATATTGCTCTGGCTAATAAGGAAACACTTGTTGTTGCTGGTGACCTGATTACGGAATTGGCTAAGGAAAAGGGGGTAAAGATTATTCCGGTAGATTCTGAGCATTCAGCGATTTTTCAATGTTTGGTCGGTGAGTCGGCTGATTCCATTGAAAAGATTTATCTTACTGCTTCGGGGGGACCTTTTAGAGGTAAGGACTGTTCTTTTCTTAAGGGGGTTACGAAGGCTGAAGCATTGAGGCATCCGAATTGGGTAATGGGTGCAAAGATTACCATTGACTCGGCTTCATTAATGAATAAAGGGCTTGAAGTGATTGAGGCCAAATGGCTTTTTGATTTGCAGGCTGATCAGATCGATGTAATTGTACATCCTCAATCTATTGTACATTCGCTTGTGCAATTTAATGATGGATCAATGAAAGCTCAAATGGGCTTGCCGGATATGAATTTGCCTATTCATTATGCTTTGGCCTATCCAAATAGAATAAGTAGTGATTTTAAACGTTTCAATTTTATGGACTACCCGGAGCTTAATTTTTATAAAGCAGACCCGGAAACGTTTAGAAATCTTGACCTGGCTTATACTGCTTTACATAAAGGGGGAAATATGCCTTGCATTATCAATGCAGCTAATGAAGTGGTAGTAGAAGCCTTTTTGCAGGACAAGATTGGATTTTTACAAATGAGTGATGTGATTGAGGCTTGTATGGAGGGGATAGACTTTATTGAGAAGCCCAGCCTGAGCAATTATTTAGAAACAGACCAGTATACACGTATATTTGCGGGTCAACTGGTAACAAAATAGAATTTTTAAGATCAAAATAGAATATTAAAAGAAAAATATGAGTGGATTGATTATGGCAACCCAGTTATTGCTGGGATTATCGATATTGGTAATTTTACATGAGTTAGGACATTTTTTGGCGGCGCGTGCCTTTGGAATTAAAATAGAAAAGTTCTACCTGTTTTTTGATGCCTGGGGTTTTAAACTGTTTAGCATTAAAAAGGGGGACTGCGAATACGGAATAGGTTGGCTGCCTCTTGGTGGTTATGTTAAAATTGCCGGTATGATAGATGAGTCTATGGATACTGCGCAAATGGCACAACCGGTACAACCATGGGAATTTAGATCTAAACCAGCCTGGCAGCGTTTAATCGTTATGCTTGGTGGTGTAATTGTGAACATCATCGTTGGTATTTTTATTTTCTGGGTCATGACCTTTACTTATGGGGAAACCTATATTGCTAATAGTTCAGTCCTTAGCGGTGTTAATCCGGGAGCTGTAGGTAAGGAGCTCGGCTTGCAAAAAGGGGATAGAATTATTGCTGTGAATGGGAATAAGGTAATTCGTTTTGATGAATTGACCAGTTCTGAAGTGTTGATGGGTAATAGTAATTTAACTATTGTCCGTGGCGATAAAACCATTGATATTAAAGTTCCTGACAATATCTTAAATAAGATTTCTGATTTTGGAGTAGAGTCGTTTATCAGTAGAATTCCACTTTTAACGTCGACAATTGACAGTGTTATAGAGGGGAAAGCTGCGTCTAAAGCCGGACTTAAGAAAGGGGATCGGATTATTGCTGTAAACTCTGTTCCCGTTAAATATGATGCAGATGTAAGGGAATTGATCCCTAACTTTAAAGGTAAAACTTTAGCTATTGAGGTAACCAGGGGTGCAGAACACTTAACTTATAATGTTCCTGTAGATCCTGCTGGTACAATTGGTATTGGCTTTAATTTTAAAGAGGTTAAGGAAGAAACGATTAAATATAGTTTGTTGGCCGCACTACCAATTGGTATAAAACAAGCTTGGACAACTTTTAGCGATAATGCTAAAGGAATATGGAAAGTCTTAAAAGGCGAAGTTAAAGCGAATAAGGCTTTTTCTGGCCCTGTTGAGATCGCGCGTAAGGTTTATGGTGGCGAGTGGATCTGGACTAAGTTCTGGCTTTCTACAGGCTTTATATCAATTGCCTTAGCCTTTATGAACTTATTGCCAATTCCTGCATTGGACGGTGGACATGTTGTTTTCCTGGTTATTGAAATGATTAAAGGAAAACCACTTGGTGATAAATTTATGGAACGTGCTCAGATTGTCGGTTTTGTAATGTTGTTATCGCTGATGGTATTTGTACTGGGGAACGACATTTTTAAAGCTTTCTTTAAGCATTAAAGCGGATGACTGATTATTTTGGTTTTTATGGTCTGCCGATTAGTTTTAATCCTGATGCTGCAGCCGTAAAACAGCAATTTTATGCTTTGAGTAAAAAGTATCACCCTGATTTTTATATCAACGAAAGTGAAGAAAAACAGGCTGAGGTGCTGGAATTGAGTACGCTGAATAATAAGGCTTATCAGGTGTTAAGTGATCCGCAAAAGCGCTTGCATTATATTTTAGAACTAAAGGGCCTGCTAACGGAGGGAGAAAATTATGTGCTTCCACAAGCCTTTTTAATGGAAATGATGGATGTGAACGAGGCATTAATGGATTTGCAGTTCGATCCTGATGCCGTTCGTCTGGCGGCGCTTCAAGATGAGGTTGTCTTGATTGAAAAGGGCATAGCTGATGAAATCTTAAAATTAACGGCTTCTTTTGATGATCTGGATGAAACTGAACAGGGAGAGTCTCTTGTCAGAATTAAAGATTTATATTATCGTAATAAGTATTTATTGCGCATACGCGCAAGCATAAATAAGGCAACAAGTAGTCTGTAGCTGTTGTTAAGACAGTGTAAAAAAGCAGTTAAGCGCTTTTTTACACTGTTTATTTGAGGTAATTTCGGCCTCAAATCAATTGTATGAATACATTATCAATTTTTAGAAAAGTAGCCATAGCTGAAGGTATTTCTTACATTCTGCTATTGTTTATCGCTATGCCCTTAAAGTATTGGGCGGAGATGCCTTTAGCTGTTAAGTACACAGGATGGGCGCATGGTCTGTTGTTTGTGCTTTATATTGCATTCTTAATCATGGCATGGACAGAATATAAGTGGAGTTTTAAGAAATCTGCCTTAATTGGAGTGGCTTCTTTGTTGCCTTTTGCCCCTTTTTTGGTGGATAAACGGTTAAAAGAAGAAAATTAAAATAAATTTGGCAAATATTAAATCTATTTATACATTTGCAACCCGCTGAAGAAGCAAATGCCCAGCTGGCGGAATTGGTAGACGCGCTGGTCTCAAACACCTGTGGGAAACCGTGCCGGTTCGACTCCGGCGCTGGGTACAACTAACCACCTTTAATTAATTTTAAAGGTGGTTTTTTGATTTATACATACAGTTTTACATACGAAATTTTTGCCACGATCGTGCTTACATCGGATCAACAATGCTTTTAATCATAAAAAATGTTTAGGATTGTTTATAGGTAGCACTAAACAGAATAAATTCTTTATTGCTATTTTACAACCGCAAGTGATGATCGACACAAAGTCATTGAGTGATGATGCGGAAATAGTAACAGTTGGCCTTTCCTTAGATTTTATTACAGCCTTTCCAATTTTACGTGAGTTTATTATGAACAATCAAATTAGATGGCAGCCAGTTATCAGACTTCAACCTGAAGAAATAAAATTACAAAATGAGTTGTTGACACTTATACAAAACTTCTACCATAAAAAAACTAGCCCTAATAAAACAGAAATGCTTCGACATCTTGTGATGGTTCTCATTAGTATGATTTCTGAAGTATATTCTAATTTACCTAATAACAAAAGCTTAGTGAAGAACCGTACACATGAGATTATAGACAATTTTTATCTACTAATTTCAAAGTATGCTTATCAACAAAGAAACGTTGGGTTTTATGCTGAAAAACTTCATTTAACGCCGCAATATCTTTCTACTTTCCTGAAACAGAAAACTGGAAAATCTGTATTACTGAAGTACTCCCGGTTTGCTGGACAGCTATAGGTCAAACTTAAGATTATTTAGGACACTTTTTTATTATTTTGATAGAATACCTCATTTGGCGTAAGATCGTCCATTGACCGATGCCTTCGTTCATTGTTATAAAATTCCACATACCGTTTTATACCCTGGAATAATTCCATACCACCGTTAGGTGGGTTAAGATAAATATACTCCTGTTTCAAAGATCTCCAGAATCGCTCAATGAACACATTATCCAAGGCTCTTCCCTTGCCATCCATAGATATACTTACATTACTGTCTTTAAGTGCTTTAGTGAAGATCGGACTGGTGAACTGTGAGCCTTGATCCGTATTAAATATACCAGGTGTACCATGTTCTTCAATGGTTTCAAGCAGTACATCTCTGCACCATTCTACGGTCATGGTATTTGAAATGCTCCATCCGACAATCTTTCGGCTGTACACATCAATAATGGCAAACATATACATGAAGCCTCTGAACATGGGAATATAAGTGATATCAGCCTGCCAAACCTGGCCCGGCCGATCTATTTTCAAGCCTTTCAGCAAATATGGATATTTATGGTGTGCCGCATTAGCCTTGCTCAGGTTCTTTTTAGGATAAATTGTCCGCAGGTTCATCACACGATAAAGACGACGTATACGCTTGTTATTCACATGACATCCCAAATCTTTGTTAAGATACGCAGTCATCCGGTCCACGCCGTAAAACGGGCAGTCAAGAAACTTACGGTCAATCAAATTCATTATCGACTGGTTGAACAGCGACTCGCCTTTAGGCTTGAAATAATAGCAGCTGCGCTGCAAGTTCAGTAGCTTGCACTGACTGGCAATACTCAGCGCCTGGTGCTCCGGGGAAATAAGGCTACGCCTTTCAATTATACTCATTTCCCCAAGACTTTTTTTAGGAAATCAACCTGGATCTGAAGTTCGCCAATCTTGGAGTACAGTTCCTTCTCTTTAGATTCTTCCTTTTCATCTGGTTTCTCTGAACCAAACACCGTATCGGCTTTCTCAAGAAATTCACGCTTCCACGCGGTGATCTGTGTGGGATGGAGACTGTATTTGGACGCAAGTTCTTGCATGGTACTACTTTCCTTAATTGCTTCAAGCACCACTTTGGTCTTGAAAACAGAACTGAATTTTCTACGCTCTTTTTTCATTTTCAACTGTTAAATTTATGAATTTAATCAGCTGTCCAATATTTGGGGAGTATTATATACAATGGATTGATCACATCACAATTTTGCATGCTAAAACATTACTCAAATCTTCTAATTTATCAATTAAA
Source organism: Candidatus Pedobacter colombiensis (assembly GCA_029202485.1). NCBI lineage: Bacteria > Pseudomonadati > Bacteroidota > Sphingobacteriia > Sphingobacteriales > Sphingobacteriaceae > Pedobacter > Candidatus Pedobacter colombiensis. Next base: position 3,808,320 of record CP119313.1, on the reverse strand, counting down.
GAAATTAGCAATGAACTTCATTTTGAGGAATCAAGTGTCTTTTGCAGATACTTTAAAAGAATAGCAGGAGTATCGCCAAAAACGTACAGGAATGAATAATAAATGATATTTTATCCCCACTTATTACAGATTTCTGAACAATAATTGCTTTCAGATTGTATGTAAAGACCAGTAAATTGTCAATACTGACCTTTTGTCTCTGTTTACTTTTACAGCATGAAAAAAACAGATAAAAAAGCAGCTATTGGATTTATATTTATCACGTTGTTGATTGATATTACAGGTTGGGGAATCATCCTTCCCGTGGTTCCTAAACTCATAGGGGAACTTATCCATAGTGACCTTAGTGAAGCAGCAAAATATGGCGGCTGGCTCGGCTTTGCTTATGCAATTACACAATTTGTGTTTGCGCCTATAGTTGGTAATCTTAGTGATAAATATGGAAGACGCCCCATCATTTTAATTTCTCTTTTTGGATTTGCAGTTGATTATATGCTATTAGCACTTGCGCCTTCTATTGGTTGGTTATTTTTGGGAAGAATCATTGCCGGGCTCACTGGGGCTAGTATTTCAACAGCTAGTGCATACATAGCCGACATATCCACTGATGATGATAGAACCAAAAACTTCGGTTTAATCGGAGCTGCTTTTGGACTAGGATTTATTATAGGGCCAGTGATAGGTGGTTTACTTGGACATTATGGCGCTCGAGTTCCTTTTTATGCAGCAGCTATATTATGTATGCTGAATTTCCTTTATGGGTTTCTTATACTTCCAGAAAGTCTAGAAAAAAATAAACGTCGATCATTTGACTGGAAACGTGCCAATCCCATTGGGACTTTTAATTTTTTGAGAAAGCAGCGAAAAATATCAAATCTCGTCGTTGCTTTAATTTTGGTCTATGTCGCCTTGCATGCTGTACAGAGCAATTGGCATTTCTTTACCATGTATAAATTTAATTGGACAGAAAGAACTGTAGGCCTATCACTTGGTTTACTGGGCTTATTGATTGGCGTAGTACAGGGAATTCTAATAAGGTGGACAACCCCGAGATTGGGAGAACAGAAAAGTGTATATTTTGGTTTGCTATTCTATGCTTTGGGTTTAATGCTGTTTGCATTTACCAACCAAGGGTGGATGATGTTTGTTTTCCTCATACCTTACTCCTTAGGGGGAATATGCGGGCCGGCACTACAATCAATAATCAGTAAAAATGTTCCTTCAAATGAGCAGGGTGAACTTCAGGGAGCATTGGCAAGTTTAGTGAGTGCCACCTCTATTATCGGCCCTCCAATTATGACAAACTTATTCTTCTATTTTACCCATGATAAAGCGCCATTTCAATTTTCAGGAGCCCCGTTTTTTCTAGCATCCATTTTAACGTCTATTAGTGTGATTATTATATATTTTGCTTTTCGACCATTAAAAAATGCCAATAATCCAAATAAATAGGTGGAAAGATTGGGTGTTTTGGCTTTGGCTGATCAGGAGCAGGAAAGATATGATAAGAAAATGGAAATTTTTTTTGGGAAGATAAGATTTTAGTTATTGTAATAGGATGAGTATAAATAATTTACTGACTGTTTAAATGAGTTCTTGCTTGCGTGCATAAGACAACAACTCAGTAATGGAATTTACATTTGCCTTGGTCATCATTTTACGTCTATGTGCCACAATGGTATGCTTGCTAAGGTATGTCCGTTCTGCAGTTTGGGCAATTGACAACCCATGTGCAAAATGCTGTAAAACCTCCAATTCCCTAGCTGAAAATGAAATCATACTTGTTAAAGCGTTTGAATTAATTTCATCTATTACCGGGCTGATGTATTGGTGACCGCTTTCTATGGTATTCAGGCATTCAAGTATCGCATCAAATCCAGATGATTTACTAACAAAACCATGAGGACTATAACTAAGAATATTTGATATTGCTGCAGGACTGATTACAGAACTCATGACAATGATAATGACATTTTTATTTAATCGTTTGGCATCATTGATGAGAGGGAGGCAATTCTTGTTTTTTAAATAATAGTCTAGGAAAAGATAAATCTGAAACTTGGAATGTTTAATCAGGAATTGGGTTAAATCCCGTTCCTCGTTAAGGGTATGCACTGAACGAAAAAGCTCTAGTCGTTCAATTAATGCCGAAAAAGAGTCAGCAAATAAAAGGTGATCATCAAATACTATTGCTATGGGCTTTTCTTTTTTCATGTAGCTTCTATAAATGCTTCGAATGTAGCAAAAACATGAGATTTGATACAGCTGAATAATGTTTTTCATGATAAATAGCAATAAAATGCTGTTTGATTAAATAACATAGCATTTTATTGTCTAAATAGTTAATCATTTGTTTCAATTCATAACGTCTGTATTAGTTTTGGATAACCTAATGGCTGAGCTCAATTATGACTATCACCGGTACAAGTATTAATCAATAAATATGATCCTTTAATAATGGTAAGCCATTAGCTGTGCAAATAACATAATAATCTTTAATTTTTGAAATGCGATTAACCATTAAAAATGCCGAAGCCGTTTACATTAATCCTGCTTTACGACCAAGCCGATTAAATGTAGATATTACAGAAATAGAGCTGCATGATGTATTATTTCAGGTAGATATTAACCAAGCTATAAGCTATTACGGTATAACTGAATTACTTGATGCGATTGGTGATCAGGAGATTAGGTCACATCTTTTAGACTTGGAAAGACAGGACCCGCAGGATTAACATATCATAATTTATGCCTGGATATCTACTTGCTGATATCACATGAGGCAATTACTATCATTAATGATGATAAACATTAAGGAAACAAGTAGAAAAACGGCTTTATTACACACCTTTATTTTTACTAATTGCATAACAAATTATTGTTATTCTTCTTAATAATATAGCATGATATTGGTGTAATGCATGCATCCGTGATTTACTTCACAATAAGTAGTCTTAATTTCAGTTTGTCATAGTTTCAATTTAATTATGGCTAGCTAAAAGAACGCACATCATCCCTAACCCCTAATGAAGATAAAATTAAAATCCCTGTTATCTACGGGAAAAGCTCATGCCCATCAAAAAGAAATAATTGGTTTTATATCTGGAAACGATCCTAAAAAAGGTGCGGTTTTTAAAGCTAATATTTTTAAAAACCTTTTGTATTATGACGTAGCCAATATCATGAAAAAAGTCATGTGGATTAGCTTGATATTAGGCTTCTCTACGGTGGTTTCTGCTCAGCAAAAGATAAAAGATGGTTCAGTTGGTGGTAATGGCTTGCCGAACAAAGACGCCATTCTTGAATTGGAGAGTACTAACAAGGGTATGTTACATGTGCGGGTTGCCTTAAAGCTTACTACGGATGCTTATCCGCTGAATATGCATGTAGCTGGTATGATGGTTTATAATACTACTGCTCAGAATGATGTGGTACCAGGTATTTACTATAATGATGGAACGAAGTGGATTTTGGCAAAGGGTACCTCTGGTACTATACATGTGCAAAATATGGAAGGCACAACAGGTGCACCCGGTCAGCCTGGTCAGCCTGGTGGTCCTGCAGCAGGAGTTACCGTTGTAATCAACGATAGTGGCACTTATGTATATAACTCACAAAACAATACATGGACGAATATTAAGGGTGCGACAGGTGCTCAAGGCCCTATAGGGCCTCAGGGTGTTGCAGGTGCTCCCGGACCGAAAGGTAGTTCGGTAAGCATCGGAACAGGTAATCCTGTTAATGGAAATGGGACAGCAGGTGATAGCTATATCAATACGATTACAGGAGAAATTTTTGTTTACAATGGCACAACCTGGATTTCTAATGGTAACATCAAAGGCCCGAAAGGAGAAGCTGGCGCTACTGGAGCAACCGGCGCACAGGGTATTGCAGGAACAAACGGGACCAATGGTACAAACGGGACTTCAGTAAGCAGTGGTGCTGCTGCACCAACTGGAACCGGTACAACAGGTGATACCTATATCAATACGACTACAGGTGAGACTTATGTTTACAATGGTACGACCTGGGTTTCTAGCGGTAACATTCAAGGTCCGAAAGGGGATGCTGGAGCAAGCGGTGCTGCTGGTGCACAAGGTATACAGGGTATTGCAGGAACTAACGGGACCAATGGTACAAACGGGACTTCAGTAACCAGTGGTGCTACTGCACCAACTGGAACCGGTGCAACAGGTGATACCTATATCAATACGACTACAGGTGAGACTTATGTTTACAATGGTACGACCTGGGTTTCCAATGGCAGCATTCATGGCCCTAAAGGGGATGCTGGAGCAACCGGTGCTGCTGGTGCACAAGGTATACAGGGTATTGCAGGAACAAACGGAACCAATGGTACAAACGGGACTTCAGTAAGCAGTGGTGCTGCTGCACCAACTGGAACCGGTACAACAGGTGATACCTATATCAATACGACTACAGGTGAGACTTATGTTTACAATGGTACGACCTGGGTTTCTAGCGGTAACATTCAAGGTCCGAAAGGGGATGCTGGAGCAAGCGGTGCTGCTGGTGCACAAGGTATACAGGGTATTGCAGGAACTAACGGGACCAATGGTACAAACGGGACTTCAGTAACCAGTGGTGCTACTGCACCAACTGGAACCGGTGCAACAGGTGATACCTATATCAATACGACTACAGGTGAGACTTATGTTTACAATGGTACGACCTGGGTTTCCAATGGCAGCATTCATGGCCCTAAAGGGGATGCTGGAGCAACCGGTGCTGCTGGTGCACAAGGTATACAGGGTATTGCAGGAACTAACGGGACCAATGGTACAAACGGGACTTCAGTAAGCAGTGGTGCTGCTGCACCAACTGGAACCGGTACAACAGGTGATACCTATATCAATACGACTACAGGTGAGACTTATGTTTACAATGGTACGACCTGGGTTTCTAGCGGTAACATTCAAGGTCCGAAAGGGGATGCTGGAGCAAGCGGTGCTGCTGGTGCACAAGGTATACAGGGTATTGCAGGAACTAACGGGACCAATGGTACAAACGGGACTTCAGTAACCAGTGGTGCTACTGCACCAACTGGAACCGGTGCAACAGGTGATACCTATATCAATACGACTACAGGTGAGACTTATGTTTACAATGGTACGACCTGGGTTTCCAATGGCAGCATTCATGGCCCTAAAGGGGATGCTGGAGCAACCGGTGCTGCTGGTGCACAAGGTATACAGGGTATTGCAGGAACTAACGGGACCAATGGTACAAACGGTACTTCGGTAACCAGTGGTGCTACTGCACCAACTGGTCCAGGTGCAACAGGTGATACCTATATCAATACGACTACAGGTGAGACTTATGTTTACAATGGTACAACCTGGGTTTCTAGCGGTAACATTCAGGGTCCGAAAGGAGCAACCGGCGCTGCTGGCGCACAGGGTATTCAGGGTATTGCAGGAACTAACGGGACGAATGGTACAAACGGGACTTCAGTAACCAGTGGTGCTACTGCACCAACTGGAACCGGTGCAACAGGTGATACCTATATCAATACGACTACAGGTGAGACTTATGTTTACAATGGTACAACCTGGGTTTCCAATGGCAGCATTCAGGGCCCTAAAGGGGATGCTGGTGTACAAGGTATTCAGGGTATTGCAGGAACTAATGGGACGAATGGTACAAACGGAATCAATGGTACAAACGGGACTTCAGTAACCAGTGGTGCTACTGCACCAACTGGAACCGGTGCAACAGGTGATACCTATATCAATATGACTACAGGTGAGACTTATGTTTACAATGGTACGACCTGGGTTTCCAATGGCAGCATTCAGGGCCCTAAAGGGGATGCTGGTGTACAAGGTATTCAGGGTATTGCAGGAACTAATGGGACGAATGGTACAAACGGAACCAATGGTACAAACGGTACTTCAGTAACCAGTGGTGCTGCTGCTCCAACTGGTCCAGGTGCAGCAGGGGATAGCTATATCAATACGACTACAGGTGAGACTTATGTTTACAATGGTATAACCTGGGTTTCTAGCGGTAACATTCAGGGTCCGAAAGGAGCAACCGGCGCTGCTGGCGCACAGGGTATTCAGGGTATTGCAGGAACTAACGGGACAAATGGTACTAACGGTACTTCAGTAACCAGTGGTGCTGCTGCCCCAACTGGAACCGGTACAACAGGTGATACCTATATCAATACGACTACAGGTGAGACCTATGTTTACAATGGGACAACCTGGGTTTCTAACGGCAACATTCAAGGTCCTAAAGGAGATGCTGGCGCACAGGGTATTCAGGGTATTGCAGGAACAAACGGAACCAATGGTACAAACGGAACTTCAGTAACCAGTGGTGTTGCTGCCCCAACTGGAACTGGTGCAACAGGTGATACCTATATCAATACAACTACAGGCGAGACCTATGTTTACAATGGTACGACCTGGGTTTCCAATGGCAGCATTCAGGGCCCTAAAGGGGATGCTGGTGTACAAGGTATTCAGGGTATTGCAGGAACTAATGGGACGAATGGTACAAACGGAACCAATGGTGCAAACGGGACTTCAGTAAGCAGTGGTGCTACTGCACCAACTGGAACCGGTGCAACAGGTGATACCTATATCAATACGACTACAGGTGAAACTTATGCTTACAATGGCACGACCTGGGGTTCTAGCGGTAACATCAAAGGTCCTAAAGGAGATGCTGGCGCACAAGGTATTCAGGGTATTGCAGGAACAAACGGTATCAACGGTACAAATGGCGTGGATGGTCAAGGTGGTGTTACGCAAGAAGGAACTGGTATCAGCATTACTGGCACTGGAACTACAGCTAGTCCATATATCATTAATAATACAGTTATTGATACCGATAACCAAACTATTACAGATTTTTCGGTTGACGCAGCTACAAAAATACTTACGCTTACTTTAGAGCGAGGAAATACGAAAACAATAGATTTGACTGCCCTAACAGCAAATACTGCGGATAATGGCTTAACCAAAACAGGTGCAAATACCCAATTAGGTGGCGCTTTGATTAAACCAACCACAATTACCGCTAACGCCACCAATACAATAGCAGTTGCAGGTTTACAAGCCGGTACAGTTACAGATAATTTAGTTGTTGCAGATCCAACAACTGGGGTGTTAAAATCTATACCCATGCTATCGATGAATAATATTTATAATGCAAATGGTACGCTTACTTCTACCCGCACACTTGGACTTAACAACCAGCAACTTACTTTTAATGGCACTAAACAACAAACTTTTTGGAGTGCCGATGGAAGTATGAACCAGTCTGGTTCAGGCGGGAGAGCTTCGCTAAGCATGTATGGTGGTGATGATAGTAACCTGTTCATCCAGCAATTTGAAAATGCCGAGGCGCTGATAACTATTGGGGGTAATAGCACTAGTTTGAATTTGAGTACGAACAGAACTAACGTTTCGGCACCCATTACCTTTAGCACCTCTATTGGGACTGGGAGTAACGGTACTGAAAAAATGCGTATTACTGGTGAGGGGAATGTTGGTATAGCTACTGACTCGCCTTCAGAAAAATTAGATATAGGTAGTGGAAATGTACGTATCCGCGATATTTTTGGCGCTGCTGGAAGCCCAACGACAGACAGAATAGTTGTAGCAGATAATACAGGAATTCTAAGAACTGCTGCGATTACCGATTTGAATACCAATATCTACGCCAATAACGGAACATTAGCATCGAATAGAATTGTGACTACAGGGGATAACTTCTTGAGGTTTTCTGGTAATGGAAATAATGTTACGGTGACGAATACAGGTACACAAGGAAGATTAGCTGCAACAGGTAGCACCAGAGGATCCTTAGGTATCATTGGTGGTTCAGGGGCAACTACCAGTTCGCTAGAACTATATACGGATGCGAGTAGCCTCGCACAAATAAATGCTTCTGGTGCTGGATCTACTGGTTTGTCTATCGGAACATCAGTAATTACACCTCTTACTTTTAAAACGAATGGTTCAAGCAGGATGACATTAACCTCAACTGGTGAACTGGCTATAGGTGCTACTACTGCTCCATCATTTGTAGTAGGAGGCTCAACAATCCAACCTAAATTACATGTAGCTGGAGATATTTCTACTACTGGTAAAATCTGGACAACGAATAGTGTTTACGCTGATTATGTATTTGAAGATTATTTCAACGGATTCTCTAAGATCTATAAAGATTACAAATTCAAATCTTTAAAAGAGGTTGCCGAGTTTATCAAAGCTAATAAGCACTTACCAGGCGTAACACCAATTTCAGAAGTTAATGTAGGTAAAAATGGTTACAACATAGATTTAACCCAATTGTCTATGCAACAATTAGAGAAACTAGAAGAGTTGTATCTGCATGTAATTGAGATGAATGATAAGTTGAACCAAAAAGATAAGGAGATCAAAGCACTTCAAAATAAAACTAACGAATTGGAAGAACGCTTGAAAAAACTAGAGCAGTTATTGAATACTAAGCAATAACAGGAAAAGAAAATCTTAATGAGATCCCTTTCTGCTTTGAAGGAAAGAATCCATCAACGAAGACTATGAGAACACTATACGTATTAATATTATCCGCTTTCCTGGCTTGTATTTCCATATCAAAACTACATGGACAAACGCCTGGAGGGGTTTTAGGTCTTGATTTCTGGGTAAAATCAGACGATGCAGGAACTATCTCTACTGCCTGGAAAGATAATTCTTCCAATGCAAATGATATTCCGAATGTAGATGGAATGACACTTTCTCCTGCTGATAGAGCGCATAATTTCTATCCTTATACCAGAGGTTATACTACATCTAAATTCTTTTTCGCAACTTCAGCTCCTAATACAGTTCTTACTAAAAGTGTTTCCCCTGCAAATATTCCTTCTGGTGGTACAGCGACTTATACTTTTACCCTTAATAATACTACTTCCGGTAGCGTTGCGCAAACCAATTTATCTTTTACGGATAATTTGCCAAGCGGTTTGCGTTTGGCCGCCAACCCTAATGTGGTAGTTACTGGTTTAACAGGCGGTACGGTAACAGCAGTTGGTGGAGGAAACGTAGTTACTGTATCTGGCTATAGTCAGGCTGCAAGCTCTACGGCTACAATTACGGTAGATGTTACCAATATGCCCGGCCAAGGAAATGCAAGCTGTGGAAGTAACCCAGCAGCTTTTACCAATACGGCAGTCAATATTACTAATGTGAGCTCAAATATTACTAATAATGTTGGCAATATTTGCCTGGTAGTTTCTCCTTTGCCATTTGATTGCAATTCGCAGATGTATTTAATACAAAATACCAATACAGGGCTATATAATATACTGACTTCTACAAATCCTTTCACTTTCCCTATTATCGGCTCAGCAGCAGCGTATCAATACAATGCAGCTGGTTTTAATCCAGTCGATGGTTATATCTATGCTATGAAGACTTTGAGCAACAATCTTCTTAGAATTGATCTTTCGGGCACCATTACAGATATGGGGGCTGTTACGGGTTTACCAGCTGTAACTGGAACAACTAACTATAATAGTGGAGAGATAGATCACCTCGGGAATTATTACATTAAAGCTTCAGGGGCTAATTCCACCTTGTATAAGGTAAATATAAATACACAAACAGCAAGTACAATCGTATTAAGCCAATCTTCACGACCATCTGATTTGGCGTATAGCGTAACCACAGGGTTATTATATGGCGTTGATTTCGATGGTACATTATTCACTATTAATCCTTCAAGTGGTGCTGTTACTTTTATTGGAACTTCTCCAGGTACGGCAACTTTCGGAGCGCTTTTTGCATCAAGTACAGGTCCTATTTATGGTATTGACAATGCAGGAGGCTTTTTCCAGTTTAATTTAACCACGGGAGCTAGGACGCTTATTTCCGATGCACCATTAAGTGGTAATAACGATGGTGCCCACTGTGTAACTGCTCCCATTACTTTTAGTGCAGATCTTTCAGTTACTAAAACTGATAATGCAACTACTTACACCCCTGGATCAAGTAGGGTATATACCATTGTTGTAAAAAATAATGGCCCTTTCGGAGTGCTTAATGCTAGTGTTCTGGATAATGTACCGTTAGGAATCCCTAATGCTAATGTTAGTTACACAGCTGTTGCTTCTGCCGGTAGCGGAACAGCAGTTACCGGCACTCAAATTGGAGCAATTAACGATTTGGTATCCTTACCTGTAAATGGAACAGTTACTTACACGGTTACGGTTTTGGTTCCCGCTTCTTTTACTGGCGATTTAGTAAATACAGTAACTATATCCCCACCAACTAACATTGTAGATCCTGATTTGAGTAACAATCAAGCAACAGATACAGATATTAATGGTTGTACACAGCCAGGTGTTTTCGATCAACCAGGAGAAATTAGTAAAACCGGTATTTCTGATCTAGAGGGCTTTACTGGCGGAACAACAGGATGGCCAGCTAACGTGCCGAATGGGTTTATTGTTGTTGAATCGAAGAAAAAAGGTTTTGTTATAACTAGGGTGAGCTCTTCTGCTGCAATTACCGACCCTAAAGAAGGCATGTTAATTTATGATTTAGCCGCTAATTGTGTTAAGTTATACAATGGGACAACTTGGAATTGCCTGACTAAAAGTTGTTTATAAACAGATACGAACTTGAAGATGATGAAAAGATTTTTAATATTAATACTATTGGGTTTTAGATTAGGTGTATTGGCTCAAACCGCTGTTGAGAAAAAAACAGTTGATGGAACATCTACAGTTTTGGATTTTGCTTCTGGCACCACAAAGGGTATCATTTTACCCGCCGTTGAAACTTTACCGGTATCACCTGCTAACGGAACTTTTTTACTTGATAAAACGGACAAAAAAATTAAGATGTTCCAGAATAATGTGTGGGTTGAATTATCCGGAGCAGGGGATATTGCAGGAATGGTACCTATAGCGCCATATAGTGGCACTGTTGATAATGGAAAGCAAACAGTAATCGGTGCAAGATCCACCTCGGCAGATGGTGTTTTGGTATTGGAATCTGCAAACAAAGCTATGATTCTGCCTAAAATTTCAAATCCGCATCTTAACGTAAAAAGCCCATATCCTGGCATGATGTGCTATGATACAAATAGAAAGGCATTAGCTGTGTTTGATGGAAAAGTTTGGAACTATTGGAAATAAAAACGAGGTATCAAATGATCTTTTTTAAAATGGAGCAAATTATTAAAAGACGTTTAGAGCTATGTGGTTTAATACTTGTCGCATTTATATGCCTGGTACAAACAAGTGTGGCCCAAACAGGTTCCGGAAGTATGACTGTAGATAATTCTGTTGTTACAGTTTCTGCTGGTACAACAGAACAGCGTTTTAGTGAGGGTACTTATTTTGGTCCGAATGCGAACTGGCAAATCGATGGTACATTAGAAATTTATAGTAAGAATATTTGGATTGCGCCTGGAGCAACGTTTAGGGGTTCTGGTAAAATTGTGATTTATAATCCAGGGAGTAATCCATTTTATACATCGATGGCATCCGGACCAAGCAATATCGATGGAAACAATTCAGACTTCATTAACTTATTAATTGAACATCGCAATTCCGATAATATCCTATTAAAAGATATTAATGATCCTGGGTTTGGAATTACAAACCCAAGTGGGGTATTATCGGCGACATTAAATATGGGAGGTACTTTAGATCTTGCAGTTAATGGTGCCGATGTAGTTCTTAACGGGCATAACTTAGCATTCAACAGTAGTGGGAAAATTACAAATTTCAGCAAAGATCGTATGGTAATTACCGGAAATAGTATTGTTGGTCACTTGGTCAAAGAATATGCCGGTGCAGATTCATTTGTTTTCCCGGTAGGTATTGCAGAAAATGATTATACACCTGCAACACTAACAACCCAAAGTGCCAATAAGTTATTTGTGAGTGTGCAAGATTATGCAAGTGCAGATAAAACAGTTAAAAATCAGGATCAAAGTATGGACAGGGTATGGCACATATACGGTTCATCTTCTGCAATTGCATTAATGACATTACAGCACAATAGCATAACAAATAGGAACCTTTTTACAGATGGAAATGCGGCGATTTCTCGCTACATAAGCGGCGATAGATGGGATATTTTAAAAGGAACTAATCCTGCTCCGGGAGTGCATACGCGGAATAATATAATGGTTTCAACTGATATGGCAGCTAATGGTAGCTACTTTACTAAACTAGCTGTTTCAGGGGCATCGTTATTTATTCCGAACCTTTATACCCCTAATGGCGATGGTAAAAACGATGCTTTTGAAATACGAGGATTAGAGCTATTTGCTGAAAACGACCTTACCATTGTAAATCGTTGGGGTAACGAGGTGTATAAATCTCATAACTATCGAAATAATTGGACAGGAGAGGGCTTGAATGAAGGTACTTACTATTATATTCTTCGGGTGAAAGAGCGTACAGAAGGTGAATGGCAAGTATTTAAAGGATATATCACTTTGATTAGGACATTTTAATATTAATGTACAAGTTGGTGAACAATTATCTTGTTTAGCTAGTTGTCGACCATTGTTCAACCAACATATTTGAAAAACATGAAAAGGATATTACAGATATTAAGCTTACTTTTTTTATTCTCCAATGTGGTTAATGGCCAACAGGATGGGCAGTTCAGTCAATATATGTTCAATGGAATTTATATTAATCCAGCATATGCAGGGTACAGGGAACAGTTAAATCTTCATGCATTTTATCGCAATCAGTGGGCTGGTATTACTGGGGCACCTAAAACCATGTCATTAGCAGTTGATGCCATTGCCAATGATGGAAATGTTGGTCTTGCCTTACAAATTTCAAGTGATCGTTTGGGCGCTCAGCATAACGACGCTGTGTATGGTAATTATGCCTATAGATTACGCATGAACCATGATGGCTCAGCAAGACTTGCATTTGGTCTTGGAGTGGGAGCGGTACAATCGGGCATTGATGGAGCCAACTTGAACCCCAACGAAACTGAAGTTTATCAGCCCGCTGGTATCCAGAGTAGTATAGTGCCTGATGCAAGAGTTGGAGTCTACTTTTCTAATGATCGTTTTTATGCAGGATTTTCGGCAGATAATCTGATATCTCAATATAACAGAATTGATAGGTATACTTTTATTGCCCAGCTAAAACCTCATTATTATCTAACAGCAGGTATATTGTTCCCTTTAAATCAAGATATTTTATTAAAACCGTCGATTTTATTAAAAGATGATCGGGGAGGCCCAACCAGTTTGGATATAAATGCTTTCGTTATCCTGGTAAATAAGTTTTGGGTAGGAGGTTCCTACCGTACTGGAGTAAAATTGTATAATAAAAATTATCTACAAAAAGAGTTAAGCCAATTGAATTCGGCTGTTATAGCTGTACAATTTCTAACAACAGAAAACTTTAGAATTGGTTATGCATACGATTTTTCTATTGGTCCGTTTCAAGGCTATAGTGGTGGAACACACGAAATTTCGATAAGCTATTTATTCAATCGAAAAAATACGAGAATGCTTACACCGAGATATTTTTAGTTTCTGTTCAAGTTTAAACTAAATTCCTGGAGAAAAAACATGAAAAAAAGCATATACAAATTAATTATAATTGTTATCACTTTGTTTATCAGCCAAACTCAGGTACGGGCTCAATATGTACTGCTTGAAGCCAATAAGCAATTTGAGCTTTATAACTTTAAAAAAGCTATTGATTTGTATGAACAGGCATATCAAAAGAAGCCAACATTGCATGCGGCCGAAAGACTAGCGCAAGCTTATGGCTATCAGAGTAATTACAAACAAGCTGAAAGCTGGTATGCCATTGCCGTTGGAATGCCCAGCACACCAATAGAAAATGTACTGCAATATGCTAAAGCATTACAGCAAAATTCAAAATATGCAGAAGCAAAAGAGCAGTATAAAAAGTATATACAATTAAATAAAACGGTTGATGCAAAACAACAAAATCTTTGGATGTTGAGCTGTGATTCGGCCAGGTATTGGTTGGAAAATCCTTCCAGGATTGTTATAACTAATGAGAGGACATTAAATACTCCCCAATCAGATTGGGGTGCAACCGTTTACGGGCAAAGCATTGTTTTTTCATCAGATCGTAGAAGTACACTGAATGACAAAGCATCGGTAAATAAGCCCTTCCTAAAGTTTGATCATGGCAAAAAACCAGATCGATTTATTTATGGTTGGACGGGAAACCATTATCTAAAACTTTATAGAAAAAATCAAGATAGCATTTTCAGTTTTGATTTAAATGTAAATACAAATTATCATGTTGGACCAGCAAGCTTTACGAAAGATGGAAATGAGGTCTTTTTCACTTTAACCAGAATACCCAAAAAACCAAAGTATGTTAAGGGGAAATTAGCTACTGTAAACATCGAGATTTATTCCAGCAAAAAAGATGCGCAAGGTAAATGGACAAATCCGGTCCCATTTAAGTATAACAAAGTAGATGAATATTCTGTTGGTGATCCTTTTATAACCGAAGATGGCAAACAGCTTTATTTTGTATCTAATATGCCAAATGGACTAGGTGGAACAGATATTTATGTAAGCGAGCGCAATGATAATGGAGATTGGAGATTGCCCAGGAATTTAAAGGAAATCAATACCAAAGGCAACGAACGTACGCCAATACTTGATGGTGATAACAATTTCTATTTCAGTACTGATGGTAGGATTGGAATGGGAGGTTTGGATATCTTTAAAACCCAATTGCTGGGAGGAAATACTACTGAACCCAAAAACTTAGGTTATCCTACAAATTCTCCGCAAGATGATTTTGCCTATTTAAAAACTTCTGAACTGACAGGTTACTTTAGCTCAAATAGGGCAGATGGATATGGCAGCGACGACATTTATAGTTTTACGGCGGAGAAGATTTTAAATTTTAAATTGAGCGGTAGGGTATTTGATAGAAAGAGCAACCAACCGTTGATGAACACTATAGTGAGCCTTGCTCGCAACAATAGTCAAATTTTAAAAGTTCAAACAGATGAAACAGGGAATTTCAGGTTTAACCTCGACCAGAACGCTGATTATCAATTAACAGGAGAAAAAACAAATTACAGAGCTGATGTTGCAATACTTACAACAAATAATTTAGCAGCCTCTACTGAAATCAAAAAAGACCTTTATCTGGAGAAAATTGAACTAGAGAAGGCCATTAAGATTGAAAATATTTATTATGATTTTGACCAGTCGAATATCCGACCAGATGCAGCTATTGAATTAGATAAATTGGTTAAAATTTTGAAAGATAATCCTACAATCTGGATTGAACTGGGGTCACATACCGATAGCAGGGGGAATGATCAATACAACCAATGGCTTTCGCAACGTAGAGCAAATGCAGCAGTTCAATATATCATCGACCGTGGTATTGATAAAAATAGGATCACGGCGAAAGGCTACGGCGAAAAGATTTTATTGAACAAATGTGCTAATGGTATTAAATGCTCAGAAACGGATCATCAGTTGAACAGAAGGACGGAGTTTAAAATAACTAAAAAATAAGAAAGGATTGGCCGATCTGTCATTGCAGTCCTACATTTGCTATCATAGCGTCCGTAGCAAGTAGTGGCTGGGGATTTTGGCCATACGAGGGATTACAATGGAATTGTTATCACAATTTCGGTGCCCTTTGTTCGGGAACTGATCTTGATATCTCCATTGAGGTATTTGGTACGCCTGCACATAGATTCCAACCCTATGGCAGATTTCCCATTTCCAGATTTCATTTTCCCTAAACCAACCCCGTCATCCATGACTTCCACGATAAGACTGGCTACTTCCTCGTAGATCAGGATATCGATATTTTTTGCCCTGGCGTGTTTGATAATATTGGTGATAGCTTCCTGGATGATATGGAGCAGTGCAATTCGCATATCCGGTCCAACTTTGCTCATCGCGTTGTCGTCAATGTGGATATTCTTGTTGTAACGGTCGTCGGGTAGTGTCTTGTCTGTCAATAATTTGATCTGTTTCTCAAAGGACTGTTCCAGTTGTCCTGCAGAAGCATTGAACCACTCGTGGCTTTTGTTCCGGGTTGTTTCGTAGGCCTTTGCTGTTTCCAATTGTAGTCTTCCAAGCCTGTTTTTTAAATTCATATCCTCTGTATCCATTGATAGAATTTCCAGTTGGTGTCTGATGGATGCAATGGAAGAGGAAAGTCCGTCGTGGAGATCCTGCCCCAGCCGCTGTTGTTCTTCCTTTACGGCCTCATATCTTGCTTCCTCCATTGCAACGATCTGCATGTTTGCAATGTTATTGAGCGCTTCTACCTGTGCCTTTGCTTTTTTGCTTCGATAAACCATAGTAAGATAGATGACCAGTATAAGAACAGATGCAGAAACAGAAATAAGTACCAGCCACATCGTCCGTTGATGCTTTATTTTTTCCGTCTTTTGAAGTGCTATGCTACTGTGTTCTGCCTGGGTATAGGCGTACAGGAGATCGCTGGATTCTGTCATAAGGCTTGCCTGTAGGTCCCGTTCCAGCTCCAGTGCCTCGGCAAGATGACTGTAGGCTCCTTGGTAATCTCCTCTTATCACCCGTAGCTTGGCTTTGAATTCGGCAAGGTCTGCGCTTTGGCTTTTGCCGAAATTCGAAGAAGATTCGTATTTCGCAATGTAGGATTGGAGACTGTCGGGATTCTTTAGGTTAAGGTAGTTTTCTAAGCGCAGACGCACCAGATTAATATCGATAAAGCTTGTCGCCTGGTCCTTATAAGTAGCTTTGAGAGCCTCCATACGGTTCAGCAGTTTTTTTACATCACCATACCTGTGTTCAAAATTAGCAACAGAATGCTCAATGTCAATCATTAAAAGATCGTTGTATAGCATCTGAGGCCTTCGGATCGGGTATTTGTGTTGGAGTGCTGTACCGATTTCCCTAGCCAATATCGCAGTTCGACGCACCGATCCCGTATCATTTATCTTGATATATCCCGTCAGAACCGGGGATAAAATATACATGGCATTGAGTCCGACCGACTCATCAGTACGGTTCTGTCGCAGGCGCATGGGGAGGCTTTCCAGGTATTTTTTTTCGTTCCTGAATACCTCTATGACTTTGTTATAAAGCCTTTGCTCCTGATAGATCTTACATTTTTGCAGTTGTTCAACCAAGGGGTGTTCTTCACCCTGTTTTTTATATTCTTCGGTAATTTTTTCCGCATAATACATGGATGCGCCTTTCTTCTTAAACATACGTGCATTGTTGAAAAAAAGGAAGTAATAGCTAACGCGGGCGCGTCCGTATTCTGTTTTGCTCCATGCTGTTTCTTCATATAGGTCTAGAAGATCAAGTAGTTCTTTGGTCTCAAAATGTCTGCCCTCAGAAAATAGCTGATGTGTAATGGAATCTGCCTTGATAAAGTACTGTAGTGCCGATACTTTGCCAGAATAGTATGCGTCATTCAGTTTGCCAAATTCTTTTTGTGGATCTGTCTTGGATTGGCCAAAGGCTTTCCGGCTTTGCCAGGTCAGCAAAAGAAAGAAAACAATCAGAAAATAAAAAATGCTCTTGGATGGGTAAAATCTGTTTTTCACAAAGGGGACAATAGGTAATTTCATGTACAAAGAAAAATAAAAACCTCTAAATCCAACTCAGAAAGATATTTTTTGTCTGATTTTTCTTTGATCACCTGTTGATAGGGATACAGATGGAAAAGGCATCAATTTCGGTAGCAAGTGTTAGAATCGTTGTTTTGAGATCAAGAAATTCAATAATACTATTATAAGAACTTATCAATTCACTAATTTGTTGCGGGATTTAAAGTTGGATTGCAATCATGTCCGTAACATTTTTAATAGATACGTCGTCTTAAGCTACAGTATCATGTTATGATAGAAATATTTCAGAACATCCGGGAAATCTATGACTTTACTGAGCCGTGCGGAGAGTTGCTGCCTTACGTGGAGTTCTTTTCAGAATCTTCTACAGAAAAGTGCGGGCTGTACTTTAATCGGGGCCATGCTAGTGTGACGATGTTCCAGAGTTGGACACCGACCTTCTATATTAACCTGACGGGTGGCTATATGATTGATGTCGGCGGTAAACTTCACGTCATCGATAATGAACAGGATATCCTTATCCTGCGAAATGGGACGGTGACGAGGCAAAACCGGCCTGGCGACCGTATCTTTACGGTCAAGTTTTACCCAGGCGGGCTGGAAGCGGTACTGGGCCTTAACCAAGTGTCCATGAGCGACCGTGTTATTAGCCTGGATCGCATAGTGTCGGTAGCATTGCTCGCTAAGCTGAAAGGCGCTTCGTCTTTTTGTGATCGGGTAACTGTTATAGAGACGTTCCTGCTGACCGCAATACGGGGAAAAAAGAAGGCCGACTACTATTCGCGGATGGTTAATGAGGCGATTGGCGAATATACCGCCACGGGTTTGCAGCTGAATACATCGGAAATTGCTGAACGCCTGTTCCTTACTTCAAAAAGTATGACCCGCTATTTTAATCGGGTGGTCGGTGTAGCGCCTAAAAGTTACTTTTCAGTGCTGCGGGCAAGAACAGCCTTGACGGCGATGATCAGCGGCCCTAATGGATTTAAGCCCTGGGCTTATGGTTACTATGATCCGGCGCATTTCTATAAGGATGTATTCAAGTTTACGGGGCGAAAAATCAGTGAGATTTTTTAAGATATGCAGATTGTCCGTTTTTTACTTTAAGCCGCAAGCTAATTCAAGTTACTTTGAAGTATGAAAGTCTATTCTCTTATCCGCATATATCTGACCTTAGCGCTCGGGCTAGTATTGCAAATTTTTGGGCAACCGGCATTTTCACAAAAATATTCGGTCCTTATTGAGCCTTGTCCCAAACTGGTAAAGGCTGACCCGCGGCTGACCCTGAAGACCGGCTACCTGGTGGTGCCGGAGAACCGGGGCAAGCCCCAAGGACGCAAGATAAAGCTGCCCTTTTTCTTTGTGCGACGTCCGGACCAGGACGCTCGCAAAAATGTATCGATCTATATAACAGGCGGGCCGGGTTACAGTACTACGGCGGGTATCGACAGTATCAGCTATAACTCAGGTTTTCTCAGGTACGGGGGCTTTATCGCTTTTGATCAGCGCGGTACAAAGCGGGCCATACCGAACCTGGACGCCGATGAGGTGTATGACGCGATAAAACAGAGCTATCTCGAAGATAAGAACAAAGACAGCCTTGTGATGCTGGCGGTTAAAAAATCCCGTGAGAATTTAATCAGTCAGGGCATTGACCTATCTGCCTACAATACGGCGGAAAGCGTGGAGGACATCAATGATCTGCGGCTGAAGCTTGGGCTTGACTCACTCAATCTGGTCGGCATTTCCTACAGCGGTGGGCTGATGCTGTCGATGGCGCAGCAGCATCCTGAAGGTGTGCGGACGCTGGTGCTGAATTCACCGCTGCCATCTTTTGTCACTTATGAGGAAAGTGCGCTAAACAATATCAATGAAGCGCTGGAACAAGTGTTTTCCAATTGTGCGGCAGATTCGGGAAGTGTCTATAAAGATCTGAAAATCCGCTTTCATAACTACTTCACTGATCTTGGAACTAAACGATTCCAGGTCAGGTATCTGGAAAAGAACGGTGCCGACAGTACTATTATTCATTATGGCAAACAGGAACTACTGGACGCTATTGTAAACCGACTCAATACGGCGCAGGTAAAAACGGTGCCATTGGTGATCTCAGAGATCCTGAGCGGACGAGCAGAACCCTATGTACGTGAGGTATTGGATGGTCATTTTGCGGGTAACCCATCTGTAAGCTTGGCGATGCGTTACTCCGTTTATTGCAGCGGACAGATCGCCTTTGCTAATCCCAAAGTCCAAAAACAGGAGGAAACACGTTTCCCGTGGCTGGCTGGTTATGTCTTCAACAATGTGGACCACCTGGTCTGTGATTGCTGGCAGGTGCGCCCTGTACGAAAAGCAATCCGGAAAAAGATATATTCTACTGTACCGGCACTGATCACTGCAGGCGATGCAGATCCCTGGTGCCGACCTTATTATAACCGGCTGATCAAAAGTGGTATGCCCAATGCGCAGCTGCTGATCTTGCATGACAAAGGGCATGGTCCAGGTTATGTATTTGGCGGTGTAAACTATCTTGACGAATTTATGAAAGCGCCGATGCAGCGGCTTAAGCCTATTGCAAGTGGTGTTACCGTTGAGTAATAGTGATGCTCAGCTCATGGCTTTTGCCAGAAATAATTGGGATTATTGGTAGCGTACGAAATGTTATCACCACTTATTTTTTTAGTTTGCTGCTGTATGGTACTGTACTTACCCGGATATAGGTTTACGTACTCGATAAATTGCTTCTCACCTTTTCGTGTTTCAAGATCCCAAGTACTTTTCACTGCACATTTTAGCCAATACAAGTTTTTAGACATGTAATAATCAAGGTAATTTTCCTTGGTTTTTTTCTCCTGATTATTCCAGTTGGCACCATCGTTCAACACCAAAGGACTCCCGTTGATCAATCTTGCCCTTACCTCTTCAATGCTCAGTAAGTTGCCTTTGTTATCACTTACATAAGCGTTGAACGTAGGGTCCATCCAGAGCCATTTATTCAGTGATCTTGACCATACCACATTGATTACATGGCAGTCAAAATCGGCCGTATCTTTTGGCATACAGGTTACCATACGTGATTTAAAGCCCATCGCCTGGTAGGCATCCTTCAATATAGTGGCCATCATCCTACAGTTAACTCCACGATTTTCCTTTTTGCAAACAGCAATCAGGTCAATTGCATTTCTCGATTTGGGGTTATCCGATGATCCATCATGCCTAACCACATTATGCGCCCAATACAAAAGGTTTTTGAACTTGCTGATCTCATCGCCATTACCACTTATGGAGTCGAGATTAAACTGATTTTTAAATGCAACCAGCTCTGGCGCTGATGCTTCTTGGTAAGAAAACGTGGGTAAACCGACATTTTGGGCAACATTATACGCACCTGATATTTTGAGTATATTACCATAATCCCCCTTTTCAC
Organism: Candidatus Pedobacter colombiensis; assembly: GCA_029202485.1. NCBI lineage: Bacteria > Pseudomonadati > Bacteroidota > Sphingobacteriia > Sphingobacteriales > Sphingobacteriaceae > Pedobacter > Candidatus Pedobacter colombiensis. The sequence goes on along the minus strand of CP119313.1, from coordinate 3,787,299 downwards.
GTAGCCGCTGTAAGGCATCTCTAAATCTTTTATCCTTTCGCAATCTGTCCAGATCACTATCTTTAACAGCGTGTGCATAGTTGGAATAACCCGCATCAACAGCTTGTCCAAAATAAGCAATCGCCTTTTCTTTTTGCCCTTCAAGAGCAGTAAAACGAGCTAGGTAATAATAGATATTTGGAACATAGCTTTGGTATTCTTTCTTTAATTCCGGAGATAACTCATTGTAACGCGCTAACACCTCATTAATTATAGCAAGCCCCTTAGCGTAATCTTTAGCTGCAGTAGCCTCCTTAATACTTTTGCTACAGGCACTGACAAAGGAGGTAAAGGCATTTCCATTGTTTTGTTGAGCCTGAGCAAAAAAAACAATTAGGCAAAGGTTTGAAATCAATAGTATCTTTTTCATAAATAAAATTTAAGTTTAACTGTTGACGTTCTGATTCGAAAAAAGGTTGCATAGCAAAAAACAGTCTGGGACTGTCATTGTAAACACTAAGTGTTCAAAGTATTCCCATTGAGGGGTACATTAAACCCTCTTTAATTAAGTTTAAAGAGGGTTTTTTGATTTTAAGAAAATTTCGATAATCTCATCAAAAGTAATTACAACTAAAATTGCTTATCGGGATGGATGATTCTTAACCCGAACTTAGGTTACTTAAGATAGTTTTGATACTCTGCATCTGTGGCAGTATCCCACCAAACAGGCATAGACCAGATATTTGGATCAGTTGCATGAGGATTTAAAGCAAGTGTATTTATAGAATTGTACTGTATTTCATATACCGGTGGTAATGCCCAACGGCGCATCCAATATCTTGGATCAGTTTTACCAGCACCCGTTAATTGAGCAGTACCTGTAAATAATGGCCCCCTGTCATAACCAGGATAAACAATCCCAAAGGATCCTACATTCCCTGCGCTAAAATTAAAACGGCGCATATCGTTCCAGTTTTCAAGGCTGCATCCCATTGCGATATATTTTTGCAACATAATGTCCTGCATGGTTAAAGCACCTCCATTCTGAACAACCGCATTACTTAAAAGATAGGTAGAAATGTCCGCTGAGCTCATTGGTTTCATGTCTGGATTTGTTGTACCATATACACCTTGCCATTCGGTCAATTTTGCCTGCATCATATTCAGGTGCGCATCTATTCCTCTTCTATAAGCTGTATAGGCACTGCCGGTTTGGCCTTTTCGCATATACACCTCAGCTTCAATAAAGCACATTTCATGGTAGGTTAAAATCTCAAAATCAGAAACCGGATGAATTTGGTATGAACCGGTAGAGCCAACCACGCCAGCTGTATACGCTGTAGAATTGACATACCAATTCACATCTGTCTGAGGTTGAGCTGCTATTCCCGAAGTGGCAATGGAGTTACTGCGTAAGTTTACATAAACCGTATCGCCAGCATATACATAATTAGTACTGTTGATATACATCGAACCAACCGGATAAGTAATGGTTATATCATTTCCGCTAACAGTATACGTTTTTCCTTTAGCAGCTAAAGAAGCAATAAAATCAGTCCTGTCACTTAAGTTTGATATGGTATACTTTATAGATGTATTTGTAGTAGCGTAAGCTGGCGTTACAATAGAAGTAGGGCTACCTGCTTTCAGCAGTCTTGTTGCGGAGCCATAGGAATCTACACCTATTGAACGGACCCAGGTATAAGATTGTACTCTACCATTGGCATCCAGTTTAACATTCGACATGGAAGCAGGTACAATTTTGGTCATCCGGGGATCTATTGCATTTGAACCACGCAAATTGGTTAGCAAGTTATAATAAAACTGAGAAATACGCTGATTGTTACCATAACCGGCATAATTAAAGTTTCCATTTGTGACTACAGGATCGGCAAGTAAATAATCAGTTGCCGTGCTGTTATTAAGACCTTGTTCTACTATATTATCGCCAATGGATTGTGGTCCTTTTGATAAACAGTAAAGAATAGAATCTGCATTATATAAATCTGATTTTTTTGATAGCTTAAGCATATAACGGGCTTTCAAGCCCCAGCATAATTTTATCCATTTGGATGCATCACCTTTGTTAATCATATCACCGGCTGCGAGCGCAGGCGCCCCTGCTTCCTGTGCCTTACTGAACAGGCTGATGGCTTCGTTCAATTTTGCCATACATCCATAATAAATGGTTTTGCCATCATCAGGCTTAGGGCTTGGATTTCCTGTCGCTGCCTGTGTGTACGGCATTTCGCCATAGAGGTCAAGCATTTGCATATAGCCTAATGCATGGAAAACATCGGCTGCAGCCATATAATGATAAGCACCCTGTGTTTTAGCTTTATTGTACATATCCTCCACGTTCGAAGATGTGGCCACAAACCATGTTTGGTATGGAGTGGTGGAATTGGCATTGGAACATTGCCATGTGGTAGAAAACGTGTTTTGAGCAGCTGCAATGGCATAATAAACACCAGCCTGGCAGGCCGTACGGAAATTAGTTACTCCTGCCGAATACATATAAAAGTGCTGAATCCAGGGCAATCTGTTTTCGATCTTTACAGTTTCGGTGTTTGGGTTATCTGGATCTACGTTAACATCTAACCATTTTTTACAGGAAGTTACCCCAACTATGAGTATGCATCCAAGTATAATATATTTTAATTTTTTCATGATTTATTTTTTGAAGTAATTAAAGACGAAAATTTAATCCGAAGGTGAAAGTTCTGACTGCAGGTACACCGAGGTAATCTATTCCCGTAGAGCCTGAGCCGCCCGTTCCTCCTGCAGCACTTACTTCAGGATCCATTCCTTTATAGTTCGTTATGGTAAAAAGATTGGTGCCTACTGCCGTAGCCGACAAGCCCTTGATAAATTTTACGTTCTTCACTATATCCTTAAAGTCGTACGTTAAGGATAAAGAGCGTAATTTTAGCCAATTCACCGAGGTGATAAAGTTATTGGAATTGGCCGCATAGTTTTCCCAATATCGTTGAATCATAGCTGTACCTGCAACAGTAGTGGTGCCGATGGGATAACTTTTATCAGCTTCGTAGGTTTGTATAAAATCTGCTCCGGTTTGGCTGTTAACTCCGGTTACAGTAACCGATTGCCTGTCGTTTAGTAAGGTTCTTTTGCTTAACCCATTTAAAACCAAAGCATATTCGGTACCATTAAACACATCACCTCCTTTACGAATATCAATCAGGAATGAAAGTGAGAGCTGTTTGTATCGTAAGGTGTTATTGAAACCGCCAATAAAGTTTGGCTCACGGTTACCTACAACCGGGTTATTGGTATTTAATTTATACAAGCCGGTTGTTGGGTCAACCTGATAACGTCCATTTGGAATTTCTACTTTATTTGCGTCTAATTCACGGAGATATGGCTGACCAGTCATTCCAAGGAAGAAACCACCATTAGGAACAGATGCCGCTTTTACTGTTCCAAACTGGGCATCTGTAGGATAAAAATAGGCAATTCCCGGAATAAAGGCGCCCAATCTACCTTTATTGTAGGAAAAGTTAAGCATTACATCCCATGAGAAATTCTTCTGCGCGATAGGTTTACCTGTCAGTCCTATTTCCATACCCTTGTTAATTACGGTACCACTATTAAGCGTGCTGAAAATAAATCCGCCGGATTGCGCTAAACGTGGTGACCCAATTTGATTTCTTGTCGGGCTATTATAGTAGCTATAATCTAAACCAATACGCCCCTTCAGAAATCTAAACTCTCCACCAATTTCCCAGGAATTCTGCATCTCGGGTATTAAATTTGGATTACCTGCAGCATATTGATTGCCCACACCGGTAAAAGAACCAATATTGATTGGTGGATTTACGTATGTACTGGTTTGGTAAGGATCTGTATCTTTACCTACCCTTGCCCAGCTTGCCCTGATTTTTCCGAAAGAAAGGATATTGTTTTCCGGCAGTAGTTCAGTAAAGATAAGTGATCCGCTTACGGAAGGATAATAATAAGAATAGTTCTCTATAGGCAATGTGGATGCCCAGTCATTGCGTCCGGTCACTGTTAAATAAGCAATGCCTTTATAAGATATCCCTGCCTCACCATAAGCACCTATTAAGCGCTTTCTTTTGGTGGCATCTGTAAAAAATTTATTGGTGTTGGAAATATTGTTTAAGCTGATGGTACCAGGGGTTGCAAAATTATATCCGTAATGGTTCTGAATTAATATTTCAGTATTTTCAGTCGAACCACCGATCATGAGGTGGGCCTCAAAATCTCCGAATGTTTTATGAAAGCTGCTCATTAGGGTAGTGGTAAGGAAGGTATAATTAACCATATCCTTGCTTAAACGGCCATTCTGATATAATTCAGCAACAGCCGACCCCGGGGCAATGTAGGTATAATCATTGGTGGTATATTGATCATAACCAAGACGGGCAGTAACATCCCACCAGCTGGCTATTTTATAATTACCAGTAACACCTCCGGTAAAACGCTTGGTTTGGGATGTTAACTTATCTTTATTAATGATCCAGTAAGGATTGTCCTTATCATCTTTTAAACTAAGCGTTGCCTGATATGGACGATGTTGACTCCCATCTGGATTCAGATAATCCTTTATATTAAATACGGTGGGCCAACCGTACAATGCCTGCATACTTCCCACTCCACTTCCATATAAACCAGAGGTTGTTAAGGTCCTGTCCATATCAGCGACAGAATAAGCTACATTTGCATTTATCGTTAAGTTCCCGTATTTCTGCTCGCCGTTAAAACGGAAAGTCGTTTTATCATAATCGGTACCGGGTACAATACCTGACTGATTAAAATTAGATGCCGATAAATAGAATGAACCGTTTTTTGAACCGCCGGAAACATTAACGTTATTGTCATACACAGCCCCATTTCTAAAAAAGGTCCCAATATTATCATACACCGGAGTAGCTGTGGTAATCGTTTTTCCCCATGAAGAATAAGCATTCAGGTCACTGAAAACACCATTAGCCGCATAAGAACCCGGGCCAAACTGGGTTTGAACCTCAGGCAACTTATTAGCTTGTGAGGTACTTATCCTGGTACTGAAGTTTACCTGCGTAGCACCTTCAGCTCCCTTTTTAGTTGTTATAATCACCGCCCCATCGGCAGCCCTGGAACCATACAAGGCAGCCGCGGCAGCACCCTTTAAAACTGATAGAGTTTCAATATCTTCAGGGTTGATATCCATAACGCGGTTAGAATAGGTGGTATTGCTACGTGTTAAACCGTCTGTACCTGAATTACCCGTTACCGTAGTTGAGTTGTCATAAATAATACCATCCACAACAAATAGTGGCTGGTTCTGACGGGTCTCAGAAGTAGATGTACCTCCACGAATGGTGATAGATGCTCCTGCACCTGCCGAACCGCTAAATTGGGTAACATTTACGCCCGGAATTTTACCCGCTAAGGAATTTACGATGTTGGTGTTTTTATTTTTCATCAGTTCCTCTGCATTTAACTCGGTAACCGAATAGCCCAACGCCTTTCGTTCTTTTTTAATACCCAGGGCAGTAACCACCACACCTTCTAGTTGTGCGGATGATTCTAATAAGGAAACCTGCATGTTATTGCCTGCTTTCTGGCTTTGGGCAATATAGCCCAGATAGCTAAATTCCAGCATCTCTCCGGGGGTTGCCATAATTGTGAATCTACCCATGGCATCGGTAACCGTTGTCCGGAGAGGGTTGGTTGCTTTAATTGATACCCCAGGAAGAGGTATTCCTTCCGAAAGTACCCTTCCGCTAATAGAGACTCTCTGAGCCATCAGAGGGCCTGAGATCATGCAAAAAAATGCACACATGATCCAACTAATAAAAAGTCTGCGTTTTCTCATCGTTTAGTTTTAGATTGTTTATAATTATTTGTTTTGTTACACAATTAATAAGAACTATCAAAACCTCTAAAAAATCACTTATCCGACAAAATACCCTGAGCTTTAGAAGCTAGTTTTCAGTTATTTGAACTCATTCCCTCTATAATCTTTCTAGGTTAAAAAGAAATCAATAACAAATTAGGAATAAAAAACATTTCAAACTAATTTAATATATGTTTGATGTGATTTCTTATTTTATTGATTGATTTTCAGATGGTTAAATTAATTTCAAATGACTGGTTATTTACAATTGCTTTGATCTTTAATACTTTCGCTTCATGAATTTGTCTTAACACAAAGTTTAGCAAAAGTCTAGCTCGCCCGGCTTGAACCGTACGGATGGGGCTGTCGTTCACGCTCTTGCATAGACAATACTCAAACAAACACCATCAAACGGGAGTGTCAAGTGAACTGTGTTGGTGTATAATATATACTGGTCTCCTATTGGTCTTGTACTGCTATTATACTGGTATGCTACTGCTTTACTAGTATAATAGCAGCATAATAGCAGTTTAAATATAAATAAAGGATAGTATATGTATTAATTCAATGCCATCACGCTGGATCCAAAATTTCATTATATTGCCCTTTATGTAGAAAGAAGGAGCTACAAACAATTATTAAATAGTATGATTAGCAGAAATATTGCCCAGAGAATTTTATTGTTGTTCCAGATGTTACTGGTTTTTACAAGCGGCTATGCCCAGGAGAATAATGGGAACAAGATTGACACGACAGTATACAGAATACTTAAAATTAAACCGGGAGTGACAGATCCGTTGGTGAAAAATTGTGATACACCAAGCGTTATAATTTATAATCCATTGGTAAGTCAGAACAAGATTCTTTTATGGCTAACTGGTACTGGAGGAAATTCATTGAATATACCAAAGACCTTTATTAATACAGCTCTTGAATGCGGATATCGAATCATATCACTTTCCTTTATTTCAACACCAGGTGTTTCTCAGATTTGTGTGGGTAACAGGCTTGAAACGGATTCGGATTGCGCTTCAGCATTCAGGAGAAAACGAGTATATGGAGATGGAACCTTTGAAGGAATCCCAGATGAGCCACAGGATGCTATTATTCCCAGGCTGCAGCATCTGCTAAAGTATTTGGACAAGAATGACCCTCAGGGAGGGTGGAATAAATATATTAATAGCATTTCTGCTAAGCCCAATTGGGGCAAAATTGCTGTTGTCGGACAGTCTCAGGGTGGTGGTATGGCAGAATATATTGCGCAGAATGAAGCTGTTTCCAGGGTAATCAGTTTCTCAGGTGGCTGGGACTTTTCAAATAGCAAAACAAAAAAAATAGCGGGCTGGTACTATAATAAAAATGTAACACCGGCCGATAGGTGGTATGCTACCTATCATGTTAATGAAAATGCGGCTAAAGAAATTGCTGAAATTTGCAGGGCATTAAAAATTCCCAGAGATCATATATTTGCTTTGCAAAATCCGCTTTCCAATCGTTCCGAAAATGCCAACAAGCGGAGTGAGCACGCTAATCCTTACCACGTTGAAGGAATTCGGAATCCTGTATATCTCCAGATATGGAAAACACTGCTGGGAACCGGTCTAGACTAATCTATCCGGCCTATTACCGACCATGCAGTACCCGTAGCTGTTTTTTTGCATGCTCATTTCCAGGTTGAAGCTGCAGGCAACGAGTATAATTCTCGATGGCCTTTTTTTTATTTCCCGCCACCATGTAAGCTTCTCCTAAACTGTCGTACACATTAACCGATCCGGAGTAAAGCTGAACGTTGAGCTTCAGTACTTCAATGGCTTCATCTATATGCCCGGTATGCAACAACATGTAACCCCAATCGTTTACAGCATATTCAGAAAGTTTAAATTCCGCATCTTTCTGCCTGAGGTCGGCATACACATTGGCTATTTTTCCGAAGCCCTTTTCGAGCAGTTGTTGATGTATTGCTTTCGCGGCAGGCTGCAATGCATTCCCTGTATAAGGGTGCAACTGTGGAATATAGAACCCGGCCACCTGTTCAATAAATCTTTCCGGATTAGCACCGCGCAGATTGGTAAGAATGATTACACCCAGCCCTTCATTGGGATAATAGGAAAATGCGGAGCGCATGCCTCCGCTTCCTGAAACAGCCGGATGTTGCCCCTTGCCGCTTACAGACCAACCAAGTGCCCTAGGAGCCAAAGAACCATCGTTGTGATAGACAGGAGTCCACATTATATTGATCGATGTTTTATTGATAAATTTTCCGCCAAGCAGGGCAATCATCCATTGCGCTATTTCTCCCGCTGCGCTGTTGATACCAGCGGCTGGCCTCGTGATGAGCGCAAACTCTTCAAATACACGCTTTAATTCGGAGCTTCGTCTCCATAAACCGTTCCTGTTATATGTATATGAATAAGCTTCGGATAGGCCCGGTATGACATCATGGGAATCGCCGAAACGGCTTTGTGTCAGGTTTGCCGGAACAAACTGTCCCTGCTCTATAAAAGAAGTGAATGGCGTGCCGGAAATATGTTCGATCATCAGACCCAGTAATACATAGTTTGTTTGGTTGTATTCTGACCTTTCGCCTGGAAGAAAATGGATCGGTAGTTTTTTGACTTGAACCAACGCGATACTGTCTTCGCCTTCTGCAATCATTTTCCCGCTGTTGCCATCTACAATATCAGGAAGTCCGGAAGTATGAGTAAGCAACTGTTTTACGGTAATTTTTCGCCATTCTTCAGGAAGGTCATTCAGGTATTTTTCTGCAACATCATCCAGTTTAATTTTACCTGCTTCAACCAACTGCATAATGGCTATCCCGATAAAACATTTGGTTGCCGAGTTAATCGGGAACAATGTTTTGGCAGTAACAGGTACGGAAAACTGCACATTGGCCAGCCCATAAGCTGAAAGATGTATGATTTTCCCTTGCTTAATCACCGCCACCTGCATACCTGGTATGCCATAATAATTCATGATGCCTTTTAGAAAGATATCAATATTATTCTTTACGGACTGGCCCAGGGCCGCCATGTTGAATAGCAAGAAAACCAGGACCAATAACGCCTGAAACTGTTTGACGTATGCTGTTCTATAGAAAGTTTTCATATCGCATAAATCTTTTATGTTAAACCATTAAATGTTTTTCAAAGAAAAAGCGATCGAAGGCCAAAAAATAGAACAGGATTAGCCTTCTTATAATTTTTGAAAATGTTTAGGATTAATTCCAGTGTAATGCTTGAACACCCTGATGAAATGACTTTGATCGGCGAAACCGCATATGATCGCAATCTCGGTAAGGGAACGGTTGCCTAACCTGATTAGAGGAAGACTCTTACTTATTCGCAGTCTTCGCACATAATCACCATAGGTACATCCAAAATATTTAGTGAAGTATCTGGATATAGTCACTGGGTGAACTGTGAGTCGTTTTGACAGCTCGGCCAGGCTGTGGTTTTCACTCCATTCATCATTCAGTATTTCTCTGAGTTGCTGGCACCATTTTATATCTTGATAGTTGCCAACTGAAGTATTTTTTATAAACCCTAATAAAAGAGAATGAATAGAAACTGCTGTTAGTGTATCGTTGAGTTGCACATCGGAATATACTTTTAGCATGAATAATCTGCTGTATTCGATCCTTGCTACGGATTTATACAGTTCATATTCCGAAAGGGAATTTTCTTTTAAAAAACTGGCATCTATTTCAAGATTAAAGTTACATGTTTTGTCATTTAAAGGTAGAGTCTTATGCAATTCGCCGGAATGGTAGAATAAAATATCACCAATGTTTTTTATGCTGGTTTCTTTCTGTTTATATTCAATATTTCCTCCTTGCAGTATAAAGCTCAGGTGAGGGTTTTCGTGATAGTGGAATTCTTTCTGGCAGTCTGTATAAGCCGTCTTACTGGTAATAAAACCAGCATATTCTTTTAACAGCTGAACGGTGCCTGAATAGTTGCCTTTATTTAATCTTAGTACTTGTTCCATTCCAACCGGTATTAAAATAATGCTTTTAGCTATCAACAATAATGGTCAATCAAAATTTCCGAATACTAATTTAAAAAAATAATCGGTTCTCAGCATTCTTGAGTCGCTGATAATCACAGGAAGAAAGGGTAGTACAAACCGGATCAAAACTCCTCTTTTATAATGGACTTCTCATTTACCCCTAAATCGTATAATTGCTTTTCTATTGCATCCATCATTGACTCCGGGCCGCACACATAAAATTTTTTGTTAAAATCGGTAATATTAGCTTTAAGAAACTCTTTCGTAATATGACCATGCGGATATTCATCAATTTTTTCTCTTGATAAAATATTGATGAAATTCTTATTTAACAATTTTTTAAACTCTTGTTCAAGTATAATGTCTCCTTTGGTTTTATTGGCAAAAATCAACATGTTATTTCCTATTTCATTTTTTGATTGGAGGTGTTTAAAAATGCAAATAAATGGCGTTACACCAGCACCACCAGCTATAAACACCCCTTCACCTTTATAAGAAATCGTTCCGAAAACTTCGTGTAATATCAGTTCATCATTTTCAACCAAACTCAAAAGCTGATTAGTTACACCTTTACGTAAGGGGTAGGTTTTAATTGTAAATTCTAAATGATCTTCATCTGGAAGGCAGGTGAAGGTAAAAGGTCTTAATTCATTTTTCCAACCATTTTTATTTATAGAAACTTCTGTAGCCTGCCCGGGAGAAAAAATAAATGAAGGAGGTTTCTCTGTAATAATTTTCAACACATTATGTGTAACGTGCTCAGTTGATTTTATTTTTACAAAATGCGTTTCCATATTAATTAGATTTTTGTGGTTAGTAATTCTTCCAATAAAGAAGAAAGGCTTAAGGATGCACAGCCGATCTGTTGGTCGGCTGCACCATAATAAATATATAAAGTATCATCAAATAAGGCTGTGCCCGTAGGAAAACATACTTTATTTACTACTCCCGATAGCTCATAATCATTTTCTGGCTTAAACAACTGGTAAGGTAACCGGGCAATTTCTTTTGTGGGATCGTCTAAATCCAATAAGGCCACGCGAACTGAATAAGTGTACTTTCCTGCAACCCCCTGCACGCCATGGTAAATTAATAGCCAACCCTCTTTTGTTTCAATAGGGGGACAACCAGCACCAATATAACTCAGTTCCTGACTGTACCTGGGAGTGAGCATAATATTTTCATCGAAGTGCTTGAAATAGTTTTCCCAAAACGTTTTGGTAAGCTCCTGCAAACTATTTACCGAAACCAATTGTATTTCTGGTTTTATGCGGTGCATGAAATACAATTGGTTGTTAATTCGCCTGGGAAAGAAAACCACGTCCTTATTCATCAGGATGCCATCCCCGGTATTCATAGTAAAGTATTTATTGGTTACTTTATCTAGGGGCTGAACAATATCTATAAATTCATTAATCTTAATCTCGGGAACTATTAATCCCTGTTTATCGAATTTTTTTAGGTCTGTTGATGTTGCCAATGCTCCCAAGGCACTTACACCATTATAGGCAACATAGGTCAGGTAATATAAATCATCAATTTTTACAATGCGTGGATCTTCCATTCCGTGTGATTCATACTCAAATTCAGGAACAAGAAAAGGCTTGTCATAACGTTCTTTAACTGTTAAAGGACCATCCAGTTTACAAAAGCCTATACTTGAATAGTTGCCTTTTCTTACTGCTCTGTAGAATAAATAAACAGAATCCCCTTCGCGTATTACTGCAGGGTTCAATACCGACTCATTTTCAAAATCTAAATCTGTTCTTCTTAATACAACCCCTTCTTTTGTAACTCTTACCATAATTTATTGTATTAATATTTGATTAACGATAAAAAGAGGGAACTGGTAAATAACAAAACAGAATGATAATAGGTTTTAGCTGCCAAAAAATTAAAAAAATATGAATATAAGTTTCGTATACAAAATGGCCTTGATTTGACGTTAATGCAGATATGAAGTTGATGACCATTGCCCTTTTGTTTTTATTTCCTTTTACCTCAACGTCTCTTAAAGAAAAAACACATTCAGAAAATTACATATTTAAAGAAAAATATCGGACAGCAGACAGCTGGTCACGAGAAGAATTAAAGAAGGCAAATACAGCCGGAAATGCAAATTACCTTAGCCTTGAGGAAAAGGATATGCTCATTTATCTAAATCTGGCGCGAATAGATGGAGCAAAATTCTTTGATACTTATTTCCAGGATTTTGTAGATGAGCGCAATCAGGTCATGCGCCAGTACAGTAATTATAATGATTTAAAGATAGACAGAAACAGCAGTTATTACCGGAGTTTGAGGAGAGATCTCCAAAATATCAAAAATCTGCCCGTATTTTGGCCCGACGAAGTGCTTAGCCAGGTAGCTACCCTACATGCCAAAGACTTAAACAGAAATAATTATATAGGTCACAATTCAAGTGATGGCCGTAGCTCAGGTGAACGCATCTCGAGAGTTTACCCCAGAAAAGCCAATGGAGAGTGCCTGGCTTTTGGATATAATTCAGGCTTAGATAATATCTGCATGTTACTATTGGATAAAGGTGTTCCTGATCTTGGCCATAGAAAATTAATGCTGAATACTTCCGCACAGTTGAATACTGTTGGCCTCAGTTTTCATCCCCATCAACGATACAAATACTGCGCAGTAATTGACTTTGTATCCCTTCCGAATTAATTTTATTACATTCTTCAGCTATGTTTGCAAACCGTATCAATTCTGCTGATGAAATTTACTGCTTAAAATTTCGCCAGTCTACTTTTATAAAGTCAAATCGTTTTAAATTTTTATTGAATTTAAGGATGACCTCGTTGCCCTTGAAACAGTCACTATTTGCTTTTTTAGTCAAATAATAACAAGATATGCTGATTAGGTTTGGATTGGAAAGGTTATATGTGAACATCCCCATTTCTTCTTCTGATATAACTGATTTACATTTTTCACTGTTGTTTTTAAGCAGTAGGTTTCCGGGATTTGCACCGATCAGATTATCTAAGCTTAAAGCGGTGATCTGTTGATCCTTCACTTCAAATGCATTAATTTTATACCCATCGCCTTGGACGTCGTTCGTGATTACGATATAGTGATTTTCAGATACCTTATAAAGAGATGCAGTCCAATAGCCATCTACTACGCTAGTTTCGAAATAATTGGGTGTTAATTTTGTAATCGTGTTGAAATTCTCTGTAGTATCTGCAAACTGGTTGTTGTCTGCCAGACTGCGAACCATTCCTTCCCGTTCTTCTTTTTTCCATTCCCAGGTTGCCATGGCACTATCGGGTAACAGTGGCAGGATGTCCAGAATCTCTTTGTTCTTCTGGTAATCTATTTTGATAATTTTTGAATATGCAGCTCTTGTTGCAGCTGTCTGCAATGTGTTGTTGGGAGCGGCTGCAGATTCAATTGTAGTGTGCAAGGAATCACCCTTTTTACCTTGCTGATCGGTGGCTGAGGAATTACAGGACGCAAACAGAACTAAACAATTTAACAGAAGGGCATAGTGTGTTCTCATATTAGGATCGATGTTTAATATTTAGTTATCAATTGGGGCTAAATATAACAATTCCTTAGCCTTTTCAATATTTACAATAAAGCCAGTGAAGCATAGAAGGTTTTGCTTTCGGTTTGATTATTGTTAAAGGTAAAATATTTGAATGAAAATTAACCAATGTTGGGCGGACATTGAATGGGATTATCCGTTCAGTGTCCGTCCAGTATCCGTTCAATGTCGGTTTAAATGCCGTTCAATATTTGCTTACTTTGTGTTAACTATAACGAAACAGGTTAGTGCTAGATATCACGGAAAAGGGTATTAAATATTGGAAAATGAAAACCAGTCAATATCAGCGACAGCGCCTGAAGAAGCCTCGAATCGTAAGGTAATAGCGTGTATGCCCTTTAATGTATTAATGGGGAGACTTAAGGTTTTACCTGAAACGGATTTATCCATTGGTATTTCAACAGTAGATATGGGATCTGTTAAGTCATTGTCCACATACACTTTAATTTTTCCTCCTTTGTCTTGAAATAAAGCAATTGACATATGGTTATATCCTTTGCCAAAATCAATCCGATTGAATTTCAACCATGCGCCGTCAATTGTGCCTGTAATACATTGGCCTTTGGTCCATGGAAGATTGTCCCTTGTTCCTACTTTAGCCATATGGATTTCGTCGTACATTTCAGCTTCAATTTTCGAGGTTGCTTTAAAGAGATTCGGGGGACCTTGGCGCAATTCCATCCTAAACCAGTTAAAATCTACAAAGCCACCTGTTTGTGTTGTAGCGTAATTAAATAAGACAAACCTGTTTCCAGTAAACATTTTAAGGTCGAATTTCATATGGAGGGTATTGCCCAATGCTATGAATTTCTGATTGTTAAAACTGTAGGCGAAAGTAGCCTCATCCTGGGTCGTATTGGCCATAGCCTTAAGGTATATGGTTTTATGATTTCCTAAAATTACACTATCGATTGTTTTTCCATTATTGACCATTACGATTGATTTCTCATTAGCATTAGCTTTCAGGCCAATAAAAGCATAAGGCACTTGCAGTACGCCTAGCCCTGCATAGTCTCCTGCTTTCATATGGGTAATATCCATTTCGGTTGTAACATTGGAGTAAGGACCAAACATACGTTGAGCTAATGTATTTCTGGCTGAAGTTAATTCAGTGGCACTTTCGCTGGTCCTCAATCTTAAATATCCCTTTCGTTCTTTGAGTGACCATTTATTGTCATCAGGGTTGTGGTTCCATGCCCACTGTTTGCCAAGCTCTGGACCATCAAACTCATCACTGGTTGGCAATACCCTCACTGGCCAGTTTTTCCCAACATTTGGTTTTTTGAAAGTAACAACAGCACGACCGTTTTTACCAATAATTGGCCAGTTGTCAACCCAGGTAACTGGTTGTAGGGTCGGAACACGACCGACACCTCCGCGGTCTTGAAAAATAATGCTCCACCATTCCCCACTTTTAGTATCTACAAGTGCCCCTTGATGAACACCCATGCCTTTCAGGTTCATGTCATCCTTCAATACAACTTTTTCCTCGTATGGGCCATATATGTTTTTTGAACGGAGGCAGGTTTGATAGCCATCAGGTCCGCCATAGGTCGCATATATGTAATAATAGCCATTGATCTTATACATGTGGCAACCTTCTAGTCCTGGCCTTTCGCCTTTGTTGTAGATCATCGAATCTGCTTTAAGTGGCTGGAGCTTGTCATCTACTTCTGTAAGGGAAAGTTTGGAGTAACCATGCACAACATAATTTTTTCCATCTTCATCGAAAAAAAGTCCTGCATCATAGAAGGCTTTGGGTAATTTTTGCATTTCCCATGGGCCTTCAGCATTTTTCGCAGTATACAAGAATCCGCCCTCATCAAGGGTCAGAAATAAGATATGGAATTTTCCTTTATGGTAGCGGATACTGCTTGCCCATTGTCCTTTTCCATATCGGTTGCCCCCCTTTAAATCATAAAAGGGGTGTTGCTTGAAACGGTCTACTGCATTTGATGCATATTCCCAGTTTACCAGATCTTTTGATTTAAGTACAGGTACACCTGGAAAAAAGTACATGGTTGTGCAAACCATGTAATAGGTATCATCTATCCGGATTACATCGTTATCCGGAAAATCTGACCAGATCACAGGATTGGTAAATGTTCCATCTCCATTGTCGGATCGCTGTGCTTTAAGTAAAGTAGGAGTGAAGAGCATCACCAGGAGGATTAGAAAACCCAAAGCCCTGAGATAGTATATTTTAATCATTAGTCCATTTGTTTCCAGATTAAAGATATCTTTTAATCTTTTAGGAATCAAATGAAAGCCCTCTCTACTTTTGCAAAGAGGGCTCTTTGATATTAGTCAAATCTATCTAAATTCATAATTTTATCCCAGACTGCTACAAAGTCTTTCACAAATTTGTGCTGCGCATCTGCGCTTCCGTATACTTCAGCAATAGCCCTTAGTTCTGAGTTGGAGCCAAACACAAGATCTGCACGTGTAGCTGTCCATTTTACATTACCAGTTGCGCGATCACGGCCTTCATATAGTTCCTTATCATTAGATAAAGCTTTCCATGTAGTATTCATGTCTAGCAGGTTTACAAAGAAGTCATTGGTTAGCTGTCCTACATGAGAGGTGAAAACACCATGTTTGGAACCATCAAAATTTGTGTTCAATACCCGAATCCCCCCCAGTAAGACTGTTAATTCAGGTGCTGTAAGTGTAAGTAATTGCGCTTTATCTATTAGCAACTCTTCGGTAGATACAGGGATTTTTGACCTACGGTAATTGCGGAAACCGTCAGCAAGTGGTTCCAGGTAGCCCATTGATTCAACATCCGTTTGTTCCTGCGAAGCATCCATGCGGCCGGGTCTAAAAGGAACCATGTGTTCATGCCCTGCATCCTTAGCTGCTTTTTCAATACCAGCACAACCGCCCAGTACAATCAAATCTGCCAGAGAAACTTTTTTACCATCTGATTGTGCCGCGTTAAAATCTTTCTGGATACTTTGTAATGCATCAAGTACCTTTTGTAATTGTGATGAATTATTTACCTGCCAGTATTTTTGAGGAGCCAGACGAATACGGGCGCCATTAGCCCCACCGCGCTTGTCTGAACCACGGAAGGTAGAAGCTGAACCCCATGCTGTGGAAACCAGTTCAGATATGTTCAGTCCTGATCCTAATATTTTTGCTTTTAAAACTGCAATGTCATTTTCGTCTATTAGTTTATGGTCGACCGCAGGAATAGGGTCTTGCCAGATCAGTTCCTCTTTCGGTACATCCGGACCCAGATAACGTGCACGAGGCCCCATATCACGATGTGTTAATTTAAACCATGCCCGGGAAAAAGCGTCAGCAAATTCATCTGGATTTTCCAGGAAGCGCCGGGATATTTTTTCGTATATCGGATCAAGCTTTAAGGAAAGGTCGGTGGTAAGCATAGTAGGGGCATGTTTTTTTGAACTATCAAATGCATCCGGAATAATATCTCCTGCATCTTTAGCTACCCACTGGTGTGCACCGGCCGGACTTTTAGTCAGCTCCCATTCAAAACCAAACAGATTTTCAAAGAAATTATGGCTCCATTGGGTTGGTGTTTTTGTCCAGATGACTTCAAGTCCACTTGTAATCGCGTCAGGACCTTTACCTGTTCCGTAACTGTTCTTCCAACCTAATCCTTGCATCTCCAGATCAGTAGCCTCGGGCTCGTTGCCTACATGAGTAGCAGGAGCAGCACCATGTGTTTTTCCAAAACTATGGCCTCCCGCAATCAGAGCAACCGTTTCTTCATCGTTCATTGCCATGCGGCCAAAAGTATCACGGATGTCTTTCGCGGCGGAGATAGGGTCTGGATTACCGTCAGGACCTTCGGGATTCACATAGATGAGCCCCATCTGTACAGCGGCAAGTGGCTTTTCCAGATTTCTGGAGTGAATATCTCCGTTTGCGTTATCGTCTGTCACCACTACAGCATGTTCTTTTTCAGTACCTTCAGAGCCATGTCCATAACGCAGGTCGCCACCAAGCCATGTGCTTTCAGCACCCCAATAAACATCATCGTTTGGCTCCCATACATCTGCGCGTCCACCGGCAAAACCGAATGTCTTGAAACCCATTGATTCGAGCGCTATATTTCCTGCAAGAATCATTAGGTCAGCCCAGGAAATCTTACTGCCATATTTTTGTTTAATAGGCCAAAGCAGTCTGCGGGCTTTGTCAAGACTTACATTATCAGGCCAACTATTAAGGGGCGCAAAACGTTGCTGTCCTTCACCAGCACCACCACGGCCATCACCTACACGATAGGTGCCTGCACTATGCCAGGCCATACGTATAAACAAACCGCCATAATGACCAAAGTCTGCCGGCCACCAATCTTGCGAGTCGGTCATAAGTGCATGAAGGTCTTTTTTCACAGCTTCCAGGTCAAGGCTTTTAAAAGCTTCTGCATAGTTGAAATCTCCCATAGGGTTGGATAATGAGGAGTGCTGTCGCAGGATATTTAATTTCAATTGGTTGGGCCACCAGTCACGGTTTTTGGTGCCACCGCCACCAACATTGTGTTTCATGCTGCCATTATGAAATGGGCATTTGCTGATATCATTTGATTCTTTATCCATTTTTATAAATTTAGAATATTGAACTTGTTTATAATTAGCGTTCTGAGTATGTATAAATTTAAGGTATTGAGACAAATAATCACAATCATTTAATTCTATATTACGATAGCTAAAATCTATTCACGAGACCGTACCTTTGTTCAATAAAAAAAATGATATGAATACTGAAAAAGCCATTCTGGCAGGCGGTTGCTTTTGGGGGGTAGAAGAATTAATCAGACATTATCCAGGTGTCGTTTCAACTGTGGTTGGATATACTGGTGGGGATGTCCCTCATGCAACTTACCGAAATCACGGGACACATGCTGAAGCCATAGAGATCATATTTGATCCGGCACAATTATCGTATCGTAAACTTCTTGAATATTTTTTCCAGATTCATGATCCAACAACACGAAACAGACAGGGAAATGATATTGGTACTTCTTATCGTTCGGCCATTTTCTTTATGGATGAGCAACAGGAAGAAACTGCAAGGACTTTAATTGCAGAAATGGATGCTTCTGGTATATGGCCGGGGAAAATTGTAACGGAAGTTGTTCCGGCAACTGATTTTTGGAATGCCGAAGCAGAGCATCAGGATTATTTGCAAAAGAACCCATACGGATATACTTGCCATTTTGAAAGACCCGATTGGAAATTAGGTTAATTTAGATGGGTTTTTAGTATTATTTTATTCAAAATCAAATTGTTGCAGCTTTTTGAAGAGCTAGCAATTGTGTCTTTTTTTGTTCAGATTTGATGGCGATTTTCATCCAGTTGTTAAACATATCGAAGCTCCAGCCTGTCACCTTTCCATTGATGTTTTTTTTCTCGATCAGGTCCGATTCTGCCTGTTCATAAGTTTTTTCTCCATGGAGATACATCGCTGTGCTCAAAAGATAATTCTTTATAGGGATGTAGTTTTTAGGGAATCGCCTATCCTCATAACTATTCAATAATTCAATAGCTTTTGCGAATTGGTCTGCAATGATTAGGATTTCTGCATATTCAACAATAAAAGAAGGATCGAAAGGATTCTTATATTTTTCATTTGCTAAAGTCCGTTCCTGGTAGCTTAACAACACAGTATCCATTAATTCTTTTGCTCTTTTATCATTGCCTAGTTCTTTGTACAATACAGATGCCTGGGCAAAACCATTGATATGGTTATGATGCTTTGCAAAATAGATGTGGGTATCGGCAGCTTTATCTTTTTCTCCAAGTGCCTGATGGGCATCAGACTTATACTGCTCAACCTGATCCAGGCTTGCTCCCCAGTGGATATTTCTTTTTGATTCTTTGATGATAAACTGATCAAAATCCCTAATAGCACCTTTGTAGTCACCAATCTTAAATCTACAGATTCCTATTTCATCCCAGTCAACTTTAGACTTGTAAGCAGTACTGTCTATTGAGGTAGCTTTATTTGCGTAGGTGATAGCTTTACTGTATTTTTTGCTCCAATAGTAATCCGAAACCCGCTCAGCCAAAGCTATTGCATATTCTGCATTAGAGACCGTGTTGTTTTGTAGGGGCGTACCTAATTCTTCATACAAAATCTTCATGTCGGATTTATTTTTGATAGGCCTGTTACAAATAAATGGGTCAATCCCTAAGGGATTATTATTTAGCGTAAGGTTATTATAACTCTTCATTTCGGCAAATTGAACAGGTAAAGCAGTCAGTTTATTGCCATTCAAGTTAAGCCCGACAAAGCTTACGGTTTTCCATGCTTCATCAGCCGGGATAGTCAATAGGCCTATTTTGCTCAGATCTACTGATAAGTATTTTCGTGGCATTGATAGCAACACATTAAATACTGAAGTTGGGTCTATTGAAGGATTTTCTCCGATATTCAACAGCCCTAAATTTTTGGTGTCTTTGAGGCCTTCAGGCAAGGAAGTGATGAAGTTGTTGTTAAGTTTAAGCTGTTTTAGTTGTTTACAATCTCCAAGTGAAGCGGGGATGGAGATTAACTTGTTGAAGTCTGCCCAGAAAACCTCCAATTGGTTAAATTTACCAATATTTAAAGGAAGCTGAGCAAACTGGTTTCCGGTTATGATTAGCGATTTTAATTGATAACCATCGCCGTCCAATTCAGGGAAATTGCCGATTTTATTATGTGAGAGATCAAGAATCATTAACTTTTTAACCAGTTGTAATCCCCCAGGAAATTCTGTAATTTGATTGGTATTGAAATTTACATTCCTCAATGCGGTCATTTGTTCCCAGCCTTTAGTCGGAATTTCTTTTAGCTTATTGTTAGCCAGATTAAGTATTTCCAATTGAGGTAAGTTTAAAATAGCCCTTGGCAAAACAACGAGCTTGTTGAATTGCAGGTTAAGCACTTTTAGTTTTGTACAAGCATATTTCGATAAATCCGGTAGTTCACTAAGCTCATTGCCAGCGAGGATTAATGTATCCAATGATGGCAATAGAAAAATGCTGTTGATTGCTTTAGATAGGTCGTTTCCGCCAATAGTCAATGATTTTAATGTTTTAAGATTCTTGAAAAAGTCAGGAATGATGATGTTGTCGCCAGATTGTAATTCTAGGGATTGAAGCCTCTTTAGTTTGCCTACGCCTTCTAGTTGTTCCGGATGTGATTTTAAAGAAATGAAGTTCCGCAGTTCTAATGACTTCAATTTTTTTAGTGTTTCAATGCCTGTTAGCATTTCCGTAGTATCGGTAACTCCAGCCACAAAGAGTGTTTGTAAGTCTTTTAAAGCCGAAATATTGGTAAAGAGTTCGGACCACTGTGCAAACTTAGGTGAATATATAGCTAAGGATTGAAGATTTTTGAACTTACTGATCACCTTAGCATTGGGTAGGGCACAATATTCCAATGTCAGGTCGTTCAAGGATTTTACTGTTGTAAGCTTTTTGATGATTGCTTCATCATTAAGCATATTCGGACTCGTTCCTGCTAGTTTTAACAATTGCCAGTTTACTTTATTTAATTCAAGTCCTTCCAGATTTGCAGTTGAGAGTTTTACGGATCTAATGTTAACAAGATCAGCCATTTGTTGTGGTAGCGCATAAGGATATGATACAAACGACAAACTCGTCAGATTTTTTAAGTGCGATAGCTTCGAAATGGCATCAGGCATATCGAGGTATTTATTTCCGTAAAATTCTATAAGCTTAAGTTGCGAAAGTAATTTTATAGCTTCAGGTAATTGAAATTTGCTTTTTCTATAATTTCCGAAAAGTGGGATGTCATCAATTTGAAGATATTGAAGGTTTGGAAATTTGACCAATAAACCGATACATTTATCAAAGTTAATGGAGTCCTTTGTTACCAGACTAATGCCATATATATTATTTACGATATGATGATTTAACAGGTTTTCTATGTCTGACAGCTGCTCAATCTTTACATTAATTATCTGTGGAAGATTTCTGGCTTCTTCAAAACGCTGGTCTAACAGGAAATTAGCAGGACGAAATTCATAAGCAGCACTTTTAAGATAAGAGCTGTATAGACTCCGGGTAGATTGTCCGGTACAAAGTGTATAGCAAAAAGAAAAGATCCCACAGAGCGAGATAAATTTTAGAGCGATAGATTTTAACATAATAAGAGTCTATAAATAGAAAGTCAATATACGTTTTAATATTTACATCAGGCATTACATGTGAATTGTCTTTTTTATTACAGTCTGCTCCTAAGCTAAATGATCATGTGAATGTAGAACTTCTTCGCTTCAAAACAAACCGTCGGGCTAGGTGTTATTATAGCTCAAAATCAATGTTTTTATGAAAAAGCATAAAATACCTGGTCCAGGTTCTAAAGAGTATGATATTGAGAATCCTCAGAATTTGAATATCCCCACCTACCATAGCAGTACTGACTATCGGAGTAGTAAAGAGTTGCCATCTGTGGAAAATCTGGATAATGAGTCAATTAGTGAGGCTGAAGATGCTGAAGATTTAGAAGTTACCAAAACTAATCTGGGTAATAAAAGGATGAAGACAAAAAAGTAGAAGAAGTTTAAAAAATAAAAAGATGAAATATACATTAACAGGTTCCTTAGGGAATATAAGTAAACCATTGGCTCAGGCATTAATCGATGCAGGACACCAGGTAACCATCATCAGCAGCAATGCTGATAAGGCAAAAGCTATTGAGGCGCTAGGAGCCACAGCTGCTATCGGTTCGATCACTGACGTAGCTTTTTTAACAAAGGCATTTGCGGGAGCAGATGCTATTTATACTATGGTTCCACCAAATTTCGGAGCAGGTGACTACAGAGCATATATTTCGGGTATAGGTCGTAATTATGTTGCCGCTATCCAGGCCGCGGGAATTTCGAAAGTAGTAAACTTAAGTAGTATAGGTGCACATTTATCGGACGGTACCGGGCCCATAAAAGGATTGCATGATGTAGAACAGCTTTTTAATAGTCTTGAAAATGTATCTGTAAAACACTTACGTCCGGCATATTTTTATGTCAATTTTTATGGCAATATTGATATGATTAAACACGCTGGAATACTTGGGGGTAATTATGGTGAATCTACTTCATTAATTATGGCTCATCCTGAAGATATCGCAGCGGTTGCTGCCGAAGAAATACAGAAACCGTTTAATGGACAAAGCATTCGTTATATTGCCAGTGATATACGCACTGCTGGAGAAGTTGCAAGCGTATTAGGAGCTGCTGTCGGTAAGCCTGAACTGAAATGGGTGGAGTTTACCGATGAACAAGCTTTGGATGGAATGATTCAGAGCGGATTACCGAAAGAGATAGCCAAAAATTTTGTGGAAATGGGTACTGCTGTCAGAAGCGGAAAATTGAGGGAAGATTATGATATAAACCCACCCATACTTTCAAAAAGAAAATTAGAAGATTTCGCTAAAGAATTTGCAGCTCATTTTGAGGGTTAAGCTATAAATGATATTCCCCTCCCCAAAAAGAATAGGGAGGGAATACTTTGCTGCTGAATCTTATATGATTTCAGGTATTGCGAGATTAGTCATAGGCGATAAGGGGCATTATTGAAGTGATGCTAATCCCAAAAAAACAATCATCAACACAATTTTTTGGCACATACCCACAAGAAGAGATCATCCCATTGTTTTTCGTCTCCAGAGAAACGTCTGCATCCTTCCTTTTTAATAGCCATTCGGTCTTGGCTTTGTTATAGATTTCATCCAAAGTGAATGTGGAATAGCCATTTGGATGGGTGTTGAGGCTATTTACATCTTCAGTCCATTCCTCATGTACAACAATCTGGTTAGATGGTCGTTCCACAGTTTTAGCGATATAAACACGCTCCACTACTTTACCATCTTTTACAGTAATCGTGGTTTCACTGCTGAAACCAGTCCATGATGAGGTATATACCTTGTAACGGTACGAATTGTTAGATGATGCTTTGAAAGCAAGCCAGGCTTTATAGCTCTTATCAAAGCCATTCTCATAAGCGATGTCGCTTTTTTTGCAGGAAGTAACAATGCTTGCAATTAGCAGCATGATAAATAAGTAGTAGTTTCGGTTCATATTAGATTGTTTTTTACTAAAACGAGTAAAAGACAAATTATGCTACAATTTATTTTCTTATTTAATCAGTTAAGTTAGTGTCTATTGAATGCTGATGTTGTATTTTAAGGCTACTTTTAAATAAGGATAGGTTCTGGTTACCCTTTCATTACTTTTATAGTTCTCTTTTAAAATAAAATACCCAGGCTCCGTACAAAAAGAAAGGTCATCAATAAACTTAAATCTAAGCTCGCTTGAAAGACTTTGTAGGAAAAAGCTGGATGTATATCCATTCCATGTGTGAAACAAACCGTTGTTGTAGGTCAGCCCATAAAAGAAAATATTCTTGATATTAATTTCCGCATTGGCATTCAAGCCAACACCCGAACAAAAATCGTAGCTTCTACCATCAAATAAATATTTTTCGGGGATGGCCGCTAACAATACCGGGCCAATACCTATTGATGTATTAATTTTCGTTTTACTTTTTAATCCAAATTCTGAAAACAAATTGGCTTTAAAACTTTGCCCGCTGTAAGAAAACGCTTGATTTAAGATGTAGTCGTAATTGGCGGTTAGTACTGCAATGTGCCTGGAGTTTTCGGTCTTGCTAACCGGCCATCCTTTGATGGAGCCAAAAACATTTATTGCATTTACAAAAGTACTATCGTCTTTTCCAACTTCGACATTAACTGTAATGGTGCTAAAAGGGATTTTATAATTCTCAAAAGGACTGCCGTATAGTAATTTTACACGGGCATATCCTCTAAAGTTACTCTTGTGGTCATTCAAGTTAAATTTTCTAAGGCCTGCATCAATCTCTAAATCTATTTTTGAGGAATCTACGTCCATTGGGTTGGGAATTTTCCCCCACTTTCCGTCTAATATTCTGTTAAATCCATTGGCCGGATTAATCAACAAGGCCATGGTTTCGTTCACATGCCTTCTAAAGCCTCTTCTACGGTTATTAATCAGTTTTCCGGATAGTCTGTGAACTATTTCGCCAATGATAACGCCTCCGAAACTTGTATTTAAGAAGTCGTTTTTTGATGGAGCTTGATTTTCTCCGGCTGTTTCCCAAATGTAACTACCAGCAATTGTTGCTGGAATAGATTGCCAAAAGCTATAGCCATTAGATCTGAAAGAGTTAAAAAATATACTGCCATGACTGGGGTGGGCCAGTTGGTTTGTGGTAAATGAATCATTATCCCATGCCCAGCTGCTGAGCTTTAAATTTTCGCTTATCCCTTTGATGTTGATTCTTGCGAAGTCAGCATTAACCACATACCTGTCGAATGACCATGGTATTACTTCTGTAAGAGAGAAAAGTATAGCGGCGCGACCAAATCTTTTTTTAACGGGGTTCTCTGTTATTGGCGCTCTGGTAACGGTATCTCTATGATAATGTTGATTATAAAATGAAATTTGGGCGTATATAGGGGTTGAAATACAGAGCACAAGAGAGAGTAGTATGGTTCTGAAATCGAGATTCACTATCATGATACTGTGTTTACTGCCCTGTAAGTCAAAGTTGCATCTTATGGCGTTTAACAAACAGCATTAAACCAATAAGCGTAGCAAAAGTGTAACACCAGAGTAGGTGGGATTGTTTCTCATTTTTGACACTTATTAGCAAGTTTCGGATTTTTTGTGTTGATAAGTCTTTCCATATTTGTAGTGTGAAAATAAAGGACATGGAAACACAAGATCATCTTAATTATAAGCGCATTGCAAAAGCAATAGATTTTATAAAAGAAAATTTTAAAGCACAGCCAACGCTTGAAGAAATTGCTGAAAAAGTGCATTTAAGCCCCTTTCATTTTCAAAGGCTATTTACAGATTGGGCAGGTACCAGTCCCAAAAAGTTCTTGCAATATATTAGTGTGGCACATGCTAAAAAGATGCTGGCAGAAAATCAATCTACACTTTTTGATACTGCTTACGAAACTGGGCTTTCAGGAACCAGTAGACTGCATGATTTATTTGTGAATATTGAGGGTATGACCCCTGCGGAATATAAAAATGGTGGCAAGGACCTTATTATAAACTACAGTTTTGCCGAAAGTCCATTTGGCGGTCTCATTGTTGCTTCTACAAGCAAGGGTGTATGTTATATGGCTTTCAATGAAGATGAGTATCAGGCGCTGGAAGACTTAAAAGGAAAATTCCCTAATGCTTCATTTACGCGGAAATTAGATCTGATACAGCAGAATGCGTTGTTTATTTTTCAAAATGACTGGAATAAGCTACCGGAAATAAAATTGCATTTAAAAGGGACAGATTTTCAGTTAAAAGTTTGGGAAGCGCTGGTGAAAATCCCAATGGGACAGCTTTCTACTTATGGTGCAATTGCGAGACAAATAGATAAACCTAATGCATCAAGAGCAGTTGGGACGGCCATTGGCAGTAATCCGGTAGCGTTTTTAATCCCTTGTCACCGCGTAATTCAATCTACAGGATTATTTGGTGGGTACATGTGGGGAAATACCAGAAAGACAGCCATAATAGGTTGGGAGGCGTGTCATCTGTTACCATAAAATATTTTATTTCTGTATCTGTATTAGTTTGCCAAAGCTACATAGATTTGTATAAAACAAATAATGAGATGATGGAGATTGTAAAAAGTACGGATCAGGATATAGATGTTATATTTGAACTTTACGATGCCGCTACTGCTCATCAGAAGGCCGTGGCACCAATGCACTGGTTGGGATTTGAAAGAGTTATGGTAGCGCAGACCATTAAAGATGGTTTTCAGTGGCAGATTGTTGTTGACAGGGAAATCGCCTGCGTATTTACATTGGCTTTAAATGATCCTTTAATTTGGGAGGAAAAAGATAAAGACCCTGCTGTATACATCCATCGCATTGCTACCAATCCTAAATTCAGGGGGATGCATTTTGTGAAGCATATTGTAGACTGGGTTAAAGCATACGCCATAGAGCAGCATAAATCCTATATCAGAATGGACACAGGAGCAGGGAATGATAAACTGAATAATTATTATGTGAGCTGTGGTTTTTCTTACTTAGGCGTAACTAGATTAGCCAATACCGAGGGGCTTCCGTTGCACTACAAGAAAGGAAGATTCAGCTTGTTTGAAATTAAGTTGAACTAACTATATTTTTAATTTTCTTCTTCCAGGTAGATTTCGTGCACTAAAAATTTCACCTGTTTTAAAGGTTCTAAAAGCTCTGTTATGTCTTCTGAATCGATATGGTAAATGGTTTCTCCAGCATCTGGGATTTCGGAGTTGGGGATCAACTCAAAGAATTTAACAGGCAGATCGGTAACCAACTCAACAAGCTTGATATAGTCTACGCCATTGTCTTTCCAATCTTTAAGGATTTGCTCGTTAAATTGAACATAAGGATTTTTGTTTTCATCTTCCATGGGGTATAGCGATTAGCATTATGAATTGAAAAGTTCAATGATATTTTTGTAAGACAGGTCTGTGTAATTGTCGATGTATAAATTACAAGGGGGTAACTCTTCTTTAGTGTGAGAGCTAAGTACACCAACAACGCGCATTCCGGCGTTTAATGCTGCGGTGATGCCTGAAAAAGAATCTTCAAATACAAGGCATTGCTCTGGTTTTACACCCAGGTTTGCGGCCGATTTCAAGTATACTTCCGGATCAGGTTTATGTTTTTTTACATCTTCGCTAGCCAGGATCGAACCCAGTTTTTTGTGGATATCAATTTTACTTAGAATCAATTCCAGATTGGCATATGGAGCTGAGGTAGCTACACCTAGTTTTACCCCATTTTGATTTAAATCCGAAATAAATTCAACAATTCCAGAGATAGGTTCAATATAAGGTTCATAAATTTTACGGAACAATCCCTCTTTTTCCTGTTCCAATTCCAGCAGTTCGGCTCCAGTAACAGGACGTTTAAAAAAGTGACTTAAGATATAACTATTGCTTTTGCCAAACATGTGTTCTGCAAATTCTTCGTCAGTAGGAGCTAAGTTCCTTGCCGCGAAAAATTCACGAAAGGCAAGAGAGTGATATGGGTTGGTATGGCATATTACGCCATCCATGTCAAAAATAACTGCAATCTCATTGTTCATTACGCAAATTTAGGATGTTTTTTTGGCTTATATGTTATTTCTATTTGATATTAAACTTTCAGTAATTATTGAAAATTTAATATATTTGTGTATATTTGTTCATGGAATTGACAGCAGCAAAACAAAAATTCATAGAGGCATGGGGCAAGCTGGGCTCAGAATGGGGGATTAACCGTACCATGGCCCAGGTTCATGCGCTACTCCTGGTGTCGCCGGAAGCGTTGACAACAGAAGAGATCATGAAAGACCTAAGTATTTCGAGAGGAAATGCAAATATGACTTTAAGAGATTTGATAGGTTGGGGATTAGTAGAGAAACAGCATAAAGCCGGTGAGCGGAAGGAGTATTTTTATGCGGATAAGGATACCTGGAATATAGCTCGGCAGGTAGTAAAAGAACGTAGAAAGAGGGAACTAGACCCTGTTTTGAAAATCCTGGATGAGCTGTCGAATGTACAGGGAGATACAAAAGATCCCGAATTTAAAACCTTCAATAGAACAGTTACGGATATCAATAACCTTGCTAAAAATGTGGATAAAACATTGGATACCATGCTTAAAGCAGAAGAAAACTGGTTTTGGGGGGCAATTTTTAAAATGTTTAAATAGCGAATGATATGAAAACGCTGAAAAACCACCTGATCCTGTTTGATGAAGAATGTCCGATGTGCAGTATATATACGAATGCATTTGTGAGTATAGGCCTTTTAGAGAAGGAAGGACGGGCTGCTTATCAGGAATTACCTGCTCAGGCATGTCCAATGGTAGATCGGCAGCGGGCTGTAAACGAAATGGCTTTGGTGAATCAGGAAACAGGAGAGGTGACTTATGGCATCGAAAGTCTATTTAAAATTTTTGCAATCATTATGCCTTTCTTCGGACCTCTTTTTAGATTTAAACCTTTCATTTGGTTAATGGGCAGTGTATATGCATTTATCGCTTATAACAGGAGGATAATTGTGCCGCCGACTAAAGGAGAAAGGTTTCAATTTCAGCCAACATTTAAACTACATTATCGTATTGCCTATTTGATTTTTACCTGGTTGGTAACAGCATATATCCTTTCTGTTTATAGTGGTTTAATGTCGGGCTTGTTGCCTAAAGGTCATGCTTACAGGGAGTATTTCGTTTGCGGAGGACAAATTTTATTTCAAGGATTGATCATCACATTTGTCAGTAGAGATAAAATCTGGGGATACCTGGGCAATATGATGACGATCTCCTTTGCAGGGGCATTGTTGTTGTTACCGGCAATGCTGTCATCAGTATGGTTAACGCTTAGTCCATATTTTTATCTTGCCTGGTTTATGGCGGTTGCAAGTCTGATGTTGTTGGAACACATCAGAAGAAGCAGGCTTTTACAAATCGGCTGGACGCTGACGATCACCTGGGTTTTATATCGTATTGCAGTACTTTTCATCATAATTTAAACACTTAATCATGAAATATAATAAGATCATTTTGGCTGGGGGAAACGGCTATCTTGGAGGTGTTTTGGCTCAATATTACCAAAATCTTGCTGAAGAAATTATTATTCTGAGCCGTAAACCAGCACCTGCTGATGGAAATATCAAAACGATAGTTTGGAATGGAGTTGATGAAGGTGAATGGGAAGGTACTTTAGAAGGTGCAGTGCTTTTGGTCAATCTATGTGGTAAAAATGTAAATTGTAGGTATACAGAGAAGAATAGAAATGAGATTGTAGCTTCAAGGATCAATCCAACAAAAGCTTTGGGAAGGGCTATCAATAAAATGAAAAGTCCTCCAGAACTTTGGATAAATATCACTTCTGCTACTATTTATCGCCATGCAGAGGACCATGCTCAGGATGAAGAAATGGGTGAAATTGGATATGGATTTTCTATAGATGTTTGTCGTCAATGGGAGCAAACTTTCTTCGAAACAAATACTCCAAATACGAGGAAAATTACTTTGCGGATGGGAATTGTATTTGGCAGGAGCGATGGCGCTTTCCCTCGTTTACTCAATCTTGTCAAATTCGGTCTTGGAGGAAGGCAAGGAGATGGCAACCAATATGTATCATGGATTCATGAGCAGGATGTTGCAAAATGTACGGAATGGTTGATGCAGCATAAAGACCTTAATGGTGTTGTCAATTGTACGAGTCCGGAAGCAGTGAAAAATGCAAAATTGATGAAAATAATACGTACTGCCTATGGTATCCCATTTGGCTTACCATCTCCGACATGGTTATTAGAACTAGGGGCTATATTTATTGGGACAGAAACTGAATTAATTTTAAAAAGCAGATGGGTTGCACCAAAACATCTTGCGGACTCCGGTTATCCATTTATTTTTCAGAAGGCGGAACATGCAATTAAAGACATTTTAAGCATTCGCATCTAGGTCAAAATTTGAACGTATTAACGCATATTTAATCATTTCTTAATTCATTAAAACTGAACAATATTATGAATTTGAACTTTTACAAAACCAATTTATTTAAGGGATTTGCTGCATCAAACATTGTCGCAATGCTGATTGTAGGAATCAGTAAATACGCTAATTTTAAGGAGAGCGGGACACTGATATTTTCAGTGTTTGTGATTGTACCTTTATTGATGGGAATTATTAGTTCATGGTTCTGGATAAAAGACAATTTAAAGAGTAAAGCGCTTACTGGTTATTCCGTTTTGAATGGTGTAGTAGCCATCTTGTTAAGTTATGTCTTTTTAAAAGAGGGAGTCATTTGTTTACTTATCGTATCTCCGCTTATTTTCGGCTTTATTATAACCGGGGTATTTATCGGACAACGCATGTTCAGAAAAAATAATCAAACATTAAATGTGAGTGTGTTCTCGTTGCTCTTTGCGGTTTTTGTGTCTGATTCTCTATCCAATCATGATTATGTGAATCTGGTGGCTGACGAGATAGTTGTAAATGCTACGCCCGAGGAAATTTGGAAAAATGTAGTCGCATTTGATAAAATAGAAAAGAAAGAGAACTATTGGTTGTTTCAAATAGGTATGCCTAGTCCTATGCAAACCACAGTTGAGGGGTATTATGAAGGAGCAGGTCGCAAATGCATATTTAGTAATGGCTATACTTTCGATGAAAAGATTGTAACCTATAAACCTAATGAGAATCTTACTTTTGATATTGTAAAACAGCCACTAGACCCTGAAATTATGGGACATATCGATATTCTTCGTGGACAGTTTTTGTTAAAGGACAATGGAAATGGAACAACCACTTTGGTGGGTAATAGTTGGTATAGGCTGCATGTTTTCCCGGTATGGTATTATGATATCTGGGCCAAAAGCATTACTAGAAATGTGCATTTGAGAGTCATGGAACACATTAAAATGTTAAGTGAAAAATAAGGGACTGTTCTCATTTGTTGTTAGGTACTTGGGCTTTTTAAAGTCAATACCTTTATTTCCACATGTATTTGATAGCTTGTTGAAGCTTTGGGTATTTATGACCAGATCTTACCTGTTAGATTGGTTCGATGAAATAGAGTATGAAGTGTTAAGTTGGGAGGGAACTAGTGTAAGCATGCATAAGTATGGGGGGCTGCAGTTTAATTGCAGGGGCAAAGAAATTGGACACTTACATGGTAATGGATTACTTGATGTTTTATTCACCAGAGAGATTAAGCAGCAATTATTAGATAAGGGTAGGATACAACCGCATCATGTTTTTGAAAAATCTGGATGGATAAGTTTTTACATCGTGAATTATTATGATAAAGCTTATGCTGAAGAATTATTAATGATCGCTTATCAGAGAATTACTCGTACCTCAGTGCTTCAATAGGATCAAGTCTACTGGCTTTTTGTGCCGGGTAGTATCCAAAAAATATACCGGTAATACCACACACCAAAAAGGAAATAACGATAGAAGCCTGAGAAATTAATATTGGCCAGTGTAAAAAATAAGCAATTAAATAGGCTGAAGTTACTCCCAGTAAAACGCCGAGTACCCCGCCTGTGATACTGATTAAAACAGCCTCGATCAAAAATTGCATTAATATATCTTTGCCGCGTGCACCAATAGACATCCTTAAACCTATCTCCCGCGTTCTCTCAGTAACTGAAACATACATTATATTCATAATCCCTATACCACCAATCAATAAGGAAATCCCTGCGATTGCGGTTAATAAAACAGTAAGCATACTACTCGTCGCAGTAATAGTGGCAATCAACTGTGCCTGAGTACGGACTTGAAAATCATTATCCTGCGATGGTAATAACTTATGACTTTCTCTTATCGCATTGGTTATTTCATTCGTAGCAGCATCACTGGCCTCTTCAGAAACGGCAGAAGCATAAATCGCTTGTAAGTAGTTAGTTGCAGTAATTCTATTTTGTACTGTAGTGTAGGGGGCAAGAATAATATCATCCTGATCTTGTCCGAAATTACTTTGTCCCTTTGGCACTAATGTACCAATCACCTGAAAAGGAATGCTTTTGAAACGTATGATCTGACCAATCGGATTACTTCCATCAGGGAAAAGATTATCTATTACGGTTTTACCCAACAGGCAAACCTTTGCCGATTTTTTGATGTCGTTGTTGGAAAACATAATTCCATCCAAAAGCTCGAGCTGTCTGATGTGCATATAATCCAGGCCAATACCCGTAATGTTGGTTGGCCAGTTGTTCCCCGCTTTAATGGCTTGACCGCTGCTGGAAATTACGGGTGAAAGGCCATTTATGTTATCGGATTGAAGCCTTTTTATGGCATCAATATCTTGCAGTTTTAAAGTCTGAATACTGGTTCCTGCTAGCCTTACACTTCCAGGAGTATTACTTTGAGGCAGCACAGTAATCATGTTAGATCCCATACCTGACAAAGAAGCTTTGATGCTTTGTTTAGAACCCTGTCCAATAGCCATCATGGCAATCACAGCAGCCACGCCGATAATAACCCCTAACATGGTTAAGAAGGCACGTAGTTTGTTTCTTTTTAATGCCCGAAAAGCGATCTTTAATAGATTTAAAATGCTCATCTTATCAGTTTAATAGTCGTCAGATTCTGGAAACGTAGCCAGGGCTTCTTTAGCAGAACGGGGATTTTTATTGATGTTATCTTTTAGCAATTTACCATCCTTGAGCATAATTGTTCGACTGCTAAAGGCTGCAATATCGGGTTCGTGTGTCACAAAAACAATGGTTTTTCCTTGTGAATTGAGTTCCTGCATTAAGGCCATAATCTCATAGGCTGTTCTGGTATCCAGGTTTCCGGTAGCCTCATCAGCAAGGATCATGACCGGTTCATTAACCAGTGCCCTGGCAATGGCTACCCGCTGTTGCTGTCCCCCTGACAATTGGTTAGGTGTATGATCAAACCGATCACTCAGTTTTACAGCATCAAGTGCTTTGATGGCCCTTTCTTTACGCTCTTCGGCAGTCATATCCTTATTGTAAAAGAGTGGTAGTTCCACATTCTCTAACGCATTTGTTCTGGGTAATAAATTATAGGCTTGAAATACAAAACCAATTTTTTTATTTCTCAGCCCCGCCAGTTCATCACTATTTAAAGTCTTAATATCAATTCCATCTAAAAAATAACTTCCTTCGGTTGGCTTATCCAGACAGCCTAAAATATTTAAGAGTGTTGTTTTACCGGATCCACTGCTACCCATAATGGTCACAAATTCGCCGGAGGTGATTTCAAATGACAGCCCTTTTAATGCTTTAACGGTCATCTCACCCATAACGAACTCTCGTTTCAATTCATGTAATTCCAGTATCTTATTTGCCATTATCGTGGTTTATTATTACTGCTGCCAGGACGTTTTGGCATAAATGGACTCGAAGCTGCTGCACTTGCGGCGGCGGCCCTACCTACTATCCGACTGCCAACAACTACGATGTCATTTTTCGTAATGCCGCCCAAAACTTCTACCTGAGTATTATTATTGATGCCTACTTCTATTTTCTTTTGCTCCAGTTTATAATCACCGGTTTTGATCCATACATAACCTTCAACCGGGGACGTTGGCTTTCTGGCCTTATTGATCCAGACCAGTTGATATTTTTTTAATGTGGTATCGGGCATAAACTTAAGCGCTTTTGCTGGCACCAATAATGCATTGTTCACTTCTTTTGCCAATATGGTTATGTTGGCCGTCATTCCCGGTTTTAACTTTTGATCACTATTGTCTGTTTTAATGATGGTTGTATAGGTAACCACATTGGAGGTGATGCTGGGTCTCAACCGGATTTCCTGTATGCTCCCTTTAAATGTGTCATCTAAAAAAGCATCAACAGTAAAGGTTGCACGTTCTCCAATTTTAAGGTCTCCCACATCAGCCTCATCAACGGCAGCTTCTACTTGCATTTTTGTTAAATCTTTAGCAATAGTATATAATGTTGGTGTATTAAAGCTTGCTGCAACTGTTTGCCCCTCACTTATGCTTCTGGACAGTACCGTTCCATCAATCGGAGAATAGATACTGGCCAGAGCGAGATTCTTTAGAGCCGCGTCTAATTGTGCTTTGGTACTATTTGCATTTTCAACCGCGGAGTTATAGTTATACAAAGCAGTGTCATAATCAACCTTGCTAATGGCACCTACTTTGTAGAGCTCACTTTGTCTGTAGAAATTCGCCTTTTGAAGCACAACTAAACTTTGTGCACTGGCTAGAGTACCTTTGTACTGATCTACAGCGGCTTGAAATAAAGTTTTGTCGAGCTCTGTTAGCAGTTGTCCCTTTTTAACCTTAGAGTTGAAATCTGCATAAATATGTGAAATTGTACCAGATACCTGCGAACCTACTGTTACTGTATCCACAGGTTCAATCCTTCCGGTAGCAGTTACATTTTCCGAAATATAACCCATTTTAGGGTTTTCTGTTTCCAGTTCAACCACCTGTTCCTTTTCTCGGATGTCGAAGTACCAGAAGGCAAAGCCAAGTACAAGTATGCCTAAAATGATAAATATGATTTTCTTCGTTTTCATTTTTGTTTGTTTATTCAGTAATAGGAACGCCTGTGTAAAAATCGTAAATTTTGGTATTTAAGTTGGCCGTGTATTTTGCTTGTATAAAGGCTTGTAGTGCCTGGATATACAAATTCTTTTGCTGCAGGTATTCAACGATATTGTCAACACCTAGTTTAAGTTGTGCGGCAGCAACCCTTAAAGCTTCACCGGTATAAATAAATTGCTCTTTTGCTGCATCATATTGACTGTTGGCATTCTGAACATTCAGGTATGCAGTTTCTACTGCCTGGGTTAACGTTGTTTTGGTATTTAGTAAGGATAATCTGGCTTGTAGGATTTCAATATTGGCTTTGGCTACATTGGTTTGGGTTACTTTCCTGTCGAAAATGGGAATAGTTAAGGTTAATCCAAGAGCCTGATTAAAACTATTATTCAGTTGGTTTGGATATGAACCAAAACTGGTGCTGCTATAACCCGTAGATAAGGATCCTCCTAAGCTTAAAAATGGTCTGATCGTTGCTTTAGCCTTTTCCATCTCATTGATCTCTAGTTGTATGTTTAGCATTCCACTTTTAATTTCAGGTCTGATTTGCAGTGCTTTGTCCTGTGCAGCATTAAGATCCATTAAGGTCTCTGTATTTTTTACTGTGTCTGTTATTGCAACTTCAAATGGAATTTTGGTAGGTAGTTGCAATAATTGCTTTAGAGTAAGTATATTTTGCTGGAGCTGATTTTGTGCAGTTACCAGCGTATAGTTGTCGCTTGCCATAGCTGCTTGTAGCTGAAGAAGCGCGTTCTTTGCAATTGTACCAATTTTATATTCTTGCTCACCTTGAGTAACCTGCGCTTTACTTGTTTTAAGTAAATCATTCAAATAAGTAATGTTCTCTCTGGTTAGTAAAATGTTTAAATAGGCTTGCGTAATCTGTATGGTCGCATCATTTTCAGCTGAAGCAATGGCAAGGTTGGCAATCTGCTGACTAAAGTTCTTCGATTTGATGTCATTATTAAGATAGCCCCCATTGTAAAGAGTAATTGCTGAATTAAGTCCATATCCACTTGAACTTTGCGTACCTGAATTATAATGCGCAGCATTCTGCGTTACGCTACCTGTTAAATTGGGGTATTTAGCAGCTTTGGAAGCGATCAAATCTTGTGCTGCAGATTTTGAACTGAGCTTTAAACTGTTGATAGTGTAGTTGTTTTTTTTTGCGTAAGCTATACACTCATTTAGGTTCCATACTTTTGGTAGATCATTATATAATGAGTCTTGTGCAAATAGATTTTGTGCATTGAAAATTGCTACAAAAATGAAAAGCAGCACGTTAATTTTTAATCGCGACATATTGGGTGTTTAGGTCCTGAATAATTAACCAAATCGAAGTTAAATTGTTTGCTACTTTGTCTTAAATTTTTATTGTCGTAATTCCCCTTGATCATGCCGATTATACTCACCTTTATTTAAAACAATGGATATGACATTTACATTATAAATCTACTACTTCCGTAGTTAATTTTATTAGTAGGTAATTCTTTGGTTGTAAGGGAGAAAATATTTTATAGCTTTGTAGAATGGTAATTTTTTTACCCGAAAAATCCCTATTCTCGAATAAATGATGAACGATTAATTCGTCAATTTGAATTGAAAAAAAACTATTTTTTCTTTATTCGAAAAAGTACGGCTTTTTTATGGTAATTAGAGTTATACCTGTTTTTTGTGCAGTATCTCTTTTTTCAAACATGACCCGAATTTTCCTTAATAGCGTAACAGTTTTATTATTTTTCATTTTTTCTTTTGCTCTTGATACTCAGGCTCAAACCAGGTATTATGTTAGTGCCACGGCAACTGGTGCGGAAACGGGTACAAGCTGGCAGGATGCATTTACAACGCTCACCGCAGCCATCACCAAATCCGCTACTGGAAATGAAATCTGGGTTGCCAGGGGAACATATATTTCAGCGGCTACAACAGCGGGAACCTTTACCCTTAAAACAGGTGTTAAGATTTATGGTGGTTTCGCAGGGAATGAGACTTCTCTGAGCCAACGTGTTGCTGGAGCAAACGGTCTTTTTACCGTTAATGAATCGATATTAGATGGTCAGAATATTAACTATCATGTGGTTACTTCCTCGAATAATAATACCACTTTGCTAGATGGGTTCACCATTACCCGTGGTTTAACATTAGGAACTTCTACTTCACTTTCTGCGGCTTATATCGGTGCCGGAATTTATGTGAGCGGTGGGGCGGGAGTATTTCAAAATCTATGGCTTAAAGGAAATAATGCATCCGCAGGCGGTGGAGCAATTTATTCTGCCGGTGTGTCCGCAGCTTTTAAAAACCTTTTAGTAGAAGGTAATAACCTTCAGCGGGCAGGTTCTGGTGCCGGTATCTATAATACGGGAGCATCCGCAACCTTTGAAAAAATTACATTTAGAAACAATACAGGTGCCAGTACCGGTGGTGGTATTAACAATGTTGAAGCCAATGTCACAATGACTGATGTTGCCTTTGAAAATCATAGTGTTACCACTTATGGCGGTGGATTATTTAATTCCGGAAATAACTTAAACATCAACCGGGCCTCTTTTATTGGTAACAATGCTATTGTGCGGGGTGGCGGTTTATATAGTGTTACGGGAACAGGTTTTGTCTTGAACAACAGTGTGTTTAGTCAAAATGCAATCACTAGCGTAAGTGCGTCTTATCTGGGTGGAGGCTTATACTTTGCATCAGGATCAGGAAATATTTATAATTGCACTTTCAGTAACAACACAATTCCTTATTCCATTGACAATGTGAATACTTATGGAGCGGCTCTCTATTCTAGTCCTACGACATTCAATGTGTACAACAGTATTTTTTGGGGTAACAAGCGTGGTGGCGATGTCCCTGATCAGTTAAATACATCTGTTAAGTTTGGTGTTTCCAATAACCTCATCCAGAATGGATTCGATAATTCCGTAAATACAATTATTGGTGACCCTGAATTTGAAAATGCAGCAATCAACGATCTGAGACTTAAGAATGGATCTGTAGCCATCAATGTTGGAGTTAATGCACAAGTAGGAACTGTTACGGATATTGCAGGGAATACAAGGATCGTTGATGGTGTGGTAGATCTTGGAGCTTATGAACATCCAATAGGTGCTCCGGCATCTATCCTACTTCAGCCCTCGGTTATTGGTAATGTTACACGTGGTAATCCTTATCAACTACAGCTAACCACTTCAGGGTCCGGGGCTGCGACTTTTCAAGTAACTTATGGCAGCCTGCCCCCGGGGATTAAGTTGAATACACAGACGGGACTGTTGAGTGGGATTGCAATGTTGAGTGGCGACTATAATTTTGTGGTGAAAGTTAGCGGGGGGGGACAGACAACCAGCAAGCAGTATACCATGAATGTCAATACTTCCCCTGCTAGATTACATGTTCGGGCATCCGCCACTTCTGGAGATAACTCGGGTGCAAATTGGACTGATGCTTACGTCAGACTGCAAACTGCGATCGAGCTGGCGAAGAGTGGCGATGAGATTTGGGTCGCTAAGGGAACTTACTCCCCGGCTCAACATATCGATTCTACTTTCAACATGGTTTCGGGAGTAAAAATTTATGGTGGTTTTGCCGGAACGGAGACGCAGTTGAACCAACGCGTAGCAGATGCAAAGGGAAAATATACCGTCAATGAGTCTATATTAAGTGGTAATAACATTAATAACCATGTGGTATACAGTGTGCTGGCATTAAGTTCGGAGTCAACACTTGATGGCTTCACCATCACAGCAGGATTAGCTAACTCAAGTGGTGTGAAGTCGTATGGGGCAGGTATTTATATCAGTGCTGTTCCCGGAAATGGAATCTATAATAATCTGGTCATCAAAAATAACAGTGCCAATACTTATGGCGCTGGAATGTACAATAACTCAGTAGGAATTCATCTGAATAATATTTCGTTTGAAAACAATGTGGTGACAACCACTAACAGGTATGGTGGCGGACTTTACAATAGTGGTGCCAATCTGGAATTGAACAATGTTAGCTTTAAAGGAAACCAGGCCATAAATGGTGGCGGGATGTGGAACAACGGCGCGGGGGTCACCATTACCAAATCAACCTTTGAGGAAAACGCAGCAACAAGTGGTGGTGGACTATATACTAGTGGTACAGTTAACATCAACCAGGCATCCTTTATTAAGAATACCTCTATTGGTAATGGCGGCGGGCTTTATGGGATTGGTACCATTACAGTCACCAACTCTATATTCAGTACAAACAGCATAACAGCAGCCCTGGTAACAACAGCTACATATGGTGGGGGGATGTACTTTAGTGGTACCGGAACTATTACCAACTGTACTTTCAGCAACAATACAACCAACTATACTGTTGCTGGTGCAACTACTTATGGAACCGGTTTATATGCCGCTCCTGCAGCATTCGGTATTTATAACAGTATTTTCTGGGGTAATAAACGTGGCAATGATGTGGCCGATCAGATTGGTGGAACGGTTACTAATCTGGCCTACAATTTGATTCAGGATGATTATAATTATGGGTCGAATACCATTATCGGTAGTCCGGAATTTGAAAATGCATTGGCGCATGATCTGCGTTTGAAAAACGGTTCTGTAGCCATCAATGCAGGAAGCAATGCCTATGTAGGAACAGCGAACGACTTGGCTGGAAATGCAAGGATCATCAATAATATCGTCGACCTAGGTGCCTATGAAAATACAAATGCAAGTGCCGGATCTCTGGCGATCCTGCCAGCTACTTTGCCGGTAGCCCGTAGGGGAGCAGCATACAGTCAGCAGCTTAGTACTTCTGAAACTTCAGGGGTGATTACCTGGGAACTTACCTATGGTACACCTCCATTGGGTATACTTTTCAACAAGCAAACCGGAGTACTAAGTGGCGTGCCTATGTATTCAGGTACTTATACGTTTGTGATTAAGGCCATACAGAATGGAGTAATGGCAACAAGGCAATACAATTTACAGGTAAACGATGGGGCGACCCGCTGGCATGTTAAAGCGAATGCCACTGGTGCCAATAATGGTGCCGACTGGACAAATGGATTAACAAGATTACAGTCTGCGTTGGGAATGGCGAAGGACGGCGACGAAATCTGGGTAGCCAAAGGAGTTTATTCGCCTGCCGCTCACGTTGATTCTACCTTCAACCTGGTCTCGGGTGTGAAATTATATGGTGGTTTTGCTGGAACGGAAACACTTCTTTCGCAACGTATTGCAGATGCCAATGGGAAATTTACCCTCAATAATACAGAGCTCAGTGGTGCCTCAATAAACAAGCACGTGGTCTCTAGTACTACACTAATGTCGGTGGAGACACTCTTGGATGGTTTTACAGTTTCGGGAGGAAACGCCACTGTTAATGCGATTTATGGTACCGGGATTTATAGTCTTGTGGCTGCGGTAAATGGAACCTATAAAAACCTGATCGTTAAAAATAATATAGGCGCTACGCTAGGAGCAGGAATGTACAATACAGCTATAGCGATCAAACTGGAAAATATTCTTTTTGAAGGGAACATGGCTACGCTTTCTACCAGGTATGGGGGAGGGCTTTATAATAATGGAGCAAATGCAATCATAAACAATGTGACCTTCCGTGGCAACCAGGCTATTCAGGGAGGAGGGATGTACAATAATAGTAACAATGTAACGACCAATAATGCCGTTTTTGAAAACAACAGTGTAACTACTATAGGAGGTGGTCTGGTAAATGCAGGTAGCAATTTTATCCTGAATAATGCCGTGTTTGAAAATAACACAGCGACGACAGCCGGTGGTGGATTTAATACTGCAGGTTCGGCTACGCTGACCGATGTCACCTTCCGTGGAAACAAAGCAACAACAACCGGTGCTGGGATTTCAGGTACAGGAACATTGACCATCGACCGTGGCTTGTTCATTAACAATATTGCAGTACAGAATGGAGGTGGTATCTTTATGAGTGGTACCGGTACAACTACCTTAACGAATGTGGCATTTAGCCGAAATGCTGTAACTTCTACAAGTACTTATTATGGCGGTGGTGTATATGCAGGGAGTACGACAACCAATATCGTTAATGGTACTTTTAGTAAAAATACGGTAGCCCGGACGGCCGTGAATAGTGGTGGTGGTTTATACCGTGCTGGGGGGACAGTAAATGTGACCAATAGCATTCTATGGGGGAATACCCAGGGAACCGGTTTGTCAGATCAGCTCAACACAGGAGTAACCTCTGTGGCCAATAGTACTGTTGAAGATGGTTATGCTACCGGATCGGCCATTCTTGTCGGTGATCCGCTGTTTACTGATCCTGCAAATGATAACCTGACCTTAAAAACGGGATCACTCGCTATAGATAAAGGGAATAATGCTGCTACCGCTACAAGTAAAGATCTTGATGGCAATCCAAGGATTTATAATTCGATTGTCGATCATGGTGCTTATGAAAATCAAGGTGGGGCTTCCCTGAAAATTACACCACTAACGCTTGGAACAATTACCAGGGGGACACTGGTAGATATTCAGTTGGTTGCTACCGGCGGAACAGCGCCTTATACCTGGAGCATCTTATCCGGAGATCTGCCACTTGGTTTATCGATCACTGCGAGTGGCCGGATTCAGGGACGGGTGATGAAAAGTACTCCAGGTGGTGATACTTTTGTGATTGCTGTAGCCGATGGTACACTCATTGGTAGTAAACAGTATACCATTGAAGCTGTTCCAGCACCAGCACGTTTCTATGTGAAAAAGGGTGCAACAGGAAAAGCAAATGGGATTAGCTGGACGGATGCCTTTACAGATCTGCTACCGACATTAAATTATGTAGTTGCAGGAGATGAAATCTGGGTGGCCAAGGGGACTTACCTGCCAGGAACTGGGACAGATGTCAACGGTACCTTTACCATGAAGTCGGGCGTAAAATGGTACGGTGGTTTTGCCGGAACAGAAAATGAATTAACGGAGCGGGTGGCAGATGCTAACAAATTATATGCGGTTAATGAAACCATTCTTTCAGGAAATAATAAAAGCTATCACGTAGTGACTAATCTGGAGCAATCTACAAAAGAAACTATCATAGATGGATTTAGTATTACGGGTGGTAGAACTGCAACAGGGTCGACTTCTATTGCTTATAGTGCTGCGGGTATTTATAATAATGCCGGTGAGGCAGTATTCAGGAACTTGTGGGTAAAGAACAATAATGCGGATAGATTTGGTGCTGGTATTTACAATAACGGCCCGTCTACCTTTGAAAACATCCGTATCGAGAAAAATATTGTTGCTGTTGGAGCAGGTTATGGGGGTGGTTTATACAACCTTAATGCCTTTGCGATTCTGCGTAACCTGACTTTCGTAGAAAATGAAGCGATATATGGCGGGGGTATGTTTAATACCGTTGCCAATCTGACTGCCGAAAACCTGACTTTTTTAAGAAATAAGGCTAGTACTGCCGGTGCCGGAATATACCATAACACTGGTATCCTCAACCTTAAAAAGAGCACATTTGAAGGGAATGCTGTAGTGGGAAATGGTGGTGGATTAATGACCACGACCGGCCTTAACGCAGAAGACCTGGTATTTAAGAATAATACAGCTACCACAACAGGTGCCGGTATAATGAGTGCAGGAACGTTAACCTTAAACAGGGTTTCTTTTATCGGCAATATATCTGGGCAACATGGTGCCGGGCTTTATAATTATGGAGCTTCAAGACTCGACAATGTCGTGTTCAGCCAGAACAAGATCACCACAAATTCTACGTCAGGCTATGGTGCAGGGATGTACAATTATGGCGGTGCATCAGTGCTCAGCAATACCTCCTTCAGTAACAACACTACGGCCTATATACATGCCACGACCAGTACCGGTGCCGGGTTTTATTTCCGTGCGGGTTCTACCGCTATTTACAACAGTATTTTCTGGGGTAACAAGAGAGGTAATAATATATCTGATCAGATTGGTGGCGCAGTAACTATTGCCAATAGTATTGTCGAAAATGGTTATGTCGGTGGAACAAATATTTCCATTGGAAATCCATTGTTTACAGATGCTGCAACAGATAACCTTAAAGTTAAAGGTGGGTCGCCAGCGATAGATGTGGGTGACAACGCAGCGAGCGGAACGTCACTTGATCTGGCCAATTTGCCAAGGATAGTCAATGGAATTGTCGACCTTGGTGCTTATGAAAATCAAGGTGGGGAAAGCCTTAGTATCCTGCCGACAACCTTACCTGGTTCGGTACGCGGTACCAATATAAATGTACAGTTTACAGCTACCGGTGGTGGTACATCGTTAACCTGGAGCGTTTCTTCAGGAACTTTACCTACAGGACTTAGCCTTAGTGCAGGTGGGCTTCTTTCTGGAAGAACAATGTACATTGGGAACTATACCTTTGTGGTTTCTGTTACCGATGGAGAGTTTGCCGGCGCAAAACAATATAACGTTGTGGTTACCGCAGGTGCAACCAATATTTATGTAAGCGAAGGCGCTACTACTGGACGTAAGGATGGCAGCAGCTGGCCAAATGCATTTACCGATTTGCAATTGGCATTGGGACAGGCAACAGCCGGAGATCAGATCTGGGTAGCCAAAGGGAATTATAGCCCCGGATTACTAGCTACCTCTACTTTTACCTTGAAGGAAAATGTAAAAATCTACGGTGGTTTTGCAGGTACAGAAGAAACCTTTGCAGCAAGAGATACCAGCCTAATACATACGATTCATAAAAGTATCCTCGACGGAAGTCAGGGGGTGGCCAGTTACCACGTAGTATCGAGTACTACGGCTGTTACTTCAGAAACCATCCTCGACGGATTTACCATTTCCGGAGGACGTACATTGACTACTACAAGTACCAGCTATCCAAGTGTACCCGACCTAGGTGCAAACTATTATGGCGCTGGTATTTATACCAG
Source organism: Candidatus Pedobacter colombiensis (assembly GCA_029202485.1). NCBI lineage: Bacteria > Pseudomonadati > Bacteroidota > Sphingobacteriia > Sphingobacteriales > Sphingobacteriaceae > Pedobacter > Candidatus Pedobacter colombiensis. The sequence goes on along the minus strand of CP119313.1, from coordinate 3,743,927 downwards.
TCTTGGGCGACCAATATTTAATAATCTAATCATTACCAATAATACAGCTCTTTATGGTGGAGGGGCATTTGTCCTTTCGGGAGTAGCTACCTTTACCAATTCCAAAATTATCGCTAACAGCACCATTGGTAACCTCGGCCGCGGTGCGGGTATTTATAACCATACCGGTGGAATTACTGTTGATAAAGTGCTTTTTGAAGGGAATTTCATTACCGCAGGGTCTAATACTTATGGCGGGGCTATTTTCAATAGTGGTACCGCTTTGGTCAGCAATACTATTTTTAAAGATAACATTACCGGCGGTACAGGTTACGCTTATGGCGGGGCCATTTATAGTGGAACGACTTTGCCTGTTAAAATTTTCAATACCACTTTTATAGGAAATCAGGCACTCAATGGTGGTGCCGTATACATCAATTCAGGATCACCGGAATTTACCGATGTTACCTTTAAATCTAATCGTTCAAGGGCGCTTGGTGGTGCTGTTATCGCGGCAGGTTCTCCGGTCTTTGAACGTGTATATTTTATTGACAATGAATCTACGCAGCATGGTGGTGCATTACAAACCACCGGGACAGCCAAATTAAATAACGTAGTTTTTAGTCGCAACCGCATCGTTTCTTCAACTACTGCCGTTGCTTACGGTGGAGCAATGTATGCCGGTTCAACTGCTACATTGACCAATGTAACTTTTAGTAACAACAGCATCTCCCGTACCGCTGCAGGTGGGGGGGCTTTGTATCGTGCAGGTGGTACAGTTACCATCAGCAATAGCATCTTCTGGGGCAATAATCGTGCAGATGGTGTAGCCGATCAGATCCTGGGTGTAGTTACTATTGATAAAAGTATCGTTCAGGATGGTATTACCGGAGGTACCAATATTGCCATTGGCAATCCACTCTTTACCGATGCTGCAGCAGACAATCTTCGTTTAAAAGGGGGATCACCGGCTATTGATATGGGCGACAATACTAAGGTGATTGGGACCACTGATGTGGAAGGAAACCCGAGGATTTTCAATGATATAGTAGATATGGGTGCCTTTGAGAATCAAGGTACCGCCAGTCTGATCATCAGTCCGGCTACCCTTCAGGCTTATAACCGTGGAGATTTGCTGGAAGTACCACTTACTGTGTCTTCAGGAACAGGCAATCTGGTATGGAACATCACTTCCGGGGTGTTACCATCTGGACTTGGTCTGGATGCCAATGGTGTACTAAAAGGCAGGCCAATGGAAGCGGGAACATTTACCTTTGTGGTAGGTGTTACCGATGGGTCGCTTGTCGGTAGAAAACAATATACCATATTGGTGAATCCATCAGCAACACAGCTATTTGTGAATGTTGTTGCGGTATCTGGCAGAAATGATGGCAGTAGTTGGGAACATGGATTTACAGATTTGAAGGTCGCCATTGCGAAAGCACTTGCGGGTGATCAGATCTGGGTAGCCAAAGGAAGTTATAGTCCCGGAACACTGGCAACCAGCTGGTTCACCATGAAAGAGGGAGTGCAAGTATATGGAGGCTTCGCGGGGACAGAAACGAAACTTAGCGATAGAACGCTGTCGTTGATCCATACGGGTAACCAGACGATACTGGACGGTAGTGAGGGCCTGGCAAGCAGGCATGTTATATTTAACAATATTGCGCTAAGCAATACCACTGTGCTGGATGGGTTTACCATCAGCGGGGGGCAGGGGCTTGCCGGTACTGACTCTGATAACAACCGTGGCGCAGGGATTTACAACTACGGTTCTGTAAAAGCTATTTTCAGGAATCTGCGTGTCATCAATAACAAAGCAGAAAGAGGTGCCGGTATTTACAATATGGGAGCGGCCGTTTATGATAAGATCTTATTTGAAGGAAATGAAGCCAACTCTATAGGTGGTGGTTTCTTTAACCTGAGTGGCACAATAATGATGACAGATGTGACCTTCCGGGGAAACAGTGCGAAAGTCAACTCAGGAGGTCTTTCGCAAAGTGGTGGAATTGTGAATATCGATCGCGGATCATTTATTGCAAACACCGCAGGTCAACAGGGCGGCGGGATGTTCAACAGCTCCGGAACGGCAAATCTGACCAATGTCATCTTCAGCAGAAACGCAGTCACGACAGCAGGAGGTTATTATGGTGGTGGTATATATTCCGCCGCTACGACCAATCTGAACAATGTCACTTTCAGCGATAATAAGATTGCCTTTACAAATGCCACTACGATTGGTGGTGCCGGATTGTACCGCTCGGCAGGTACGGTAACCATAAACAATAGTATCTTCTGGGGAAATACCCGTGGAGGTAATGTTCCTGATCAGCTGACAGCTGCATTGAAAGTCAGCAACTCGATTGTTCAGGGCGGTTATCCAACAGGAATAAATATTCTGATCGGTGACCCACTATTTATCAATTCTGCGCTAGATGATTTGCAGTTGAAAGGTGGATCACCGGCAATTGATGCTGGTGATAATTCCAGTAATACATCAACCATAGACCTTGCGGGAAACCCAAGGATTATCAATGATATCATCGACATTGGTGCCTATGAAAGTTTGGGTGGCAATGGACTGAAAATTCAACCTTCAGTATTCCCTTCATCTGCACGTGGACTTGATCCTAACTTCCAGATGAGTGTTACTGGTGGTACTGGAGATTATACCTGGACGCTGCAGTCGGGCACATTGCCAACAGGTTTGATATTAACAGAGAATGGATTAATTACAGGAAGACCAACTGTATCTGGTACGTACATCTTTGTGGTCTCAGTTACCGATGGCACGCTGGTAGGTAGTAAGCAGTTTAATGCGGTGATTACCGATGGGCCATCGCGATTATATGTGAGACAAGCGGCGACAGGGAATAACAATGGTAGCAATTGGGTAAATGCTTTTACAGATTTACAGACGGCATTGACGCAAAGTAAGGCTGGAGATGAAATCTGGGTAGCTAAAGGCACCTATTATACCGGGTCTCTAGCCAGTTCTTATTTTACTTTAAAGGAAGGTGTCAAAATGTATGGTGGTTTTGCCGGAACAGAAGAACTCCTTACAACAAGAAATATAGATAACATACGTACCAGTAATGAAACCATTCTTGATGGTAGTCAGGGTACGGTTAGTCATCACGTAGTATATAACACTGCCGCACTAACTGCTGCAACTGTATTGGATGGCTTTAGTATCCAGGGAGGGAAGGCAGCCATCAATAGTAGCGGAGTCAGTTACTATGGAGGCGGTATTTACAATTCCGGTGGTGCTGCTGTTTTCCGTAATTTATGGATTAAAAATAATAGTGCAGCTTATGGTGGTGGTTTATACCATTCCGGAGATGCAGAATATACAGACATCATTTTTAGCAATAACCAGTCAAGGGGAACAAATGCCAGGGGGGCGGCGGTCTACAATGTAAGCGGCTTTAAGCTAACCAAAGGTGTTTTTCAAAATAATCAATTGGTAGATGGCGGTACCACTTATGGAGCAGCAATATTCAATTCCGGACCGTTGACGCTTAATGAGGTGAAGTTTGAGAATAACCTGCTCAGCAGTGGATATGGAGGTGCTATTTATTCCAACTCAAGCGCAATCATTAACATTAATAAGGCTGAATTTACAGGAAACAGGGCGACTACAGGTGGGGCGGTATACCAGGCAAATGGTACAGGGACCTTTACTGATGTACAGTTTAAGGACAATACGGCTACAGCTTCTGCCGGAGCATTATATGCTGCGGGAGTACTTAATATCAACAGGGTTTCCTTCATCAATAACTCTTCAGGACAACATGGTGGAGCATTATGGTCGGCAAGTACACTGAAAATTGACAATACTATTTTTAGCAGGAACAGTATAACTTCTACGTCAGGGTATTATGGGGGTGCTGTTTTTCTGAGTTCGGGAAATGCACTGATCAACAACACCAGTTTTAGTAACAACAGCATTGGCTATAAGGCCGCTTCCACTTTAAGTTATGGTGGCGCTTTATATCGGTCAGGTGGTACCACAACCATCAACAACAGTATTTTCTGGGGCAATAAACGTGGGAATGATATTCCTGACCAAGTGAATGCAGGCATTATTATTGCCACCTCCATCGTTCAGAATGACTATGTCGGGGGAACTGATATTAAAATCGGAGATCCGATGTTCGAAAATGCAGCTGGCGATAACCTGCACCTTAAAGGAGGTTCATTGGCAATTGATGCCGGTGAGAACAACTGGCAGATTTTTGATAAGGATTTGGCAGGTAATCCAAGGATCGTAAATGGAACGATCGATCTGGGTGCTTATGAGCAGGACGGCAATGGCAGGCTAATGATCAGCCCTGCAGTCATCAATTCTATTCCAAGAGGAACGGCTTTGAATCTGCAATTGGTTGCTACCGGAACTACATTACCAGTTAGTTGGAGTTTGCAAACAGGTAAATTACCTACTGGTGTTACTTTCTCAGCTGATGGGAAATTTAAAGGAGTACCTACAGTTGTGGGCACTTACACCTTTGTTATTGGTGCTACTGACGGGCAGATTCTGGGCAGCAAACAATACAGTATTACCGTGCAAAATGGTATTAGCCGTTTGTTTGTGAGCAGTGCTGCTAAGGGCGATAACAATGGAAGTAACTGGGCAAATGCATTTACAGATGTACAAGCGGCGTTGGAACTTGCCGGGGCGGGCGACGAAATCTGGGTAGCAAAAGGGACCTATTATTCTGGGCCACTGGCTACCTCAACCTTTAAATTAAAGGAAGGGGTAAAGTTGTATGGTGGTTTTGCAGGAACGGAAGCAGCGTTGGCAGATCGGAATATGGCCGACCTGCGTAGCCTGAATGAAACCATCCTGGATGGTAGTCAGGGGGTAGCCAGCTACCATGTCATAACTAATACACTGGCACTAACCTCGGCTACGATCCTCGATGGATTTAGTATCCAGGGTGGTAATGCAACCTTGGTGAGTGGTATCAATTATCAGGGGGGTGGTATTTATAACAACCTGGGTGCGGTTCAGTTCAGTAACCTGTGGATAAAGAACAATAACGGAACTTATGGTGGGGGTATTTACAATAATGGAGATGCAGTATATACAAACATCCTGTTTAGCAATAACCAGGCAAAAGGAACAAGTGCACGTGGTGCGGCAGTTTATAATGCAAAAGGCTTTAAGCTGAGCAAAGGGATATTTGAAAACAATAAAATTTTGGAGTCCAGCAGTTATCCGGGGTATGGAGCAGGTATCTTTACTACCGGGGTGTTGGATCTTTCTGAAGTAGAATTTAAAAACAACAGCATTCTTAATGGGCAGGGAGGAGCGATTTACAGTAACTCCAGTGCAGTGGTCAAAATCAATAAAGGAACTTTTACCGGAAACAAAGCGACAACCGGCGGAGCCTTGTTTATTGCCAGCGGAACTCAGGTGCTCGAAGAGGTTACTTTCACTGATAATACTGCAAGTTCATCTGGTGGGGCTATTTATGCCAGTGGTGTTTTGGTACTCAACCGTGCTTCTTTTATACATAACTCGGCAGTGCAACACGGTGGAGCCATCTGGTCCAACAGCAATCTGAAGATCGACAATAGTATTTTCAGTCGCAATGAGGTGACTTCAACGGCAGCTTATTACGGTGGTGCCATCTACATCAACTCTAATGATGTACTGATCAACAACTGTAGTTTTAGCAAAAATAATATCGGCTATGCCAAAGGTACCGTAACTTTGAGTTATGGTGGCGCACTGTACCGCAATTCTGGAACCGTAACCATACACAATAGTATTTTGTGGGGCAATACACGTACAGGTACTATTGCTGATCAGCTCAATACTGGGGTCATTGTGGGGAGTACCGTTGTGCAGGGGGATTATGCTACCGGTACAGATGTTAAAATTGGCGATCCTTTATTCATGGATGTAGCAGTAGACAACCTCCAGCTGCAGGGCGGCTCGTTGGCTATTGATGGTGGGGATAACAGCTGGCAGGCCTATGATAAGGACCTTGCCGGAAAAGCCAGGGTGGTTAATAATATTATCGACCTGGGCGCTTATGAAAATGAAAGTACAGAGAGACTTATGATCAATCCGGAAAGGATTGAAGCCATCACCAGGGGAACTTTCCTAAATCTTCCATTCAACTACACCGGAACCAGCCTACCGGTAACCTGGAGCCTTCAGGCAGGAAAACTTCCTCCGGGTGTATTACTGACAACTGATGGAAAGCTAACAGGTGTGCCAAATCTTATTGGTATCTATACTTTTGTGGTTGGTGCTACGGATGGAAACCTAAGTGGTAACCGGCAGTATAAATTAACGGTGCAGAATGGTACTGGCAGATTATATGTACGTCAGGCTGCTACGGGTGCTAACAATGGTAGTGATTGGACAAATGCCTTGAACGACCTGCAACCGGCATTGGAACTGGCCATGGCAGGAGATGAGATCTGGGTAGCCAAAGGAACTTATTACAGTGGTCCGCTGGCTGCATCAACCTTTAAGCTAAAAGAAGGTGTAAAGATGTACGGTGGATTTGCCGGAACAGAGACGACAATCGAAGCGCGGGATACTTTGAAAATCAGAACGGATAACGAAACTATTTTAGACGGTAGTCAGGGTGTTGCGAGTTATCACGTTGTGTATAATGCTATAGCTCTTACGAATGCAACTGTATTGGATGGTTTCAGTATACAAGGTGGTGGATCGGCGGTCAATACCTCAAACAACAGTATCAATTTTTATGGTGGAGGTATTTACAATTCACTGGGTACAGTAGTTTTTCGTAACCTATGGATCAAGAATAATTTAGGTGTGTATGGGGCTGGATTGTATCACAGTGGTGATGCTACCTATACTGATGTGATTTTTAGCAACAACAGATCTACCGGCTATTATGCACGTGGTTCTGCAGTATATAATGTGAGAGGATTCAAGCTGAACAAAGGGGTATTCGAAAACAACAGAATTATTGAGGGTTCGAGCTATCCCGGATATGGAGCGGCGATGTTTAGCACCGGACAGGCCGATCTGAATAACATCAGGTTTGAAAACAATACGTTAACCAATGGACAGGGTGGAGCCATTTATGTCAATTCGGGCGCAGTCACCAACCTGAGCAATGCCAGCTTCAGCGGAAGCAGGGCGACTACCGGAGGTGCTATATATTTTGCAAATGGTACAGCAAACCTGAAAAATATCATTTTTAAAGATAACGTCGCTACAGCTGCCGGTGGAGTGATTTATGCTTCGGGCGTTTTGAACATTGACCGGGCCTCATTCCAAAACAATACGTCGGGACAACATGGTGGTGCAATCTGGAGCAATGCTACATTGAATATCAGCAATACCACCTTTAGTCACAATAAAATCAGCAATACCTCTGCTTATTTAGGGGGTGCGGTATATATCTATACAGGAACAGCTACGCTGACCAATACTACCTTTAGTAAAAACAGTATCGGATATTATAAAACAGGAACAGTAAATTATGGTGGTGCATTGTATCGCAATTCGGGAACAGTGACATTAAACAACAGTATTCTTTGGGGAAATACCCGTGGAGAAGGAATGCCTGATCAGCTGAACCTGAACATTAAGGTAAACAATGTATTGATAAGCGGTGGTTACGCTACGGGGCTGAACATCATAGATGCGAACCCTGCTTTTGTGAATGCCGATGGTGATGACCTGGCACTTACTGGCTGCTCACCGGCAATCAATACAGGCGACAATAACCTGGCTCCTGCGGGAACTGTAGATAGGTTAGGTAATCCGAGAACCAAGGGAGAAGTGATTGATCTTGGGGCCATAGAATACCAGTCGGATGTGATCACTTTAAATCCCGCAACTATGCCGCAAATCCCACGTGGAGCTGTATTCAACCTGCAGTTGCAGGGAGTTGGCGGAACAGGTAGTTATACCTATAAGTTGGTTTCGGGCAAGCTTCCTGATGGATTGTCAATGGATGCTTCCGGACTCATTACTGGTAATCCTATTGTGATTGGTAAATATACTTTTGTGATCAATGTGACCGATGGAACCTTATGTGGCAACCGTGTTTACAATATGGATGTAGTAGCCGGTACAGGAGTGGTGCGTATCCTGGTTAATCAGGAGGCAACAGCTGGTCAGAACAATGGTAGCACCTGGGAGAATGCCTACCTTGATCTGCAGAATGCACTTAAGGTATCTCTTCCGGGAGATCAGATTTGGGTAGCCAAAGGAACTTATAGCTCAGGAACACTGGTAACTTCTTACTTCACCTTAAAAGAAGGTGTTAAAATTTACGGTGGTTTCGCGGCTACCGAGTCGACACTTGCCGAAAGGGATTCGCTGAAAATCAGAACGGATAACGAAACCATTCTGACGGGTAATAATATCAGCAGACACGTGGTGTATAATTATGCTGCCCTGACTGCGGCGACGGTGCTTGATGGATTTAGTATCAGCGGCGGACGGTCAGTGCCAACGGGTACAAGTACCGGGGAGGCCTATATCGGTGCCGGTATTTATAACAGGGTTGGAGCGGCAATATTCAACCACCTTTGGATCAAAAATAACTATTCCAATACTTATGGTGGCGGGATGTACAATGGCGGAATCGGAGTATTGAGCAACATCATTTTTGAGAACAATGGAACGGTGAATACTTCGGGTTCCTATCGTTACGGAGGTGGTTTATACAATGTAGGAGCGGCAACAATTCGCCAGCTCAAGTTCATCAACAATACAGCTGCTTATGGTGGAGGAATGTATCAGGCCTCAGCAACAGTAACCATCAATGACCTATTATTTAAAGACAATAAAGCTACACAGGGTGGTGGTTTTTACAGTTACTCGGGTAAGGTGACGTTGAATGATGCCACCTTTATCGGAAACACGGCAACGCAACATGGTGGTGGTTTATACCAATGGTCATCAACATTGACCGTCAATAATGCCACGTTCAGCCGTAATAAGGTAATTGGTACGGCTGCTTACTTCGGCGGTGCTTTTTACCAGTATACGGGAACCTCAACACTGGTTAACGTGACGATGAGTAACAACAGCATTGCCTTTGTGACTAGTGCAGTGACCAAATATGGTGGTGCTATCTATAGAAATGCAGGAACGTTAAATCTTTACAATAGTATCGTTTGGGGTAATCAGCGAGGCAATGGTGTGGTTGATGAACTTAACCTGAATGTCAAACCAGTGAACGCGCTGATTCGTGGTGGCTATGCGGCAGGAAAAGTGATCGTCGACAAAGATCCCTTGTTTAACTTAAGTAATGAAGATGATCTTTCGCTATCGGCTTGTTCTCCCGCCATCAATATGGGCGACAATTCTCTTTCTGCGGGTATCCTGAAAGATCTTGCCGGACAGCCGAGGATTAAAACGGAAATCGTGGATCTGGGGGCTTTTGAAAGTCAGCAGGATAGGATTAATGTGGGACCTGCAGTATTGCCTGAAGGTTTAAGAGGGGTAATCTATGAACACCAGATGGTTTCTTCAGGAGGGTCGGGAAGTTATACTTATGCAGTGAGTTATGGCGCATTGCCTGATGGCTTATTACTGAGCCCGTCTGGAAGGTTGACCGGAAGACCGATCAATGCGGGCTTGTATACCTTCAACATCACTGCTAGCGATGGTAACCTATGTGGAAACAGGCTATACACCTTTGAAGTGAAAATGGGTACTGGAAAGGTGCGGATCTATGTAAACCAAGCTGCTACCTCAGGGATGAACAATAGTGCGAGCTGGGAACATGCATTCCTGGACTTGCAAAAGGGGCTCAGCTCTGCAATGGCAGGAGACACGATCTTTGTGGCCAAAGGAACCTATGTACCCGGTTTGAAAGTGAATGACTACTTTACACTGAAAGAGGGCGTTAAAATATACGGTGGTTTCGCAGCTACAGAAAAGGGGCTTGCGGATAGGGATTCAACGGCTATTATGACTACGAATGAAACCATCCTTGATGGGGCAAACCGAAGTTATCACGTTGTGTTTAACAGGGCAGCCCTGACCGATGCCACGGTACTGGACGGGTTTACGATCAGCGGAGGTAAAACCGCCAATGCTACCAGTACTGCGGATGTCTACAATGGCGGAGGTATTTACAATGGGCTGGGAAAAGTTATCTTTAAAAACCTATGGGTTAAAAATAACTATGCCTATTATAGTGGAGGAGGAATCTTCAATAGTGGGGCCGCCACTTTTAGTAACATTACGCTTGAAAATAACACCGTAGTTCAGCTTGGTGGTGGACTTTACAACAATGCTGCAGCTACTTTTAAAGACATCAAATTCATCAATAATAAAGGTAGTCAGGGTGGAGGAATGTACCACATCAGCGCTGTGGTGGAGATGAAGGATGTGGTCTTTAAAAACAATACCGCAACCGCAACCGGAGGTGCATTCTATAATGCAACCAATGGAAAACCTAATGTCACAAGTGGATTGTTTGTGGGTAATACGGCCGCACAGCATGGCGGTGCCATTTATAATTACTCAGGTACTTTTAACTTGATTAATGGAGCCTTCAGCAGGAACAGAACTACGGTGAACGGTTACTATGGCGGTGCATATTACCATTATACAGGAACGACCAATATCATAAACTCGACCTTTAGCAACAATACTTCTGCCTATATCAATGCCTCTACGACCACCAAATATGGTGGCGCCTTATATCGTAATACCGGAACAGTGAATGTCGCCAATAGTATCTTCTGGGGTAATACACGTGCAAATGCAATTCCGGATCAGATGAATACTGGAATCATTGTATCCACCAGTACGGTACAAAACGGATATGTAACCGGAACAACCATATCGACGAAGGATCCTCAACTGGCAAATGCGGCTGCAGATGATCTTTCACTTGCACCTTGTTCTCCAGCAATCAATATGGGGGATAACATAAAGATTGCCGGAACGAATAAAGATCTTGCGGGCGAAGACAGGATCAAACATACAGTGGTTGATCTTGGTGCGTATGAGTTCCAGGGGGTATATCTTGAAAATGCAGAACAGGAGCTTCCGGCGGCCGACCAATGGACAACCTATACCCATCAGCTTCAGCTGGCGGAAAGTGGATCTTATACCTATTTCGTGAGTCAGGGTTTATTACCTGACGGCTTAAGTTTGAGTAGCTCCGGTTTGATTTCCGGTGAGCCGGCAGTGGCTGGAAATTACGAGTTTACCTTGGCTGTTCAGGGATCAGATGTTTGCGGCTCACTGAAAGTGAAGTTAAAAGTAAATCCGCGCGCTGCCTATATCATTGAAGTATTGAAACCTTACCCGGTTCCTGTTAAGAAAGATACAGGAACGCCTTTTGAACAGTTGAACCTGGTGACACAGGTAGAAGTCGTGATGAGTGATAATAGTCATGCTACGTTCCCTGTTACCTGGCAACCTGGTAACTATGATGGCAATTTAGAAGGTATTTATGAGCTAACTGGAACCTTAACTATTCCAAACCCAGATGTCAACAGAAACAACCTGACAGCAACGGCGAAGGTTGCAGTCATTACGCCAATATATTCATATATTATTGCTGTGGCGCCACTGCCTCCGGTAAAGGTATTATCGGGCACGCCATACAGCAATGTGCTGCCATTATTGCCTAAACAGGCACAGGTGACTTATGATGATGGCGTTACTAAAGAAATGTTGAACCTGACCTGGAAGCAGGGCAATTATAATTCTAAGGTGGGGGTATACCGCTTATATGCTACATTGGGTATTAAGGAGGAACATGCTAACCCTGCCGACTTTGAAGCGAATGTAGATGTATATGTACAACATAACATTATAGAAGTTGAGGATCTGGCAGATATCACAGTGGATCTAAATACACCTGCTGCTAGTCTGCCATTACCTGGTACCGTAAGGGTAACTTATCATGATCAGACTACTGGATTACTTAACGTGATCTGGGATAGGACGCCTTATGTGGCTAATAAAGGTGCAGAGTATGACCTGAAGGGAACAATCCAGTTGAATGACCTGGTTACCAATACGGGCTTGTTATTTGCCAACAATACAGTAATCATCCGTAAAAATATTGTCTCTATAGAGGGGCAGTATACGGCTAGTACGCCTTACGATACCCCATTTGATGAGGTGAAACTACCAGAAACAGTAAAGGTTAATTTTGATGATGGTACTCGGGATACCGTAGGGGTTGAATGGACACCGGGTACTTATAATCAGTTGCAAAGCGGTGATTATACGCTTACCGGCACCCTGCTCCACAATGAAAGTATCGACAATAAGAGCAACATCAAAGCGCAGATGATACTTACAGTGTTGCCAAAACCTAAGAACATTGTAAGTATTGCAGTGTTGGATACGGTGAAGGTGAGCTATGGCACATTGCTGAAAGCGATTCCAGAGCTGACTGCAGCGGTAAAGGTAACTTATGACGATGGGAGTAGTGGCACGCTGAACATGACCTGGGATACCGAAGGTTATGACCCACTGGTTCCTGAGGTTTACTCCTTTATTGGAGATCCGGTACTGATTCCGGGAGTGGTTAATAAAGACGTCAAAACAGCAGAATTAAACATACAGGTAGGCAACAAAAAAGTAATCGCCGTACAGAATCCGGTTGCAATCATCGTTAAATATGGAACACCGGTGGAAGATATTCCTTTCCCGGAAACTGTAAATGTGACCTATAATGACCAATCTGTAGGTACGGAAGGGGTGATCTGGAGTTCCGAAACTTATAATGAGCTGCTTCCTGGGGTGTATGTGTTTAAGGGAACCCTGGTTACAGGTGATGATATTGATAACCCGGACAACCTAATGGCAACTGTTAGCGTCACTGTTGGACCAAAACCACTTGAAGTGGTAAGTGTTGCAGCAAGTACTGTGCTTGTGCCTTTTGGTACCAGCTTTGCCAATGCACAACCGTTATTCCCTGCGCAGGTGAAGGTGACCTACGACAATGGAAGTACAGGTATGCTGAACGTTGTATGGGAGGAAGGCGATTACATTGCTGATATGCCTGATGTATATGAACTGAAAGGCACCTTGCAGCTCCCTGAGGATATTCTTAATCCGAATGATGTGGAGGCAATGTTAACTGTAACTGTAGGTAAGCACCTTATTGATACTTATACCCGTCCGGATTCTATAACGGTAGTTTTCGGTACAGCACCGGAAGCCTTGACTCTACCAGGACAGTTGAATGCACAGTTTGTAGACGGAGGTAATGATGACCTGAGTGTAGATTGGGATTTTGCTCCTTATAATGGAAATCTTGCGGGATCTTATGTGTTAAATGGAAGCTTTACAATGACTGATGAGGTGGAGAACCCTAAACAGGTAAACCCACAGATCGTGGTTACGGTATTGCCAAGGGAGAAAGAAATCGTTGCGCTAAAAGCAGATACCATCAATGTAGCATTTGGTACTCCATTGGAAAGCTTAAAGTTCCCTTTGATTAGCAAGGCCACATTGGATGATGGTACAGTGATCGATGTTGCTGTACAGGACACTTCATTCAAGTCACAGCTCTATAATGGTGATGCTACAGGTGAGTATCTTTTTGAAGGTGCCATTGTGGTGCCTCAGGGAATTTTAAATACCAATAACCTGATGCCAAAAGTTGTGGTGATCGTCGACAGAAAACAAATTGACAGTATAGAAACCCTGGGGGGAATCAGCGTAGATTACGATACTGAATTTGATGCGCTGACATTACCAGAAGCGATAAAGGTAACTTATAATGATGCCTCGGAGGAGTTGCTTTCTGTTTCCTGGGCTAAGGGTACTTATGATGGCAAAACAGCGGGGGTATATACCTTGCATGGGACGATGGTTATTCCTGACGATGCTGACAATCCGAAAGGACTACAACCTGTAATTACGGTGACAGTAGCAGAACGCATTAAAAAACTGCTTTCTATTACAAGAGATTCGGTTGAGGTGAGCTATGGGACGTTGCACACTGATATCTCTTTCCCAACTATGGTAAAAAGCTTGTTTGATGATGGTAGTACCATGAGTCTTACTGTTATCAAATGGGAGAATACAGACTATGATGCTACGAGCCCGGATTCGTATGAATTTGTGGCTGATGTCATCATGCCACCGCTGATTGAGAATCCGGATTCAATCAAGGCGGTAATTACCGTAAATGTGGCCCCGCGTTATATTATTAGTGTAACAGATCCAGTGGCTTTAACCGTTCCTTACGGTACAGCTTTTGGGACGTTGATGCTGCCGGAGACAGTTACGGTGACTTATAACAATAATGAACAGGATGACTTGTCGGTGAACTGGGATAGCAGTACTTATAATGGCATGGTTGCCGGTGATTACATACTTCCGGGTACAATAATTCTTGACTCGCCGGAAGAGAACAAAGACAATAAAACGACCACTATTAAAATAACGGTATTGCCAAAATTGTTGGCGCTCGATTCTGTACTGGTAAATACACCGCTACATTTACCGTTCGGCACTACACAAGAACAAGTCCTTGCAAAGTTAGGAACACAGCTTGATGCCATCTTTACGGATGGGACAACAGGTAAAGTTGCCGTTAGGTGGGAGTCGTCATTATTCAATGGAAATGATCCGGGGTCTTACAGCTTCACTGGTTTGCTCGATATGGAAGGGAAAGCTGAAAATCCTAAAGACATTACACCGAAGGTAGAAGTGATTATTGACAATAAAAATGTGATTGCTGTGGAGACGCTGGCTGATCTGATTGATGTATATGGCAAGCCTTTTTCTGCACTTGATTTGCCGGCAACCGTAATGGTGACTTATGACGATCAGACTACAGCCAACTTACCGGTACTGTGGAATGAAAGCGAGTATAATCCTGAATTGTTAACACCGCAAACCATTCATGGTGAGATAGAGCTGACTGATGATGTGAGTAATCATACAAACCTGCAGCCGCAGATTAAGGTGACGCTTTGGAAAGACGTATTTTCGGTAGCAAAGCTGGCACCGATCACTGTAAAGTATGGAACGCCATTTGCAAATCTAGGCTTACCTTCATCAATTGAAGTAACCTATAACGACGGGTCGAAAGCGCTGTTGAGTATCACCTGGGATCAGGCAGCTTATGCTGCAGCTACAATAGGGGAACTAAACCTTACAGGCGGATTAACCTTGTCGTCGAATACCTTTAATACCACTGATCAAGTTGCAAGTGTAAAGATCATTATTGAGAAGGCTACACAAACCATCACTTTTGCACCTGTGGGTAATAAGAATTATGGTGATGCACCATTCAAGCTAATCGCTACAGCTTCTTCAGGATTGCCAGTAACTTTTGAACTGTTGGATGGTAAGCTTGATCTTAACGGGGGTATGGCGACAATCGAAGGTGCCGGGGATGTTGTGTTGAAGGTTTTACAAGCAGGGGATGCCTTTTTTGCTCCTGCAGAAGCACAACAATCTTTTAAAATCAACAAGGCGATGCTAACGGTTTCGGGAGATACCTTAACAAGATATTTTGGCAAGGAGAATCCACCTTTCACCTATCATATGAAAGGATTTAAATATGAGGAAACGGATACGCTGGTTCGTGCTGATGCTACGTTGGAAGGGGAACCTGCTTTTAGTACAGCAGCAACGCTGAGCAGCCCTGCGGGAGATTATCCGGTAATGCTGAGTCTGGGTACACTGCAAGCGGATAACTATGAATTTACCTTCGAGCCTGGCTTATTGACTGTTAAGAATTTATACCATACGATCACTTTTGAGACGAGGGGTGGAACAACTATCGATCCAATAAAGATAGCAGATGAAGCTAAGCTCCCTATAGTAACGACCACAAAAGCAGGAATGATTTTTTATACCTGGTTTTGTGACGAGCATATGGAAACAGTTTTTAATTTTGACGGTGCAATCACGGAATCCATGACGCTTTATGCAGATTGGACGATCACATCATTGCCAGACTCCGGGGCACTTAGTATGCGTACTGTGGCAGACTATATGCTTGGATTAAATGAGCTGACTACGGTAGAACGTACGGCACCATTTTCACTGTCTCTGTTGAATGGTAAGAGTCACCTTCAGGGGAAGACTGCACCTTTCAAGCTGAGCGACTGGTATGGATATGGACCGCTGAAAAAGGCATTGTTGAATACAGGTATGGTAACTGCAAAAGATGAAACGGCAGTCAACATAGCGATAGCATTGCTTAATAATGGTGGAACGGCCTTAACAGGTAGCGGTATTTGCTGGAGTACAGTTGAACATCCAACCATTGCAGATACTAGGGTAAATGCCACCAATATCGACGACAGTCAGGTGTTAGTGGATGGCCTGATGGTAGGCGTAGATTATTACGTGAAGGCTTTTGCCATTAATCAGGCTGGAGTAAGCTATGGCAATGAACTGGTGTTCAGAATTAAAGAAGGTGGTTTAATAGAAATGATTAAGAAATAAAAGATATGCAAATCAAACAAAAATGGAGCAGCCATTTAATCAGGTTTATGGTGCTCGCTTTAAGTGCCTGGTGCTTTCATTCTACAGATGTTAAAGCCCAGTTTATCGGAAACCCACTGATTCCTAAGGAGGGGAAAGTGATTATTTATACAAATGATGCCAAAGGTGGGCATCATCAGGTAGCAACGGTTGCCGAGAGAAATAATATCAGTGCAGATAGGCGCCAGCCTGGAATGCTGTGTACCGTAATGGACGATGGTACCGGAAAGGCTAAAACTTTCCAGTTGATCTGTAAGGATTTGCCTGCAGAGCTGAACGATAACAATAACTGGATTGCCTTTTCACCGGGTACACCTGCGGCGGGTAATAACCTGATTTATGGTGCAGCGGTACCGGATGCCAGCACAGGAAAGGCCGGTGATTTCTTTATTCATACTGCAACACAAACTTTATATGGTCCTAAGCAGGCCGACAATAGTTGGCCGGTATTGTTGCTTCAGGGTATACCCTCAGGCTCGGCAGGGGGTGATTTGACCGGTACTTATCCAAATCCTTCAATTACAGAGAAAGCAGTGACCGTAGAAAAGATCAATCCGGGTACTGCTGATCAGGTATTGATGACAGATGCTGATGGCAAAGTGACTTGGGTAGATAAAGCTAACCTGGGAACAGGCGGTGGTGGTACTATTGGGAATTTTAATGGTAACCGCCCCATCACAGGAGATTATTATAAAAATGTAAATCCGGGTACTGATGACCTGGCCAAATGGATTGAGGCAGTATTTTATCCTTCGGTGGGGCCTTCGGCATCGCTTACTGCTACACCAAATGGTGTGAAGGAAATGGGACCGGCAGGTAGTACAACGGTTTCCCTGGCCTGGACCGCAACAAGGGCTGCTGCAACTGAAGAAATTACGGAGATTATCGTTAATGGGACCAATGTTTTTACAGGCTCACCTGCTGCCGGTGCTTCTGTTAATGGAACACAAAGTGCTTCAGCAACAAATAATGTGAAAACTACTTTTACGATGTCCGTAAAAACATCAGATAATAAAACGGCATCGTCCAGTGCATCCCTCGAGTTTCAGTGGAAACGCTATTGGGGTTTTGCTTCAGGTGGTGAAGATGGGGTCCCCTTTGCGCCAACAGATGCACAGATTCTTGCATTGTCCGGCAGTGAATTGGCTACCTCTGCTGTGGTGTCAAACAAATCTGCTGCGCCAAGTGGCAGACAGAAGCTTGTGATTGCCTATCCGGCTTCCTGGGGAGGGAGTAAGATCATTGTTGGTGTAAATGATTCTACAGGTGCCTTTGAGAAGACCACCCGGTCGTTTACCAATGCAGCTGGAGGAACAACATCCTATGTGATTTATGTGCAGAAGGACAATACAGCTGCAGGACTAACTTTTAGTGTCCAGTAGGCCAAGTTCCGTAATTTTTATTTTAAAAAAGAGACAGATGTTAAAAATAAAAGCATTTAAAATGAAAAATATCTATTCATTTTTAATAGTGATGGCGCTGGGTAGTCTGGCTGCATCGGCGCAAGTGAAAGTGATTGGTTCAGTAGAGCCCAATGACCTCACAGATAAATATCCCACACACAATGAGATTTATGGTAAGGGCGGTTTTCGCTCTGTAGCTGACCTCTCCGAACGTAATGGCATTACTCCGGCAAGAAGGAGTGTTGGGATGTTGGTGTACGTTATCTCAGAAGAAAAACTTTACCAGCTCAAGGGAGGTCTGGTAGATGCGAATTGGGCGGAGATTGCCTTTGGAGCAGGTAGTGGCAGTGGGGGTACTGGAGGCGTTGTGGCCATTGAAAAAGGCGGAACGGGTGCTGTTACTGCAGAGGATGCAAGGACAAACCTTGGGCTTGGAACTATGGCGATTCAGAACAAAGATGCAGTAGAGATTACCAAAGGTGCCATTGATGGAACATTGATTGGTGCTTTGACACCTGCAGAGGGTAAGTTCACCATTCTGGATGTAAATTCGGAACTGCGCGTGACTGGAAAGGTGATGGTTTCGGGAGATATTACTGCGACAGGAGATGTGACCGCCAATTCGGATGTGCGCCTAAAAAAGAATATCATGACTATTCCCCCGGTATCAGAGAGTTTAAGGAGACTGCATGCGGTATCTTATGACCGTAAAGATATGGACTTGCACCAGATTGGATTTATCGCGCAGAATGTTCAGGAATATTTTCCTTCCCTCATTCGCATTGATAACGATGCGAACAAAACACTATCGCTGAATTATCAGACGATGACAGTTCCTTTGCTGAAGGGTTGGCAGGAGCATGACGAAGAGATTAGCAATTTGAAAACGGAGGTAGAGTTGTTAAAGAAAGAACTGGCAGAATTGAAAGCGTTAATTAAGGGCGAGAAATAACCGTTCTAATTAAATAAGGTCAGATTGTTTTTATGCAAATCGCATGGCAACCCCTTTAAGAAAAAGTTTTGCTTTATTAGGTGAAACCTAATTTTTATATATAGTATTGTGTATGGCAAATCAAAACCTTGACTTTTCTTACTATCTGTCAATCTTTTGCTGTCTGCACCTGTGGTTACTTTGTTTATTTCTTGCATTCAAGAAAAATCGAAGCCAGGCAGATCAGATCCTGGCCATATTTCTGGTAGGCTTCTCTACACTTCATGTTCAGCACCTTGTTTTGCAGAAGGGATATTTGCAATACATCCCCTTTCTTGATCCGATTATGGGAATTGTACTGTCGGCGTTAGGCCCCTTATTTTATTTTTATGTCAGGGCGATGAGCGGTGAGCAGGATTTACTAAAAAAATCAAAACCGCACTGGTTGCTTTTAATCCCCTCCGTTTTAAATTTAGGTTTTCTGCTGGTTACCAAAAGGGCAGACCAACTCCATAATTTTTATTATCAAGATGAGAAGGGTGGAACACATTATACCTTGATTAACTTATTGCTGTTATTGGGCCTTACAGTCTATCTTTTGTTTTATTTGATTAGATCTATACAGGTATTGAATCATCATACTGAAAGCATTAAGGCAGCTTATTCCAATACCAGACGGTTGCAGCTTGGGTGGCTAAAGGACCTGATTATCTTATTGATGGTGTTTAGCTGCATTATTGCACCAATAACTATATTGATTGCAGACACAAAGATCAGCCAGCTGGCAGTAGCCTATTTTAGTACCTTTATTTATTTCATTATAGTTTATAAGTCGCTAAATTATTCTATCGTATTTTCTCGTATAGATTTGTCGGAGCCTTTAACCGTTCTGGTCACAAATGCGACAGCCTCTGTCGCAGAGCGATACCAAAAATCGACATTATCGAACGCTCAGGTAGAAGAATATGGTCATTCTGTTGAGATTTTCCTGATTTCGAGTAAATTACTCTATGATGAAGACCTGTCACTAAAACAAATGGCAGCGGCGCTTCAAATTTCTGCTCATGTGTTGTCAGAAGTGATTAATAGATATTACAATAAGAGCTTTTTCGATCTGGTCAACTCCTACAGAATTGAAGAAGCAAAAAAGCAGTTAAAGGATATAGAAAGGTTAAATATTACCATTGAAGGTATTGGTTATAATTGTGGGTTTGGATCAAAGACTACATTTTATAGAGCTTTTAAAAAACATACGGGGCATACGCCAACAACCTACACCGCACAAATGCAATAATATGGGACTATGGTAAGATCCTAATCTAATTGCTCCAATTGTTGGAGTACCGGAGCTTTTCTAAACACCCAATATTTTTGCAATACATAGTTGAAACCCAGGGAGACAATAATGTCGACCATAATTCTGGTTATTTTATAATCAAGATTTAACCAGTTGGTGAAAAGGTAAGTTCCCGATGATTTTAGGGTAATACTTCCCGCTACTACGAAAATAAATTTAGCAAGCTGATTACCAACCGGCGATTGGTTAGCCCCAAACGTCCAATATCGGTTTACAGAAAAGTTAGCCACTGCACCGATAATTCCGCCAATGGCGATGGATATGGTGTAATGGATATGCAGCAGTTCTGTGCAGAATACCATAACCGAGTAATCCAGTAATCCACCTGTGAATGCCGAAATCTGTGCTTTAGCAAATTCAAAAATGGACTTTTTTTTATTCATTAGGCAGCTTTCTTTTTAGCATTTTTCTCAATATTGTCCCTTATATCTCCAAGCTTTAACAGCTTGCGGGTATCCGCAATATTGATGATGAAAAGTGTAATACAAATCGCACTGGCAAAATATGCGATTAAGTTGCCAAATATAACCTCTAAGACAAATATTAAAGCCAATATAATACGAATCTCAGTAGGCCCAACTAGTCCGGAATCTATGCTATAAACATCTGTGATTTTGTATCTCAATTGAGAAATGATCATCGCCCAGCCATAAAGTACCACAAATACAAAAGCAATCAGTTCATAACTACTTTTTGCATATACCATATAGCCTAAGCCTATCAGCACAGTACTTACCCAGTCCATAATGATGTCAAGTGAAAAACCATACCATTTGCGTGGAATGTTGCGATAGTAGGCTATGCGACCATCCAATGAATCGCCAAACCAATTAATGATTAAGCCTAAAATACCAAGTAAAAGATAAGTCCTATCTATATAATTAGCGAGTATAAATCCGGTTAGCACCAATACCGAGCCAAATGTTCCGGTAAAAGTGAGCATATTTGAAGAAATATAATTGGGAACTCTGGTGACCAGAAAAGAAATGGTTTGCTGCTCCAGGCTATTTAAAATGTTCGTTCTCTTTCTATCCTGAAATACCCTTTTTAAATCATCGGTATCAGCAGACGCGATCAAAGTTTCTTCTCTCAATTTGTTTTCTTCCATTAAGGCCCTGTAGTATAATTATATTCTACAATACAAAAGTATAGAATTTAAACAATTCAACCCTTTTTTTATTAGAAAACAACCTTTCTATGATAAAATTATTTTCTGGATTTTTTAAGTTCTATCACTGTAATCTCTGGCCAGATACCAATACGTCCCGAAAAACCAAGAAAACCAAAGCCCCTGTTGATGTTCAGAAATCTACCATTTTCATTTGCAATACCGGCCCAATGTGCATATCTATACTTAACAGGACTCCATTTTATTCCAAATGCTTCAATTCCGAACTGCATCCCATGGGTATGCCCCGATAGGGTAAGGTCTATTTTTGAAGGTAGTTTTTTTACCTCTTCATCCCAATGGGTAGGATCATGTGAGAGGAGTATTTTAAAATCACCTTGGCTTACATTAGTTAATGCTTTATTAAGATCACCTCGTTGTCCAAAGCCAATACCCCAATTCTCTACACCGGCAAGGATAATTTGTTGACCATTTTTATTTAAAACAGCATGCTCATCCAGTAATAGTCTAAAACCCAATTCTTCATGGTATTTTTTTAGTTGCTGTAAATTGGCGCTTTTTTCACTTTCACTTTCCCACTTAATGTAGTCGCCATAGTCGTGGTTGCCAAGTATAGAAAATTGTCCAAATGGTGCTTTAATCTGCGAGAAATAACTGATCCAGGGCTTAATTTCTTCAGCCTTGTTGTTCACAAGATCACCAGTAAAGACGAATAGATCTGATCCCTGTGCTTTAATTAAATCGATTCCCCTTTGTACAGCTTTTGGGTTTTGGAAGCTCCCTGCATGTACATCAGAGATTTGGGTGATCGTAAACCCATCAAAATTCTCGGGAAGATCATCGAAAAACAAAGTATGTTTTATTACCCTGTAAGCGTATTTTCCTTTGATGATACCGTAAACAAAGATCAGGATAGTGAGTATAAAAAGAAATGCTGCAAATTCCACCCAGTACCCATTCCGCGGTTTACCTGCAAATAAACGATAAACATCTGCCGGTAATAGTATCAGAATAAAAATAAGTTCGGCAACAAATAGAACAAGAAAGGAGTGGGTAGCTATTTTAAAAAATATGTCCATACCATTGTCATGCATTCTTTGCATGGCATAAGCAAGGGACGCAGTTATCAGGATGATAAAAGTCCAGAAAATGGGTGTGATGTCTGGATTGGTACTGAGGGTATGAATGCCCGAAAGTACATAACTGTTCATCAAAAAGAATAGTATGGCGATTACCACAAAGGGCAATAAGTTCGTTTTTCGTCTCATTTAATTTAAAATTACAGCTTGGACAGCAAAGTGTTTGGCATGTTACATGAAATTACATTAGTATGAAAATACGAATAATTATGCCCTATTTTAATTTTTTAGCGTTCTTTAAAACTTGCTCATTGTCATTATTCAATTTACGTTGTACTTTCTTTACATCTTCAGCGGGAGGTAGTGTTTCAGGGTGTATTCCTCTTTCCACAAGCATTGCCCTTACTGCAGAGTTGTTATCAATATGTTCGTTTTCAATGGGAACGTGACCGATTAAATCTTTGTTCAAAACATTTAAACCGGTCATTTCTGCAGCAAGATCTTTTGCTTTAATACTTACTGTTGGTAAGAAATCTGCTAGAGGCCTTTTCTCCGGGATACCTAATTTTATTTTAAGTTGTTGAGTTGTAAGCAGAAATAAGGCCTCATCTCCTTTAGAACGTATAACTGCAAAACCGATGTGATCTATGCCGCGTTCAAATAATATTCCCGAAAGTTGTTTTTCAGTTTGACTTAACTTCTCTCTGGCCTTCATTCTTTCGTATTCCAGTAATCTTTGTTCAATTATTTCCTGTTTACGGGTTTGTACCGCAAAATAGGTCTGGGCGAAAGCAATCTGTGATTTTGAAGGATCTCCATTTTGGGCAATGAGATAGCAAGCATATCTGGTTAATGCAATATCTTCAACCTCTCGAACTGATCCGTTACCTAGACTGACCATTTTCCTGACATCAGGAAAATGGTCAGTTATCTCTTCCCCGGCATTTTTACAGGCTCCTTTTGCTTTTTGAATTACCTTATCAAAGTTTTCCCATTTACTATAACCTAGTATAGTTTGTAAGGATCTTGCACTCCAGCATTCAATTCCTTCGATCTCATATGCTGTAGATTCAAACTGTGTAAATAAATTACCTATTTCTTCTGTTTTCATATTTAATATTTTGGCGAACGTCGATAGGAAATTTTAAATAACAAAATTTATAATTAATTAATTTTGAATTTATTAAGAAATACTGTGTTGTTATTAGATTTTTTTGTGGATAAGGGCGGGTTTACCTTTTATGAAGAGATATTAGACCCCTTTGGTTGGATCTGCTGAAAAGGGCTAATAAATAGGCTGGAAAGTGCATAGATAAGCAATAGGATCATTTTCCTGACGTCAGGAAAATGATCCTATTGCTTAATAGATTCAAATGCAGATATGTATTTATCAATATAAAATTGCTTTTCGGAGTTTTTATACTGCATAATGAACCTGGGATGTTCGAGGGCGATGATCTTTTTGAAGAAATGATGCTCTTCGTTTAGCTTGCTTAGAAATTTTTCATTCTTACCTGTACCAAAGCAAAAACAAATGTCGGTATGAATACCTAGATCAATTAGTTGATGAATGCTATCAATCATAAAGTCTTTTACTGAGTTGATGAGCTCTTTACTGTCATAATAATTGTAATTCTTTTCTCTCCCATTGATGTCAATGGAAGTAAAGCCAAGAGGGCAAGGGGAGTTAATATAAAAGTCTCCGTAAAAGGCCTCAATACCACCATAAGCTTTGATCATCTCGTAGATAAAAACTGAGGAAGGTTCATGTGTTATTTTTCCTTCGTATGCAATGTGACACTTACTCATTAGCCTTTTGGGGTCTGTAAATGGAATGCCTGTTAAGCCGGCTCCAAGCCTGCTTGGATTAATACCTAAAATGAGATGCCTTGGCTTATTGTCATTATAGTATTTGCGGTAAAAGCTTTCAGTAATTCCCATCGTTTGCTCAAACTCTGTAAAAGGATTCATAATCCGAATGCCAGGTGGTAATGCTGAACCTGTATAATTTAAAAGTTTATTGAACCGGATAGCTTTATCTGCAAATGTCATCAGGTTAAAAATAGTAAATTTTACATTGATTCCTGTTTCTTTATCTAAGAATTATAAATTAATATGCTGGTAATTAGGTTTTTATATGTTATTTTAAGAAATATATACTACAATTCCTGTATACTTTATATATTTGCTTTATGAACAAGACTAACAACAGTACTATTTACCCGAACATGCACTGCATGTATAAGTAAAGTTATAGACTGTTGAGATATGATATTGAAGCTTCTCCGGTCCAACAGACAGAGGAGCTTTTTTTAAATAAGACCAAAAGTATGCAAAGTTTTAGGACAGAGTTAGAGAACCCTATCGTCGAAAAGGACATCATTGATCTTGAAAAAAAGATCAGGGAATTTCGTGAAGGTAAAATCCATGATGAGAAATTTAGAAGTCTGCGTTTAGCACGTGGGGTTTACGGACAAAGACAGCCTGGCGTACAAATGGTGCGTATTAAACTTCCATTTGGAAAGGTAACCTTTCAGCAATTGCTACGTATTTCTGATGTATCAGATGAGTATGCGAGTAGGAACTTGCACCTTACTACCCGTCAGGATATTCAGATTCACTATGTGAGCCTGGATAGAACGCCACAACTGTGGGAAGAATTACAACGTGACGATGTAACCATTCGAGAAGCATGTGGAAATACGGTCCGTAACGTAACTTCATCTCCCGATGCCGGCATCAACCCGAACGAGCCTTTTGACGTTTCTCCATATGCTCATGCCTTCTTTACTTACTTTTTACGTAACCCAATTTGTCAGGAAATGGGAAGGAAGATTAAATTTTCTTTTTCTTCTGATGAAAAGGATACTGCATTTAGTTACATCCATGATCTTGGTTTTATTCCTAAAATTAATGAACAGGGGGAACGTGGTTTTAAAGTCGTACTTGGTGGCGGTTTAGGTGCTCAACCTTTCTTAGCCGAATTGGTTCATGAGTTTCTGCATGAAGATCAGATCATTCCTTATGCTGAATCGGTATTAAGGGTGTTTGATCGTTATGGTGAAAGAACAAATAGAAATAAAGCCCGCTTAAAATATCTGGTACAGAAACTTGGATTAGAAGAGGTTTTGAGATTAATTGAAGAAGAACGTATTGCCAATAAATCAAAATCTTTTAAAATAGATCGTGATACTGTTCCGCAGCCACAAATACCTGCATTAGTTGAGTATCCGGTTTTGGATGAAGTAGTTAATACAATAGATTATAAACACTGGCGTGCAACAAATGTAAACGCACAAAAACAGGATGGTTTCTATGCCGTTTACATTAAAGTAACCAAAGGAGATATCCCAACAGAACAAGCACGTAAACTGGTTGAGGCCATCGCTCCATATGCAGCAGATGAGATTCGTATTACTCAAAACCAGGGGCTAATGCTCAAGTTTATAAGAGCAGGAGCATTGCCGGCTTTATATGTTGCACTTAAAGAATTGGGCTTTGCAAAACCAGGCTTTGATAGTGTTGGGGATGTGACAACCTGTCCGGGTACAGATACCTGTAACCTTGGTATTTCTAACAGTATGTCACTTTCAGTTGCTTTAGAGGATGTAATTTACAAAGAATATCCCGAGCTGATTTATGACAAAGATATCAAAATTAAAATCAGTGGCTGTATGAACTCATGTGGACAACACGGACTAGCTCATATTGGTTTTCATGGCAGTTCCGTAAAAGCCAGTGGTAAGGTTGTACCTGCAGTACAAGTGATGCTGGGTGGCGGTACAATTGGTGATGGTGCAGGAAGAGTAGCGGAGCGTGTAATTAAAGCGCCATCTAAACGTGCAACTGATGTACTGAGGACCTTATTGAACGACTTTGCAGCGAATGCAGAAAAAGAAGAAAGTTTCCATCAATATTATGATAGAAATGGTAAAGATTATTTTTACCAGATGTTGAAACCTTTGGCTGATTTGACCAATCTGAAAGATGAAGAGTTTGTAGATTGGGGTCATGAGGGAATATTTATACCAGCCATCGGTGTGGGTGAATGTGCCGGAGTGGTGATCGATTTAGTGGCTACTTTATTACTTGAGGCAGAGGAAAAACTAGGCTGGGCAAAGGCTTCTTTCGAAGCTGAAGCCTGGGCTGATGCTATATACCATACCTATGCTGTATTTGTAAGTGCCGCCAAAGCATTGTTACTGGATAAAGGTGTAAACAGCAGCACACAAATCGGTATCATCCGTGAGTTTGATAACCATTATGTAGCTACAGGGGAGGTGAAACTGGAAGGTTCATTTAATGATCTGGTGCTGCAAATTAACAAAAATGAACCAACTAAAGAATTTGCAACAGCTTACTTAAATACTGTTGATAAGTTCTATCAAGAAATGAAAGCTAAAAGAGAGGAGCAATTTCAATGATCACTCAAATTAACAATAGAGAGCCAAAAATAACACTTGTTGGTGCTGGTCCGGGTGATCCCGAATTAATTACCATGAGAGGTGCCAATGCGCTTAAAACAGCTAATGTTGTTTTATATGATGCTTTGGTAAACGAAGGCGTTTTAGATTATGCTAACCCTGAAGCCATTAAGGTATATGTGGGCAAAAGATCAGGAGAACATTCTTATGGTCAGGATGCCATCAACAAATTAATGGTTGATTATGCGCTTAACTATGGTCATGTGGTTCGCTTAAAAGGTGGAGATCCTTTTGTTTTTGGCCGAGGATATGAGGAGCTGGATTATGCAGCGGGATATAGCATCCCGGTTTCGGTAATCCCTGGATTATCAAGCTCTATCTCAGTACCCGGTTTGCAACAAATTCCGGTAACACACCGGGGTTTAAGTGAAAGTTTTTGGGTCGTTACAGGGACCACGGCTTCCGGACAGATTTCTAACGATTTGTATGAAGCCGCGCGCGCTAAAGCCACAGTAGTTGTATTAATGGGCTTGAGTAAGCTGAAAGAGATTGTCAAATTGTTCCAAAATGAAGGCAAGCATCAGTTACCGGTGGCGGCGATACAAAGTGGTTCAACCGAAAATGAGAAACTAG
Source organism: Candidatus Pedobacter colombiensis (assembly GCA_029202485.1). NCBI lineage: Bacteria > Pseudomonadati > Bacteroidota > Sphingobacteriia > Sphingobacteriales > Sphingobacteriaceae > Pedobacter > Candidatus Pedobacter colombiensis. The sequence continues at coordinate 3,716,554 of CP119313.1, read as the reverse complement.
CCATTGGCATAGTGGATACAATTGTTGAACTGGTGGAAGAAAAAGGAATTAAGGCTCCGGCTTTACTTATTTTTGGTGAGGTAGTTTCCTTGCATCCCTCGTTTCAGCCCATCAAGGATTTTTATCAGGCACTTAAAGAAGAATTGTAATTTTTATGGAAGGCAACCAGTTATTTCCTGTCTTCATTAAATTGAACTCCATACATACACTATTGGTTGGTGCAGGACCTGTGGGCCTGGAGAAGTTAACAGCAATACTTGGCAATAGTCCAGATGCAAATGTAACTGTTATTGCGCTGGAGATTTTACCAGAGGTAAAGCAGCTTGCCGAAAAGCATGAGAGGGTTAGTATTTTAGAGCGAGAATTTAATGCTTCTGACCTTGAAGGTGTTGATTTGGTTATTGCAGCTACAAATAATGATGAACTCAATCATCAGATCAGGCTGGAAGGAGACAAGAAGAGTTTACTGGTCAACTTTGCCGATAAGCCCGACTTGTGTAATTTTTATCTGGGTTCTATTGTAAAAAAAGGTGATCTTAAAATAGCAATATCCACGAATGGAAAATCTCCTACCATTGCGAAAAGATTAAAGGAAGTGCTAAATGATAGTTTACCTGAAGAAATAAATGATACCCTGCAAAACATGCAGGCACTTAGAAATACCCTTAATGGAGATTTTGCTTCGAAAGTTAAAAAACTAAATGCCGTAACGTCTTCATTGGTTGATGGTAAAGCCGAAAGGACTACCAGGGCTAATTTGAAGTGGTTAGTCTGGTTGGCTATTGTATTTTCATTTGCTATAGTGGTGACTGTTTTTTGGCATAAGGAGCCCGAGTTTCAGACTTATATTAGCAACCTTAATCCGATGTTTTATTGGTTTTTAATTGGTGGATTTATTTTTGCAATGATTGATGGGGCCATAGGCATGTCGTACGGAGTAACCAGTACTTCATTTTCTTTGGCGATGGGAGTTCCCCCGGCTTCAGCCAGTATGGGTGTACATTTATCTGAGATTTTAAGTAATGGTATTGCCGGTTGGATGCATTATCGCTTCGGGAATGTGAACTGGAAATTGTTTAAACTACTATTGATACCCGGTATTATTGGTGCTGTAACTGGTGCCTATTTATTATCCTCATTAGAGCATTACAGCAATTACACCAAGCCAGTTGTTTCATTATACACATTAATACTGGGCTGCGTAATATTATCCAAAGCTTATCAGGCCAATCGTAAAAAAACTGCTCAAAATGGGAAGATAAAAAAGATCTCGTTGTTAGGCTTGTTTGGTGGTTTTATTGATGCTGTTGGTGGTGGTGGATGGGGTTCAATTGTATTGTCGAGCTTAATTGCAGGGGGAAGAAATGCCCGGTTCTCTTTAGGAACGGTAAAAATTACCCGCTTTTTTATTGCATTGATGAGCTCACTCACTTTTATTACCATGCTAAATGGGGCACATTGGGAAGCGGTAGCAGGTTTGGTTATTGGAAGTGCGTTGGCATCACCAATCGCTGCAAAAGTTTCTAATAAGATATCCGCTAAGACAATTATGGTTTCAGTGGGTATTCTTGTGGTTTTAGTAAGCCTGCGCAGTATCATCAATTTTATCCTAAAATTAGTTTAGTCATGAAGGAAAAATCAGCAGAAATAGCCGAAAAAATTAAGGATCTTGATCCGGTAGCTGCATTGCAATTTTTTGCAGCTCAATATCCGGGAAAAATTGTTTTTTCTACAAGTTTTGGATGGGAAGATCAGGTAATCACGCACATGATTTTCGCCAATGATATACCTATAGAGGTTTTTACACTGGAAACAGGTAGGTTATTTCCCGAAACATACTATGTGTGGAACCGTACTTTAGAAATTTATAATAAGCCCATTTTAGCTTATTTCCCAGACACTGAAGCCGTACAGGCGATGGTGAATAAAAAGGGGCCAAGCAGCTTTTATGAGTCTGTAGAAAACAGAAAGGAATGCTGCGGAATCCGCAAGTTAGAGCCTTTAAGGAGAGCATTAAAAGGCAATGATCTCTGGGTTACCGGGATCAGGGCGGAGCAATCCGTAAACCGACACGATATGTCGAATCTGGAATGGGATGAGCAAAATCAAATGATTAAATTTCATCCGATTTTCTTCTGGTCTCTGGATGAAGTAAAGGCATACATAAAAAAAAATAATATTGTTTACAACACATTACATGATAAGGGATTCCCAAGCATAGGCTGTGCGCCATGTACAAGGGCGGTTAGTGAGGGTGAGGATTTTAGAGCTGGCCGCTGGTGGTGGGAAGATCAATCAAAAAAAGAATGTGGTTTGCATGCCACAACGTAATTGCAACAGGATATGAGTAAGTATAATTTAGATTATTTAGACGAATTAGAGGCCGAGGCTATTCACATATTACGTGAGGTTGCAGGGCAATTTGAAAAACCGGCCTTACTGTTTTCAGGAGGTAAGGATTCCATTACATTGGTACGCTTGGCCGAAAAAGCTTTCAGACCGGGCAAGTTTCCTTTTCCACTAGTACACATAGATACCGGACATAACTTCGAAGAAACCATCATTTACCGTGATGAGATGGTGCAGAGGTTGGGCGAAAAATTAATTGTAGGTAGGGTTCAGGAATCCATTGATCAGGGAAAGGTAGTGGAGCAAACAGGAAAAAATGCTAGTAGAAATGCCCTGCAAACAGTTACCCTTTTAGATACCATCGCCCTACATGGTTTTGATGCATGTATTGGTGGTGCCAGAAGAGATGAAGAAAAAGCCCGTGCCAAAGAACGTATTTTTTCGGTAAGAGATGAATTTGGTCAGTGGGACCCTAAGCGTCAGCGTCCAGAGCTGTGGAACATTTATAATGGTAAGATTCATAAAGGCGAGAATGTAAGGGTATTTCCAATCAGTAACTGGACAGAACTTGATGTTTGGAACTATATCAAAAGAGAAAATATAGGTTTGCCTTCTATCTATTTTGCTCATTACAGAGATGTAATCACACGTAATGGACAACTAATGGCCGCTTCTCCGTTTTTAAACATGGATGAAGATGATGTTGTTGAACACAAAAAAGTGAGGTTCCGTACAGTTGGTGATATGAGTTGTACTGCTGCTGTTGAATCAAATGCTGATGAAATTGATGTGATCATTGAAGAAATCAGTGCATCAAAAATTAGTGAACGAGGGGCCCGCATGGACGATAAAGTTTCGGAAGCTGCTATGGAAGACCGCAAAAAGGGAGGATACTTTTAATGAATATACTTAAATTTTTTACAGCCGGTAGTGTTGATGATGGTAAAAGCACACTTATAGGAAGGTTGTTATACGATACAGATTCCATCCTGGCCGATCAGTTAGAAGCTTTACAGCAGTCTAACCGCAAAAATGATGATGGAACAATTGACCTGGCCATTTTAACCGATGGTTTAAGGGCTGAGCGTGAGCAGGGAATTACGATTGATGTGGCTTATAAATATTTTCAGACAGATAAACGCAAATTTATCATTGCTGATACCCCTGGCCACATACAATATACCCGTAACATGGTTACTGGTGCATCTACAGCTAGATTGGCGATCATTTTAATTGATGCTAGAAATGGAGTGGTCGAGCAGACTATCCGCCATTCGTACCTGGTGTCTTTATTGGGTATTGAGCATGTAGTGGTATGCTTAAATAAGATGGATATGGTTAGCTATAGTGAAACCGTATTTACAGCCATTACCGATAAATACAAAGCGTTAGCTGCTCAATTGAATTTAAAGGATGTAAACTTTATTCCCGTAAGTGCTTTAAAAGGTGACAATGTGGTAAATGAGTCTGAAAATATGGCTTGGTATCATGGTCGTAGTTTATTACATTTTTTGGAAACAGTTGATGTAGAGACAGGCGCTGAGTCTGATCTTGCTCGTATGCCGGTACAGTGGGTAGTGAGGCCACAGACAGATGAATTGCACGATTACAGAGGTTATGCGGGTCGAATTTTAAGTGGCGAATTTAATGTAAATGATAAGGTTACAGTTTTGCCATCGGGAAGCAGTTCTGTTATTGAAAGAATAGAAATATTTGATCAACAACCTGAGACAGCTTATGCAGGGCAGTCGGTAACACTTCATTTAAAAGATAATATTGATATCAGCAGGGGTGATGTATTGGTTAATGCCGATCATTTGCCGCAAAATGCTAAGCTCATAGAAGCTGATGTGTGTTGGATGGACGCAAGGCCACTTGATGAAAGTATTACTTATCTGTTGCAACACAATAGCAAGGTAACAAAGTGTAAAATCTCTGAAATTGTTTATAAAGTGGATATCAATACACTGGAAAAACAAGATGCTCATGATTTTAAATTGAACGATATAGGTAGGGTCGTGCTAAAAACTGCTGATGAGCTTGCGTTTGATTTGTATACCGATAACAAAGCCAATGGTGCGGCTATTTTGATCGATAGTAGGACCAATTTAACAGTAGCAGCTTTGATGTTCAGGGCTGTAGCAGATTAAAAAAATATAAATAATTTATTTACACTAAATATTTGCATTCCTTATTGTAATCGCTATTTTGAGGTGATTTTTAAAGCCTCAAAATATGGAGATTATACACCTTAGTGCCGAATGTTATCCTATAGCTAAAGTTGGTGGTTTAGGTGATGTTGTGGGTGCTTTGCCCAAGTATCAAAATAAGCTTGGGCATGTGGCTAAAGTCGTAATGCCTGCATATCACAATAAATTTATACAGGAGAATGAGTTTGAGGTAGTTTATGATGGCTGGGGTAAACTTGGCTTTCATAATTTTACCGTAAGGATTTTTAGAGAAAAGACCAATAAGCTCGGGTTTGATCTATATCTTGTTCACATTGAGGGCTTGTTAGATCGGGAAATGGTGTATGGTTATGATGATGATACAGAACGTTTCCTAGCTTATCAGATTGCCGTGCTCGACTGGATGGCGCAATGGGAACATCGCCCTGATGTGATCCATTGCCATGACCACCATACTGGATTGGTACCTTTTATGGTTGCTTATTGTCATCAGTTTAAAAACTTAAGTCATATTCCTACAGTACTGACCATCCACAATGCCCAATACCAGGGGCAGTTTGGCTGGGATAAGCTCCATTATATTCCAACTTTCGATTTATGGAAATCTGGAATGCTAGACTGGCGTGGAGCTATTAATCCATTGGCTTCGGCTATTAAATGCGCATGGCGGATAACAACAGTTTCACCAAGTTATTTGGATGAGATTAGCTTTAAAGCAAATGGACTGGAAGATTTGCTTGCTCAGGAACGTAGTAAATCGTTTGGTATCCTTAATGGAATTGACAATGAGGTATGGAATCCGAATACTGATCCTATGCTGGAGAAAAAATATACTCTTCGTACAGTAGATGCCGGGAAAAAGGCAAATAAGGAAGCCCTTTGTGCTGTTTTTAATCTTGATCCGGAAAAGCCCTTATTTACTTTTATTGGCCGATTGGTAGGTGAAAAAGGAGCTGATTTGCTTCCTGACATATTTTACAATGCTTTAATCACTTATAACGGAGAAATAAATGTGCTGGTTCTTGGATCTGGTGACCCCCAGGTAGAAGGCCGGTTATCACAGTTGAAAGCAGCATTTCCGGGAAATTACAATGCTTATATAGGGTATAATGAACAGCTGTCGCATCAGATTTATGCTGCCGCTGATTTTTTGCTTATGCCCAGTAGGGTAGAGCCTTGTGGTTTAAACCAAATGTATGCTTTAAGATATGGAACGATTCCCATTGTTAGAAGAATTGGGGGGTTAAAGGATACGGTTATTGATATAGGGGATGGTGGTTTTGGTATTTGTCATGATCAGAGTAGCGTTTGGGATGTTGGACATGCCATAGGTCGGGCTTATGACCTATATACCAGTACAAAAGATGTAAAAGAAATACGTAAGTTTATCATGCAGCTGGATCATTCATGGGATAAGGCAGCGCAACAATATATAGATCTGTACCAAATATAAAATGAAATACTATGACTGACAATGTATTGGGGGTAATCCTTGGCGGTGGTCAAGGTTCAAGACTGGCGCCATTAACGCAAACTCGTTCTAAACCAGCGGTGCCAATAGGAGGAAAATATCGTTTAGTAGATATCCCAATCTCTAATTGCCTGAACTCGGGCATACATAGGATGTTTGTTTTAACGCAATTCAATTCTGCATCCTTAAACAAACACATTAAAAATACATATCATTTTAGTTATTTTAGCTCTGCATTTGTTGATATCCTGGCTGCTGAGCAAACGCCTGATAATCCAACATGGTTTCAGGGAACGGCAGATGCAGTTAGGCAAACCATGCATCATTTGCTGAACCATGAGTTTGAATACGCACTGATTTTATCCGGTGATCAATTGTATCAGATGGATTTCAATAAGATGGTACAGGAACATGCCAGCAAGGGGGCTGAAGTTAGTATTGCTACAATTCCGGTAACGGCAAAAGATGCAACTGATTTTGGTATTTTAAAGGTAGATGAAAATAGCTTTATTACCTCTTTTATAGAAAAACCTGCTTTCGAACTACTGCCCGACTGGTCGTCCGATACAGGAGCAGAAATGCATGCAGAGGGCCGCGATTATCTTGCCTCAATGGGTATTTATATCTTCAACAGGGATTTACTGGTTAAAATTTTGTTAGATAATCCTGAGGAGAAGGATTTTGGTAAAGAGATCATCCCAAGGGCGATGGCACATAATAAAGTATTGAGTTTTCAGTACGAAGGCTATTGGACAGACATAGGAAATATATCTTCATTTTTTGAAGCCAATTTGGGTCTTACGGATGATATTCCTAAGTTCAACTTATTCGACAGTCACCATGGCATATTTACCCGCGCAAGGATGCTGCCTCCATCAAAAATATTGGGTACTACGTTGAACAAAACGATAATTGCTGAAGGCTGTATTTTACAAGCTGCAGAAATTAAGCATGCAGTGATTGGTATCCGGTCAAGAATAGGAATAGATACCGTTATAGAGAGTGTTTATGTGATGGGGAGTGATAGATATCAAACCCTACAAGAAATTGAAGAGGAGACTGCTAAAGAAAAGCCGTTGATTGGAATTGGTGATCGGTGTAAAATTGTGAATGCACTGATTGACAAGAATTGCAGGATCGGGAATGATGTGCAAATCATTGGTGGTGATCATTTGGCTGATGGCGATCATCCTTTGTATACGGTTAAAGATGGTATAGTTGTAGTCAAAAAAGGAGCGGTTATTCCAAATGGAACAGTGATTTAGATGACAAATAAGTTTATCGCCTGGTCAGGATGCATTCTCTGACCTGGCTTTTTTATTGGTAACGAAACACTAACGAAAATACGGTCTTTTCAAAAGGAATAGAATTGACCTCCAGGTTTCCTTGATGCATTTTCATAATGTTTCTGGTAATGGTAAGTCCGATACCAGACCCATTTTTTCTGGTGGTAAAGAAAGGTACAAAGATCTTTTCAATCAGCTCCGGATCAATTCCTTTACCATTGTCGCTCACTTCCAGGTAGAGTTTATTCTGATTCATTCGGTAGTTGATTTCGATAATCGGGTGTTCCACTCCTTCCAAAGCGTAAATACTATTTGTAACCAGATTGATCAATGCCTGTTCTACCAACTTCAAATCTATTTGAATGGTGATCTTGGACGAAGTTTGTTCTACTTTAAGGGTGATGTTTCTGCCGTTGGCAAAAGGCTGCATTAGCACTTTGATGTGTTGCAGTATTTCCCCTATAGTATGGTATTGCAGGTTTGGTGTTGGCAACTCTGCAATCAGACGGTAGTCTTTTACAAAATCCAGCAGTCCCTCAGACCGTCTTTTGATTGTCTTTATGGCCGGTTTTAAATCTTCAAGATCTTCATAGTTTAATGATTCTTTATCGGCGATCATACTGTTTACGGTGTCAGATAAAGAACTGATCGGCGTAATGGAATTTAGGATCTCATGAGAGATCACACCAATTAAGCGGTTCCAGGCTTCGGATTCCTTTTGCTCAATCTCGTCTTTGATGTTCTGGAAGGAAATGATGATGTAATCTGTCAAGTAGAGGTTTAAAGGAATTACTTCTGTAGACAGCTGGATCAGTTTTTCCTGAATCTTTAGCTCCATAAAGCGCTTCCCACCTTTACCTATACTTTCTATTTCTTTAGCAAACTGTGGACTATGCCGTGCCAGCCGATGCCAATATTTATACGCGGGTATGCCCAATAAACTGGTAGCTGCCTGGTTGAAAAATACAATTTCTGCCTGCCTGACATCCTCATTATCTTTCACTACAATCACACCTACCGGTACTTGTTCCAATATAGTTTTGATGAGTTGAAACATCGAGTCTTTTTCCAGCTGCATGTCCTTTTGGGCCTGAATGATGTCGTTGAAGGACTCATAAAGTTCCGGGAAACTACCTTTCGTTGCCTTATTCCTGAAGTTTAATGTGCTGTCCCGGGTTTTTACTGCCAGAATAAAGCGCTTGATGTCTTCCCTGATCTGATTGATGTAGAAATACAGGTTCATCAATGCGGCGATCAAAAGAATACTCAATCCCGAAATGGTAAACCAAAGTTCCGTGTTTTTGATCAAATGGTACAATAAAATGGCTAGGATGTTGATTAAAACCAATCGGCTAAGCAGGCGGAAGGTGAATCGGTTATAAAAGGTCATAGGTCAAACTTTTCTATGCGACGGTAAAGTGCCGCACGGGTGAGGCCCAGCTCCAGCGCTGCTCTGGAGATATTTCCTTTGTGTTTATCGATCGCTTTTTGAACCATGAGTTTTTCCATTTCCTCCAGACCCATTTCTGGTTGGATCACTGTACTTCCGCTAAATTTCTGTGGGCTCAACTGTAAATCCTGTGCAGAGATCTCCATTCCATCAGCCATAATTACCGCACGCTCGACAACGTGTTGCAGTTCACGCACATTTCCTGGCCAGTGATAGCCAAGTAAGAAGCTTTCTGCTTTTGGTTCAAACCTGGAAAGGTTTTTATGGTATTTGGTGCTGAAGCTATGTAAGAAATGGTTGGCCAATAGGGTAATATCTTCGCCGCGTTGCGCCAGGGCAGGTAATAAAAGTTCTACCGTATTGATGCGGAATAGTAAATCTTGTCGGAAGGTACCCTTGGCTACCATTTCATTTAAGGGCATATTGGTAGCTGTAATCAATCTTACATTTACTTTTCGTTCTTTACTTTCTCCAAGCCGGGTGACCGTTCTGTTTTGCAGCACACTCAATAGCTTTGCCTGTAGTGGCTGAGATAAATTACCAATCTCGTCTAGAAATATCGTTCCTCCATCGGCAAGCTCAAACCTGCCGGGTTTATCATCTTTTGCATCCGTAAAAGCTCCTTTTGCATAACCAAATAGTTCACTTTCAAAAAGATGCTCGTTGAGAGAGCCTAAGTCCACATGCATGAAGATTGCATTTTTCCTCAAAGAATGTTTGTGAATTTCGTAGGCGAATACTTGCTTTCCAGTTCCGTTTTCCCCCAGGATCAACACATTGGCATCTGTAGGAGCTACCTTTAATAAGGTGTTTTGCAGGTGTTTTATTGGAGCTGAATTTCCTATAATATGTTCAAATTGTCTGGCCTGATCCTTTTGAAGAGATGAATGGATCTTTTCCAGTTTTTTCACCTTTTTGTTGGATTGCCTTAATCGGGAGGCAGCAGATAGGGTGGCAAAAAGTTTTTCATTTTCCCAGGGTTTAAGGATAAAGTCAGTGGCTCCTTTTTTGATCGCCTGTACGGCGAGCTCCACATTTCCATAAGCAGTCATGAGGATGACCACATAATCCTTATCAATGGATAAGATGTGATCCAGCCAATACAATCCTTCACGGCCATCGCTGGTCCCTTTTTGATAGTTCATGTCTAGCAAAATGAGGTCTACTTCATTGCGGCTTAGCAATACATTGATTTCTTTAGGTGATTTGCAGGTGATCACCTTGCTGAAGTGTTGTTTTAGGAATAAACGGGCACTTAATAAGATATCGTCATCATCATCAATTACCAAAATATTTGCATCTATCATATATGGTATGAATTTAAGTTTTTTTGTCCGATGTTGTACAGCTACTGTCCGATTATGAACGGTTTTTAATCTGAATTTAACTTAAGTTGTTGATAGATAGCTGTGTATGGTTTTGTTTTTGGGTTGGCACAGCCTTAGCTTATGGCTAAGCAATAAGTGCAATACAAAAATGGATAAGATTATACAGAAAAAGCGGTTCAGTAAGAAAACAATATCAACTATTGTAGGTGCAGTTATTTTAGTTGGCCTGGTAGGCTACGGATATAGCTTGTCTCTAAATAAAATTTACAAAGCCGATGCAGAAAAGCTGACCGTCAACCAGGTAACTTTTGGAGATTTTGAAGACGTGGTATTGTTAAATGCCAGTGTGGTTCCTTTAACTTCGGTAATTTTGAGTTCGCCGGAAGGTGGTACTGTAGCAGAGATCTTTACAGAAAATGGAGCTTCGGTAGTAAAGGGGACGCCTTTATTGAGAATCGCCAATCCAAATGCTTTATCGAGTTATACTTCCAGCGAGACCAGTATTACCGAACAGATCAATCAATTGAGAAAGTTAAGATTGGATCTGGAGCAAAACCAACGGGTAATGGGGCAGGATATGATGGATATTGAAAACAGTTTGAGAACCGCAACTCGTAAGTATAAAATTGATAGTACTTTATTCAAGAAAAATGTAATCACCAGGGAGGAATTCAATACTTCTAATCAAGATTATGAATATTTTCAAGGAAGAAGAGAGATTTTGAGACAAGCAATTAAACAGGAAAATCAAGGTAGGGTGATGCAGTTGAAGCAAATTGATATCTCCATTGGAAGAATGAACGAAAGCCTGGAAACGATCAGACAAAATATAGAAAACATGACCATTAAGGCACCTGTGGCAGGTCGTCTCTCCTCTTACGATCCGGTCATAGGTAAGTCTTACGCTCCTAATGAAATGCTGGGTAAGATTGATGTGTTGCAAGGATATAAATTGCAAGCCAGTGTAGACGAATATTATGTGAACAGGGTAAAAGAAGGGCAAACGGCGACTGTAGAATTTAATGGAAATACCTATAAACTGCTGGTTAGGAAAGTGATTCCTGAAGTTACTGCCGGACAGTTTCAGGTGGAATTGGTGTTTGACGGTAAAGCCCCGGAAGACCTGAGAAGAGGTTTATCTATGCAGGTGAAATTGATCCTTTCGGATAACAGTAAATCATTGCTTATTGCACAGGGACAATTCTTCCAAAGTACCGGTGGTACCTGGGTGTTCGTTTTGAAAGACGGAAAAGCTACCAAAAGAAATGTTAAAATCGGACGTAAAAACCACAAGTATTATGAAGTACTGGAAGGATTGCAAAAAGGAGAAGAAGTGATTACCTCTTCCTACGACCAGTTTAATCAATACGATATTGTAGAAGTAAGCAAATAATCTGAAAAATATAGCCATGATAAAAATCGAAAACCTGGAAAAAGTTTATAAAACGGAAGAAATTGAAACCACAGCTCTAAATGGGATTAACCTGCAGGTCAGAGAAGGAGAGTTTGTTTCCATTATGGGACCATCTGGATGTGGCAAGTCTACCCTGCTAAATGTAATGGGCCTACTGGATAAACCGGAAAGTGGGAGTTACAAATTTATTGATACGGAATTGCTGAAACTAAATGATAAAGAGCGTTCCAACTTCAGGAAACGCAATATGGGGTTTGTGTTTCAGAACTTTAACCTGATCGATGAATTGACGGTTTTTGAAAACATTGAGTTACCATTGATTTATAACAAAGTGGTAGCACCAGAACGCAAGCGATTGGTAAATGAGATCATCGAAAGGATGAATATTGTAAACAGGAGTGGGCATTTTCCACAGCAGCTTTCCGGTGGTCAACAGCAGCGTGTGGCGGTGGCTAGAGCTTTAGTGACCAAGCCGAAACTGGTACTTGCCGATGAGCCTACTGGTAACCTGGACAGTTCTCATGGTAATGAAGTTATGGAATTGCTTTGCGAATTGAATGAAACAGGAACTACCATCGTGATGGTAACACACTCTTCTCATGACGCCAGTTTTTCTAATCGCATCATCAATCTAAAAGATGGTCATGTGATCTCAGAAAAAATAAATAAAACCCGTACTGAAGAACTAATTTAAAAAACAACCACTGATGTTTAGACTCAACCTTAAAATCGCAATGCGCAACCTTTGGAAGAACAAAGGTTATACGCTCATTAATGTGGGTGGCCTGGCTATTGGCTTGGCTAGCTGTATGCTTTTGTTATTGTATGTTGCGTACGAATGGAGTTATGATAAACATACCACAGGTTACGACCGCACTTATGTGGTGTATAGCAACCAGAAAAATGCAAATAGTGTGGTGAGTTTTGCCTGGACACCCGGTATCATGGCGGACAACCTAAGAGAGACTATACCAGAACTCAGCTATGTCACCCATTCTACCTACCCTTCTGAATTTTTGATTACAAACGAGGATAAGTCCTACAAGAAGAGAGGAATGTTTACGGATCCTTCTTTTCTTAAAATCTTTGATTATAAATTTATTAAAGGAAATAAGAATCAGGCCTTGAAATCTCCAAACGGCGTGATTCTCACCGAAAAAACAGCTAAACTTTTGTTTGGTAATGAAGAACCTTTGAATAAAACACTAAAACTTGCTGACACGGAGCTGTTAACCGTGGAAGGGGTAATAGAAGATGTACCAACAACGAGCAGCATTAAGTTTGACTACCTGATGTCCTGGGAACTTTACGAAAAGCTAAATACATGGACTAAAAATGCCGGTTGGGGAAGTAATTACTGCTTTACCGTACTACAATTAAAGGATAATAGTGCCTTTGAAAAGGTAAGCAAGGAGATTCATGGTATCTATGGAAGAAACCAAAAAGATAATGGTAACATCGCTATTATTCACCCACTTGCCAAATGGCATTTATATGATGAGTTTGAAAATGGGAAATCTGTTGGAGGTAAGATAGATATGCTCAGGATTTTCTTTATCCTCGCTTTTTGTATTTTACTGATTGCCTGTATTAATTTTATGAACCTTTCTACTGCCAGGTCTGAAAAAAGAGCAAAAGAGGTGGGCGTGAGAAAGGCGATTGGTGCCTCTAGAAAAACGCTGATTAGTCAGTTTATCATGGAATCAGTGCTGCTTGCTTTCTTAGGCATGGTTGTCGCTTTCATCCTTATAGAATTTAGTCTTCCTTATTTCAATAACTTACTCAATGTGACATTGACTATTAATTACACTGACTGGAAATTCTGGATGTTATTATTTGGGTTGACTCTTTTTACGGGTTTTATTGCTGGTAGTTATCCAGCCTTTTACTTGTCATCCTTTGATCCGGTTAAGGTTTTAAAAGGGTTTGGCAGAGCTGGCGGGGCTTCTTTGTCGATCAGGAAGGTGTTGGTAGTGTTTCAATTTGTATTTGCCTCCTGTTTAATTATTTGTACTGCTGTGATTTATCAACAACTAATTTTTATAAAGAATAAACCGATTGGTTATGATAAAAATGGATTGATAGAAATTCCAATTGAAGGAGTTTTGAAAGACAAGTCGAAAGCAGAGTTGTTTCGTGATAGGTTGTTGAAAAGCGGTGTAGCAAGTAAGGTCAGCACTTTTAGTCTGAGTTTGACGCAAGGTGGAAATAATACGACTTCTGTAAGCTGGCCGGGTAAAAATCCAAATGAAAATATCATGTTTAATTTTAGGTTTGCCTACGATGATTTTGTAGGAACCCTTGGAGGGAGTATGCTGGAGGGGAGGGATTTTTCCCGTTCATTCCATGATTCAACTGGTGTAGTGATCAATGAAGCTGGGGCGAAAGTAATGGGGCTTTTGAAACCTGTGGGTTCAGTGGTCAGCTGGAATGATGGTCAATACACGATAATTGGTGTGATGAAAGATTTCGTGATGGAATCTCCTTATAAAAGTACTTCGCCTATGATCATTGGAAAAGGAATTGACAAGGAAGGAGTAATAGCGATGCGCTTAAATCCGAACCAAAACCTTAGCAGAGCAATATCAGAAGTAGAAACCATGATGAAGGAGGTCAATCCGGATTATCCAGCCACCGTTACTTTTGTGAGCGATAGCTTTGAATCGAAGTTCAAAAATGAAAAATTAATGGGGATACTGGCCAATTGGTTTGGGGGCTTCGCTGTATTTATTTCCTGCCTGGGACTGCTGGGACTTAGTTTGTACATGGCCGAGCAACGTAAAAAAGAAATCAGTATCCGGAAAGTATTGGGAGCCGGAAGTCTGCATATCCTGACTTTACTAAATAAAGATTTTGTGAAACTGGTGCTCATTGCCAATCTAATCGCTTTCCCGGTAGCTTATATCGTTATTAATAAATGGCTTTCTAAATATGAGTTTCGTATAGGGATTTCCTTGATTCCTTTTGTACTTGCAATCGTCTTATCCTTATTGATTGCCTTGTTTACAGTAAGTATCCAGTCGATTAAAGTGGTCAAAGCAAATCCTGTTGATGCTCTTAAATACGAATAAACTATGTTCAGACTTAACCTTAAAATCGCCTTGCGGAACTTATGGAAATATAGGGGTTATACCGCTATAAATATTGGCGGACTAGCTATTGCTTTAGGGGCCTTTATTTTAGGGGCCATTTATGTACGCTTTGAAACCAGTTTCGATCATAATGTTCCTAATTATAAACAGATCTATCAGGTAGGGAGAATATTACCTGATCGTAAAACAACTTATACTTCCTTATCCCTGGCAAAGGCGATGAAAGACGCGATACCTGAGATTGAAAATGTAGGCAGAAGTAGGAGAACTGATTTTGAGTTTGCGGCCCATACGAACGATGCCCGTATATACTTAAAAGATGTGATGACTGTAGATTATAGTTTGGCTAAAATGTTTAATTTGGAGATAGAGGGAGGACTCGCTAAACCGAAAGAGGGTGCCCTGAATCTGTATATGTCGAAGGAACAGGTTAAGGCTATATTTCCAAAGAAAACTCCTGATTTTCCCGTTAGAGTGGGTATAGGACCAAAAAATGCAATGCAATATGGTGATGTTACAGGAATCGTGAGCCATAATTCTGCACATTCAAATTTAGCTTTCGATGCTTTAGTCATTACTGAAGATGCAGGTAAAGATCAGGAACCGAGCGCTCATAATTATTATACTTATATTTCAGTTAAAGGAGGAACTGATATGGAATTGCTAAAGCAAAAAGTGGATGCTATTTTCAAGGAAGAGCTGAAAAAGGAGGGGTTGAATACCAATAATCAGAAAGATGCTACTGAACTAAAAAAAGCAAATCAATCGGAAATCTTCTTGGATCCTTTAGATAACCTGCACTTACGACCTGTTGCAGGTAACAATACCAATTATAAAATTGTGATGTCATTGTCTGTACTCACCGTTTTTGTGATGGTAATTGCCTGTGTTAATTTCACTAACCTAACAATTGCCCAAACCAATAAGAGAGCAAAGGAAGTTGGTGTGAAAAAGGTATTGGGTGCATCCCGTCTTAGTTTGGTTTTTCAGTTTCTCATAGAAATATTGATGCAATGTATGGTTGCACTGGTGATCGCAGTAATTCTTGCAGAAATTTTTCTACCCATTTTCAATGATGTTTTTAGTGTCTCATTTTCATTATGGAAGGGTAACTATGAGTTGATCTGGCAACTTCCACTGGTGTTGTTGATCATTACTTTAATTTCCGGTGTTTACCCTGCATTAGTCTTGTCAGGCTTTAAACCGGTATCAGTATTAAAAGGAAATCTTCAAACCAGTTTTAAAACACTCTGGTTGAGGAATGCCTTATTGGTAATCCAATTTACGGTGGCTATTGTTTTCATGGCTGGATTACTGATTGTGAGTAGTCAGCTGAAATATATGCGGACAGAAGATACAGGTTTTAAAGCCGGACAGGTGGTTTACATAAAAAACATGGTCTGGTTTGACCGTGGTTATTTTGAAAACATGAAATCAAGAATCCTGAAAATTCCAGGTGTCAATTCTTTTACCGTGGCATCGGATGTTCCAGATGGTACTCGCCCTGGAAGAGTAGATTATGCGATGGACGGAAAGATGCTGGGAATGGACATCGTTCATGTGGATTTCGACTATTTTGAGACCCTGCAAATGAAGCTCAAAGAAGGCCGTTTTTTTTCAAAGAACTTTCCTGCAGATGCTGAAAATGGGATCGTGCTCAATGAAGCTGCGGCGGCTGCTTATGGCATCACACAGCCTGTAGGAAAAACGATTCGCGGGTGTGACCAGGATTATCGAATTGTAGGGGTGGTTAAAGATGCGAAAATGCAAGGTTTCGAAGCTGCCGTAGAACCTACGGTTTACACAGTTAAAAGTACTTGTGCAAACGGTAAAATGAAATTGATGATGAATATCGATCCTGATCATATGGCAGGAGCGTTGGCAACTTTAAAATCGGAATGGAAGGACCTGAATAAAATGGATGGAGACGATTTTAGGTACGAATTTATGGATGAATTGTATGGCCGCTTATTTGAAAAACAGGAACAGTTACAGTCGGTATTTTATGTCGCCGCAATGCTGACCATTTTCATCGCTATCATTGGTCTTTTTGCCTTCTCCGCCTTTACCATTAGCAGCAGAATTAAGGAAATTTCCATTAGAAAGGTATTAGGAGCAACAGATTTTAATATCCTCAGTTTGCTAAATTCTTTCTTTGTTAGAATGGTATTAATTGCCAATCTGATCGGCTGGCCAATTGCTTATATCGTTGCACAAAGGTGGCTGGAAAGCTTTGCGTATAGAATTGAACTCCCTGTTTTTCCATTTGTCCTTGCGGGATTGATTAGTATTTTTCTGACGGTATTAACTGTAAGTTTCCAGGCAAGAAATGCTATGAAGTTAAATCCAGTGGACGCTTTAAAATATGAATAATAATTACATTCTATGTTCAAACTCAACCTTAAAATCGCCTTGCGTAACCTTTGGAAATATAGAGGGTATACTGCTATAAATATAGCTGGACTTGCAATCGGACTCGCTAGCTGTTTGCTGATCTTTCTTTTTTTAAGATTTCAGACAAGTTTTGATAACAGTTATGAGAAACAGGATAGGATTTATCGGGTAGTTTCTTCCTGGACTTACCCTGATGGGGATTTTTTCTCC
Organism: Candidatus Pedobacter colombiensis; assembly: GCA_029202485.1. Taxonomy (NCBI): domain Bacteria; kingdom Pseudomonadati; phylum Bacteroidota; class Sphingobacteriia; order Sphingobacteriales; family Sphingobacteriaceae; genus Pedobacter; species Candidatus Pedobacter colombiensis. Next base: position 3,699,371 of record CP119313.1, on the reverse strand, counting down.
AATGGCGTACCTGTTCCGTTAGCACCAGCGTTAAGAAACGACTTTTCACAATTGGAGCAGGTTGCTGCGGTGCGTAGCAGCAGAGGGGTAGTTATAGTAAAGAATACCCCAGAGAACCCAGATGTTAAAAGAAAAAAAACGGTGTTTTATGTGGAACCACAATTCTTTGATATTTTTAATATAGAATGGTTGTCTGGAAAACCGGCGGTTGCCTTAGTTGGCCCTGGTATGATGGTGCTTTCTGAAAAGTTAGCCACACAATATTTTGGTTCCTGGAAAAATGCCCTTGGAAAAAGTATAAATTATAACCAGTCCAGTGACTTTAAAATTACTGGTGTTTATAAGGATTTTCCTCAAAACAGTGATTTTCCATTTCAAATGATTGCCTCTTATGCTTCTTTCCCTGAAAAGGATTCCAAGGCCTGGGGGCACGTAACCAACAGATCGGAATGTTATGTATTGCTAAAACCGGGAATTACACCACCTGATCTAGATCAGTCTTTACAAAAGTTCATTCAAAAAAATTATACCAATAATGGCCCCGGAAAAGAACAGCATATTTTTCAGCAAATGAATCAGGTGCACCATGATGAACGTTTTGGGAATTTCAGGGATACCACCATCTCCTATAAAGAGCTGCTCGGCTTAGGAGTGATTGGTGTTTTTCTATTGATTACAGCTTGTATCAATTTTATCAATCTGGCAACTGCACAGGCAATCAGCAGGTCTAAAGAAGTTGGGGTGCGCAAAGTGATGGGTAGCAGACGTAGTCAGCTGATCTGGCAGTTTCTTACTGAAACTGCACTGATTACCACAATTGCTTTGTTGTTGGCTTGCGTCATTACCGAGTTGGCGATTCCTGGCATGGAGGGATTGATGGATGATAAGTTTTCCTTCAGACTTTTTTCGGAGCCTGCCATTTTTATATTTATGTTACTGTTGCTCATATTGGTTAGTTTCTTAGCGGGACTTTATCCTGCCTTCATTATCTCCGGATTTAGTCCGGCATTGGCTATTAAGAATAAGATCAGTGCCGCAAACGTGGGAGGTTTAGGATTAAGGAAAATACTGGTCGTTTTGCAGTTTGCAATAACCGCCGTATTGATTATTGCGACATTGGTAGTAGTCAGACAAATGGAATTTGTGAGGGAAAGATCACTGGGGTTTGACCATCAATCAGTTGCAGTAATTGATATTCCTTTAGACAAATCAAACATTCCTAAGTTAAATGGATTTAGAGAGAAGGTAATGCAATTGCACGGGGTCAAAGAAAGCAGTTATTTCAGTGCTGCACCATTGTCTAATGGTAATAATGAAATCAATTTTTCTTATGATCATCGGGGAAAGGATGAAGAGTTTCAATTGAATGTTAAGGATGCAGATGAGCACTATCTGAAAACTTTTGACCTGCAACTTGTCGCCGGACGGGGATTGTCAAAAAGCGATACCCTAAAAGAATTTATGGTGAATGAAACGCTGTTGAAGCTGTTAAATGTATCGCGCCCGGAAGATGCAATTGGAAAAATGTTGAAAGTTTATGATATTGAAAAACCAATTGTTGGCGTACTCAAAGATTTCAATAACAAATCACTCAAAGAGGCAATTACTCCCGTAGCGATCTTTAGTAACATGAAAAATTACGGATCATTTGCCATGAAAGTTGAACCGAAAGAACTTAGTAAAACCATGAGTAGTGTGGAGCAATTGTGGAATGCGACTTTTCCTAATGATGTATATGATATTGAATTTATGGACCAAACCATTGAAAGTTTCTATAAAACAGAGCGGGTGATGGGCGTACTGTTTAAAGTGTTCGCAGGAGTGATCATTTTTATCTCATTTATTGGTTTATTTGGACTGGTATCTTTTATTGCTACCCAAAAAACCAGGGAAATAGCCATTAGAAAAGTTTTGGGCGCCTCTACAATGGAGCTGGTGAAAATGCTGAATCGTTCTTTCCTTTATATGGTACTCATTGCAAATCTGGTGGCCTGGCCACTTGCTTATATTTTTGCTTCTAAATGGCTGAATGGCTTTGCCTACAGGACCAATTTAAGCATCTGGCCTTTTATCCTGGCAATGACTTTGTCTGTATTGATTACGTTAATTACCGTGACTTTAAGGTCTTTGAAAGCTGCCAAAACGAATCCCATAGATGCCCTTAAATATGAATAATATATCAATTTTTATAATACGAATACGATGATCACACTTGAAAACATAGAGAAATACTACGCAAATAAAGGCGTTAAAAGTTATATACTTCGTCATGTGAGTACCCAAATTAAACAGGGAGAATTTGTTTCCATTATGGGACCTTCGGGCGCAGGAAAATCCACTTTATTGAATATTCTTGGAATGTTGGAAGAGCCAACTTATGGCAAATATGAATTTATGGGTGAAGATGTACTTTCTCTCAATGAACGCAAGCGCATAGAGCTTTACAGGAATCATATCGGCTTTGTATTCCAAGCGTATCATTTGATTGATGAGATGACCGTAGCAGAAAACATTGAAACCCCTTTGTTGTATAAAAAGTTAGGTGTAGCAGAGCGTAAAATTAGGGTAGCCGATGTTTTGGATCGTTTCAACATGGTCGCTAAAAAAGACTTATTTCCGAATCAGCTTTCTGGTGGGCAGCAACAATTGGTGGGCATTGCCAGAGCTTTAGTGGCGCAGCCTTCAATCATTTTAGCAGATGAACCCACCGGAAATTTACAATCCACACAGGCGCTTCAAATTATGGAGTTGTTTAAGAAATTAAATGAAGAAGAAAATATTACAATTGTTCAGGTGACACATTCGGAAGTAAATGCCGCTTATGGGAAACGTATTCTGCATTTATTGGATGGCGTGATCAAAGAAGATCTTGCGCTTGACCTCACAGCGCGTTGAAATACGAATAGGTTTTTAGGGAATGGGCCGTATCTTTGTATTATGCAACGTAGTTTTACAGATCAGTTGGGTAACACCATTCAATTTAATTATCCGCCAAAACGAATTATTTCCTTAGTTCCTTCTCAAACGGAGCTATTGTTTGATCTGGGCCTGGATAAGGAGGTGGTTGGTCTGACCAAATTCTGCATTCATCCTGTTGATAAATTTGCCGAACGTACAAAAGTAGGGGGTACTAAGAAGCTAAATATGGAACTGATACGTAGTTTAGCACCTGATCTGATTATTGGCAATAAAGAAGAGAATACACAGGCCCAGATAGAAGAGTTAATGGCCGAATTTCCAGTATGGATGAGTGATATTTATACATTGGAGGACGCTAAAAATACAATCCATCAAATAGGAGTCTTGGTGGATAGACAACCTGAGGCGGCTTATCTAAATTACCTGATCAATGCTGGATTTACTGATTTGCAGACGTTAGCTTTGCAGCATGGAATTAACAAAAAGGTAGCTTACCTGATCTGGAGGGAACCTTATATGCTAGCTGGTAAGGATACTTTTATTGATGATGTTTTAACTTTGAATGGACTACAAAATGTGGTTAAGCAGCGTCGGTATCCTGAATTTGAGCTAAAAGACCTTGTGGAATTAAAGCCAGATCTGATTTTTCTGTCTTCAGAACCTTATCCCTTTAAGGAAAAACATCTGGAAGAAATAAAGAGCTTGATTCCGGAAGCTAAAGTTATGCTTGTTGATGGAGAGATGTTTTCCTGGTATGGCAGTAGGTTGGTTAAAGCGGTTCAATACCTGTTTGAATTGCAAAAGGAAATACTGTGAAAGCTGGTTCTGGAGGCTGGATGAAAGAAGATGAAAATATTTTTGCTGTAAACCAGTTGGTTAACTGTTTTTTTTGAAAATAATTCAAAAACCTTTTTGACTTGTTAGAACAATATCTATCTTTGCAATCCCGAAAGGGGACATCCTAACTGCGGAAGTGGCGTAATTGGTAGCCGCACCAGACTTAGGATCTGGCGCTTCACGGCGTGGGGGTTCGAGTCCCTTCTTCCGCACAACGGTCAAAAACAGCCTGAAAAGGCTGTTTTTTTGTTTAAAAGGCTTTTTAAATTCAATTTTTTTGACTGTTTATTGTTGTAAATTTCTGGTATACAGTGTTTAATGTAATTTTGGGATCAAGCAAAAAAGTTGGGGAGGGATTAATTTTGTTTAGATTTGCATTAAACAGCAATTATATTGGATTCTACCCTGCTTTCATTAATACTACCAGAAGGTCTTAGCGACTATTTTGAATTCGACCGAGCTGCTACAATTGACGGTTCAACCTATATTTATTTGATAGAAAAGAACATTCATCCACAAGAGTTTTCTGGAGATCATCTTTTATCTAAAGGATTCTACGATGAGGCTTCCGTTCGAGACTTTCCTTTGCGTGGCAAACCTTGTTTTTTAAACCTTAAGCGTCGGAAATGGCTCAACACCCGAACAAGTAAGATCGTTTCCCGGGATTGGCAATTAGTTGCCGAAGGCACAAAGATGACTCAAGAGTTTGCCTTTTTTTTTGAAAGACTATTTGGATTCCACCCCAATAAGCTGTAAAAGTCTTGGCCATTTCTTTGGTGTTGACGGAAAGCGTCTGGAAGAGCAATATGCCCGCCATTTAAGTGATTTTAGCAGCTGGGATCAGGCGGAACACTCTGAGAATTGGCTGCTTTTTGCTAATAATATGGGGGAATATTTATCAATTGATGAAACTAGCCTTTCACAAGGAGAGCTCTATACAATACTGACTAATAAAGGGGCAAAAGGGAAGAAAGGTGCTTTGGTAGCAATTGTAAAGGGTACTGAAAGCGAGTCGATCATAAAGGTTCTTCACAGAATGAAGGAGCAGGTAAGGAAACAAGTAAAAGAAGTAACCCTTGATCTGGCTCCGACAATGACCAGAATAGTAAAAAGGAGTTTTCCAAAAGCAAAGCTTGTTTCAGATAGGTTCCATGTACAGCAATTGGCTAATGAAGGTGTCCAGGAAATCAGGATTAAACATAGATGGGATGCTATAGAACAGGAAAACAAAGAAATGGATCTAGCCAGAGAAGTAAAGAAGCCTTGGATTCCCGAACTTCTGGAAAATGGAGATACGATAAAACAGTTACTGGCTAGAAGTAGGTATTTGTTATTTAAAAAAGAAGTAAACTGGACTCCTTCACAAAATCACAGGGCAGAACTGTTATTTAAGCTATACCCAGATTTGCAGCAAGCGTATAAAGTCTCCCAGGAACTGTCTTCAATACTCAGCCATTCAAAAACTAAAATGATTGCCTTTAAAAAGTTAGCCTTATGGTATAACAAGATAGAAAAAATGGGTTATAAATCCTTCAATACCATATCAAGAACCGTTCAGAACAATTATGAAACAATATTAAACTACTTTGATAACAGATCCACTAATGCCTCCGCAGAATCTTTTAATGCGAAGATTAAAGCTTTTAGAACGCAATTTAGAGGGGTAAGAAATGTCAAATTTTTCCTATTCAGGTTATCAAAAATATATGCCTAATCCCTCCCCAACTTTTTTGCTTGATCCTAATTTTGGTTCATGAGGAATATGGGGCTTGTATGAATTTCCTATGAGTGTGGTCTGGCTCTGCATGACACCAAATTAAGAGTTGAACTTTTATTAGACGGTGCATTATTTCGTCTGCTTTTCTACTGCTATTCGACTGGTATTGGACTGGTATGGTACTGCTTTTACCAGTTTAAATACAATTTTAGAGTAATCTTATTTTAGCTTTTATAATTCATGAGTAATTAAGACTGATGTTAATTATTGCAGAAAGTATTCAATTGTTGAGTCTTTGGAGTGCTGAAGATCAGGTAGTGTATAGGTATAATATTTTAAATTATAAGCTTTGAAATCAACAAAAAAGCTTATATTTGCGCCCTCGAAAGGAAAATTTGAGCGGTAGATTGGAAGTTGATCTTCCACAGTAAACTTCCTCCGCAACACGGGGGATTTTTTGTATATAGACATTAATAATTATTGATTCAGAAAAATGAACATTACACAGGAAAAAATTAACGACTTAAACGCGGTTGTAAAAATTAAGATTGCGCCTGAAGATTATACTGAAAAGGTTGATAAATCTATAAAAGAGCAAGCTAAAAAAGCGACGCTTCCAGGTTTCCGTAAAGGAATGGTTCCTGCAGCCCACATTAAAAAGATGTACGGTAGAAGCATTCTTGTAGAAGAAATCAATAATTTGTTAAGTGAGACATTAAACAAACACCTTACTGATAATAAAGTAGAAATTCTTGGTCAGCCTTTACCTGTAATGGATGATTCTAAAGAATTTAAATGGGATTATACAGATGAGTTCGAATTTGATTATGAATTAGGACTTGCTCCTGCAATTGATGTAGCAATCACTTCTAAAGATAAGTTTACTCAATATGTTGTTAAAGCTGATGAAGAAACCCTTGCTGCGCGTATCAAAAATATCCGCAGAAGCTATGGCAAAATGACAAACCCTGAAGTTTCGGCAGAAGAGGATGTACTTTATGCCGAATTAGCACAACTTTCTGCAGATGGTTCAGTTTTTGAAGGTGGTATTACGCAAACAGGATCTATTCGTTTAGATCAGGTTACAGATAAAAAGATTTTAAAATCTTTAATCGGTTTAAAAAAGGATGATGTTGTAGAACTTGATGTTCAGAAAGCTTTTGATAAAAATGAGGTAATCATTGCCAAATTATTAAACATTAGCGAAGAAGATGCTAAGGATTTACAATCTAAATTCCAGGTAACGGTTAAAAACGTAAACCGTTTAGAGGAGGCTGATTTAAACCAGGAGTTCTTTGATAAAATATTTGGTGAAGGTGTAGTAACTGATGAGGCTGGTTTTACGGCCAAAATCACTGAAGAAATTGAAAGTATGTTTAAACAGGATGCTGATCGCAAACTGCAAAATGACATCTACACTAAACTGATCGAAAGCGTAAATATTGAATTGCCAGATGAGTTTTTACGCAAGTGGTTAAAAGCTACTAACGAAAAATTAACTGACGAGGAATTGGCTGAAGGTTATGATGATTTTGCTAAAAATCTGAAATGGACTTTAATCGAAAATAAATTGATTAAAGACAATAACATCGAAATTAAATATGAAGATGTTTTTCAGACTGCGAAACAACGTTTAGATGCGCAATTCAGAATGTATAGCCCAAGTCCAATGCCTGAAGATCAATTAGCGCAATACACAGCTACTTTCCTGAAAGAGAAAGATAACGCTAACCGTATTTTTGACGAAGTGAAAGCACTTAAGGTTTTTGAATACATTCAATCAGTTGCTACTTTAGACCAAAAAGAAATAGCTTATAATAAATTTATAGAGTTGAAATAAGTACTGTTTTTAAACGGTAAAGTTTTAATTTTTAATAGAATATAGATAAGGCGGCTTTATTTAAGGCCGCCTTGTTTATATAAAAGGAAACTCAAATTTTACAATACCACAATAAATTACCAAATTAGTTTTATTACTATTGGTGAATATAAAATTACAGGAGATAACAATTACAAATCATGAAGATAGATAAAGACGAATTTAGAAAATACGCAGTTAAACATCACCGCATTAATGGTTTAAATGTTGATCGTTTTATTGGTGCTACCAACAATTCACCTAAGAGCATGACTCCTTACATTATTGAGGAACGCCAGCTGAATGTTGCTCAAATGGATGTGTTTTCACGACTAATGATGGATCGTATCATCTTTTTAGGAGATGCGATTTATGATGGAAATGCAAATATTATTCAGGCGCAATTGTTGTTCTTACAATCTACAGATAACAACAGAGATATCCAGATTTATATCAACTCACCTGGTGGTTCGGTATATGCAGGTTTAGGTATCTATGATACTATGCAATATATCACGCCTGATGTAGCCACCATCTGTACAGGTATGGCAGCATCTATGGGAGCAGTATTGCTGGTTGCCGGTGCTAAAGGTAAACGTGCAGCATTACCACACTCACGTGTGATGATTCATCAACCGTCTGGTGGTGCACAAGGTGTAGCTTCAGATATGGAGATCAACCTGAGAGAGATGCTTAAATTGAAAAAAGAGTTATACGATATTATAGCAAACCACTCCGGACAATCGTACGAGTGGGTAGAGAAAGCTTCAGACCGTGATTACTGGATGAAAGCTGATGAAGCAAAAGGCTTCGGAATGATTGATGAAGTGCTAGGTGCTAGCAACAAAGACTAAAAGATGGCAAAACAAAGTAAAGAATCCCGTTGTTCTTTTTGTGGCTCAGGTAAGCAGGATACTTTAATGCTTATTGAGGGACTGGATGCATTTATCTGTGATAAATGCGTAGCCCAGGCCAATCAGCTACTGGTACAAGAACTAGGGAGTAAAAAATCGAAACCTTTAGACACTTCGATTACACTATTGAAACCACAGGAAATTAAGGCACATATTGATCAGTATGTTATTGGTCAGGATGATGCTAAGAAAGTACTTTCGGTAGCGGTGTATAATCACTATAAAAGATTAAGTCAGAAGGTTGATAAAGCAGATGAGGTGGAGATCGAAAAGTCTAACATCATGCTTGTAGGCGAAACCGGTACAGGTAAAACCTTATTGGCCAAGACTATTGCTAAGATATTGCATGTGCCTTTTTGCATTTGCGATGCAACAGTACTTACTGAGGCCGGCTATGTTGGTGAAGATGTTGAGAGTATTCTTACCCGTCTATTGCAGGCTGCCGATTATGATGTAGCTTCTGCAGAACGAGGAATTGTATACATTGATGAGGTGGATAAGGTTGCACGTAAGAGTGATAATCCTTCTATCACCCGTGATGTATCGGGAGAAGGCGTACAACAGGCGCTATTGAAGATTTTAGAGGGTACTGTAGTGAATGTGCCACCTCAAGGTGGTCGTAAACACCCGGATCAGAAAATGATCCCCGTGAATACCAACAACATCTTATTTATTTGCGGTGGTGCATTTGATGGTATTGAACGTAAGATTGCCAATAGGTTGCGTACGCAAGCTGTGGGGTATAAGGTCAAAAAAGAAGATGCTGAGCTTGATCTTAAAAATCTGTACAAATACATTACACCACAGGATTTAAAATCATTTGGTTTAATACCGGAATTGATTGGTCGTGTTCCTGTTTTAACACACCTGAATCCATTGGATAAACAAGCATTGCGTAATATTCTTACGGAACCTAAAAACTCTTTGTTCCGTCAGTATGTTAAACTGTTTGAACTGGAAAATGTGAAACTTTCATTTGATGATGAGGTATTAGATTTTATAGTTGATAAGGCTATGGAATATAAATTGGGCGCAAGGGGACTACGTTCTATTTGTGAAGCCATTATGTTGGATGCCATGTTTGAGATCCCCTCGGACACAAGTGTTAAGGAATTAAACATTACACTCGATTATGCGGTGGAAAAATTTGAAAAGGCCGACTTTAAGAAGTTAAAAGCTGCCTAGAAATTTAATCCCCGGTTTACCGGGGATTTTTTTTTATATTGTTATTTAGAAAGGAAGAATATATGAACGAAGAAAAAGATGTAAAGAAAGACGAACTACTATCAGAAAAGAAAAAAAGAGTAAAAGAAGTAGAATCACCTGTAAGAAAAGGTTTGAAATCTAAAGAAGAGATCGTAAGAAACTGGTTGCCGCGATATACCGGAAGACCACTGGAAGAATTTGGACAGTATATATTGCTGACGAACTTTAGCAAGTATGTGCAGATGTTCTCTGAATGGAATGACAATGCGCCAATAATGGGTATTGATAAACCTATGCAAAGTGTAACTGCCAATGGCATTACCATCATTAATTTTGGTATGGGAAGTCCGTTGGCTGCAACCATGATGGATCTGTTGACCGCTATCACTCCTAAGGCTGTATTGTTTTTGGGTAAGTGTGGTGGATTAAAGAAGAAGAATCAATTGGGAGATTTGATTTTGCCTATAGCTGCTATAAGAGGCGAGGGGACGTCGAATGACTATTTACCAGCAGAAGTACCAGCTCTACCTGCTTTTGCGCTCCAGAAGGCTATATCGACCACTATACGCGATCATTCCAGAGATTATTGGACAGGTACTTGTTATACCACCAACCGAAGGGTATGGGAGCACGATAAAAGCTTTAAAAAATACCTTAAAAGTTTAAGGGCGATGGCTGTGGATATGGAAACTGCAACTATTTTTACAACTGGTTTTGCAAATAAAATTCCAACTGGTGCCTTGTTATTGGTTTCAGACCAGCCGATGATTCCTGAAGGCGTTAAAACAGCAGAAAGCGATAGTAATGTTACTTCAACTTACGTGGAAACACACCTTAAAATAGGTATTGATTCGTTGAAACAGTTAATTAATAATGGACTTACGGTTAAGCATCTGCACTTCTAATCGTCGGTCAGGCTTTTAGGGTAATCAAACTGGAGGAGCTTACCGGTATGGTAGCTTACCAGTGCCCAATCGTCGACCTCAAATTCTATCAATACTGTCCCACAAGTTGGGATGTTATCGATATCCCCATCACTAAGGTAATTGGCCAAATCCGTGAATCCTGGATTGTGTCCGAAGACAGCGATATAGTCAAACTTATTGTTAAAGTTGTTGATCACTTTCAATAAAGTTTTGACATTCGCTTCGTAAATTGAGGGCTCCTCTTTTATTTGTTCTGTAGATTTTTTCCAGGCCTGAACAAAATGTTTGGCTGTAGTAATGGCTCTTAATGCCGGGCTACTTACTATTTGTTGTGGGACAAGGTCTTTTTGAAGTAGCCTTGCAGCCATTTCTGGTGCATTTCTGTGACCTCTTGGGTTCAAGGGTCTGTCAAAATCTGCAAGATGGGCATTTCCCCATTCCGATTTACCATGTCTAACTAATAGAAGTTTTTTAGCCATTACTGAGTTTGTTTAGTACACTGTTTATAACAACTGATTCCGATAAATTGTTCATGCAGGCAAAATCTCCTCTATAACAAGGGATGTTGCCATATATTGAGCAAGGCCTGCAGTAAAGGTCGATTTGCACAGCGTCATTCATAGATTGGCCATAGCCTAAGAAACCTGCATAAGGATGAGTAGCTCCCCACACAGAAACTACAGGGATGTTTTTTAATGAAGCCAGATGCATACCAGACGAATCCATGCTCAACATGATATCCAGGTTTGAAATGAGTTTCAGCTCATCCTCAAGTTTAATTTTTTTTACAACAGATGTAATATTTTCGTATTTTGCTTCCCATTGGGTAGCAATGCGTGCTTCTTCATCAGTACCTCCAAAGATAAAAAGCTGATGTCCGGCATCAGCGAGTGCCAGTAGTACTGTTTCCATTTTAAGTAATGGATAAACCTTTTGTTGATGCCGGGCAAAAGGACTTACGCCTATCCATTTTTTTGTTTTGGGAAGCCGGGCAAAAGGAAATGTTTCTCCTGGTAGCGCATCAGGAATGCTTTTTTCTAAAGAATTTTTAAGGACAAACGGAAAACCGAGCTCCTTGAATACATCGGCATAGCGGATTAAAGTAGGTTTAAGCTGTCTGAATAGCTTATTCTCTTTACGTGTTAGCTCCGCTTTTTCTTTTCGACCTTTGTCAAGCACTGCAACCTTCACTCCTGTAAGGGTAAAGAAGGTACATAATATTTTACTTCTTAAGTTATTATGCAGATCGGCAACGGCGGTTATCCGTTCCTTTCTAAGGGCAATAAATAGCTTAATCAGTCCCAGGAACCCTTTATGTTTTACTTTCGGATCAAAAGAGTAAAAACTTAGATTCGGAATGTCTTTAAAGAAAGGCTTAAATAAAGTACGGCTAACCATTAGTAATTCTGTATCAGGATAGTCCCGTATAAATTCTTTTAATACGGGAGCTGTCATGGCTACATCTCCCATTGCAGAGAAACGAATTACCAATATTTTATTTGCGCCTGTCATTCATTATTTGGGTTGTAAAGGACAGGGTTAAGGCTTGGGTCATTATACATTTTCATTTGCTTATAAACTTTCATGTATTTGGCGCCACTCTCAATGTCCTGTATCAATTCGTCTAAGCTATTAGAAAGATCAGTTTGTTGGTTTAACAGGATGTTAAGTTTTTGTGTACAAAGATTTTTGTGCTCTTCACCAGCGTCAGTACGTAAGGTTTCCTCTTTCATGTGGTAAACCTTTAAGGCCAGAATAGACAAGCGGTCTATCACCCAGGCAGGGCTTTCAGAGTTGATTTTTGCAGCCGTATCTGGTTTAATATTTTTGTATTCTTCCAAAAAATAACTGTCAATATACTCTACTACATCAGTACGTTCCTGATTTGATGCATCTATTCGTCTTTTCCATTGTAATCCTTCAACGGGGTTGATTTCGGGATTACGCACTACATCTTCCATGTGCCATTGAACAGTGTCTATCCAACATTTCAAATACAGTAAATGCTCAATAGAACTGATGCGATATGGATTTTTAATAGGTTGATCTATATTGTTATGGATGTGATAATCATTAATCGCCTCTCCGAATATTTTATTACAAAGCTTACTAATCATGGTTCAAAGGTAAGTATAACTATTTTTTATTACCGAAGTATTGAGAGATATCTTGCAATGAAAAAGCATTTAAACACTGTTTTGCAGTTAAGCCACCTTTTCTTCCAACCAATACACCATAATGCATATCATGAAATCCTTCTTTTCTATGCGCATCTGGATTTATGGAAAGTAACACACCTTTTTCAAGCGCGTAACGATGCCAGCGCCAGTCTAGATCTAACCTAAGCGGATTTGCATTGATTTCTATGACTACATTGTTTGCCGCACAGGCATCGATTATTTTGGCGTAATCAATTGGGTAGCCTTTTCGGCTCAGCAATAACCTGCCTGTTGGGTGCCCGAGGATAGTTGTATAGGGATTTTCAATCGCTGTAATTAGCCTTGAAGTTGCCTTTTCTTCATCCATTCTTAAAATACTATGTACAGAAGCAACTACAAAGTCGAAGGTTTTAAGGATGTCATCACTATAATCAAGTGAGCCATCATACAAGATGTCACTCTCTATGCCTTTAAATATGCGGAAAGGGGCGAGCTTTGCATTTAAAGCATCAATTTCCTGATGCTGTGCATAAATCCGCTGCTCGTTTAGTCCATTGGCATAAAAGGCAGATTTGGAGTGATCGCACATGCCCAGGTATGCTAATTTAAGCGTTTCCTTACAGTATATGGCCATTTCTTCAAGGGTATGCACACCATCACTCCAGGTAGAGTGGTTGTGTAAGGTTCCTTTCAAATCCGCATCAGTAATTAACAGTGGTAACCTATCCTCTTTAGCCAGTAAAATTTCGTCAAGACCTTCTCTTAGCTCCGGTGCTACAAAAGCCAATCCGGCTTTTTTGTAGATAGCCTGTTCATCCTCAAAAGGGCCGTCACCAGCAAGCGTTAATACGCTATGTACATGTTGTTCATTACCGGTAAGTTTAAACCAATTGAGGTAGAAATCATTTTTTTGAACAACGGTAAGCTTAATTTTTAAGCCCAATTCGTTGCTAGCCAGGTATGTTCCATCGGCTTGCATTTCAAACGCAATTGACTTAAATGCCGTTATCTTTTCCTGTATTTCTTCCGGGGTGTTGACACCTATAACCAGTTCAATTCCTTCGATAATTTCCAGACAGCGTCGATAATCGCCGGCTATGCCAAGTAAAGGATTGCCGGTAACTGTATTTAACCAGGCAGCAAGGTCGGCATATAGTTTATTGACCAGTCCTTCAACATGAGCATACAGGAATTTACCTTGCGCTGCCATTTTAAATTCAATGATCTTTTTAATCTCTTCCTGAGTTTTCAGTCCAAAACCTTTGGCTTCGATTAACCTGTTCTCATTACAGGCATAGTAAAGCTCTCCGATATTTTCAATACCAAGATCTTTCCAGATCACTACAATTTTTTTTGGTCCGATGCCCTTAATACCCAGCATTTCGACAATCCCTTCAGGTGTTTCGGTAAGGATAGCTTCTAGCTCGGCCATTGTTCCGGTTTCCAACAATTCCCACACCTTGGCAGATATACTTTTACCGAGCCCATCAATCTGGCCTATTTCTTCAAGGGTTTTACCTTGAATGGCATAAGGTAATTTATCTACCTTAAAAGCAGCATTGGCCACTGATTTAATTTTAAAAGGGTTCTCATTGTGAAGTTCCATCAATTGAGAAAGCAGGCGTAAGGTGCGGGCAATGGTTTTATTTTCCATTAAGAAAATGATTTTTTATTGTATTTTAAATTCAAACGGCATTCTGGCTTGTATTCCTGATTTGGATATTGCCGCTTTTATTTGTTGATAGATGACATAGTTGTCGCCAAGTTCTTGTTTGGTATAATAGGTTTTAACCTTGTCAGTAGTGTTTTCCATTAATGATCTGAAAGGATCCAGCTTTTCAGGATATTCAACCACACTATAGTCTTTTATTTTAGCCTTTTTAGCAGCAGAAACTATGGCATCATTGAAGCTACCCGTTCTATCAGCCAAACCAATCCTGACTGCATCAGTACCTATCCAAACTCTTCCACCTGCAATGCTATCGATATATGTTTTTGATCTTTTACGTCCATTTGCTACACGGGTAGTGAAGCTATCGTATACGCGGTTTACATCGTTTTGAACAATAAGTCTTTCACCGGCGGTCATTGGACGGTCCATACTCATGATGTCGGCGTATTTACCAGTTTTAACACCATCAAAAGTTATCCCTAGTTTTTCATTAAACAATTTCTGAAGATTTGGGATTACCCCAAATACGCCAATAGATCCGGTAATTGTATTTGGTTGTACAAAAATAGAGTCGGCCGCACAGCCAATATAATAGCCACCGGAAGCCGCAACGTCACCAAAAGAAGCGACTACCGGTTTAACCTTTTTGGTTAATACAATTTCTCTCCAAATCACATCTGAAGCTAAAGCACTGCCTCCAGGGGAGTTTACCCTTAAAACGACAGCTTTAATGCTGCTGTCTAAACGAGCCTTCCTGATGGTTCTTGAGATACGTTCAGAGCCGATTTTTGTATCGGATCCCTCACCACCAGTAATATCGCCATTAGCATAAATAACAGCAACTTTATTTTTAGCAGAATTGTCTGGCTCTTCAGCCACACTTCTTGCGTATTCATTAATGGTAACGGTAGTAAGGTTGCTTTTTTTATCTTTTTCACTAAGTGATTTCAGTTCATCAATGATTTCGTCTTTATATTTGAGGCCGTCAACCATTTTATAGGCAACTGCATCAGTAGGTCGCTGAATCTTGTAATCATCGGCAATTTGATGTAGTGTAGTCGTGCCAATGTTTCTGCTTTTGGAAATGCCCTCCAGAAAAGTTTCATACATGCCATTTAAATAAGCGGTTACCTGTTCACGGTTTTTATCACTCATTTTAGTCGTAAAGAAAGGCTCAACAGCGCTTTTATAATTCCCAACCCTTACAATTTGGGCTTCAATACCTAATTTATCAAGTGCGCCTTTAAAAAACATGGTTTCAGATTTAAGGCCTTTAAATTCCAATGCTCCTTCCGGATTTAAATAAACCTTATCTGCAACCGAAGCCAGGTAATAAGCACCCTGAGTATATACTTCGCTATAAGCGATGATTTTCTTTTTACTTGTTTTAAAATCAATCAAAGCATTTCTGATTTCAAGCATAGTAGCAAAGCCAGCTTTGGGCGAACTTACATTAATGTAAATGCACTTGATATTGTTGTCTGTCTTAGCCTCTTTCAGGGCATGTATGACATCATTAAAACCAATACTTTTATCTTTTTCCGTACCTACAACAGGCAGCCTGGAAAGCGGATCTTCGGCTGTGCGTTCTGTGATAGCCTGATCTAGGTTGAGGAATAGTACAGAATTACTGGCCACATTGACCTTCTCTTCCTTGAGCGAAGATTTTACAATACCAATAATTAGTACAATAAAAAAGATTAAAAACAGTGCCATTGAAATAATAACCCCAATGACTGTTGCGAAAACATATTTGAAAAATTCTCTCATGTGATAGGTAGATATTTAATTTGTAAAGATAAGTAAACGTTAATAAGTTTGTCGTTTTAATTAGGTCTTTATATGGAATTGGATAGTGAAGTTGTTTATTTGTTACTGGGAAGTAATCTGGGAGATCGGAATACACTGATAAATGATGCATTAGGAGAAATCGAACGTTATATTGGACCTGTTTCTCAAAAATCATCGATTTATGAAACTGCAGCCTGGGGTATTGAAGATCAGCCGGTTTTCTTAAATATTGCTGTAGGGGTTAAAACTAAGTTAAGTCCATTAGAGGTGCTTGAAAAGGCTTTGGAGATTGAGTCAGACCTTGGAAGGGTAAGACATCAAAAATGGGGTTCAAGATTGATTGATATTGATGTTATTTTTTATGGAAATCGAATTGTGGATATGGGGGAGAAGTTACAAATTCCACATCCTCAAATGCAGCACAGAAAATTTGTACTGGAGCCATTGGCTGAAATCGCTCCTGAATACATTCATCCGGTACTAAAGTTAAGTGTATTGGAAATATTAGAAAGATTAAGTGATAATTTGTCCGTATCAAAAGTATAATTTCGTTAGTTTTGTCTATGATGATAAACTTACAAAAAAATAAAGAGCCACTGGATCTTTCCTATTTGAGGGATATGTCTGGGGACAGCGCTGAATTTATCATAGAGATGATAGATATGTTTAAAATGCAAACTCCGCTATATATCGCTGACTTGGGGAAGGCGATTGAGGATAAGGATTGGCCTAGAGCATCTAATTGTGCACATAAAATAAAGCCAACATTTGCCTATGTAGGTCGCGAAGACGCTAAAGATCATATGCAAATGATGGAAAATAATGCGAGAGAGCTTAAAAATATAGAGGAATTGCCAGTTGCATTTCAGGAGATCAGCTCTTTTGTAGAGGTATTGTACGCTCAGCTTGAAGAGGCTAAGGCAGACCTTGAAAAGCAACTTTAAGTCGTTTTTAAGGCTTGTTTATGCAGTTGTACGCCTAAAATGAATAACCGAAAGACCGATATACAAAACAAGTATAAGTGGGACAGCTGCAAACTTTAACAAAGCAACAAGTAGCACGGATAAAATAAGGAATATGTATTTTATTTTATTTTGTTCCCAGCTTGTTGAACTAAATTTGAGTGAAAAAATCTTTATTTCACTTACCAATAACCAGCTTAGCAATACAATAAGTCCAACCAACAATGGCGCTGAGCCAATAAGTGAAGGATAATCCTTTTGTATAAATGGCAGAGATACAATAAAGAGGGTATTCATGGGGGTGTTTAAACCAATGAAGTCTTCCGTTTGTCGGGTATCAATGTTAAATTTAGCTAGCCTTAGCGCAGAAAATACGGTAATGATAAATCCAAAGTAAGGTAAATACGCTGAAGTGTAGTTGCTCTGACTTAACAATTGAAACATCACTACACCAGGTAAAAAACCAAAGCTTACCACGTCTGCTAAAGAATCCAGCTCTTTACCAATAGCTGATTTTACATGCAGCAAACGCGCTGCAAAGCCATCAAAAAAATCGAATATACCTGAAAGGATTACAAAGTAAGCGGCGATTTCAAGAGATCCGTGAAAGGCATAAACGATACCTATGCAACCCGAAAATAGGTTTGCGCAGGTAATTGCATTGGGAATGTGTTTTTTCATGTCAGGAGCAAGGATTAGAGAGCAAGGATAAAAGAACAAGGAATCAGGATAAAGGAACAAGGATGAAGGAACAAAGATCAAGGAATAAGGACTTTTAATTTCTGCTCCTAAATCTTTAATCTTTGCTCCTTCATCCTTGCTCCTTAATCCAGACTAGCTATTCATTGAAATTAGAAACTCTTCGTTAGACTTTGTGCCTTTTATCTGAGCCTGAACAAACTCCATTGCTTCCTGAGCATTCATGTCTGCCAAATGGTTACGTAAAATCCATACGCGTTGCAATGTATCTCTATCATGTAACAGATCGTCTCTACGTGTACTTGATGCCGTAATGTCGATAGCAGGGAAGATACGTTTGTTAGATAATTTACGGTCTAACTGAAGCTCCATGTTACCGGTACCTTTAAATTCTTCAAAGATCACCTCATCCATTTTAGAACCCGTATCCGTTAATGCTGTAGCAAGTATGGTTAATGAACCTCCTCTTTCAATGTTACGTGCAGCTCCGAAGAAACGTTTAGGTTTGTGTAATGCATTGGCATCAACACCTCCTGATAAGATTTTTCCGGAAGCAGGAGCAGTTGTGTTGTAAGCTCTTGCTAATCTGGTGATAGAGTCTAAAAGGATAACTACATCATGCCCGCATTCAACTAAACGTTTTGCTTTTTCAAGCACGATGTTGGCTATTTTAACATGACGTTCTGCTGGCTCATCAAAAGTAGATGCTATTACCTCAGCTCTTACACTTCTAGCCATATCCGTAACCTCTTCCGGACGCTCATCTATCAATAAAATGATAAGGTAAACTTCCGGGTGGTTTTTAGCAATCGCATTGGCAACCTCTTTTAGTAAATTGGTTTTACCGGTTTTAGGCTGTGCTACAATTAAACCACGCTGACCTTTACCAATCGGGGTAAACAGGTCGATGATGCGGGTAGAATAGTTATTGGTTTCCGTAAACAGGTTTAATCTTTCTGTTGGAAATAAAGGAGTTAAATAATCAAAAGGAACACGGTCCCTTACATCGGCAGGTAAGCGCCCATTAATGGTTTCAACTCTAACCAATGGGAAGTATTTTTCGCCTTCTTTTGGTGGACGGATGCTTCCTTTTACAGTATCACCTGTTTTTAATCCAAATAATTTTATCTGGGATTGTGATACGTAAATATCATCCGGTGAAGAAAGATAATTGTAATCTGCAGATCTTAAAAAGCCATAGCCATCTGGCATAATTTCCAATACACCTTCATTGGTAATGGTGTTATCGAAATCTAAATTAGAATAGCTGTTTTCGCTTTGTTTCTGCTGACCGATATTTCCTTGATTTTTAGGTCTGTTTTCTTGTGGCCTGTGTTTTTTATTGTGATCAGGATTTCCATGTGTAATGGTTTTTCCTTCAGTTGAAACTGCTGTTGATGGAGCTTCTTCTGTCTGAACGCTTGACCCTTCAACTACAGCCTGAAAAGGTTTGTCTTGTTTGTAACCTTCATTGGTAGTAGGTTGTGGATCAAATAAAGACGCTCTGTTAAAAGGTCTTTGCGTTTTTTCTTCTACTTCCTTAGACGAGATACGGATCCTTTTTCTTGCAGGTTTTTCTTCCTGAGCCTCTTTTTCATTTTGCTCAGTACTTTCAACATTTTCTACAGTCTCAATATTTTCATTAGGACTAACTTTTGCTGGTTGTTCTTTTACCGGACGTTCCTTCTTTGCGGCTGTTGCTGCTGGTGCATTTTCAATAGGCTCTGTAGTCGCATTTTCTTTAGCCGGATTGTTTTTTTGCGCGGTATCTTTAGCCGCCTTAGTTTTTGTTGCCTTTACAGGTGCTGCTTTAGGAGCAGCTTCGGCTTCTGCTTGTTGTTCTGTTATCTGGGCAATAATTTCAACAAGTTCAGCCTTACGCAATTCGTCAGCATTTAAAATGCCTTGATTTTTTGCTATCTCACGCAATTCTGCAGTGAGTTTTTCATTTAATTCTGTTTTATTAAACATTATATGGATGTAGAGAAATTTTTTAAATAGTAATTTTCATAAGTATTTAAGTTCATCATTTATGAAGCTATCAGGTGTTGTTTTTTATTGTTTTTGATGGGTGAACACATGAAGGAATCAGTCGAACAGCGCAGAAAATGCAATCATAAAAGGCTTTATAGAACAAATTTTTACAGAATTTTCCGGGATGGTCAGATAAACTTTAGAGAATTATGGTGCAATTGTATGTATTTGAAATCTAATCTCCAAGAAAAAGTTGAAAATGTTTGTAATAATTTCAATTAAAAGTTTTAGAAAGGGGCCTTAATCATCCTGAAAATTGACATCTTTGTATCCAAAATTTACCCCCTGATGAATAAGAAGCAACTATTTGAGCAAATTAAAACCAAGAAATCTTTTTTATGTGTTGGCCTTGATCCAGTAATGGAGAACCTTCCAAAACACTTGTTCAAATACGATAACCCGGTATTGGAGTTCAATAAACAAATTATTGATGCAACCAAAGATCTGTGTGTTGCCTATAAACCCAATACGGCTTTTTTTGAGTCTATGGGATTAAAGGGCTGGGAAACCTTAATCAAAACCTGGGAATATATTTCTAAAGACATCTTTACCATTGCGGATGCTAAAAGAGGTGACATCGGAAATACGTCAGCAATGTATGCAGATGCTTTTTTTAACCAGGAAAAATCAGGGATGAGCTTTGATGCCATCACTGTTGCTCCATATATGGGTAAAGATTCGGTTGGACCATTTTTAAACCATGCTGATAAATGGGTTATACTTTTAGCTTTAACGTCAAATGCAGGACATAGTGATTTTCAGTTGCATCAAACACCTGAAGGTAAGTTGTATGAAGAAGTGATCAGGATCTCTTCTCAATGGGCGAATAGCGAGCAGTTGATGTATGTGGTTGGTGCTACGAGAGGGGCTGAGTTTGAAAACATCAGAAGATTGGCACCTGACAACTTTTTACTGGTACCCGGTGTTGGGGCACAGGGCGGAAGTTTGGCTGAGGTTTGTAAGTATGGGTTAAATAGAGAATGCGGATTACTTGTAAACTCGGCAAGGTCCATTATCTATGCCAGTAATGGTGAGGATTTTGCAGAAAGAGCAAGAGAAGAAGCTTTAAAGTTACAACAGGAAATGGCAGAGATTCTTGAGTCTGCCGGTTTAGTATGACCAGAAAAATAGATTTAAAGCTGATTCTTGCTTTAACAGGGGTGGCTTTAATATGGGGCACAACTTATTTGGGTATCCGTGTAGCTGTTCGGACTATTCCACCGTGGTTTGTGGCTGCATTTAGACAAACTATTGCCTCCTCGATATTATTTATTATTCTGCTTCGTAAAAAAGAGCTTGCCTGGAAAGGTTGGTCTTATATGAGGCGGCAAATGTTATTGTCGGGGTTGATGATTGTAGTAGCCAACGGTATGACAACCGTGGCCGAACAAACAATCCCAAGTGGTCTTACTTCATTGTTAAATGCATTAACAACATTATTCGTATTCATTACCAGTGTAGCCGTAGGTTTGCAAAAACCTTCTTTAAAAGGGTTTTTAGGCGTGATAATAGGTTTCTTAGGCGTAGCATTTATATTTAGAGACGGATTGAATGAGCTGTTTGATCCGAACTATGAAACAGGCATTATGTTTTTGGGTTTTGCCATTACCGGATGGACCATAGGCACCATTTATATTAAAAAGAACAATCAAAAATCAGACAATATATTTCTTGATCTGTTTTACCAGTTTGCCTTTTCAGCGGTGGTTCAATTTATGTTGGCCTTTATTTTTTCTGACCAGATAGATGTGTCTAGCTGGAGCCCCAGTAGTATGCTTGCCGTAGTCTACCTTGCTGTATTTGGCTCGGTTATGGCTTTTTTCTGCTACCATTATGCTTTGAAAAAGGTTTCTGCTCCAGAGGTTTCTATCCTTACTTATTTCAATACCGTTATTGCCTTATTTCTTGGATGGTTAATTTTAGATGAAATCATAACAGTTGACATCTTAATTGCCACTGTACTTATTATCATCGGTGTATTTATTACAAACTATAAAGGCAAAAAACAAGCAGAGTAATTTGTGGTTGAATTAATTCTTTTATGCTGTATAACAGTCAAAACGAAAACGTCATCCTAAACTGACGTTTTTTTTGTTCTAACTTTTTCTATTTAAGTGTATTGAAGTGTTTAATATTCTTCAGTACCCCTAAATTTTACTGAAAACCAAATTTCATAAGACATTATAAGGTGATTCTTCTGTGTTGATCTTCCGTTGTGACTTTGTCGGCTTAGTTTCTATTGGTTTTGTTTAATTTGCTCTGATTAAACTGAATAGGCACACTTGTCAATCTCCCTGGGTTCTTAGTGTCGAATCTGTCAAACAGCTATAGGATTCGAATGAACTATTGGATAGTGAATTGGATAGTGCCTTGCTTAGTAAAAAGAATGTATTCGTGTTCCCGAAAATGGTTCTTTTTGTGCTGAAAAGTGCCTGTAGCCCCCCACAAAACTGTTAGATTGAAGAGAGTTGATGTTTTGTTTCTCTTTGATTTACAGTGTTTTGTGTTTGTTTCTGCTAAAAATAAATGTGCATGATTTATTTAGAGGAAGATCTCCGCTAAACTGAGTCTACATCATGGTATTGATGCGTATGCTCGCTTTGATTAATGCCATTGCTTTGACATGTTTCAAATGAAGATCTTTAGGCGCATGGTGTGCATTGTAACTGACCAGTCTGATGTATTGATCGCCTTTCTCAGATTTTTGAACGTATTTGACGACTGTAGCGTCGTCTCCATCAATATCAATGCTGAGTAAATACATTTCCCCATAATATATCCCATCTTCCAGTGAACTAACACGCTTGTAGATGGCTATATCGCCACTTTTTAATAGTGGATACATGCTATCTCCTTTGATATATAACGCACCGTCACTTTTTGGAAGATTGGGAATGGTAATGTAATCAATCACATTCTCCCTGGAGTCAAAAAGCTTGATTAAACTAGCAGCCGCGTTGGCGTCATATAGGGGGACTTGTTGTGTCTCCTGTCTTCTGTCTGTTCGTAAAACAAATTCATTTGTAGTTGATACCCCAGGAGAGCTTTCCGATCTTTTCATTGCACCTTCATTGTTAAACATCCAATCGAAATTAATTTCGAGCATGTTGCATAATTTAATAATGAACTCAACTTTTGGTATTATCTTATTTCTATAATTTCTTATGTTAGTTTCACTTGTATTCATTTCTGCAGCGAATTTAGAATTGTTGTTATCAAAAAACTCAATAGCTATTTCGTTGATCTTCTTTGTTATTTCCATTTTAATGAATTTAATTTCAAAACTTTATTCGAATTCGCTGTGATTTTCGAATAAAGTTTCGTTTTTTTGTAAAACTATTCACGAATATATGAACATTATGACGATGAAAAAGAAAATAATTAAATACCCAGAGAATTTACATCTGAAAGATTTTATATCACAATCTGGTATATCCATTAAACATTTGGCTAATGAAATTGGAATCAGCAGAGAAGTGCTGAGCAATACAGTTAATGGCCATTACAAAGGAGGAAATATTGTGCCTCAATTATTAATGAAACTTGGAATAACTGAGGATAGTGCCAAATCATAAGCTATGCAATTCTATAATAATACACTGTGTATATCTTATGGGGAGTTGGTTGGGAGGAGTGCTAAGCCCAACCTGGTTGGTGCAAACGCTTTTATAAGCAAATACGATTACATCAATCTGAGTAAAAGTGGAAAGCTGATTGCTGTCAGAAGGGGAGGTCGGGGAACTGAAGCGCTCTATGATTTTGAATCATTACCAATGCCTGTTAAGAATGCTGTTGCGCTAAAATACAAGGATATCCTTAAATCTGCTCAGCAAGAGCCTATTAAGCAACTGTTAGTGTCCGACTACAAGGCATTAGGTTTTTTTACGAATTATGTTTTACCCAATGGTACTCATTTGAAGGAGGATACAATCAGGGAATATGTAGCTACTGCTGTAGCACTAAATGCTATAGCATTTATCATCAGCGACACCAAGGCATGGCGCAAAGCTCTGGGGGGATCTTCGCATCAGTCTGGGGCTTTGAAAAACCTGATGCTTGTTTTCCAGAGCTTGCAGCCCAAATGGGGATGGAAATTGCCTGCTGGTGAACGTGCGCTACGGGATAAAATAAATAAGTATAAGCTGTCAGGCTATGAAAGTCTCATCAGCGCTAAGTTTTGCAACGTAAATGCAGCTAAAGTTTTTAAGGATGAACAGGAGGGAACCTTACGTAGACTGATGGCTTTAGCTCATAATTTCGATGATGTTCAGGTAATGAAGGTGTATAACATGACGGCTGAGGCTGCCGGTTGGAAAAAGATAAGCAGGACGACTGTTGCCAATAAACGTAATGAATGGAAGGTATACGTGGATGCCGGTTCAAGAGGTAAGGTTAACCACGATAATGTTCATGCGATGCAGGTGAAGAGAAGAGCTCCTAAAGCACCTCTACTGTACTGGACGATTGACGGTTGGGATGTTGAATTATTGTATCAGCAAACGTTGTTGAATAAGGATGGCCATGCGATAACTACATATCATAACCGCCTGACTGTTGTTGTTGTTCTTGATCCTTGTCAGAAGTATCCCATTGGATACGCAATAGGTACCCACGAAACACCTGCACTGATCCGCAAAGCGATCCGCAATGCAGTCAAACATACAGCAGAGCTATTTGGTGAACTGCATATGGTATACCAGCTACAGACCGACCGATATGGTAAAGGCGGATTGACACCCTTCTATGAGGCTGTATCGACTATTTATACTCCTGCACGTGCCAAAAATGCAAAAGCGAAGGTAATTGAGCCCTATTTCAAATATCTGAATAAAAACCATTGTCAATTGCAGAAGAACTGGTCAGGATTTGGTATGACCGCAAAGAAAGAACATCAGCCTAATATAGAGCTCCTTAACAAAACAAGACATAGCTTTCCTGATAGGGATGGGTGTACTGCACAAATCGAAGCAATGATCCGTGCTGAAAGAGCATTAAGAGCATCAGCGTATATCGATTCCTACAAAGTGCTGGGTGAAGATCAGCGATTGATATTGTCGAAAGCGGAATTCTTATATCGCCTTGGAGAAAGCTCGGGCTATACCAACAGGCTAAATGGAAATGGGATTACTTTTCAACTGGATAAGAGAAAGTATACGTACGATAGCTTCGATCCTGAATTCAGAAAAAAGAGGACCCAAGATTGGCAAATCCGATACGACCCCGATCAATTGGATATTGTGTTGGCAACGAGTGGGGATGGGTCATTGAGGTTTATGCTGACCGAAAAGTATGAACAGCCAATGGCACTTGCCGAACGGATCACAGGAGATCAGTCTGAACTGGATAAAATTAATAGGTATAACCGCGGATGGATAACGGATATCCTGGATACCCAAAGTGCGGACTATGCATCTATTGCTGAATTAATGGATCGGGTACCTGCTGCACAGGAGACGCTAGGGAAATTGCTTATTACAGACAGCAATGGTCAGCACAAAGATCATAAAAGTCAGGTTAGAATAGGGCAGAAGGCTGAGCGCTTATTAATCAGGCAGGAGCAAAAGGCTAAAAAAGATATTGCTGAAGTCCAGCTTAGAAAAAGAGAAGCTTATCTCAACTCGCGTGTAGATCTCAATGATTTTTTAACAAATAACTAAACAATTAAATAACGCTATGAAAGAAGTATTAAAACCACAAATTACTGAAACTATGGGAGCGTGGGAAATCAAACCAACCATCCAGCTTAAAGGGGTTCTGGCCAGCTTGTCTATGGCTAAGGATCACAGTCAAACTACTGTGATTATTGGTGAAACAGGCTCTGGTAAGACTTATAGCCTCAATGTTTTCAAAAATCGGTTTCCCTTAGAAGTATTCGCTGTTAAGGTCGGGTCTTCAGATAACTTGAGGGATCTTATCGCTAAAGTGCTGAAATCGTTAAAGATAAATTGCCCTAAAAGTACCAGCTCGGCAAGATTAGCCCAAATCGCCGGAAAATTAAAGGTTCTTAAAGGACAAGGGCTCCAACCCATACTTGTGTTTGATGAAGCTGAATACATGAAATACTCAGCATTATGTGCTTTCAAAGAGCTTTATGATGTGCTCCATCAGGATTGCGCACTCGTATTGATTGGTACCAATGAGCTCCTTACCAATCTGGATAAACTGTTGAAAAGTCATAAAGCAGGGATTGCCCAATTGTTCAGGCGGATACGGTTCAAAATTCAGGAACTACCCCTTATTGATAAGCGTTTCGAACAGTTTCTCGTGGAAACTGAGCCCTCTCTGAAAAAATGGCTTCAGCAAAACTGTAACAATTATGGAGAATTGCATGATGTGATGATTCCTGCGCTGGCCGAAGCAGAAAGATCAAATACACCGCTTAGTGTTGACCTTGTTAAAACAGTGCTTGGATTATGAAAAGAGGATTAACACCAACCGAACTTGATGCTATTAAATTTGAAGTGTATGATTTTGCCGGAGAGTGGATGGAAGCTTTTGATCAGCCGGAAATTACAGGCGTGTGGTTTATCTGGGGACATAGTGGGAATGGTAAAACAAGTTTTGTACTGAAGTTGATTAAATATCTGACTACCTTCAGAAAGAAAGTGATCTACAACAGCCTGGAGGAAGGTCGCAGAAAGACGATGCAGAATGCATTCCGGCGAGCGATGATGAAGGAAGTGACAGGAAGAGTGTTGTTGGTTCAGGAATCAATTGAGCAGTCGACAGTAAGATTGAAGAAAAGGGGGAGTGCCGATGTCCTTGTTATTGATAGTTTTCAATATGCGAATCTTTCTTTCAAACAGTACCTGGCATTTAAGCGTTTGCATCCAAATAAACTGATTATCATCATCAGTCAGGCCGAAGGTAAGATGCCTAAAGGACGCGCTGCAAAGGACGTGATGTTTGATGCAGATTTGAAGGTATGGGTTGAAGGACACAGGGCAATTTCTAAAGGACGTTATATTGGAATGAAAGGATATTATACCAATTGGATAAAGGGAGCTGCAAGGTATTGGGGACAGGGGGCTCTGGAGGAATATGAATACATTAATTAAAGCTGCACGATCTAAAGAAGACTTTTTTAAAGTCGGACAGGCGGAGTATATCTGCCAGTTGTTGAGCTGGAGCTCCGATCAGTATTGTAAACATCAATATGCAGAATATGAGTTTTTTATCGATCGGGCATGTAAAGGTCTGCCTAAGGCTGCAAATGCTCTCAGATATTCGAAGCAGTTTCGAACCTTTTACAACTACGAGTGGGAAGGTCGAAATGAGCGGGTATTTATCCCTTTTGCTGATAGCATTACGGAAGATCTTTTTGAGATTCAAGAAGATGGTATCGCTATCTATGAAGGGGTTGCCTATGGAGATTTCCTATTGTTGGATGAATATTCTGCCACGCATGCTGCACAACAGTTGTTTTACAATGAGGAATTTAACTCAAAGTATTGTCAAATCATCGATAAAATTCTACATCATGTATAATGCACTACATCCTGAAGAGATTATTCGTATAGTATGCCAGACCCTTGAAGTACCGGATATCACTAGTCCGTTAAGGGGTATAGAATTTACATATGCCCGTTTTATCGCTGTGCGGTTACTACTAAAGCATACGAGGTTGTCTTATGAGGAGATAGGCAGATTTCTGGACAGAGACAAAACAACCATTTACTGGGCAGAGGCACGAAGTAAAGAGCTGGTGAGAAATAAGGATAGCTACTTCATTTCAAAGTGGACATGGGTAAATGAAAAAATAGATAACTATAAACCGCTTTAAAGGAAGCCATGGATTCCATGGCTTCCTTTATTTGGTAACTCTTCTAAAAATAAAAATGATCACCCTTATTTTTGTGTAAAAGAATAACTTATGAGAGATCCAGAACTTAAAAAACAACGCGATACCCTTATTTATCAACGTTACTGCCAGTTGTGGGGAGAGCAGCAGCTTCGCGAAGAAGTCATTTGGCCGATCCTGACCAATGAATTTCATCTGACCGCCAGAACGATTTATCGGATCATCCTTGATCAAACGAAACAACCGGGATCATCGGCAAACAAGCTTCTTCCCTAAAGAAGAAAACTGTTTGTCCTTACGATCAGCTCCGGATCTGCCATCTCGTGTTGTTGGGTTTCGTCACTACTTACATCCAGTAACTCTGTCTGATAGTCCGTTATGGTTACAATCAGGCGATCATGATCCATATCCTCCTTCTCTGTAGTTCTGTTTAATGGGCTGAAGCCTACACCGGACAGCCCTTCCAAAGCCTTAAAGACGGCCTCATTAAACTCCATAAATTGAAGTCCCTCTTCCTGTGTCGTTGAACCCAGATGACTTTCTCCATTGTTTTCAAAAACCGTGTAAATTCGGATAACTCCTCTTCCTTTCTGGACCTTATAGGCTGCGGAAGTCCACCTGAATGTATGAAACCCAATGAAGATAGCCGGATATTTTATGTTGGATTCCTGAAGCGCCCTCAGTTGCTGACTATTGTATTTGTCGATCCATTTTACTGAAGGTAAAGCACCTGGAGTGCTATCGTCAAATGTCAATTGATCTTTTAGGTGATTGCTAATAAATCTGAATACCTTTCCTTTTATACTCATAATGTTAATGTTTTAAATGTGAATAATGTGTTTACTCGCCGCTAACTGCGATTTCTGAATCCCTGATCGATTTAATTAAGGCTTCTCTTATGAGGTTGCCGGCATCGCTAAATCCTTCTTTAATATTGGTGGTATTCATGTTCTCTATGCCTACCATTTTTTGGATGGTCACAGAAATGTTCCGAACGGATCTGGAGCCACCTACACTTTCATTTCGGGCTGCTGGTGCATTTGTTGCTTGAGATCGCCCTAATGGATTTGCTCTCCCCCCCGCAAAGGAATGGGCTGGGGCATTTAATTGGCTGCCATTGCCTTTTTGTGACGGCCTTTTTAACTCATTTTCTTTCTTTTTGGTCTGCTCATCTCTTTCCTTTTTCGCGCTATCTTCAAGACTCTTGTTAAATGCTTTTTTAAATATTCCTGAGATGCCACCTCCTTCAGTGATTTTCTTAATCCCATCCACTGACTGCTTAAAGCCTTGGGCGATAAGCGAGGGGTTAAAAGTCATTGCTCCTAATATGACCTTACCTAAGCCAATAAAAATTGGAACCAGTGAGCTTGCTATTTCACCGATGCCTGCTAAAACAGCTCTGAATGTTGCCGATTTCTGGTAAGCCATATAAATCCCTGCAGAAAGCAGGGCAATCGCAACGATGATTGCTCCGATAGGGTTGGCTGCCATGACCATATTTAAAGCGAGCCATGCCGCTGAAAGTCCTTCTGTGACTAGTGTGTTGATGATGAACGCTGCGGATGAAGCGCCCATCAGCCAGGTATTGAATGCGACCAGTCCGTTTAGCGTAAAAAATCCCGCTGCGCCTATGGCCAACCCAATGGCTAGTCCCTGAACGATAGTCTTGTTTTTTCCCATCCAATCAACTACATTTTTTAGCGGAGCGATTAATTTCGATACCAGACCAGCAACGATACTGAAGCCAGGGGCAAGACCCTCTCGTAATTTATCCGCTACACCGCCAATAGCCAGATATAAGCCACTCATGGTTTCCTGATAATCGCCGAATTCTCCTTTGGCTTCTCGTGCTGCAACTGCTGATCCGCCAAAGTTTTCGGACAGAACACCCAGGATTATTCCTTGCGCATCTGCAGTTTTTCCTGTTGCGACTAAGTTTGCGATGGTGTCTTCCTGAGTCTGGTTAAAGTTGACTCCTGCGGCTTTTAAAGCTTGTATTCCTTTGATCGGATTATGGAGTGCTTCTCCCACCAGCTTTGTTGCTCCATTTAGGTCGCCTTCTCCTCCTCCGGAAATGGCGGTAGCAAGATCCTGAATTGCAGGCATCGCTTCCATCATAACCTTTTCCTTAATGTTGCTAAAACCCAGAAGCAGGGCCTGCGCCTCTTGTGTTTGTGCAGAAGAGAATAGTGTGGTGTGCTGCAGTTTTTGGGCTTGTCCGACCAATGCGTCAATACTCAGGCCTGCAGAATTGTGGGTCGCTTTAAGAGAATTTTGTAATTGGGTGTTGGCAACTTTGTATGTATCGAATGCTTTGATTCCGGTAGCCACCATGTTGTCAAGTTCCGGGAGTTCAAACCCGATCGACTTTAGCAAGCTAAAACTCTCCTTAATGTTTTTTAATTCGATTTGTGCCGACTTAATTCCTGCTTTAAATTTTTCGTCGTTGAGACTTAGTGTAATATCTAATCCAGCCATATGTTTTAATTGTTTTTTTGTTAGGGGTTGTTCGCTGCCATTTTTGCCGTGAACTTTGCTAATTGGGTTTGCAGTGATTTAATTTCAAGTGACAGGCTGTGCTTTTCTTCAAAAGCCGCATAATACTTTTCTCTCCATTCTTTCACTTCTGCCTGAAGGTCCTTTACCCGATCGTTGTTTTCATTCACATTTGCCTGTAGCTGTTGTACAAGCATCATCAGTGATTTCAACTCGTCTTTTTTAGAGAGGAAAAAGTGCTCCCAGATTTTTATGATTGATCCTCCACCCAATGCTGCTGCAATGAGTCCTGCGTAATTTGATAGTTCCATCTTATTGTTTTTTCTCCATACTGTTTGTCTGTTTTTTTCTTTAACACTCCTCTGAATAAAGTGTGTTTTCTGAATTTCCTGAGACAAAAGTGCCCTCAAAACCTGCCTTTTTATAATGCAAATTCTTTGCATGGTACAGATCCTGACCATGAAGGTTATGATGCTTTCCAACATGGGAAAACACGTTTGTTTTAGGGCTTTTTTGAGCGGACTTTTGGATTATGATTTAAGCGAACGGAGATCTGAGGCGGTAAAATCGGGAGCAGATAGCTGGTGAAAAAGAGCTGCAAAAACGCAAGCCAGGTTGGGTCAACTTTGAGATCAGACCAGCATTTGTATTCCTCGATAAACACGCTGATGTAACAGTTTAAAAAAAGATAAGATGACAAAAACAGAGAAGATAATTCAAG
The DNA here is from genome assembly GCA_029202485.1 of Candidatus Pedobacter colombiensis. Classification (NCBI taxonomy): domain Bacteria; kingdom Pseudomonadati; phylum Bacteroidota; class Sphingobacteriia; order Sphingobacteriales; family Sphingobacteriaceae; genus Pedobacter; species Candidatus Pedobacter colombiensis. Next base: position 3,668,659 of record CP119313.1, on the reverse strand, counting down.
TTGCAAGCCGCTATGTTGGCTATCTGGAGATCAGAAGTAATGCCGGATTTTACGATGCTGCTTTTGAAGCAAAAATGAAGTCGGCCGGTTGGTATCGTGGGGCGCCATGGTGTGCTTTTTTTGCGAAAAGTGTATTTGCCGAAGTGTATGCTGAGGATAAGAGAACAGCCCCGATAATCAGGAATACTTTTACCGGAGGAGTGATCGACACACTAAAGCGGGTAAAGGCAGAAGGAACTTTTGCAACGGGACCGGAACCTAAGGTGGGCGCACTGGTGATGTGGCGTATGGGGAAAACCTCAAGTGGGCACGCAGGAATCGTGATCAGTGTTGATAAAGCAAACAATACCATGCAGACCATCGAGGGAAATACCAATGCCAGCGGAAGCAGGGAAGGTGATTGTGTGGCTAAAAAGCTGAGGACCATTCACAGAGACTTTAGAAGCGATGGACTAAATGTTGAAGGTTACATCTATCCACTTGACTAGCATGAGGGTGCTTACAAGAAAGAAGCTGATGGTGCTCGGCTTGGGTGTAACAACGCTGGGTATCCTGTCCTGCAGATCTGTACAACCTGTTGTCAGCAGTGTATTGAAAACCGATAGCCTTATAACCACCTATAAACAGGAGTCACTACTGATCAAAGGGGCAAAGGTCGAAGAGCGATTGGACCTGGACAGCCTGATATTGGTTGCCAGGTCGGTACGTGCAGCGTATCTCAAAGATTCTGTGCTGGCCGTTCGTGAAGGAAGGGAGGTTGTAAGAACAATGTCAACCGCCATTCGTGAATTCACTGATCCATCGACGAAGGCGGCACTGAGTTATTGGATTGATGAGTATGGCCGACTCAATATTGGCTGTGAGAGTAAGGATCAAACCATTCAATTGCTGATCGCGCAGGTGAAACAACTGCAAAAAGAAATTACCACAGCCCAGAAAATAGAGTACAAAACTCCATGGTATAACTACTTAATAATCTTAACGCTGCTTGCAGCACTACTTTTAACAATTATAAAAAAATAATTATGGCACGTGATGGAATATCTATCAAATTATTAAACGGTGGCCTCGGTCGCCGTCAACCAACGGAAGATGCAGTATTCGGCTTTGTCAGTACGGGTATGAGTACGGAAACGCTTGAATGGGGAAAGGTTTATCAACTAAAAGGAACGAGGGATGCAAAGCTTTTGGGCTTGGATGAGGAATACGATAAGGATAATAACTCCTTGCTTTATCATCACATCCAACGCTTCTTCATGCGAAATCCAAATGCGGAACTGCATATTTTGTTGGCTCCTTCAGGAGCGAGTATGCAAGAGATGGTGGATAAGGACATGCCTTATGGACAGAAGCTTCTTAAAGAAGCTGGAGGTAGAATTAAAGTGCTATTTGTAGCGGACAGTATGGGGAATCTGGGTTCAAGTCCTCTATCGACTACGATTGCAACGGCTCAGGATCTCCACGATTTTGAATTCAGTAAATTCAGGTATGTGGATATCGTATTGGAGGGACGCAGAGTGGGACCAGATCGAGGGCCAATGGGGGAGCCAATGGGAGGGCTGATGATTGAGGATTTAAGAGCTCTTACTGCACCCAATGTCTCTGTCGTGATCGCTCAAGATCCTTCAGCAACAGCTATTGATCCAAATTATGCCGCTGTAGGCGATTTTTGTGGTCACCTTTCTGCTATTGCCGTTTCTCAAAATGTGGGTGAGCAGATTGCAGAATTTAACATGGTTGATGTGGCAAATGATGCCTTTGTCTCTGCAAATGTCAGCTCGGGTATACCGGTAAGTTCATTGACGGATGATGATCTGGATAGCCTTGATGACTATGGTTACATCTTCCTTGCACCGGTATCGGGTTTACCAGGTCTCTACTGGAATGATAGTCATACCTGCACGTTGATTTCTGATGATTACGCGTTCATTGAGCGTAACAGGGTGATCAATAAAGCAATCCGTTTGGTAAGAACAGCTTTGTTGCCGAAAGTAAAAGGTCGCGTAAAGGTGGATGCTGTTACAGGCAAGATTCTTCCTGAAGAACGCAAGGCTCTAGAGAATACCATTTCTTCTTCTTTAGATGTACTGGTAGAAAATGGAGATCTCAGTGGAGGCGTAGATGCATACATTGATCCGGATCAGAACATTCTTCAGACCGACGAAATTACCACAGAAATCACCTTTGTACCGGTAGCAATCGGTAGAAAATTAACCCTTTCAATTGGCTTTAAAAATCCACTAAAATCTAATTAATATGAATGTAAAGATTAACGGGAAACAATATTCCTGGGCAGATGTACGAGTGAACGTACTTGGACGAACATTACAAGGTATCTCAGAGATCGACTATGACGATCAGGAGGATGTAACCTCGGTAAAAGGCGCCGGCAAATATCCGCTGGGCTACACACAGGGAAATTACAAAGCTTCAGCAAAAATGACGCTTTGGATGACTGAGGTGGAAGCTTTATCTCAATCGCTGCCGGAAGGAAAAAGACTTCAGGACATCCCTCCATTCGATGTGACAGTGGTTTATCTGGATGATGAAACAGGCAATCTGGTTACTCATGTGTTGAAAAGCTGCAAGATTACCAAAAGATCTCAAAAAGCCGGAAATGGCAATGCTGAAGCAATTGCAGTTCCTTTGGAATTGTATGTGACCACCATTAACTGGAATAAAAAATAATGGCGACTGAAACAAAAACACTGAAGTTATTACCGGGTGGTATTACTCAGGCACAATTTGATGCCTGGAAAAGCAGCGGCTTAGTGGTCAATGAAATTCAGGTAGTGGTGGCAGGGGATGATGTAGCTACCTGCTACATTACCAAACCACGCCGCGATCATGTGGCGGTAGCAATGAGCTTGTATGCAAAGGACAAAATCCTGGAATGTGGCGAGTTCATTCTGAATAATGCCTGGTTGGGTGGCGATTTGCGCTGCAAGACTGATGAGGATATCGCTATGGCTGCGGCTTTACAGGCTTCAGGAACCATTAAGTTCTTAGAGGCGAGCATAAAAAAGCACTAAGCGACGCTCCGGCAATCTCCGATGTGCCAGGTGAGGATCTGATTTTAAAGATCAATTCACTCATCTGGTATCATCTCAAAATCAATCCTGGTCAGTTGAACGACCAGGATTATTTTGAAGCCTGGAGATGGCTGCAATGGGCAATGAGCTTTGAAAGTAAACGGTATTCACTAAAAGACGGAGAAACTTTAGAATTATAAGATATGGCATCAGTTAGTTTTTATTTGCCAAAGTTATTTCAAACGCAGTTTGGAATACAAAGTACATCCTTTGCTGTGGAGGGAATGGGAGAGGGGGCGCCTACACAGTCGCAGGTGATGTCTCCCATCGGTACACCTGTGTATGAAATTATTCAGATACAGGCAGAGCAATTTAGTTATTACGATATGCAGCAGAAGCGCAAACGTGATGATGGGGTAGTTCCGCAATACACGTTTCCCTATGAGCTGTTGCTGGATGTGTCGCAGGCAAAAAAAATTGTAAGCACGGAGGTGGTAGGACGTAACGGATCGGTACTGGAGTATATCGGTCTGGGGGATTATCAGATTAACATACAGGGATTCATCATCAATTACAATGCAGACGAATATCCGGATCGTCAGGTTGCCGAAATGAAAAGGATCCTCGACATCCCCAGATCATTGAAGGTATCCAGCTTATACCTAAACAGGTTGGGGATCGACCGGATGGCCATTAAGGAATATAGTTTTCCTGTGCTGGAAGGGCATATTCAGGTTCAGCCTTTTAAAATAGCTGCAGTGAGTGATCTTCCTTATGAATTGGATCTGATAGAAAGAAAGCTTTTAAAATGAGAAAGGTAACAGTAATAGTGGGACAAAATATTATGGATATCGCGATGCAGGAGTACGGAGATGCGGATGCCATTGTCGAGTTGTGCGATATGAACAATCTGGAGCTTGATGACGATGTGTATGCCGGACAGGTGCTCTTGCTTAGAGATTTGACGGAATCTGATGAGGTGGCCAGATATTATAAGAGCAAAAGCATGATGGTGAGTAGTACGTTGTCAATGGTTACAGAAGAGGTAATTGCTACCGGCTCAGAAGAAATAATAGTAATGAATAATGATAGTTTAATTGGTATTTAGATGGCGTTTGAGTTAAAAAAAATATGGCAGTTAATCCAGGGTACAAGTCTGCGCGACGAGTATGAGATTCCTGTCAGCGAGGGACAGGGAACCGGCGACACCAAAAAGTACAATATCAGCCAGCTGAAGGCTCATATCTGGTCTTTTGTACAACAGCAGATCAGTTTGGTTACTCAGGGGCCACAAGGGCCGACGGGTACAGCGGGGCAGCAAGGTCAGCCTGGTACTGCTGGAGCTAAAGGTGATAAAGGTGATCGTGGGGAGGCAGGACTAAAAGGAGATACCGGTCCTCAGGGCCCTGTTGGGATCCAAGGCCCTAAAGGTGATAAAGGGGACAATGGTAATGCCGGCGAGCAGGGTATTCAGGGAGTGCCTGGTGAACAAGGTATTCAGGGACTTCAAGGGGAACGTGGTATTCAAGGCATCAAAGGTGATTTTGGTGGAGTGAATATGGAGAAGATTGAGATTACGGAGTATAATCCCCTTGGTTTAACCATTGATTTTACAGAGAACAACAGGCAGGAACTTTTTGGCTTTTATCCTACTGTGGAGATCTGGGAGAAAGACGGAGATGGGGTAGAATATTTCAACGGCGTATATTCTTATAAGAAGGACTATATGGATGAAAAGATAACTTCTATCACGGTGGGCGGTGTCTCTCCAGGTCAGTACATGTTGTTGAAGTCCGGGCCGGATGTTGTCGGAAAAACTTCTGGAAATGATGTAAATGGATATTATGAGATTGTTCCAATGAGTAATTCACAGGATATAATTACGTTTGATATGACCATTAACAACAGACTAGAGAGATTTGGTCTTTATCCACACATTGAATCATTTTCCTTTCAACCGGGTGAACAAAGTGAGGCCTCAGAATGGACTGGATATAGCAGGGAATTAGCTGAGGATGGGACTTTGAAATCTATAAATATATTAGGAAGGCTCAGAAATGGGTATACGGTAATTAAATCCTCTCCTGCTCTAGTGGTTCCTCCTTCATCAACAAACGAAGGACATTACGAGATGATTCCATTTTCTTTTAGTTTGGATACGTCCTTGATCATTGACTTTACGATTAATGACAGGCAGAAGTTGTTTGGAAGGTTTCCTGACATAGAGATGTGGGTGATAATAGGTGGAGGTGACTATTCGCTTTCGTCAACTAATATTCATAAAACAGTAGTTAATGGTTTAATTACCAAACTAACTGTGGACATGGCTTTTAGGGAAGGGTATGTTCTCTTGAAATCTGGATCTGGTCCATTAGTTCTTCCTCCGGTAAATATAGAGGGAGATTATGAGGTCTTTCATTATGAAGAAAATACGGATCCTATTGAAATAGACTTTAAAGAAAATAATCGACAGAACAGATTTGGTCTTTATCCATATATAGAATGCTGGGAGCATAATGATGGTTCATTTGCTCGTATGCTATCTATTCCTGAGAAAACAATTGTCGATGGTAAGATTGATAAAGTTTTTGTGTGGCACAGCTCTTCTGCTGGGCATATTTTGATCAAATCGACTCCGGCATTGTCTCCTATAGTACCAACTGAGGCGACTGAGAATATGGAAGTTATTCCCTTTATATATAATACGGATGGAGTACCTGTGAAGATTGATTTTAATCAGAACAACAGACGAGAATTATTCGGATTGTATCCAGATGTACAGGTAGTTTATATCGACGAAAAAAATATTTATCATCAATTTCCTGACGGCGAATTTCATTCTGTCAATAGCTTCGGATATAATAAATGTATAAAGGATGGGGTGATTAATTATCTAGCAGTCTATGTGGGGGATTATAGGATGAATGGAGTAATTGTGTTAAAAGCTAGTCGTTCTCAAGGAACTTCTGGGCCCGTGGTTGAATCTTCAATCGATATCCCTGTGAATTCAAATTATACAATTGGATCTATAGGCTCAAACACTTTCATCACTGTCCCTGATAATAATGATGCAATCGTGCGAACCTTGACATTTCCCGACCCATCCTTAAACGCAGGGAAATCCATGACCTTTTTTCTGAAAGCTGAGCCTGGTGGTGGTACAAATTTATGGAGTATCCGAACGGCCTCTGCGGGGAATATTGTGGATGCGAACATGAACGTTTTTGCCAATGGTTTTCGTTCCGCATCAAGCCCGGATGGCTTAGAAGATTTAAACAATAAGTTCTTTGTTTTTCAAAGCAATGGACACCATTGGATCGCCACGAATAACAGGTATGTTCCTGTTTAGGTATTAATGAGTTACTATAAAATTTTATAAAAATGCAGAAATATATTTATACGCTTTTAGCAGTCCTGTTTGTGTTCAAACTGGCTGCTCAGGAGGTCGCGCCTCCATTTGACGCTAATTTCAAACAGCTGACTACTTCGCAATTTTATCTTCACCTGCCGGATTCTACGATCTGGCAGTATAAAGGGATTAATTATGGATGGGCAAGGTTGGCACGCTATAAAGAGGTAGATCAATTGTTGAATAACGCTGCTCAGAATTTTTCGTGTACGGCATTTACCATTCCAATGAATTCAGATTATACGTTTGGTGCTATTGGTCCTAACAATCTGGTAAATGTTCCTGTAAATACAGATACTTTGTTGCGGACTTTGACGTTTCCCGACCCAACGGTTAATGTTGGTAAGGTAATCAACTTTATTTATAAGGCTAGAAACTCAACTATCACAAATAACTGGAACCTTTCGGTGTCTGGAAATCATCAGGTTTTGGATTTGGAGGGTAGGATCTTTATTCGTGGGTTTAGGGCTGCGGATTACGGAGCTTATATAATGGAAACAGTGCAACAGTACCTGACTTTTCAAAGTGATGGCGAAAATTGGATTTGTATTAATAAGTATGCACTTTATCTATTTTCCGAATTATATCCGGATCATTAAACATATTTTATGGAAAAGTTCAGCCATTTACTACTGGGAAACACTGATCTACCCACATTTTTTGCGGCCATGATCATTGCCTTAATCGGGACTGTCCTCTCTCTAAGAATAAAAGCCAGAAAGCGGAATAAATTGAGTAAGCATACCCCCTTTAAGTTTTCATGGAGATTTCTGCTTCAGGACAACCTGCTGAAGTTGCTGGCAAGTTTACTTCCGGTGTTTATCGCATTACGGTTTTCATCGGAGTTTTTTGGACAGGACATGACCATGGGCTTTGCTTTTCTCATCGGTCTTGGTAGTGATACGATTTTAAGCAGACTGGAGAAATTACAGGAGATGGCCAGGTTGTCCATCTCTGATAAACAGATAAATAAATAAGAAGATGCTAAACCTTTCATTAAACATACAAATTACAACGCCTAAAGATGCTTATACATTAATGTTCGACTCCGTTGCATCTGTAGAAATTGAAAGTTCCTGGAAAAACCTGACAGATACAGCCAGGATCACCCTGCCCCGGCATATTCGGTTGAAGAATAGTGTTTATAACGATATCAATGATATTATTGTCAGGGGCTCCAGGGTGGAGATTAATCTTGGTTATGATGGTAGTCTGAAGCGAGAATTTACCGGTTATGTGAGTAGGGTGGATGCTAAAACGCCTTTTTCCATCGAATGTGCAGATGAAATGTGGAACCTGAAGCAAACAACATTCAGTCAGGCCTGGAGAAAAGTGACCTTAAAAGAGTTGATTTCGTTCATCTATAAAGGGAAAAGTAAAGTTGTGGATCGTGATCTGGGCAGTTATAGGATCGTTAATTCAAGTGCGGCAAAGGTGCTTGAAGATCTTAAAGAACAGCAGGGGATCTATAGCTTTTTTAGATACGATGAATCATTAAATGATGTTGTCTTGAATGTCGGACTTGGTCCATACGCATTGTCTACCAGTGATAAGGTTATTTATAACCTGAATAAAAATGTGGTAGATAACAGCTTGACCTACCGCATGTCTGAAGATGTGAAAATTGGGGTTACAGCAACTTCCGTTCAAAGCGATAATAGCAAGGTAGAGGTGAAGGTCGGAGACAAGGACGGCGATAATCGAACGTTGAAATGTCCGGTAAATCTTAATCATTCATCAGTCACAGATTTGGCTAAAACTTTCCTTGACCAGCTTAAGGTGGCAGGTTATAAAGGATCGCTCACCGGATTTGGAAATCCTATTGTAAAGCATGGTGATATCATACGGGTGGAAGATAATATGTTTCCGGAGCGAACGGGTTTATACTTCGCAGATACCGTAAAAGTGAATTTTGGAAGCTCCGGTTTCCGAAGGAATGTAGAATTAGGATATAAAGCAGGGTAATGAAGGATCTGATAAAAGAAATAACAAAAGGAGCATTTTTATCTGCGGTGGTTGGAATTGTGAAGTCAGTCGATTTGGATAATTTCACCTGCGATGTGGAAACGCTGACCGAAGGAGAAGTGCTGGATGTTAGGTTAAGGGCTTCGGTGGATCAGCAAAAAAATGGTAGCACGCTCATTCCTAAAATTGGAAGTTCAGTGATCCTGGCGCCAATTGACAATAACAGAACGCAATACTATGTCGCGATGTTTAGCGAAGTGGATGAGCTTTCCATACAGATCCAGGGCCAGGTATTTCAAATGGCTAAAGGTGGTATGAGCCTGAAGAACGATAAAGAAGATCTTAAGGGTATCCTGACCAGCTTTTGTGAGGAGATGCTGAAGATCTATGCCCCTAAAAATGTACCGGGAATTAATAATCTAAAAATACGTATTAAAAATCTACTAAAATGAGCTTAAATAAGAAACAACTGGTTCAGGACCTGACCAATATGTATGAGCATACGATGGGTTCAAATGCAGATGAGCTGACAGCTAAAGATGATTTTATCAACGCCCTGGCTACGGCGATTGATACTTATGTGAAGTCCGCAACGATAAAGTATACAGGTGGTCTGGCTGCTCCTAATGGTCCGGTTTCGGGAACCTTTAATCATACGATAGAATGAGTTATGTAAGTGATATCATGTTGTCCTCAACAAATGATTTGTTAGTGGAGAATGGGGATTTCTCGGTAGGCTATTCCGACGATCAGCACATCATGCTGGTGTTGATGAACTCCCCGGGGCAGCTCAGGCACGAGCCGCTGATCGGTATCGGTATAGATCGCTATAAAAACAGCCGTCTTGATCACATTACCATCATGAAGTTAAAGCAGGAAATCCGACTGCAACTACAGCTGGATGGCTTCGACGCCTCAACAATAGAAACAATAATTAACGACCAGGAGATAACCGTAAATGCAGAACGATAATGGCAAGAGAAACAGATATTATTTATAATGAAGCCCTGTTGGTAAAACAGGCACAACCGGAATTGGAACAACTGAATAGTCCGAGTTCCACAGCAATCTGGAGCAACTGGCTCATGGTCTTCGCTCGTATTATTCACCTCTTTGAAGTCAAAATGGATCTTTTTAAAGCTGAAGTTCAGGAGATCATTGATAACAATCAATATGGAACTTTGTATTGGTGGGCATTGCGCACAAAGGAATATCAGCATGGCGAATTGCTGCAGTTCCTGAACAATCACTACGTATATCCCGCTATTGATGTAGCCAAACAGATTGTCGGTTTGGTTTCGATCACCGATGAACGTGGGATTGTGAAAATCAAGGCTGCAAAGATTGTGGCTAATCAGCCAATGGAACTCAGTGCCCAGGAAGCACAGGGATTGCTTTCTTATTGTCAGCAAATTCGGCCTGCGGGAACCCGTATCGCTGTAGAAAGTTTACCTGCTGATTTGATGAAGGTCAGCCTAAATATCTATTATAATGCACAGATTGATCTGGATAATCTGATTCCAAATGTAGAAGCTGCTTTTGTCAACTACATCAATACGCTTGAATTTGATGCCGTATTTTACGTAAACAAAATGATTGATGCACTTCAACAGGTTCCAGGTGTGACCAAGGAACAGGTGGAAGTGATCAACATTGCGGCTAAGCAAGGTACCGATCCTTATACTTCTTTTACTTCAAAATATCAGGCAAGTTCGGGGTATTTTAAAATAGATCCGGATTTTCCATTATCGGCCACTTTTAATTATATCGCAGGATGAGGTATTCTTTTAATATTAACAGGTTAACAGACCTGCTGCTGGCGAAGATGTTTCATAAACCGCTTCATCTGATCTGGCTAAAAACAGCATTGTCACCGCTAAGCACAACGTATGCTGCATTTATGTCGTACAGGAGTAATAAACTTGCTGTGGCAACCATTAACAGCTCTGTAAATAGACTTACAAAAGCGCTGAACGATCGTTTTGAAGTAACTGATATCTATTTGGTTCATCAGCTCGATTACGTGGACGGTGCTTATGAATACTTATCTACGGATACGCATTATGAGGAATTTGACTACCTCTCCGGAGAGTTTAACAATCAGCAGGATTACGATTTCTTTTCCAATGAGTATGTGCCGGATGTTGATTTTGTGGTGAGAGTCCCAGTTGCGTTATCGCTCAAAGTAAATGAAATCAAGGCATTTATCTTAAAATATACCATGGCCGGTCGCCGATTTACTATAGAATTATATTAATATGAAAGAGCTTTTAAAAATACAAGGCGGTTATCCGCGTCAGATGGATTACCTGATCAATATGCAAAATGAATTGTTTATGATGAACAATTCAATGCTTGCTGGTTTAGGAATTGACTTAGCACTGTCGGGCTGCGAAGTGACCGATCACGGTAATGGTACTTTGAGTATTGCTGCCGGTGTAGTTTACATTTCCGGTGAGGTATTGCGCTTTGATGGCGCCTCCAATTTATCCGATTATGCGACTAAGACCTTAGTGAAAGGAGCTTTTGTGGCTTCCGATCCTAAAATTTTTGCAGATCAACAATCTAAAAATGTGTACAGGGAGGCTAAAGCTATTGTAGGAGCCCGATCGTCCATGCTTCAGCTACAGATAAAAAACACAAACTTGTATAACATTAAAGATTATATCAGTGATACAATAGCAGCGGTGGATGTCAAGGGGGCGATCAGACAGATCTACGATTTTGATGGAACCTTTATGGCTAGTTTTGATGCTTCAGGCTTAGGAATAACACCAAGATGGGACGGATGGGCGTTGATGAATGGTAACAATGGGACTAAAGACGCTCAGGGGCGTTCTTTAATTGGAGTTGGTAGGTATTTTGATTCTGTTACTGGTCTCCAAACAAATTATACTATCGGAGAATTAGGGGGAGAAAAAACACATAAACTTACAGTTGCTGAAATGCCAAATCATGATCATACAATGGAATCCGGAAGCGTTAGTTCAGGCGGAGCGGGTGCTTACCAGGGATATAACGGAGGGGGAAGCGGAGGAGCTAGGACAAGGCCGTCTGGTGGAGGTCAGCCGCATAACAACATGCAACCATACTTGGCTGTCTATATTGTTGTAAAGATTCGTTAAACTTTAAACGCGCTGAATTATCTAGCGCGTTTTTTTTCTTTTGGAAGTTTGGTTTTTAACTTTTTTATTTTTCGTTTTTGCTCTTATAAAAGAACTGCCGTTTTTGTGGTTCAATTAATTTTTTTGCGTTAAATTCTCGGAGATGGATTTTTCTGAGCATTTTTTACACTTTATATGGCAGTTTAGGCTGCTTAATTCGGCTAAACTTTACTGTGAAGACGGAGAGGAATTACAGGTATTACATCCTGGTATTTTAAATAAACACGCTGGACCCGATTTTAGCGGAGCTAAACTGGTTATTGATGGGTTGAATTGGGTCGGTGATGTAGAGATTCACCTCAAATCTTCCGATTGGCTTGCCCATGGTCACCAACACAATCCTGCTTACAATTCCGTTGTCCTTCATGTGGTTTATCAATATGATAGTCCAATTTATCGGACAAACGGCAGTTTGGTACCTGTGCTTGTGCTTAAAAATCTTTTTTCTGACCATCTATTTGCTAATTATAGTGAACTCATCGCTACGGTAAATCCTTTCCCTTGCCAAAAACATATTGCAGATGTGGATCGGATTGTAGTAGATGCTTTTTTATCCAGAGTAATGATAGAGCGATTTGAACAAAAATCGGAAGAGGTATTTAAGAAGCTCAGTCAAAACAGAGGAGACTGGGAACAGACGTTTTACTATTTTCTGGCCAGAAACTTTGGTTTTAAAGTAAATGCAGTCCCATTTGAATTACTTGCCGATGCTTTACCACATCATCTTTTTTCTAAATATAAAGACAATGCTCTGCAAATAGCAGCGCTTATATTTGGACAGGCAGGATTTTTGGAACAACCATTTATTGAAGTCTATCCAAGACAACTACAAAAGGAATATGCCTTTTTGAGGAAGAAGCATAGTTTAACCCATATTGAGTCTGCTTTATGGAAGTTTTTGAGAATGCGGCCACAGAATTTCCCTACGATTAGATTGGCGCAGTTTGCTGCATTAATTCTAAAATCCAATCATCTATTTTCAAAAATATTAAAAGCAGGTTCTGTGGCCGAAATGCAGGTGCTTTTTAGTGAGTTGCCTGTAAATGAATATTGGCGAACTCATTACCATTTCAATAAAAATACCGGGAAGGTCATTGTTCAGCCGGGGCTACAGTTCGTTCATAACATCATTATCAATACCGTTTGCCTGTTTTTATTCTCTTATGGGAAGTATACGGATCAACCTGAACTGGTAGACAGAGCGATTGATTTTCTGGAGCGCATTCCTTCGGAAAGCAATGCTATTGTAAATCAATATGTAAGCGCAGGGGTTATAGCAGACCGCGCTTTTACATCCCAGGCTTTACTTCAGTTAAATAAATTCTATTGTAGTCAGAAAAAATGCCTAAATTGTGCTATAGGAATTAAAATCTTAAAAAAATAACATGTTCCAGCGGATCATTACTTTTATTGAAAAGCAGAGTTTTGGGGTATGTACCTATCTTGCAGAGCGGTTAAGTATATCCATCAGTAAAATCAGATTGTTTTTTATCTATTCTTCTTTTTTGGCTGTCGGCTTTCCGATCGTGTTTTATATACTTGCCGCATTGGTATTGGATGTAAGGCATTATATTAAAAAGATCAGGACGCGGATCTGGGATGTTTAGTTAAACTTTAAGGATTTCTGCAATTTCATGGAAGCCCTTTTCCTTTGCAAGATCGGAGGGTAATTTACCACCTTCCATTCTCATGTCAACTTCTGCGGAGTGCTCTAACAACAATATGATCAATTCAATATCCCCTAATTGTGCTGCGGCATGAAGTGGTGTAAAACCTGCCTGTTGAGCTACGTTTACATTTGCTCCGGCATTGATTAATATTTTAGTGATGTTGAGGTTTCCCGAAGCTACTGCAGAGTGAATTGGAAAAACATTATAACCATTGTTGGCAGGTATATTTGCATCTGCACCTCTAGATATCAGGAGTTTGGTTATCTCTTCATTGCCAAAATAGGCAGCCAGGCCTAATGGCGTAAAGCCATCTTTAGAAAAGGCGTTCACCGTATTGGGATTACGTTCTGTTATGAATGCCGTTTCTTCGAGTTTGCCCAGAGCGCAGGCTTCAAACAGGTTGATTTGATTAGCGAAATTAGCTATTAAGGCAGCAATTTCAGGTTTTTTGTAATAGCAGGCCAGCAAAATGGGAGACATACCATGACTGGTGTCTTTAGTAGCAAGGGTAGGGGTTTCGGTTAAAAGATCAAAAATATCCTGTCTACTTCCCGTTTCGATTAATGTCTCTAGATCCGTCATTTCTAATGTTAAATTTCGGTTAAAAATGGTTAAATAATTTAATATAGGCAAATAGGGCGCTGGTTGTAAATAAAAAGTTTTTTTAGCAATGTTTATAATAACTTAGCACATACAACTATATGTTTTATATTTGTTAATTATTAAAATCAGTAATTAAAGATGTCGGTAAGGGGAAACCAGTTTAAGTCAAATTCATTTAAAAATGAGCCTGCGGAGAAGCAAAGCTCGAGATCATCCACTACCAGACCATTTAAAGAAAGAGTAGAGATTTTACCTCGTTTTAATTTTCAGGACGGTAGATTGTTTAAGATCATCGGACTGGTATTCTTAATTTTGTCACTCTATTTTCTCATTGCCTTTACGTCTTATTTGTTTACCTGGCAAGAAGATTATAGTTATGTAATAGACGCAAATGGAGGTTGGAGTAATCTTTTTAAAACAACTGAAGAGCTTCAGCAGGTAAATATAGCGCCAGTTGTACAAAATTGGTTGGGTAAAGTGGGTGCATTGTTATCGCATCAGTTTATTTACAAATGGTTCGGATTGGCGTCTTTTCTATTTGTATTTGTATTTTTTGTTATCGGTTATCGTCTGCTGTTTAAGGTTAAAATCTTCTCTATTGAAAAAACATTGGGATACAGCTTATTCTTTTTACTGTTCCTATCTTTAACATTTGGTTTTGGCCATGCTTTTGTTTCCAATACACCTCATTATGTGGAGGGCGAATTTGGTTACTGGACTAATAAATTGTTGGTCGCGCAAATTGGGATTGCCGGAGTAGGTGGGCTTATTGCTTTTTTAGCTTTAACTATATTGATCATTGCTTATAACATTGATTTTAAAATTCCGGAACGTAAAAAGAAGGAAGCTGTTGTTATACCTGATGCGCCGGAAGATTTTGAGCTGGAAAGTGAGGTACGTTCGGAACCTGTTGAGTTTAATTTGAATGACAAGTTGGGGAATCAGCGTAAACGCGAACAAAATATTGTAATTACTCCGTCCAGATTTGAAGAAAAGGAGGAAGAAGAAGAGATTGTTCCGGTATTTACTCCTGCGGTAAACGTGATGGCAGCACCGATAGAACTTAGTCCAACAGTAGAAACTACGCCTATACCAGAAAGCCCTAAAGCTGAGCCAGAGCTAACCATAGAGAAAACGGAAGAAGAGAAAAAATCGGATGAATTGGTAGCGCAGTTTGGTAACTATGATCCAACGCTGGATTTATCAAGCTATAAATATCCGCATCTTGATCTTTTAGAAAATTATGGTTCTAATAAAATCTCTGTAAATGCTGAGGAGCTTGAAGCCAATAAGAATAAAATTGTAGAGACGCTGAATCATTATAATATAGAGATTGATAAGATTAAAGCAACCATCGGACCAACCGTAACGCTTTATGAGATTATACCGGCTCCAGGTGTGCGGATCTCTAAAATCAAAAATCTTGAAGATGATATTGCCTTAAGTTTGGCTGCTTTGGGTATCCGTATCATTGCTCCGATGCCGGGTAAGGGGACTATTGGTATTGAGGTACCTAATATGCATCCTGAAATGGTTTCTATGCGCAGTATTCTGGCAACGGAAAAGTTTCAGCAAACAACTATGGATCTTCCTATTGCTATGGGTAAAACCATTTCAAACGAGGTCTATATTGGCGATTTATCGAAAATGCCCCATTTATTGGTAGCGGGAGCAACCGGGCAGGGTAAATCTGTTGGTATCAACTCTATTTTAGTCTCTTTGCTGTATAAAAAGCATCCTTCGCAACTTAAACTTGTATTGGTTGATCCTAAAAAGGTAGAGTTGACTTTATTTAATAAAATAGAGCGTCATTTTTTGGCCAAGTTGCCTGGTGAGGCGGATGCTATTATTACGGATACTAAAAAAGTAATCAATACCCTAAATTCACTATGTATAGAAATGGATCAGCGTTATGATCTGTTGAAAGATGCGCAGGTAAGGAATTTAAAGGAATACAACGAAAAATTCGTTAAACGTAAACTGAACCCTAACAACTCGCATAGGTTCTTACCTTACATCGTTTTGATTGTAGATGAGTTCGCAGATTTGATGATGACGGCGGGTAAAGAGGTGGAGCAGCCAATAGCCCGTTTAGCACAGTTGGCCCGTGCGGTAGGTATTCATTTGGTTTTAGCTACGCAACGTCCTTCAGTGAATATCATTACGGGTACGATTAAGGCGAACTTTCCGGCCAGATTGGCGTTTAGGGTATTGTCTAAAATCGACTCCAGAACAATTCTGGACAGTGGTGGTGCTGATCAGCTGATTGGTCGTGGGGATATGCTTTTATCTACTGGTAATGATCTGATCAGGTTGCAGTGTGCGTTTGTGGATACTCCAGAAGTGGATCGTATCTCTGAGTTTATTGGAAATCAGAGAGGATATCCTGAGGCTTATCAGTTGCCTGAATATATTGATGAAGCCGCTGAAAATGCTAAAATGGATTTTGATATATCTGATAGAGATTCTATGTTTGAGGATGCAGCGCGGTTAATTGTGATGCACCAGCAAGGTTCTACTTCATTAATCCAAAGAAAATTAAAACTGGGTTACAATAGGGCGGGCAGGATCATTGATCAATTGGAAGCTGCGGGAGTGGTAGGCCCATTTGAAGGTAGTAAGGCACGCGAGGTGTTGATACCTGATGATTATGCATTGGAACAGTTTTTGGATAACCTGGATAAAGATTAATATTTAATAGAAATAGGATGAAAAAAATTGTGTTGTTGTTGATTGCAGCAGTGGGATATATACATGAAGTAAGCGCGCAGACGGATGCCAAAGCTAAAATTATATTGAACGAAGTAAGTAAAAAATATCGTTCTTATGATGTGGTAAAGGCTGATTTTACATTGATAATCAACAATCAGCAAGCTAATGCTAAGGATACTCAGGAAGGTACTTTATATGTAAAAGCCAATGCGAATAAATACAAGGTTAATATGACCACGCAGGATATGATTAGCGATGGCAAAACTCTTTGGACCTATTTGAAAGAAGAAAAAGAAGTTCAGGTAACGAATGTAAACCATAGTGATGATGCGCTGAATCCGGCAAAAATATTTACCATTTATGAAAAGGGCTTTAAGTATTTATATACCGGAGATAATAAGATAGGTACCAAGGTTTACCAGATGATCGACCTGACTCCGACTGACATCAACAAATCGTACTTTAAAATACGTTTAAGCATAGATAAGGCTGCTAAGCAAATTGCCAGCGCACTTATTCTGGAGAAAAATGGAAACAGGTATACTTATAACGTGAAAACTTTCGTAGCCAATGTAAAAGTGCCTGAATCGACTTTTACTTTTGACGCGAAGAAATATCCTGGTGTAGAGGTTGTAGACCTAAGGTAATTTATTTAAGTTTGATTACATGCTTGCAACAAATATATTTTGAAGGTTACATTTTTAGGTACGGGCACATCGCAGGGTATTCCTGTTATTACCTGCAATTGTGCAGTTTGCCAATCAGCAGATCATAGGGATAAACGCTTAAGGGTTTCGGTATTGTTAGAAACCGGGGATAAGACCATTGTGATCGATAGTGGTCCTGATTTCAGGTATCAAATGCTCCGTGCGGGAGTGAAAGATCTTGATGCGATATTGTTTACTCATGAGCATAAAGATCATCTGGCTGGCCTTGATGACATTCGACCGTTCAATTACCTATTAAAAAAGCATATCGATATTTATGCAACGGAACGGGTACAACATGCGCTAAAAAAGGAATTCTCCTATATTTTTTCAGATATTCGTTATCCCGGATTACCACAGATAGAGCTACACACCATTACTGATGAAACTTTTTATGTTGGTCATACAGCCATTGTTCCACTCAATATTATGCATTATAAATTGCCTATTCTAGGATTTAGGATAGGGGACTTTACTTATATTACCGATGCAAAGACCATTGCTGAGGATACTTTAGAAAAAATAAAAGGAACTCGAATTCTTGTAGTGAATGCTTTGCAAAGAGAACAACATATTTCGCATTTTACTTTAGATGAGGCGATTGAGTTTTCGCAAAAGATAGGCGCAGAGACTACTTACTTTACGCATATCAGTCATAATTTAGGACTTCATGCAGTTGTGGAAAAAGATTTACCTGCAAATATAAAATTAGCCTATGATGGGTTGACGATATTATCTGAATAAATCTATATTTGCACAATAAATACCTACCCGGGTGGTGAAATTGGTAGACGCGCCAGCTTGAGGGGCTGGTGCTGGCAACGGCGTGGCAGTTCGAATCTGCTCTCGGGTACGAATTTTAACACTGTATTAGTATGGTGTTAAAAATTTTAAAAACTACTAAAGGTTGCAGATTCATATCTGCAGCTTTTTTTTTGCTTAAATATTATTTACTACTATTCTGTTGTTGTAAAATATTAAATGGATAATAGTACGGTTTCACATAATCTTCCGAGTAATATTCAAATTAAATTTGAATATTACTCGGAAGATTATGTACTTTTGATCTATGATCGAACGTAGAATACAAGAAGAATTGGTTTTATTGCTTAGGACATTTCCAGCAGTCGCTCTACTAGGTCCAAGGCAAGTAGGGAAAACCACACTCACCCGTGAGCTATTAAAAAGCAGTCTACAACAAGTAATATACTTCGATCTTGAAAATGACGATGACATTGCGCGTATGGAGAATCCTGCGTTCTTGTTTGAACAATATAAAGATGCTTGTATAGTCCTTGATGAAATTCAACGCGTGCCGGATCTATTCCGACAATTAAGACCTATCATAGATCAACACAGAGTAGCAGGAAGATTTATACTTACTGGTTCTGCATCACCAGCATTAGTGAAAGGGGTTTCTGAATCTTTAGCAGGGCGTATTGCTTTTGCTGAAATGTCTCCAATAAATTTATTGGAGGCAATTGATAGTGGTATTTCTCAAGAGCAGCATTGGTTTAGGGGAGGATTTCCGAACGCATTAACAAGTGCTAACAATCAGCAGTTTTCACTATGGGCAGAAAACTTTATCAGGGCATATATAGAACGTGATCTTAACCTTCTTTTTGGAGTTAACCTTTCTGAGGTACTTATTCGTAATTTTTGGTATATGCTAGCTGCAAATACAGGGAGTATTTGGACTGCAGAAAATTATGCCCGGGCATTGGGAGTGAGCAGCACAACAATAAAGAGATATCTGGATTTCATGGAAGGTGCTTTCATGGTTAGACAATTACCTGCATGGTACATTAATGTTGGAAAACGTGTGGTAAAAGCACCAAAAGTTTATATTCGGGACAGTGGCTTACTACATCAGTTAAACCGCATCAAAAGTAGTGCAGAGCTTCCGTTAAACCTGATTGTCGGTGCTTCCTGGGAAAGCTATGTTGTCGAGCAGATCTATCAGTTGAAACCCAAACATCTGGAGATGTATTATTACCGTACGCAACATGGGGCCGAATGTGATGTGATATTGGTAGACGGACTTAAACCAGTAGTTGCCATTGAAATTAAATATGCAACAGTTCCTTCTCTTTCTAAGGGTTTTTATAATGTATTGGATGATTTGCAGGTGGAAAAGGCATTTGTAATTACGCCTGGCGAAAAGCAGTATGCTTTGGATGAAAAAACGACAGTTAGCGGACTGCAATTTTTCTTGAAAAATATTTTAAGTGAACTGTGATTTGATGGTTCATTTTAATAAGTTCGAACTTTAATGTAGTTCGAGGAATCTTCTTTTCATCTTAAAATTCTTGCTCTGGCTCCCTTGTCCATAAGGGCTCAATCCCGTGAGAAATAACAGTAGATATAATAGATAAGTTTTCATATTGTTTCTGTTCACTAGTGGGATATGTTCCAGCTTGTAGGACATTTCTTGATAAATATCAAGTGTGGCGACATGATATATGGCTGTCAGCCCTACGATTATGAAGATGGTGCCCTGGTTTTCGTGGCTCCTGGACAGGTTTATGGTATAGATAGCAATGGAATAGCTTTTAAACATCAACAGCGCAGTTAGGAAAAGAGTTACAGATAGCGTTTATTTGGGTAGGATATTGCCGATGTAAAGCAGATAGTGGGAGTGGAAAACTTCAAGGTTTGTTTGTTAATAAATAAGTACTGCTTTTCCGTTCTCACATCTTATTTCTTTTGGTGGGTTAAGCAAAGTACAATCTGATACAATCCCCCATTTCTTATTGAATTTCTCTGATTCGGCAGTGTAGAAGTTAACTTTTTTTATAAAGTCATTTGTGTCTATTTTAGTGGAGTAACTGATATAGTCTGATGGACCGCCACAGGCCTTTGCACCTATTGGCATGAATTTCCATTCTTTAGCATCTTCACAGCTCACTTTTTTTGACAGCTCTATGATTTCATTCTTTAATTTTATAAGATTAGCCTGCTCGACCTCTTTAGATGAATTAGCAGGATTGTCAAGTCCCGCCTTACAGCCTGAGATTAAGAAAAATGCCATTAAAGCAAAAATCATCAGGGTTAGATATGGTTTCGTTTTAAAATTATTCATAATATCAAAGTTGTTATCTTCAAATAATGAATTTACAATAAAAATATTACAGGTAAAGAAAAAACCAATTTGGTATTTGCTGGGAATTAAAGATATATAGGATTTATATTTTTAAGAAAAATACTCTTGTGTCTATGCAACGTTTCTTTAAATCGGGTGTCATATGAACAAACCTTCTATTTTGGAGGATTACTCATATTTAAAACGTTGTTCATGAAAAAACGAATCATCCTATTTTTCTCTTTCCTGGTGCTTCATCTTTCGGCCTTTGCCCAAACGAAAAAAATCAATGTTTACCTGTTGGGTACTTTTCACTTCAATCAAGTTGACACTTTAACTTACGATGTTAATGATGAAAAGCATCAGGAAAGCATTAAACAACTTGCAACTAAGGTAGTGAACTTAAAGCCTGATAAGGTTTTTGTGGAGAGGATGCCCGAATGGGAGTATAAAAATAAGATGGATAGCTCGTACCAGGAATATAGAAAGGGAAATTTAAGAAAGCTAAGAAATGAAATTTGGCAAGTTGGTGCTCGCATTGCAGTTGCGCTCAACCACCCGCATATCTTTCAATGTGATCATCCCGGAATGTACGGTGTTTATTATCAGAAGTTAGTTAACTATGCAAAGGCTCACAATGAGCAGGATAAGCTGGCAAAGAAAAATGGGTTGGGAATGACCATACCTTTAACAACGCTAATGAAAAGTGATTCTGTTCGTAAATCGGTCGACTTATTGGAATACCTACGCTGGCTTAATTCAGCCAGAGTGCAACAGACCTCTCATGCGCATTACATTAATGTTTATCCGCAAATTGGCAATACCAATGTCTTTAGTAATGAATCTGATTATTTTTTAGGGGCCGATTTAACCATCGATTGGTACCGCAGAAACATCTTAATTTATTCAAAAATCCTTGCCCAGTTAGACTATAAAGAAAATGCCATATTCCTAATCATTGGCAATGATCATATTTCTATCATTAAACAACTCTTTAAAGACAATCCTTATTTCAATGTGGTAGAGACGGAGAAATGGCTTGGTCGGACCAAAGTAAAAGAAAAGGGATAGTGCTTTAGCTACTTCGAACCTTGCTATTATTAAAACTGCTATGTCTGGCGATTTTTTACTATTTTTCAGATTTGTTGTGGCTTAAATTAGTACTAAATTTTACACTGATGAAAGTACATATTACATTTCCGCTGGCTATTTACTCCTTCTTGTTTTTTACTTTTAAAACAGCTAGCGCACAGCATTTCATTTTTTACATTAATAACCATACTTCAAAAAATCTTATTCTGGAAAATAATCAGGTAGATCATGGTGATATAGGGCATAGTAAGGTGCCTGATCATATACCGCCCTCTGATAATGGACAATATATAGGTCTTTTCAATTCTCCCTACTGTGGTGTGGAGGGGACCATAAAGTATAAATTACAAGGGGCCTATGATACCAGTCTTATTCTATATTATGACAATCCATTTATCGGCTCAGCCAGCTATAGTGTGAGTGCTATTACTCCATTTAAATATACCATTAATTCATGGAACAATGATCAGAAGATACTTACTATAGATTTAACTGAGGGAGCTCCTAAAATACCACCAGTACCAATTAGCTACAGCACTAATGGGGTTATCAGCGGAAGTATTTATTGGAAAAAGTCAGAAATTGATCATCCTGATATATTCCCATATTACAGGGCTTTTACGATGAAGGCGTATTGCCCACTTCAGTTTACTACGAATGAGTTTGATAATAGTGCTATTAAAGGAGCTTATAATGGTCAGGATGGTTATTTTCTCGGCTCAAAACCCGTGGGTACAATTTTATATACCATTGATAACAGCGATCAGGAGTACTGTAAATTGAATTATACAGCTAGTCAAATTCCTGTAGGAGTGCCTGTATCCTTTGATATTGTTGCAGCTTATGATCCCATCAAATGGATTCCAGGGCCAGGTAAGCCAGCTCAGCCTGATAAAACTTATACCTTTATTGTAAGTACATTTTCTACTGGTAAAACAGCAGTTTGTACTTTAAATAATGGCTACTTAAAAGCTGAAGGAGTTGATTTTGTCTGTACTGGGGATTGGTTAAAGGTTGATGCAAATGGAAAAGTTGTTGGTAGTGATGGCTTTTTAGCAAAAATCGCAAACCGTAAGAATTCACATATACTTCCAGGGGGTATGCTTTCTATAAATCAAGTCAATAAAGCTATAAAAACTAATCAGGTCATTATGAAAACAGGAGTGACTAAAGATGCGACTGTGATTAAACAAGGACAAATCATTACACCAAAGGCGACTAATTAATCTATGAGTGGTTAAAATACCTTTTACTTGGACAGGGCAAGCAACAAAAGTACATAAGGTAGATTAAATGGTATCCAGAAGCTTTTTTAGTTCCTCATACCGCTGCTGTTTCCCTTTATTTTTCAGGTAGAAAGTAACCAGAAAAGCGGCATAACCT
The DNA here is from genome assembly GCA_029202485.1 of Candidatus Pedobacter colombiensis. Classification (NCBI taxonomy): domain Bacteria; kingdom Pseudomonadati; phylum Bacteroidota; class Sphingobacteriia; order Sphingobacteriales; family Sphingobacteriaceae; genus Pedobacter; species Candidatus Pedobacter colombiensis. The sequence continues at coordinate 3,645,840 of CP119313.1, read as the reverse complement.
TTCGTGTTGTCCACTACAGGATAACTGCCGAATAGCCCGGGGCTAGTCACTGATCCTGAAGTTATCCATTCCCCGTAGCCGTAACCTGGTGCCCCTGCTTCGGCGGGAGAGTAGGCAATCTTCACGTCTGGAGTAATGCGATTGATTTGCATTTCCTTGATGCTGCTTTCACTGAGTAGCCGTTTACCCTTAAATGTGCCTTTATTCAAAATCATGACCAGAAAGTTAAGGTAATCTTCAGCAGTACTGTAAGCGCCGCCTGCAGGTAGGGAAACTTTGTTGTGGCCAAAGTCAGTGTTTTTCATATCCAATGGTTTTGCAATCCGTTCTGCGAAAAGCTGCTCAAAGCTTTCCCCGCTAATCTTTTCGATTACTGCACCAGCCAGCTGCAGACCAACATTGCTGTAATTAAATACTTTTCCAGGAACACCTTCCATAGGAAGTGTTGCGATCTTTGCTACAGCCTCATCCATACTACTGATGTCTTTCATATCTTGCAGACTTTCTCTCAATCCGGGGGCCTTGATCCCGGTTGTATGAGAAAGACATTCGCTAAGAGTAATGCCGCCTTTGCCATTTTTTGATAGGACAGGCAAGTATTTTCCGATGGTATCTGTAGTCTTAAGTTTTCCCTCATCTACAAAGGTCATAACTAATGCAGCACTGAGCCATTTACTGCAGCTTGCAATTTGTACCCGGGTATTTACCGTATAATCCTGCAAGTCTGCCGTTTTTCCTTGTTTTCGGGCTATCATCCTTGAAGTAACCTTTTGGCCCACGCTCATGCTGTTTGCAGAACCTGTATAAACCACCTTTCCATTCTTATAGACCATAAGTACTGCACGGCCACCCATATCCGGCGTGTTTTCGTTAAGCCAGGAGTCTAATTTTTGAGAAGTGGTTTGCGCATTTAAGCATAAGCCGAAACATACAAGAACAAGCGTAAAAGAAGACTTCAATAAATAAGTAAAAGTTCTTGTCAATTTCATGATTAAATATCTAATATAAAGCAAGTGTTTAACTTAATACACAAATATATAACAGTCAAAACGAAAACGTCATCATGGAAAATACGTTTTTTTTGTGCAAGTATTTTTTTATATATTTAGTTTAAATACTATGTGTATGCGTTTAAAGTTGTTACTGCTTTGCTTCATGTATATTGCTATAGTTCATCCTGTACAGTCCCAAGGACTACCCGCAGATACCCTTAAACTCACTTTAAACGAGGCCGAGAATCAGTTTTTAAAAAATAACCTGGCATTGATGATCCAGCATTATAATATTGATAATGCAAAGGCGCAGGTCATAACCGCCAGATTGTTCCAAAATCCTCAGCTCGACCTCAGCAGCGTTTTGTACAATCCGGTTACTAAAAAGATACTGGACCTAAGCCAGAGTGATTCCATCCCTTCTCATAATGGTGAGTATACCATTGGTATTTCCCAGCTTTTTCTAACAGCCGGGAAAAGGAACAAGAACATCCAATTGGCCAAAGTAGGAGTAGAACAGGCTACCTATCAGTTTTTTGATCTGCTAAGAACCTTAAGGTATACACTGAGGAACGACTTTTACAGTATTTACTTTCAGCAGCAATCTGAAAAAGTGTATAATCAGGAAATAAATGCTTTAGAGAAGATTTTGGTCGCTTTTGATGAGCAGTATAAAAGGGGGTATATTTCAGAAAAGGAAGTATTACGCATCCAGTCTTTATTATATTCTTTAAAGGCCGAATACACTGCATTGCAATCCAGCATAGAGAGCACAAATGCTGAATTTAAAATGCTGATCAAGGCGTCACCCACTTCGGAGGTGGTGGCGCTCTATAATTATGACTTATATGGACAGCCGGTCTTAACCTCGGTACCTTATCAGAAATTGCTTGATTCTGCCAATCTGAACCGCAGCGATTTAAAAATTGCTCAGGCAAATATGGCTTACAATGCTGTGAATTTAAAAGTGCAGCAAGCACTGGCCATCCCGGATATTACGGTAAGTGGTAATTTTGATAAATTAGGGAGTTACATCCCAAATTATACCAGCATTGGGCTGTCATTCTCACTTCCGTTTTTCAATCGTAATCAGGGGGGCATCCGTCAGGCAAGAGTAGCTATTGAACAAGGTAAAATGCAGTATCAGCAACAGCAAAACCAGGTGGAAAGTGATGTGGCAAGCAATTATAAAATTGCCTTAAAACTAGAGCTGTTTTGCAATAGTCTTAGCCCTAAATTTAAACAGGATTATACGCATTTAGTGCAGGAAGTACTTAAAAACTATATCTCCAGAAACATTGGTTTACTGGATTTTTTAAGTTATTATGATGATTTTAAGAACAATAGTTTGCTGCTGAACAATGCACTGCTTAACCGGGTTACTTCGCTGGAGAAGTTAAATTATGTAACCGGGACCCCGTTCTTTAACAAATAAATAAACACTACCTATATAAATACGCCCTATGGATACAAGATACATTAAGACTAACAGCGGCTCCGTTCTGGTTCTTGGATTGCTTATGGTTCTTTTGGCTTGCAGATCGAAAGAAGCACCGGAAGAAAGGAAAAAGTATATTGTGCCTGATTCTTTAATGAAAACCCTTTTAATTGATACCGTTAAGACTGGGGATTTAACTTATGCAATTAAATTTAATGGCATTGTTGATTTTAATACGGATAAGGTATCTAATATCTTTCCGATGATTAGTGGAAATGTACAAAATATTAATGTTCAGCCAGGTGATTTTGTGAGGACTGGGCAGGTGTTGGGTATGATAAAGAGTGCAGAGATTGCTAATTACAATGCCTTATTGATTAATACTGAAGCTAATGTCCGTCTGACAAAAAAACAGTTGGATCAGCAAAAAAGCTTTTTTAGCAGTGGGCTGTCTTCACAGGTAGAGGTAACCAATGCTGAAGTAAATTACGAGCAGGCGCTAGCCGCAAAAACGGCTGCAGAAAAAGTGCTTAGCATTAATGGTGACAATAAAAATGGCGAGTATTTTATAAAGTCACCACTCAATGGTTTTATTGTTCAAAAAAATGTAACCAATGGAATGGCTATCCGGACAGATAATGGCATGAGCATGTTTACCATTTCTGACCTAAAGAATGTTTGGGTGCAGGCCAATGTTTATGAGGCCAATATAGGCAAGGTACATGAAGGGGACCCCGTTGAGGTCACCACAATATCTTATCCCGACAGGATTTTTAAAGGCAAAGTAAATAAGCTCATGAATGTGCTTGACCCTACAACCAAGGTGATGAAAATGAGGGTGGTACTGGATAATCCGGATTATGCTTTGAAGCCACAAATGTTTGCTACCATATCTATTATTATCAGGGATCATAAACAAGCGATTACTATTGCCAGCACTGCGCTAATCTATGATCATAGTCAATACTATGTGGTGGTACTTAAAGGTAATAAGGATGTTGAGCTCCGGCCGGTTGATGTAATTAGTATCAATGGAACGAAAGCTTACCTTAAAAGCGGGGTTTCTTCCGGAGAGCGCCTGATTGCATCACAGGCACTGCTTATTTACGGTTCTTTAAATAGTTAAATGATCCACTTCTAACCGCTGGTACATGAATAAGTTTCTTAAAGGAATAATCGGGTTCTCACTAAAAAACAAGTTTTTTATTTTGGTTCTTGCTGCCCTACTGGTTATAAGTGGAGTAATCACTTTTATGAACATGCCCATAGAAGCCTTCCCAGATGTAACCAATACTGAAATTGATATCATTGCACAGTGGCCGGGGCAAAGTGCAGAGGAAGTAGAAAAATTAGTGACCATCCCTATAGAGATTGCTTTGAACCCAGTACAAAAAAAAGTAAGTCTGCGCTCTACTACGATATTTGGGCTGAGTTACGTAAAAGTAATTTTTGATGACCAGGTAAAGGATCCGGAAGCAAGACAGCAAATTATGAACCTGTTGGGAAATGCGACTTTACCTCCTGGAGTTGTTCCCTCAGTGCAGCCCCCAACTGGTCCAACGGGTGAAATCTTTCGGTATACCTTGAAAAGCTCGGTGAGGGATGTTAGGGAGCTTAAAACCATGCAGGATTGGGTCATTGACAGAAGACTGAGGGCCATCCCCGGAATTGGCGATATTAACAGCTTTGGAGGAAAAACCAAAACCTACGAAATTACAGTTGATCCGGGAAAACTGGCCACATTGGGCATTACCCCATTAGATGTTTTTGCTGCTGTCCAAAAAACCAATATCAACATTGGGGGCGACATGATCATTCAAAACAATCAGGCTTTTGCGGTAAGAGGAATCGGGTTATTGAATGATATTGAGGAAATCAGGAACATCATTATTTCCAATAATAGTGGCGTGCCTATTTTGGTTAAAGATGTAGCCAATGTGGCTATATCTAATCTGCCCAGACTTGGATGGGTGGGTAGGAGTGATGCGGTTACAGATAAGAATGGTAAAAGAAGGGTTTTGGACGAGGCGGATGCGGTAGAAGCGATTGTGGTAATGCGGAAGGGCGAAAACCCGACAGAAGTGGTTACTGCGCTTAAAAAAGAAATCGATAAGCTGAATAATGATATACTTCCGGCGGATACTAAAATTGTTCCATATTATGATCGTACAGATCTGGTAGATTATGCCACCCATACGGTGCTTCATAATTTAACTGAGGGAATTCTTTTGGTTACTTTATTGGTGTCTTTGTTTATGTTTAACTGGCGCACCACCTTAATTGTTTCCATCATTATTCCCATTGCACTGCTGTTTGCATTTATTTGTTTGCATTTGTTGGGGATGTCTGCAAACTTGCTTTCGCTGGGTGCGGTTGATTTTGGGATTATTATTGACGGAGCTGTGGTGATGGTAGAAGGTCTGTTTGTGATTTTGGACCATAAGGGCCGTGTGATGGGGATGGAGCGGTTTAATAAAATGATCAAGCTGGGCATTATTAAAAATGAAGGTGCAGTACTTGGAAAAGCTATCTTTTTTGCCAAGCTCATTATCATCACTGGTTTACTGCCCATATTTGCATTTCAAAAAGTAGAAGGCAAAATGTTTTCACCTTTGGCCTATACGCTCGGTTTTGCATTGCTGGGCGCGTTAATTACTTCGCTGACCTTAGTGCCTGTATTGATCAGGTTATTGCTGAACAAGAATGTACATGAAAAACATAATCCTTTTGTGCACCACCTTACAGGCTTTATGATCAATGGTTTTACCAGGGCTTATAAAAACAAAGAAGTGGTGGTTACTGTATCATTGATTTGTATGGCTATTGGTTTGTATTCATTTAAATTTTTAGGGAGCGAGTTTCTACCTGAATTAAATGAGGGTGCGATCTGGCTTCGGGTTCAGTTGCCTTACAGTGTATCGCTTGAAAAATCTGTTGAAACGGCAAAGGAGGTTCGAAGCATACTGATGACTTTCCCGCAGGTAAAATGCGTGGTATCGCAAACGGGGCGGCCAGATGATGGTACAGATGTAACTGGTTTTTATAATAATGAATTTGATGTATTGATGTATCCCCCCGGTGATTGGAAACCACATATTACAAATGAAGAGCTGGTTAGCCAGATGAACAAAAAGTTGTCAAACCTACCGGGGGTCGATCTTAATTTTTCCCAGCCAATTATGGACAATGTGGAAGAGGCTGTATCAGGGGTCAAAGGTTCCATTGTTGTTAAAATATATGGAGATTCGCTGGACTACATGGAACATAAAGCGGATGAGGTGTACCAGGTACTGAAAAAGGTAAGGGGAATTGAAGATTTGGGGGTAATGAGGAGTATTGGTTTGCCTGAGCTGGATATCGATCTGGACCAGCAAAAAATGGCCCAATATGGTGTAGCTACGGCAGATGCGAACTCCGTAATCTCTATGGCTATTGGGGGGCAAGCTGCTTCTACCCTATATGAAGGCGTAAAAACATTTGACATCAGGATCCGTTTTCCGGAAGCATTCAGAAAAACGCCTGATGATATCGGGAATCTTTTGGTGCCCACTCAAAGTGGCTCAAAAGTTCCAATCAAAGAGATTGCTTCAATCAAGCAAAAAACAGGCCCATGTTTAATTTTTAGGGATGAGAACCAGCGTTTCGCTACGCTTAAGTTTTCTATCCGCGGGCGGGATATGGGCAGCACAATTGCGGAAGCACAGCAGAAAGTGAATGCATTGGTATCTGTTAAAAAGGGATACCATATGGCCTGGCAAGGTGATTTTGAGAATCAGCAAAGAGCGGAGAAGCGGCTGACCCAGGTGGTTCCGATCAGTTTAGCGCTTATATTTTTATTGCTGTTTGTAATGTTTGGCAATATCAAAGATGCGGCCCTGGTTTTTTTAAACGTGCCATTTGCCATAGTAGGGGGATTGTTGGCTTTGCATATTACAGGTACCAATTTTAGTATTTCTGCGGGTATTGGATTTATCGCACTTTTTGGGATTTGTATTCAGGATGGGGTGTTGCTGATTACAATATTTAAGCATAACCTGGACAGGTTTAAAGGCGTGAACGGATCTTTGTATTCAGCCATTAAATTGGGTGTAAATTCAAGGATAAGACCCGTAATGATGACGGCAATGATGGCCGCGATAGGTCTGTTTCCGGCTGCTATTTCACACGGTATTGGCTCAGAGAGTTCAAGGCCTTTGGCAAGGGTGGTGATTGGGGGTATTCTCTGCGCTATGATATTTAGCCTTTGGGTTTTTCCGTTAATTTTTGGCTGGGCGTACAGAAAAACTGACCAACATTGAAGACCAAAAATATTTTGCCATAACTCTTTTGTTCTCTTCTATTTCGCAGCAGATTCTTAAAGTATGATTTCATTTAATTTTGATTAACGATGTGTAGTTTAAAAGATTGATTGTTAATGTATTAGGTGAGTTTTGTTGCTTTTGTTCACAATTATTTTACTTTTTATTCAAGAATATTCCATTATTGAATGGTAACTTCGCTGTTAATTTGTGCAATTAAGGCTTGCCTATGGGCCTAATAAAGCAAATAATTTGTCCCAACAATATTGTTTAAATAATGTTTTCAAATATGAAAAATCATCATCAACGCTACTTATATAGGCTTAATCCGCTATCTGGAACTATATATAAGTTTTTTCCCGGTTGAAAGACGCTTGAATTGCTTCATTTTTAGTTTTTTATGTGCCTTTTAAACATTGGCGGCTAAGTCGTTTAATTTTAAGGAAAACTCTCTCGTGTTTCAGTTTCCGCTCCAATTTAAGTATAGAATAACCCCATCTAAATTAGAATAACTTCATGAATACAACAGCTAAGCATTTTGCCATATTTATCGGATTGCTATTTGCATTTAGCGCAAAAGCCCAGGTTGGAATAGGTACGAGTACTCCAGATGCGAGTGCTCAACTAGAAATCCTTTCTACATCTAAAGGTTTGCTCATCCCAAGAATGTCATCTACACAGCGTAATGATATCAATAGTCCTGCTAATGGTTTATTGATTTATCAGACAAATGATACTCCTGGTTTTTATTATTATAGTAATGGACAATGGCAAAAGTTAGTCAATAAAAGTGAGCTTAGTTCTGGTGGGAATGGCACGAGTGGAAATACGATATTAAGCGGTAACGGAGTACCTTCGGCTGCAGTTGGAAATAATGGAGATTTTTATCTGGATCTAACAAAGACCATCTTATTCGGGCCAAAGGTGTCGGGAAACTGGCCTTCATCCGGAACCGTATTAATCGGGCCAAAAGGAGATCCTGCATCACCTGGAGATTTAAGTCTGAGTTTTGATGCAGCCTATAATCTAGCTATTAAAGGCGGAAATTCGGTAAGTCTTAGCGACCTTAATCAATCTTTGAGTCTTGCCGGAACAATATTGTCTATTTCAGGACCAAGAAATAGTCATGTAGATCTTGCCGGATTACTCGGTAGTGGCGGCGGCGGTGGAACCGGTGGTATTACTACCGTTCAACATGATGCGACCTTAATTGGTAGTGGGATACTATCAAACCCCCTAGGGCTTTCAACTACGGGTGTAATACCTGGAAGATATACTTCTGCAAACATTACAGTAGATGCAAACGGACGAATTACAGATGTAACAAACGGAACCGGCGGTGGCGGTGGTACAGGTAATGGTAGTGTAACTTCTGTGACTGTTAGGTCATTAAATGGATTTACAGGCACTGTGGCAAATCCAACAACTACTCCGGATATTACCTTGGGTACCTCACTTTTAGGTATTTTAAAGGGAGAGGCAGGGGCACTTAAAGTTGCTACAACTACAGGTGCCGGTGATATTGTGATGTCAGATGGACCTATTATAAATAATCCTATCCTTACAGGTACTGTTACAGGCAATATTTCAGGAACAGCAACTAATGTTACGGGTATAGTTGCTATTGCCAATGGTGGTACCGGCGCCGATAACGCTACGGATGCTAAAATAAATTTAGGTCTTGGTAATATAGATAATACAAAAGACATTGATAAACCAGTAAGTACGGCTACTCAAGCAGCATTGAATGGTAAAGAAGATAAGGTAAATAAAAGTACAGATATCGTTGCAGATGCTACTTCAGATGTAAAATATCCAACTGTAAATGCAATTAAAACGTATGTCGATTCAAAAGCGGGTGTTGTAGATGCAACAACTACGGTTAAGGGAAGGGTCATGCTATCGGGTGACCTTGGTGGGACTGCTGATGCTCCAACAGTGAAAACAGTAGGAGGGGCACTTGCAAGTGGTATAAAGACAGGTGTTGACCTTGCGAATGCAGCGACCGCTCAAAACATAACAGGAACCATTGTGAAGAGAGATGGGCTTGGCAATATAGAGGTGGGTGCAGTAACAGGTAATTTAAATGGAAATGCAACTACAGCAACTACAGCAGGTTCTGTTAGCGGAACAGTGATGGTGCCTAATGGTGGAACCGGAATCACTTCTTATACACCTGGAAACTTCATCAACGCCTTAGATGCGACTACCCTACAGGAAAGAACACCTGCACAGGTTAAAGAGGCTTTGGGACTTGATCAGGTAAGTAATACTTCTGATGCTGCAAAGCCTATAAGCACGGCAACGCAGGCTGCTTTAGATTTGAAAGAGGATAAGGCTAATAAAATTACAGATGGTACTTTTTCTGCAAATTCGGATACCAACTATCCGTCGGAAAAAGCGACAAAAACTTATGTAGATAAAAAAGTAAACGATGCTGTTATCGGAGCGGGCGGCGTACCGGATGCAACAACTACTATCATTGGTAAAATACAGCTTGCAGGAGATTTGTCGGGGGTTGCTTCCGCACCAACAGTACCGGGACTGGCTACGAAAGAACCATTAATTACGAACCTGCAGGCAGTAAGAGGTGGTACGGGTATGACTAGCTATACAGCTGGAAGCTTTATTAGTGCGGCAACAAGTACTACTTTACAGCAAAGAACACCAGCTCAAGTTAAAGCAGATTTGGGCTTGGATAATGTAAGTAATGTTAGTGATTTACTAAAACCAATTAGTACTGCAACACAGGCCGAGTTAGACAAGAAGATAAATCTTACAGAAAAAGCAGCAGTGAATGGTGTTGCCACTTTAGATGGTACGGGGAAAATTCCGGTATCACAAATTCCTGCGCTATCCTTTGCTTCAGTTAATGTTTTTAATGATCAAGCTTCTATGTTGGCTTTAGCTGGTGCACAGATAGGTAGTACAGTTATCAGAACTGATATTAGTAAGAGTTTTGTTTTAGGTGCTACTCCGGCTTCTGTTCTGGCTAACTGGAAAGAAATTTTAACGCCAACGGGTACCGGAGTACAAACGGTAAACGGAGCGGCCGGACCTGATGTGGTATTGACTAAGACAAATATAGGACTGGGTAATGTTGACAATACCAGTGATGCAGGTAAGCCTATCAGTACGGCTACAGCTACAGCCTTATTAGCTAAAGAAGATAAAACAAATAAAAGTACGGATGTCAGTACTGATGGCAGCTCAGATACCAAATACCCTTCTGTAAAAGCGGTTAAGACATATGTAGATGGATTGGTGGCAAGTGGAGCACCTGATGCAACTACTACCGGAAAAGGTATTGTAAAATTGGCTGGAGATCTGGGTGGAACAGCTGCTTTACCTACAGTATTAATGGTTGGCGGTTCTACTGCAACTAACATTAATGCAGGGGTGATCCTTGCGAATGCGGCTACTGCTGTAAACACACCAAATACGATTGTAAAGAGAGACGCTTCAGGTAATTTTAAAGTTGGAACAATTACCGGAGACCTAATTGGAAATGCATCAACTGCAACTTCGTTAAGTGGAACAGTTGGCGTGGCAAACGGTGGTACAGGATTGAACACTTTAACTCCTGGTAGTTATTTATATGCCGCTACATCGACATCAATTGGACAAAAAACGCCAGCACAGGTAAAAACTGATTTAGCGCTTAATAATGTAGACAATACAAGTGATGCTGCGAAGCCAATCAGTACACTTACACAAAATGCACTGGACCTAAAGCAGAATATTGCCAATATAAGTAATAACATTACTGCTGATGCGAGTTCTACAACAAAGTATCCCTCGGTAAAGGCTATGAAAGATTATGCTGATGGTATGGTATCTGGAGGTGGCTCACCTGCTACTACAATTTCAAAGGGTATTGTAATGCTAGCCGGTGATTTAAGTAATACTGCTGATGTACCAAGGGTAGCTACAGTAGGAGGTTCTACTGCTGCTGAGATTAATACGGCAACGGTGGCAGCTAATTCTGCAACAAGCTCCCCAACAGCTAATACGATTGTTAAAAGAGATGCTTCTGGTAATTTCTCAGCGATGGCTATTACTGCCGGAACTTTTAATGGTGCCTTAACGGGTAATGTAACAGGTACAGCAACTGGTCTTGCCGGTGTCACTACAAATGGAATTTTGGTTCGGACTTCTGCCAGTGCAACTACATCACGATCTATTGCAGGTACAACAAATGAGATTACGGTTACTAATGCAGATGGCGTGGCAGGTAATCCTACTTTAGCATTAGCTAACTCGGGTGTTACTGCAGGAAGTTATACTTCAGCCAATGTTACAGTTGATGCGAAGGGAAGAATTACAGCAGTTGCAAATGGAACAGGTGGCGGTGGAGCTGTGGCAACTGATTTAGGGTATACTTCTTCAGCAGCTAATGGTGTGATAACTTCTAAAGCAGGTTCATTGGTTGGAAATTCTGCTACTATTCCTGCAGCTACATCAACTACTGCAGGGGTAATGGTTGCAGGCGATAAGGCCAAGCTGGATAAATATCCAACGGTTGCTGCTGCTGACGCAACAAAGGTATTAACTGCGGATGCCGATGGAACTGCTAAATGGGCTACCCCGGCAGCTGGCGGTGGCGGTGGTGGAGCTTTTAAAAGTTACTACCCATCTGGAAATTCTCGTGTGGTAATAACTGCGATTGGCGATGGAGTAACGGTTACAATGAGTGATGGACCGATTGCGGGAACAATGAAATTTACACTTAATATACCTCTGGGAGTGACTATTATTAAAGCGAAGTTTAATATTGATAATCCGCTTTTTGGCAAAACGCCTGCAGATAATGGTCCACAAGTGTACTTCGATATCAAAGATGAAAATATTCCAGATGCGGCTGTATCAGACCTTACATACTATCCAATACCTATTTTTTATTTTGTAAAAAGGGACATAGGATTACCTGCCAATTATATTCATATGGGGTCACCTTCAACTCCTAATGCAGTTTCGCTTGAATCTTTTGGGAATAAGATGATTACCTTTAAGCCGGCTACAGGAAGTGCCAATAAGATTTACACGTTGGTTATAAGTTTCTAGTATATTTTTATTGTGAAGAAGTATTAAAATGAAAATAAATAAGCATATTCTTGTAACCTGTGTTTTAGCTTTGGTCTCTTTTACCGGGATAGCTCAATCTAAACTGAATGGGAGGTTTTATATAACTGGGGCCTCAGAGGTTCCTTCGACTCCTAATTCAAATTATTCTATTGAGGGTACTTTTACCGATCTGCTTTATGTATATTATGCCACCGATATTCTACCTGGGGATGTCATTGCTGATTTTTCGGGATTAACTTATAGAATTGATAAAATAACAGCGCTCAAAGGCAACTCTATTACTGTGGATGTTACTTATCTTACAGGTGCTTCAAATGAGTATGCTACTTACCCTACTTCTTATGCTATGGGGACGCTTTTTCGACCAACGCCAAATGGCTATTCACAATTAACAAATGATTCTGAGTATATTAACGAAGGTTTAAAAGTATCAATACTAAATTCTACGATTAATAGTATCGATAAAGATATCCGTGGTTTCAAATCCGGTACAGAAGCTGATATTCCTGCTACTCCAAAAACCGGCGATTTGTTCTACAATGTTACAGAAAAAAAATTATACGCTTACACAGCCGATGGATGGGTTCCAGTTGGTGGAGGAGTAATAGCCAGTGGTACAACTGCTGAATTCCCGAATCCTTCAAAGAGCGGAGAGATGTTCCTTAATAAGGACGACAATAAAACTTATATATATAATGGTGCTTTATGGTTAGAACTTTCGACCAATGGATCCACTCCAAGCGCCAATATTAATCCTGATCCTACTAAGGTAAGTGTTAAAGAGGGCGACCTGTTCTATAACATATCAGACCACAAATTGTATGTATATAATGGTACAGTTTGGATGGCGATAAATAATCTGTTGCGTAACGGTCAGATTTTCGTTGGTAATGCTTCCAATACACCTGTGTCTGTCGCTTTAACAGGAGATGCAACCATTACCAATACCGGTAAACTCACGATCCAGCCGTTAGCAATTACTGATGGGAAACTGGATAAGACAAACATTCCTTTGAGTGGCTTTGGTATTCCTCTGGATAATGTATCGATGGGAGATGAGGTTACAAATTTTAAGATCATTAATCTTGCCAACCCCTCTGCCAACTCTGATGCGGCGACAAAAGGTTACGTAGATGCATTGGTGTCTGCCCCTGGTTCTATGGTTTTAACCAACAATAACTTTTTGGTTGGTAACAGTTCTAACAAAGCGATAGGGGTATTGAAAAGTCTTATTCCTATTAGTGGCTTCGATAAAGCTGGAGCTAATGTATCAATGGGGGGCGGAACACTAGCAACCAACTTCAAGATTACGAACATGGCTGACCCTACTTTAGCACAGGACGCTGCAACGAAGGCTTATGTTGATGGCAGGCAAGTTAACGCTGCGAATATTCTATTGCCGACAGGAAATTTTCTGGTAGGTGATGTTGGAGGAAAAGCTGTTGCTACGGCGAAAAATACAATTTCAATAACCGGTTTTGCTGCGCCTACCGCGGATATTGCTGTAGGAGGTTTTAAGATCACTGGACTTGCAAATCCGGTAGATGCCCAGGATGCTGCGACCAAAAATTATATTGATACCAAAACCTTTGATCCCTCTACCATTAATCTGGCTAAAGACCTTTTTATGATTGGTGATGCAACTGGAAAAGCTACGGGTATCGCAAAAAATACCATCTCATTGACTGGATTCAAAGATCCTACTGCTGACATTTCGCTGGCAGGTTTTTTATTGACAAACATAGGCGAGCCATTGGTAGAAACAGATGCTGCAAATAAAAAGTATGTGGATGGTCTTTTTAGTACGCCTTCATCCATACTTGCGTTGCCTGCCGGAAACCTGTTTGTTGGTAACAGCGCAGGAAAAGCAACAGCTACGCCGAAAATTCAGGTGCCGTTGAGCGGTTTTGGTAAAGCTACAGAGAATGTGAACATGGGTGATGCGGTAAACCAATTCAATATTAGTTTCCTGAAAGATCCGATTTTTGATCAGGATGCAGCCACTAAGAATTATGTGGACAGTAAGCTATCAACACCTGGAGTATTGACATTATCGACAGATCATATTTTTGTCGGAGACGCTTTAAATAAAGCAACAGGTGTACTTAAAAGTGCCGTGCCGCTAAGTGATTTCGGCGCTGCAACAGCAGATGTTGTGTTGGGCGACGGAACAACTAATTTTAAAATCACCAGTCTTGCTGATCCTGCTTCTGATCAGGATGCTGCAACGAAAAAATATGTAGATTCAAAATCTTCAAAAACACCAACCGGTCCAACAGCACCCGATACGGCAACTGCAAAACCGGGTGATATTTTTTACAATACTACTGACAACCGTTTGTATGTTTACAATGGTACCAGCTGGGTACCTGTTGATAATAAGCTTTCTGATGGGCACCTATTTGTTGGAAGTCCTGCAGGTATTGCAGTTTCTACACCTAAAAATGTTGTTCCTTTAAGTGGTTTTGGTTCCGCCCAAGGTGATGTAGCAATGGGTAATTTCAAGCTGATCAACCTTGCTGAGCCAACAGCAGATCAAGATGCAGCTACTAAAAAATATGTAGATGCTAAAACAGTGAAGATGCCTACGGGGCCAACAGCACCTGATACGGCAACAGCAAAACCAGGTGACACCTATTACAATACAGCAGACAACCACTTGTATGTGTACAATGGCACTGAATGGGTAGTGATGGACAATAAATTGGCTACCGGTGAACTTTATGTTGGTAACGCTCAAGGAATCGCAGAATCTACAGCTAAAAACAAAGTTCCATTAAGTGGCTTTGATAACGCAAAAGCAGATGTTGCTTTGGGGGATGGAATAAACAATTTTAAAATTGTAAATCTGGCCGAGCCAACCGCAGATCAAGATGCGGCGACTAAAAAATATGTAGATGCAGGCGTCACTGCGGCAGCAGCTGCGGGTAAAGATAATTTGGGTAACCATACAGCCGCAGAAAATATTAAACTTTCTGTATTCTCGATCAGCAATAATGGCGCGAATGGTCAGGGCTTAACTTTCGATACTCAGGGAAATGCAAGCTTCGGACAAGACCTAACCATCAACGGAAACTTGTATACGCCATCAGATAGAAATCTGAAAACGCATATCGAAACCTTAACTACCGTTCTGCAAAAAATAAACCAGATCAGGGGAGTAAGCTTCGAATATAAAGATCAAACTAAATACGCAACAGGTGTAAAAATAGGAGTGATTGCTCAAGAACTTCAAAAGGTATATCCGGAAATGGTCACCAAAGGTAAAGATGGCTTTTTAAAAGTAGACTATACCCAACTTACAGGTATGTTGATCCAGGCGGTAAAAGAGCAACAAAAAGAAATTGATGCATTAAAAATCCGTATGGATAAGCAGCAGGAACAGATTAATAGTATCCTCAAAAAAATGCAGTAACTATTGATAAAAGGGGCAAGCACAATTTTGAAGCTACAATTTCCTATTTTAAGACTTTTTTTTCTCTTATTCTTTACCGGAATTTGTACGGCTTCGGGACAAGATTTTTTTAGGGTCATTGGCGGTATTCCACATCTTCCGTCAGTAGACCCTACAACTGTTTTATCACCTGCCCAGGGGATGCTAATTTATAATACCACCGATCAGCAACCAATGATTTATGGTGGTGCCAGTTGGGAGACTTTGTGCAGTAGCAATGTCAATACCCAAACTGTTAAAGATTATTTAGAAGTAAAAACAGGAATTCCCTACCTCTCTTCCTTAAATGATAAACCTGTAGGCCCTATACTATCGGGCGGTATTTATTTTTCGAAGACAGAAAATACCATGATGGTATACAATGGTAACGAATGGACATCGGTGGCCAAACTAAATGGGAAAGGTAATTTCACGACAAATAGTGATTTCTCCACAAATAGAGGGCTTCAAATTTCCAGACTTCCGGTACTTAGCAGTAATCCAATACCATTGGGTTTATCTGTCGGGGCGATATATATCAATTCGGTGTCTAAAGTTATCCGTTACTATGATGGTATAGTATGGAAAGACATCAGTTGTCTACCTGTCATTTCAACTATTTCTCCGAGTAAAATTACCAATACCTCAGCGCAAAGTGGTGCCGATATTAAAAGTAATGGTGGCTCTACAATTACTATACAAGGAATATGTTGGGGTACTTCTCCAAACCCGGATATTACATTAAGTACTAAAACTGAGAACCAGGTTTTCGGTAGCGATATTGGTCTTTTTCCAGGCATCATATCGGGACTAAAAGCAAATACGATATATCATGTTCGTGCTTATGCAATCAATGGCTCAGGGATTGTTTATGGTGAAGATTTGACGTTCACCAGTGCCCTGGCCTCCAAACCAACGATCATCACATTGGAGGTATCTGATTTTACTCCGGTTAGCGCCAATAGTGGGGGATACATCAGTAGCGATGGTGGTGCTCCAATTACAGCCAGGGGAATTACCTGGAGTGTAGTTGGCGATCCAATAGATGATCCCAAAGCAACTACTACTTCAGACGGATCCGGTGTAGGTACTTTCCCAAGTAAGTTGACAGATCTTTTAAGAAACACAACCTATTATGTGCGAGCCTATGCCGTAAATGTGATGGGTAAAGCCTATGGTAATCTGATCATATTTACAACGCCGAGTGCTACAGCCCCGGTGTTAAGCTCACCCAACATCAGAATTGTCGACATTACGGATGTTTCGGCAGTGAGCGAAGTGACCATCATCAACAATGGTGGTGAAGTGGTTACCGAACGTGGAATGAGCTGGAGTACAGACAGGGTAAACATTGTATATGGCCCATCAACCCAGGTTAATGCTACAGATATTGGAACCTATGTCTGCAATATTACTGATCTTAAACCCGGCACACTTTATTATGTAAGGGCTTATGCTAAAAATATCATTGGTACCAGCTATAGTAGTGAATCCAGTTTTATTACTACTTCCTTACCAACATTAACTACTATAAAACCTTATAATTATGATGCCGCCAGTCACCGCGACGGGTGGTTTTCAGGTTATAATGGTACTATTGCCTTAAGTGGTGGAGACATTACCAGTAATGGAGTTTCATTGATCACCAAACGCGGGATTTGCTGGAGTACTGATCCAAATCCAACAACGGATTTAACCACCAGGACAGAACTAAATGTTAGCGGAAGTGGTACCGGTACTTTTTATAGCTATCTCACTTCTCTAATTCCTGGAACGACCTATTATGTCCGTGCCTATGCCATCAATAGCATGGGAACCGCTTATGGGGATGAAATGACTTTTAAAACACCACAGATACCTGATTTAATTACTAAGCCTGCGACAGACATTAACAGCGTATCATTTAAGAGTGGTGGCGATATCATTGACAATGGGCGTATGCCTATCGTGAGTCAGGGGCTATGTTGGGATACCGAAAATAACCCCAGCATTGATGGTCAGCATACGACTGACGGAAGTAGTGGACAAAGTTTTACTTCGCTACTTAAGAACCTAATGGGAAGCACTACCTATTACATCTGTGCTTATGCAACCAATTATGTAGGTACAAATTATGGCGAAGTTCTGGAAGTGACCATGGCGGCCCCCATAAAACCCAGCATTATAACTGCAGAAGTAGCCGGTACAGCAGGAACAGCTACTACCGGAGGTGGTGATGTAACCAGTAATGGCGGAGCCAATATTACTTCAAGAGGGGTAGTGTGGAGCCTTACACCTAACTTTATCCCAGGTCTTTCAACCCCGAATAAATCACAAGTAACCGGGGGAACAGGTAGGTTTAACAGCCCAATTACAGGGCTGTCGCCAAACAAAACTTACTATGTGAGGGCTTATGCCGTAAACAGTACAGGAGTAGAATTTGGAAACGAAGTAACTTTTAAAACTTATACCATTCCTTCTTTGATGACCACACCTGTTAGCAGCATATCAGGTTTCGCTGCAGTGAGTGGGGGTGATATTTTTAGTGATGGCGGCGATAAGGTGACAAGTAGTGGAATTATATGGAGTACGGCTCCAAACCCAACTACAGACTTGCCTACAAAAACACGCGGTGGAACAGGGATTGGTAGTTTTATCCATAACATTACCGGGTTATTGGGAAATACAACCTATTATGTGCGTGCCTATGCAACCAACAATGCCGGTACAGCTTATGGGAATGAACATAGCTTTACTACCGGTCCACCGGTACTTCCTGAAGTACAAACGGCCGAGGCTACAGAAGTTACCGGAGAAAGTGCTGTTAGTGGAGGATTATTAATTACTAATGGTGGAGCCTTATTGTCCAAATCCGGTATAATTTGGGATACAGTTTCAGGGTTTACACCAAACCAGGCAACACTTAATAAAACAGTTCAATATGGACAAGGTAATTTTACAAGTGTCGTAGCTGGTTTAACTCCGGGTACGACTTATTATGTTCGTGCCTATGTCGAAAATTCCGTAGGTCTGGTATATGGCAAGGAAATCGTTTTTAAAACGGCTAGTCTGGCTGTATTGACTACGCTTGTACCAATTCCATCTTCAATTACAAGTACTTCGGTAACAAGTGGAGGAAGTATCATCAGTAATGGGGGATCATATATCCGGAGCAATGGTGTTTGCTGGAGCACTAGAGAAAACCCTTCCTTAACAGATAAATATGTCGTTTCAGGATCAGGTAGTGGTAATTTTACCTCAAAAATAACAGACCTGCTGGGCTCTACCACCTATTATGTAAGGGCTTTCGCAACAAATTTTGCAGGTACAGCTTACGGGCAACAGGAAAGCTTTACTACAGCTCCGCCAGTGCCATCTGCTATCACTACCCTTAAAGTAACAGACATCACCGCTACTACAGCAAATAGTGGCGGTGATATTACCAGCAATGGTGGTGCATTGGTCAGCACAAGAGGACTGGTATGGAGTACCAATCAAGGTTTTGATCCGGCAACAATTACAAAAGATAAAACTGCGGAAACGGGTTATGAAAAGGGAATTTTTTATAGTCAGATGAAAGGTTTAACGCCTGGTACAACTTATTATGTTCGTGCCTATGCAGTAAGTATTGCCGGTACTTCCTATGGCGAAGAGCTGAGTTTTATAACACCGAATCTGGCCATTATTGTAACCAACTCACCGGGTCTGGTCACCAATACAACGGCAGTTATGGGGGGTACAGTAACAGACTCCGGCGGTTCTCCGGTAACTGCAAGAGGTGTGGTCTGGAGTACAGTGGATAACTTTGATCCTAACTCTTCTACAATAGATAAAACATATAATGGCGGTGGCGTTGGTAGCTTCAGCACGACGCTAAAAGATTTAATTCCGGATACGAGATATTATGTAAGGGCATATGCGGTAACGATTGCTGGTACTTCATTTGGTCAACAGGTGGGCATTACAACTTATTCGCCAACATTACCGGTATTGACTACAGTTGTTCCAAATAGAATTACAGGAATCACTGCTTATAGTGGGGGTAATATTGAAGATGAAGGTGGTGTAACTGCCGAAACACGTGGTATTTACTGGAGTCCGGTACCTAATTTTAGTTTGACTGCCACTTCAACAAAAATGACTACGCAGACAGGTGTAGGAAAGGGCGTTTTTGCCAGTCAAATGACAGGATTGACTACGGGTACTACTTACTATGTGCGGGCTTATGCCAGCAATCGCGTAGGAACAGCTTATGGGGAAGAACTTAGTTTTATTACCCAAACTACGCCTACTTTAACCACCATCAATATCACAGCCAATACTGGAATTACGGCGATGAGTGGTGGGGTGATCAGCAGTAATGGCTCAGCAGATGTATTTACACAAGGAGTATGTTGGAGTACCAACCCTAATCCGACTGTGGGACTGGCAACAAAAACCAGTGACCCGGGATCAGGAGTGTTTACCAGTAAGCTGATTGGATTAAAACCAGTAACAAAATATTATGTAAGGGCTTACGCAACAAATGCTATAGGTACTTCTTATGGAAATGAGATCAGCTTTACCACGGCACCAATTGTTGCTACTTTAACTACCAGCGATGCGGTAATTACTTCCAATACTACAGCTAGTACTGGTGGTACCATTAGCAATGATGGTGGAGCTGCAATTACAGAACGTGGTATTGTGTTCAGTAGTAAACCAAACTTTAACCCGGTAGTTGATGCTGTAGTAAGAACATCAGACGGGCAGGGACTTGGAACGTTTATCAGTGAACTTTATGATCTGGTAAAAAGCAGGACCTACTATTTCCGTGCTTATGCAGTGAATAGCGCGGGTACTGCCTATGGAAATCAATTAACAATAGCAATATTTGCTACTTCACCAATCCTGGTTACGAACAAAGTAACTGAGATAAAAGGAACTACAGCTACCAGCGGCGGAGAAATCACGACTGACGGTGGTGCTGAGGTAACCAAAAGAGGAATTTGCTGGAGTACGCAACAAAATCCTACAATCAACTTGTCTACTAAAACAAGTGATGTTGATTTAGGAGACGGTAAATTTACCAGTCACATGACCGGTTTATTGCCAAATACGCTTTACTATGTGCGGGCTTATGCAATCAACGGAATAGGTGTTGCTTATGGTCTTGAAGAATCATTTATTACCCTTGCACTTCCAACATTAACGGCAACAGATCCTGTAACTAAGATCAGAGCAACAACTGCAACCAGTGGTGGTGAAATTACTGACGATGGACGTACACCAATCATCAACCGTGGAATTGTATGGAGTACTTACAGCAATCCCACAATCTCTTTGGGAACAAAAACGGTAGATAATGTTACACAAGGGATAGGCAGCTTCACGGCCAACATGACCGGTTTATTGCCTAACACCACCTATTATGTGCGTGCTTATGCAACCAATGGTGTAGGGGTTAACTATGGTAGTGAAACGATGTTTAAAACCAATGTGGTTACACTTCCATCATTAACGACTTCTGCAGTTACCGAAATAGAGGGGTACTCTGCTAAAGGAGGAGGTGAAGTTATTGATGATGGTGGAATGCCGGTAGTAACCAGGGGAGTGGTGTGGAGTACCAATCCTGCACCAACAATTGCCATGCCTACCAAAATCGTTAATGGTACGGCAGGTGTTGGCACATTTGAGAATGTCTTTGCCGGATTAATTCCGGGTACAACTTATTATGTTCGTGCTTTTGCTACCAATAGCATCGGGACAGCCTACGGAAATGAGGTGAGTTTCAGTTCTTCTGCTGTTGTACCTTCGATGAGCAATGTGACGATTGCCAATGCAAAATTGAACACTGCTGATGGAAAAGCCAACCTGGTATTTGATGGAGGATCTGCTGTCACAGATATGGGATTGGCATGGAATACTGTTGACACTATTCCTGTTGCACCGGCCAATCATGTTTCTGTTGGCAGTACCGGTACTGTAGTATCGGCAACAATTCCGGATTTACTGCCGGCTACTAAATATTTTGTTTGGGCCTATGGAACAAACGCTATCGGAACAGGGTATAGTCTGAAATCAGTTACTTTCAGTACGCCGGATCTCCCTAAGATTACGACTACAAAAGTAACCGCGATTACCCAAAGTACAGCCAATTCAGGTGGTTCAGGCATTAGTGATGGTGGTATTCTAATTACCATGAAAGGAATTTGTTGGAGTACAGCAGAAAATCCGACAATAGACCTGATTACAAAAACTGAACAAGGAACAGGAATAGCTGCGTTTGCAAGTAGCATGACCGGTTTAACAAAAGGTACAACGTATTACGTAAGGGCGTATGCTACAAATGCGATGGGAACTAGCTATGGTAATCAGGAAATTTTTAAAACTATTGATATTCCGGCTCTTAAAACAGTTGTAGCTACCGATATTTTAAGTGTTTCGGCAAATAGTGGCGGTGAGATTATTAATGATGGTGGAGCGGCCATTACCGTAAAAGGTATAGTTTGGGACACGAAAGAAAACCCTGAAATCACCCTAATCACTAAAACCAGCAATGGTACAGGTACAGGCAATTACATTAGCAAAATTGCCCCTTTAACCAAGTCTACCAAATACTATTATAGAGCTTATGCAACAAATAGTATAGGTACAGCTTATGGTCAACAAGAAGAATTAACCACACTGGCGGAGCTTCCGGTTGTATCTGTAGTAACGATGTCTGACATGACCTTGGTTTCTGCAAAAGGTACTGCAGAAATTACTTCAGATGGCGGAGCAGAAGTGACCATCAGAGGACTGGTTTGGAATACAACAGGAGATCCATCTCTTGATAATGGAACTTTGATGCCAAAAGGGGCAGGACCGGGAATCTTTAACGATACCATAGAAGGTTTGATGGAAGGACCGACTTATTATGTTCGTGCTTATGCTACAAATTCAATGGGGACTGCATACAGTCCTACAGTGACCAGCTTTAAAGTTTGTTTGCCAACATTTACTGTATCACACATCGCAGGATTGAATGGTGCGCCTGTTACAAAAACGGTAACGTATAATTCTGTAAGTACCAATATTTCGGGAGCAGCAAGATGCTGGATTACCCAAAACCTTGGTGCAGATCAGGTTGCTACTTCAGCTACAGATGCAACAGAGGCATCATCAGGATGGTACTGGCAGTTCAATAAATTGCAAGGTTATAAAATGGAAGGTACTACACGTACGCCAGGCACAACATGGAACACAAGTATCAGTGAGAATAGCAATTGGACTCCTGCTAACGATCCATGTGTGCAGTTGCTGGGGGGTGGATGGAGAATGCCTACTACTACAGAATGGACAAATGCAAAGGCTGCCCCGCAAAGCTGGCTCAACATTAAGGATGCATACAACTCAGTACTAAAATTACATACCGCTGGTTTCTTTAGCTATACCAGTGAGTTTGTGCGTCGCGGAACAGAAGGTTATTTTTGGTCAAGTACACAAGCCAGTTCTGGTAACGGAGGGACTTTATATTTTACAAATACAGGTGGTGCGATGACTTCGTTTGAGAAAGCTTACGCGTGGTCAGTACGTTGTCTAAGAGATGAAATCATCAAAACAACTCCTTCTGTAAGTGATGTTGTTGTTCCGGCAGTGACAATGAAAGATACCAGTGCTGAAGGTATTGCTATGGTTACCCCTGATGGTGGCGCACCAGTTACGGCAAAAGGACTGGTATGGAACACAACAGGTAACCCAACACTGGCTGATAATGTGATTCCTTCAGGATCTGGTATTGGTGCAATTGCAGGTACCTTAACAGGATTGGAAGAAGGTCCTACTTATTATGTAAAGGCTTATGCTACAAACAGTGAAGGAACCAGCTATAGTGTTGCAGCAACCAGCTTTAAAATATGTAAATCATTTACCGTAATCCATAAAGCGGGGTTAAACGGTGCACCCGTAACCAAAACAGTTACCTATGGATCAATCAACACCATGTTCTCGGGGGCGGCTAAATGTTGGATCACTCAAAATCTTGGAGCAGATAAACAGGCAACTGCTATAAATGATAATTCCGAAGCTGCAGGAGGCTGGTACTGGCAGTATAATAGAATTCAGGGCTTTAAGCATGATGGTGTCACAAGAACGCCAAATGATGCATGGACCCCTTGGATTACGAGTATCAGTGAAAACTTAAATTGGTTACCGGCAAATGATCCATGTACCCAGTTGTTAGGTGGCGGATGGCGGATTCCGACGACAACGGAATGGAACAAAGCAGCTGCGGCTCCTCAAAGTTGGACAACTTCGGCATTAGCTTTTGCTTCTGACTTGAAACTACATGCTGCGGGATATTTGTCAGGTGGAAACCTTACTTCGAGAGGGACCTACAACGGTTATTGGACAAGTGATCAATACAATTCAAGTAATGGAGGCCTGATGTATAATGGCACTGGTGTATCTTATACGGATAAAGCCAATGCTTTCCCTTTACGCTGTCTGAGGGATGCAGTTGTAAAAAGTGTACCTTCTGTAAGTAATGTGTCCGTACCTGTTTCGGGAATGACTGTCGGCACAGCCGAAGGATCGGCTACAATTACTTATGATGGTGGTGCAGCCGTAACCACTAGAGGATTGGTATGGAACACCACCGGTGATCCTACTACCGATGATCATATGATTAGTCTTGGAAGTGGAACAGGAGACCTTACCGGCGTGATGACTGGTTTGGTAGAGGGTCCGACCTATTATGTTCGTGCTTTTGCGACCAGTAGTCAAGGCACCGGCTATAGTCCCAAAGTAACAAGTTTTAAGATCTGTAATCCTTTCACGGTAATTCATGAAGCCGGACTGAACGGAGCTCCTGTAACTAAGACTGTCACTTATAAAGCCGTAAGCAGTAGTGTTTCGGGTGCACCAAGATGTTGGATTACTCAAAATCTTGGATCTGACAAGCAGGCAACTGCAGTTACTGATGCAACAGAAGCGGCTTCAGGATGGTACTGGCAGTTTAACAAAAGTAAGGGCTTTAAACACGATGGAACGGTAAGGACGCCAAATGATGCCTGGACTCCATGGATTACTAGTATCAGTGAAAGCATAAATTGGTTACCGGCAAATGATCCATGTGTGCTGCTTCTGGGCGGCGGATGGCGTATGCCAACTTCAACAGAGTGGACGGCCGTTGCAGCACCTCCACAATTTTGGAAAAGCCCGACCAATGCTTATGATTCTGAATTGAAATTGCATTCGGCAGGATATCTTTCAACAGCCGGTGCCCTTACCAATAGGGGTACATATCATGGATATTGGGCCAGCACTTCGTATAATTCATCCAATGGAATGTTTATGTATAATGGTTCGGGGGCAACCTATGTTGATAAAGCCAATGCATTTCCGATACGTTGTCTGAGGGATTCTATTGTTAAAAATATGCCTTCTGTAAGTAATGTTACTGTGCTTGTTGCTGATATGACAGTAAGTACGGCCAAAGGTACCGCAATGGTAACCAATGATGGTGGAACGAAGGTAATGGCAAAAGGCTTAGTTTGGAATAGAACAGGGACACCAACGTTATCAGATCAGGTGGTCAATACAGGAGATGGAACAGGAACGATCAGTGGTATTTTGGAACAGCTTGTAGAGGGGCCAACTTATTATGTTCGTGCTTTTGCAACCAATAGTCAAGGAACAGCTTACAGTACATTGGTCACAAGTTTTAAAATTTGTAATCCTTTCACCGTAATTCATAAAGCAGGACTCAATGGGGCTCCTGTGAATAAAACGGTTACTTATAAAACAGTGAATACTAGTGTTTCCGGTGCAGCAAGATGCTGGATCACTCAAAATCTGGGCTCAGATCAACAGGCAACTGCCGTGTCTGATGCAACAGAAGCGGCTTCTGGCTGGTACTGGCAGTTTAACAGAAGTCAGGGTTTCAAACATGATGGAACTGTAAGGACACCAAATGATGCCTGGACTTCATGGATTACCAGTATTAGTGAAAGTGTAAATTGGGATGCCGCAAATGATCCATGTACACAATTATTGGGGGCAGGCTGGCGCATCCCAACATCAACAGAATGGGCTGCAGTAGCAGCGCCTCCACAATTTTGGAAAAACCCAACCAATGCGTTTGATTCTGAATTGAAATTGCATTCGGCAGGGTATCTTTCAACAGCTGGTGCTCTTACCAATAGGGGTACATATCATGGATATTGGGCCAGCACTTCGTATAATTCATCCAATGGAATGTTTATGTATAATGGTTCGGGGGCAACCTATGTTGATAAAGCCAATGCATTTCCGATACGTTGTCTGAGGGATTCTATTGTGAAAAAAATGCCATCAGTAAGTAATGTAACTGTACCTGTTGCAGAGATGACTGCCAATAGTGCTGATGGATCAGCAACGATAACAAATGATGGTGGGGCAGATGTGACAGCACGTGGTTTGGTTTGGAATACAACCGGAATGCCTACACTTGATGATCAGGTGATCTATATTGGTAAAGGAACGGGGGACATCAAAGGAACTTTATCAAACCTTATCGAAGGTCCAACTTATTATGTTCGTGCTTTTGCAACCAATAGCCAAGGAACAGCTTACAGTACATTGGTCACAAGTTTTAAAATTTGTAATCCTTTCACCGTAATTCATAAAGCAGGGCTCAATGGAGCTCCTGTAGACAAAATGGTTACTTATAAAACAGTAAGCAGCAATGTTTCTGGTGCAGCGAGATGTTGGATTACGCAAAACCTGGGCTCAGATCAGCAGGCAATTTCTGTTTCTGATGCAACAGAAGCGGCTTCTGGCTGGTACTGGCAGTTTAACAGAAGTCAGGGTTTTAAACATGATGGAACTATAAGGACACCAAATGATGCCTGGACTTCATGGATTACCAGCATCAGTGAAAACTTAAGTTGGGATGCTGCAAATGATCCATGTACTCTGTTATTAGGCGGAGGCTGGAGAATGCCAACTTCAACAGAATGGACAAAGGCTGCAGCTCCGCCGCAATATTGGACAAGTCCTACAAGTGCCTACGCTTCAGAACTGAAGATGCATTCTGCCGGGTATATTTCAGCCGCAGGTGCAGTTTATCAGAGGGGACAGAATAGTAGCTATTGGAGCAGTACTTCTTACAACTCGACTAATGGATGGTATTTGTATAACGGAGGTACGGTAAGCTATATAGATAAAGCAGCTGCTTTACCTTTGCGATGCCTTAGAGATGTGATTGTGAAAAGAGTGCCATCAGTAAGTAATGTAACAACACCTGTTGCAGAAATGACCGCCAATAGTGCGGAGGGATCAGCAATGATAACAAATGACGGAGGGGCAGATGTGACAGCACGTGGTTTGGTTTGGAATACAACAGGAACGCCTACACTTGATGATCAGGTAGTTCAAATTGGTAAAGGAACAGGAGATATCAAGGGTACTTTGAAAAATCTTATAGAAGGACCTACTTATTATGTCCGTGCTTTTGCAACCAATAGCGAAGGAACGGCTTACAGTACATTGGTAACAAGTTTCAAAATATGTAATCCTTTTACGATTATTCACAAAGCAGGCCTGAATGGAGCTCCTGTGGATAAAACCGTTACTTATAAAACAGTGACTAGCAATGTCTCTGGTGCAGCGAGATGTTGGATTACGCAAAATTTGGGTGCTGATCAGGAAGCATCAGCTGTTGACGATGGGACCGAAGCTGCCTCCGGTTGGTACTGGCAGTTTAACAGAAGCCAAGGCTATAAATATGATGGAACCGTAAGAACTCCAAATCCGGCCTGGACTTCATGGATTACCAGTATTAGTGAAAATATAAGTTGGGGGGGAGCAAATGATCCATGCACCCTGTTATTAGGTGGGGGTTGGCGCATGCCAACTTCAGCAGAATGGACAAAGGCCGCAGCTCCACCACAATATTGGAGAAATTCTGCTCATGCTTATGCTTCAGAATTGAAGATACACTCTGCCGGGTATATTTCAGCCGCAGGTACAATTTATCAGAGGGGACAGAATAGTAGCTATTGGAGCAGTACTTCTTACAACTCGACTAATGGATGGTATTTGTATAATGGAGGTACGGTAAGCTATATAGATAAAGCAGCTGCTTTACCTTTGCGATGCCTTAGAGATGAGATTGAGAAAACGATTCCTTCAGTGAGTAATATGATACTTCCTACCGATAAGATGACAGCTACCACTGTCGAAGCAACTGCAACGGTAGCACTTAATGGAAATAGCCTGGTAACAGCAAGAGGATTTGTTTGGAATACTTCAGGTAGTCCAACCCTTTCAGATCAGAAACTTTCTTTAGGAATGGGGACAGGGATCATCACAGGTGTACTTACAGGTTTAATGGAAGGACCTTCTTATTATGTACGCGCTTATGCAACCAATAGTGAAGGTACGGCTTATAGTCCTGTTGAAAGTACCTTTAAGATATGTAGACCTTTAACGGTAAGCCATACACAAGGTGTTAATGGTGCTCCGGTGAGTAAGGTGGTAACTTATGGTACCATCAGTAGTGCAATTTCAGGTGCTGCAAAATGCTGGATTACTCAAAACCTGGGGGCTAGTCAGCAGGCTGAGTCTGTAAATGATGCTTCTGAAGCTTCATGCGGTTGGTATTTTCAGTTTAACCGCTCACAAGGATATAAATATGACGCCGGATTGAGAACTCCAGATCAGGCACTAAAGCCTTATGTAGGATCTATTAGTGAGAGCATAAGCTGGTCTGAGGTGAATGATCCTTGTGCACTATTATTGGGAGCAGGTTGGCGCATTCCAACTTCAGCTGAATGGACAAAGGCCGTAGCTCCACCACAATATTGGACAAGTCCTGCAAATGCTTATGCTTCTGAACTGAAAATACATACGGCTGGATACCTTTCAGCAGCAGGTGCAATTTACCAGAGGGGACAAAACAGCAGCTATTGGACCAGTATTCATTACAATTCTACTAATGGATGGTATTTATATAATGGAGGTACGATAAGTTATATAGATAAGGCGGCAGCTTTACCGATTCGCTGCCTTAAAGATTAACAACAGGTAATGATAAAATTGAATAGAAATTAAAATATATATAGAGATGATAGGTAAACGATTAAAGCATATGCTTCTCCCCGCTGTTTTCGTAGGGGTATTAAGTTTAAATGCAAGTGGGCAGACTAAAGACATCAGCTTGAAAATACATTTGTCGGGCGTAGCAAAAAGCAAAATCTCTTTGCTTTCTCTCGCCGGCACATCTATAAAAACTATAGTAGAAAATCCGGCTATAAATGATGGTGGAACAGCTGTGCTGAACATTCCTAAAGATCAGTTGCCGGGAGAGTTTGTTTTACGTTTTGACTACCAGGAAAAGGAGAGCAGCAATCCTTACCCTGCTGAAAAACGCATTTTTGTAAACAATCAAAATCTAGAACTTTGGGCTCGTCCTAAAGCTTTGAATCATCCGGATAGTACCTATTTCCAAAAGGGAGAAATAGAGAATACGGTCATCACAGCTTTTACTATCGATAACGCAAAAAGAAGAGAGCAGTTGGGCTTGTTGCAGAATTTTTTAATGAACTACGACCAACCTCAATCAAAGTTCTTTTTAATGGGAACTGAAGAATATGAAAGCAGACGTTTGACCTATAACAAGTGGATTGCTGCACAAACCTTGCAACATAAAAACACTTTTGCAAGCAGTGGTTTTGTTTTTCAGCACATCACTTCAATTGTCTGGAAGGGGACTGAGAAAGACAGGGTGAATAGTGTTATCGAAAATTATTTTGAGGGTATGGATTTTAAAAATCCAATGATCATCAGAACTACCGAGATCAAAGAATGGATGAATAAGTACGTAAATATTTATGGAGCTATGGCAACCACAATTGAGCTCCGTGATTCCTTGTTTACGCTTGCCGGTAAGCGAGCTATAGAAAAGGCACGTTTGGGTCACCCATTGGTGTATGGCTGGATGGTAGATTATTTTTATAATGGCTTTGAAAGCTTTAACATGACTGCGGGTATAAAAATGTTGGAGCCTTACCTGAATGATCCACTTTGTTTAACCAATCATAGAAAAGCTATTGAGCAAAGATTGAAAGGTATGGAAACTTTAGTAGTAGGTTCTATAGCACCTGATTTTAGCTGGAAACAGGCTTCAGGGAGTACCATTCAGTTTCATCAATTTAAAACCGAAGCAAAATATAAATTGGTTTTGTTTTGGTCGGCCGATTGCCAGCATTGCAAAGATTTGATGGAAAAATTACATCCTTGGTACCAAGATGCTACAAAAAGAGAAATGTTGGATATCTTCGCCATTAGTTTAGACGAAACTGAAACGGAAATTCCGGCATGGGAAAAGGCGAAGTTGAATCTTCCGGCATTTAAGCATAAACGAGCAGCACAAGGAATCAGAAGCCCGGAAGCAGCGGCATACTTTGTATTGTCAACTCCAACAATGGTATTGGTAGATGCGAAGACCAATAAAATTGTAGCTTTACCTGAGACTGTTGCTCAGCTGGAAGCAGAAATGAAATAGTTTATAAGAATGAGAATTAAAATATTACAATTAGGAAAAATGAAACAACTTATTGCATCTATTGCTATTGGATTTCTGCTGTTGATCTGTCCTGATTTAAAGGCTCAGCTAAAGATAGGGTCTGAAGGACTTTTTATTCAAACTGGAACAGTGTTCTATACCGAAGGGTTAACACTGGTTCCCTCCAATGATTGGGGGATGAATAATCTGATGATTAGTAAACAAGAGCAAACAGTGATCTGGCCCAAGTTCAATAGCATCCAGCGACTGTACAGGTTCAGCAGAGCGGCGGCCTTCTCGGGGGAGCTTGCATTGAATTATGAGGATATAGAACTCAATGGAAATGAGGGTAAAAATCTGGTCCTGGCTTATTCGAAAATAACGAGCAATAACTATAAGGATTATACACTGGTTAAAGAAAGTGTAGCTAATCCGGCCGAGAGATATGTTGGTCAGCTTTTTACCGATAAGATTACTTTGTCAGATTTAACGGCAGTAACTATGGAATCTCTAGGAAAGGAAGCTTATTCAGATTTGATCGCTAATAATATGATTACACCAAATGGTGATGGCGTAAATGATACCTGGGTAGTTAAAAATATCCATTTGTATCCTAACAACGAGTTGAAAATTTATGATCGTGAAGGAAGGCTCGTTTTCAATATGATCGGTTACGACAATTCATGGGGTGGTCTGTTTAATGGAAATCCTTTGCCGGAAGACAGTTATTACTATGTCCTGTACTTTGATTCAGGAAAATTTAGAAGGTCAGGGTTTATCTCCATAGTAAGGGAATAATAATAAAATGAAAGAATTGAGCATGAAAAATATAGTTATTAAGGCGTTCTTTATTGCGGGAGGTATTTTAGGCACAATAGCAGTTGCGCTTCCGGCTGCGGCACAAATCAGACCACTGGGAACACAGTATTATGAAAATCAATACATGAGTAATCCTGCCTTTGCCGGGATGGAGGAAGGTTTGAATGTGAACCTTAGCTACCGCAATCAATGGCGAACCATTGAAGGTTCTCCTGTAACAATGGCTGCAAGTGGTGACTACAGGCGAGATAAAGTGGGGATGGGGCTTATCGTGTATAGTGATAAAGCCGGGCTGATTGGTCGTACTCGGGTAATGGCTAGTTATGCTTATCACCTGTCATTAAATGGAGATAACAAGAACTTACATTTTGGGCTTTCATTGGGGATGATGAAAGAAAGTTTGGATAATAACAAGATTGTTGCTGAACCGGATGATGTTTTGGCTCAGCGTTTTAATCAACGCAAGCCCTATATTGATGGTGATTTCGGTATTGCTTATACCAATGATAGATTTACCATACAAGGAGCATTGCCCAACTTGTCTAAATTTTTGAAGAAAGATGAGCTGAATATGATAGATGGATCTACCTATTTTGCTGCGATGTCTTACAAAATCGGAACTGCTTTGGATGTGGTATCCATAGAACCTAAAATCAGTTTCAGGGGAGCCAAAGACATTGAAGGTATTTGGGATGTGGGTACAAACCTGAAGCTTGAAAACAACATTCTTTCTTTTATGGGTATGTTTCGCAGTGATAAAAGTTCAGTTTTTGGTGTAGGTGTAAATTATGATAAATATTTTATACAGTGCTTTTATACCAGTCAGCTGGCTGGAGATCGTATGCGTACCGGCGGAGATTTTGAGGTGAACTTAAAAATTAACCTGTTCAAGCAGCAAAAGTAAAATTTAAAAATCAAATTATATCCTGATGAAAATTAAATTACTTACATGCTTACTCTGCGTTTTCGCTTTGGGAGCTATCGCACAAATTAAAAGTAAACCCAAAGAATTTGTTTTAGGTTATGTTGATCGTCTTCATTCTGAAATATTAAAAGAAGACCGGATTATCAATATTTACCTTCCTGAAGGTTATGATAAAGACACAAAATATCCGGTAATTTATTTGCTGGATGGCTCGTCAGATGAAGATTTTATCCACGTTGTTGGCATTGTTCAGTTTAATACATTCCCCTGGATCGCAAGAATTCCGAAGTCCATCGTCATTGGTATTGCCAATACAAACCGTAAACGCGATTTTACTTCTCCGGCTACACAGCCAGGTGATCAAAAAATAATACCAAATAATGGTGGCTCTGCTAATTTTATCGCCTTTCTGGAAAAGGAATTGCAACCTTATGTCGAGAAAAAATATAAAACAGATGGTTTTAAAACCATTATTGGACAGTCATTGGGTGGACTATTAGCTACGGAGATTTTATTTAAAAAACCGACACTTTTTAATAATTATATCATCATTAGCCCTAGCCTTTGGTGGAATGATGGAGCTTTGTTAAAGGTAAAGCCTTCAATTTTAGAGGAAGATTATCATAAGCCAACTAACATCTATATAGGCGTAGGGAAAGAAGGTTCTTTGGACGGTTCAAACAAACACATCATGGAAGAGGATGCGAAATTGTTGTATGAAAAAATTAAGCAGGGTCAATCAAAAAGCGTAAAAGTGCATTTCGATTATTTACCTGAAGAGGACCATGCAACGGTTACCCATCAGGCTATTTTTAACGCCTTTCGCATTTTATATCCTAAAAAATAGCTTGTTTAAAAAGGATTTTAACTGAATTTCTTAATCACTTTCTGCATACATTGGGAGTTGGTTTGTGGGGCTATTTAGTAATTGCTCAACCAATAATGAAAAAGCATCATCTGCATATTCCTTTATAGTGCAAAGTCTGATTAAAATATTTACAGCATAGTCTTTCGTGATTACAGAGCCACTATCAGCCGCTACAATAATTTTTGCAAGGGATGCATAAATTACGCCTGGGTTTTCGAGTGTTATGGTATGAAGTGCAGTCATTGCTCCCCATTGAAGACGATTATTTTTGTTGTCAAGTAATGAAATAAAGTCTGCGGCATAGCCGACGATTAATGCTGGTTTTAGTTCTCCAATTTCATAGAGTACTTTAATGCAATCGTTTTGAATGTCCTTGTTTTTATTTTTTAGATTTTCTACAAGTTCTTTTACCGCATGAGGATTGTTGTCAGTTACAATTTGTCTTGCGAGCTCCTGATTGGGGACTTCGTCTTTGCGATTGAGGGAAGAAGCTAACTTATTAATAATGGTCATTGGTTTTTCTTTGCATCAAGTTTAAGTATTTCTTTTTATTAATGGCCTTTCTGTCTTCGCATTTGACTAAGTTTTGGTTAAGGAAACAAAATTCTGTAAACTTATCTCTGAATCCTGTAAATTAATCAGGCTGTTGTCAACTTACCTTTGTATAGTTAATTAAACAAAGCAAGTTATGAACAACAATATAGAAACAATTTCGATGCCGGTGCTTGGGATGACCTGTGCAGCCTGTGCTGTGAGTGTTGAATCTATAATAGGCGCCCAACCCGGAGTTGATAAAGCCGAGGTGAACTATGCCACTCAATCTGTAAAGGTTATTTATCATCCCGAAGCAGTACAACCTGGAGCGTTACAAAAAGCAGTTCAATCCGGTGGTTACGACCTGATCGTTGAACAGGAAGGCGCTAAGGAATTACAGGAAGAAGCACAGAAAAATAATTATGAAGCTTTAAAAAAGCGGATGATCTATTCATCAATATTAGCCATCCCCGTAGTCATTATTGGAATGTTCTTTATGGATCTGCCTAATGGTAATTATTACATGATGGCTTTAACCACACCAATATTGTTCCTTTTTGGGAAGAGCTTTTTTATCAATGCCTGGAAACAAGCTAAATTTGGAAAAGCCAATATGGATACCCTGGTGGCTTTAAGTACAGGTATCGCTTATCTTTTTAGTGTTTTTAATACTTTCAATCCGGAGTTTTGGCACAACAGAGGTTTACATCCACACGTATATTTTGAAGCAGCGGCCGTAGTGATTGTTTTCATTATGCTAGGTAAGCTATTAGAAGAAAAAGCAAAGTCTAATACTTCTTCAGCAATCAAAAAACTGATGGGCTTGCAACCGAAAACGGTAATTTTGATCACCGAACATGGTGAAAAGGAAATTGCAGTCGCAGATGTAAACCCCAATGATCAACTGCTGGTACGCTCTGGTGAGAAGATCCCGGTAGATGGTGAAGTGTACGAGGGAAGTTCTTTTGTCGACGAGAGTATGATTACCGGTGAACCTGTCGCGGTGCCTAAACAAGCGGGTGATAAGGTTTTTGCCGGTACCATTAACCAAAAAGGAAGTTTTAAATTTAAAGCGGAAAAGGTAGGAGGCGAGACCATGCTTGCCCAGATTATTAAACTGGTTCAGGATGCGCAAGGCTCTAAAGCTCCGGTGCAAAAACTGGTAGATAAAATTGCCAGCATATTTGTTCCCATTGTTATTTTAATTGCCATTATTAGTTTAGGTGCATGGCTGCTGTTTGGTGGAGAACATGCCTTTACTCAAGGGCTCCTTGCCATGGTTACCGTATTGGTGATTGCCTGCCCTTGTGCGTTGGGTTTGGCAACGCCTACGGCAATCATGGTAGGTATTGGCAAAGGTGCAGAGAATGGTATCTTAATTAAAGATGCAGAAGCACTGGAATTGGGCTATAAAGTAAATGCCGTGATTCTGGATAAAACAGGGACCATTACAGAAGGTAAACCAGAAGTAACTCATGTGGAGTGGGCCATTGAACTGCCTAAATATAAATTGCAATTGCAGGAAATATTAATCGCTTTAGAACAGGCATCAGAACATCCATTGGCAGAGGCAATAGTCCGTAACCTAAAAAAGGAGGGCGTAAAAGGTGCTGCGGTAAATGGTTTTGAAAGTTTGACTGGTAAAGGTGTAATGGCGGTATTTGAAGGTGAAAAGTATTGGGCGGGAAGCCATAAAATCCTTACGGAGTTAAATGTACAAGTTTCAGAAGCATTACAAAATAGAGTTAATGAACTTCAGCAATTGGCACAAACGGTGATTTATTTTACCAATGCAACACAGGTGTTGGCCATTGTGTCTATTGCAGATCAGATTAAAGCGGGTTCAGCCAAAGCGGTTGCAGCCTTAAAAAATGCAGGCATTGAGGTGTATATGCTTACGGGAGATAATCAGCAAACAGCTGCTTCGGTAGCAAGACAAGCTGGGATAGCTCATTTTCAGGCCGAGGTATTGCCTTCTGATAAATCAGACTTTGTGAAGCAGTTACAGGCGCAGGGAAAAGTTGTAGCAATGATTGGCGATGGAATTAATGACAGTCAGGCATTGGCACAGGCTGATGTTTCCATTGCTATGGGCAAAGGATCTGATATTGCCATTGATGTGGCAAAAATTACGTTGGTATCTTCCGATTTGCAGCAAGTGCCAAAAGCACTGCGTTTATCAAAGCTAACCGTAAAAACCATTCGTCAGAACTTGTTCTGGGCATTTATTTATAACATGATTGGGATTCCAATTGCTGCAGGCTTGCTTTATCCATTTAATGGGTTCTTATTGAATCCAATGATCGCCGGAGCTGCGATGGCATTAAGTTCTGTATCGGTAGTCAGCAACAGTTTGCGTTTAAAATTCGCAAAACTTATATAATCATAAATCAATAAAATCATGGAAACATTAAAATTCAAAACAAATATCAAATGCGGAGGATGTATAGCAACGGTAACTCCTTTCCTTAACGAGCTTCCTCAGATCTCTAAATGGGAGGTAAATACTGATAATCCTGAAAAGATACTTACTGTAGAAACAAATGATCAGCTAGCTGCCGAAACAGTAGTAAATACGCTTCAGAAAGCTGGCTATATCGCTACAGAATTGTAATAATCTTAACACGATGTAAAAAAAGAACGGAATTCTATAAAAATATCTCCGTTCTTTTTTCAATCTTTGATTTGTAATGAAAAGAATACTGCTTACCATATTTGCCATTTTTTACCTGGGGGTTTCCAGTGGGGCAACTATGCACTTTCATTATTGTATGGGCGAGCTGGTAAGCTGGAGCCTGGCTAAGGAATCTAAAAAAGTATGTGATTTCTGCGGAATGCCTAAGTCCGTTTCTAAAAAGAAGTCATGCTGCAAGGATGTAGAACAACAGGTTAAAGCTGAAAAGTCTCAGAAAGCCAGTCAAACGGTTTATAAGTTTGAACAACTTTCAGCAGCAATCATCCAACCCGAGTTATACACCAATTATCAGGCACCTATACCTGTAAAAATTACCAGGGAGGCATTAAGTAATGCACCACCTGATGGACAAGCACTGCCTGTCTACCTAAAAAACTGTACCTACAGAATATAATACCCTCTTTCTTTTGTTGTTGCATCTCTGTGCAACATAGAGCTGCCTTTAAGCTGATTTTTCAGACGCTAATGCGCATTGCTTTCAACCCAATTTATTTAACAATTTTCTTTAAA
Organism: Candidatus Pedobacter colombiensis; assembly: GCA_029202485.1. Taxonomy (NCBI): domain Bacteria; kingdom Pseudomonadati; phylum Bacteroidota; class Sphingobacteriia; order Sphingobacteriales; family Sphingobacteriaceae; genus Pedobacter; species Candidatus Pedobacter colombiensis. Next base: position 3,609,755 of record CP119313.1, on the reverse strand, counting down.
ACCAATTAAGATGAAATCATTAAGAGTTCTTTCGGTAGTCGCATTGACTTTCCTTGGTAGTGCTGTATTTGCACAATCTAAAACAGAAAAAATCAAAGTATCTGGTAACTGCAGTATGTGCAAAAAAAAGATCGAAACTGCACTTAAAGTACCAGGTGTAAGTACCGCTGACTGGGATAAAACCACAAAAGTGCTTACAGTAAGTTATGATGCCAGCAAAATTACGAACGATCAGGTTCAACAAAAAGTAGCAGCAGCTGGATATGATACCCCTAAGTTCAAAGCCACAAAAGAGGCTTATGAAAAACTGGATGATTGCTGCCAGTACGATCGCGATAGCATAGGGAAGAGTCCTGCTAAAGCAAAAACACACTAACAAAAGAAAGAGGGTTATTATAAAAAGAGCGTCATTATAAATGGTACATAAAATTATAGAATGGTCGATGCGCAATAGGTTTATTGTGCTGGTGCTTTCTGCCGGGTTATTTGTATGGGGGATATTTTCCGTACAAAAGAACCCGATAGATGCCATCCCCGACCTATCAGAAAACCAGGTGATCGTATTTACAGAATGGATGGGCAGATCACCACAGCTGATAGAAGATCAGGTGACCTACCCGCTGGTAACCAACCTGCAGGGCATCCCTAAAATTAAATATGTAAGGGGCTCATCCATGTTCGGCATGAGTTTCATTTATGTGATCTTTGAAGATGATGTAGATGTATACTGGGCGCGTGAGCGCGTAATGGAGCGGATTAGTACCATATCCAAAACTTTACCTGAAGGTGTGGCCCCGCAATTGGGTCCCGACGGAACCGGAGTGGGTCATGTACTCTGGTATACGCTGGATGCGCCGGATATGGATCTTGGCGAGCAGCGTGCCATACAAGACTGGTATGTAAAGTTTGCCTTGCAAAATGTACCGGGGGTAAGTGAGATTGCCTCTTTTGGCGGCTTCCAGAAACAATATCAGATCTCCATAGATCCGAACAAACTGCTGTATTATAAACTCAGTGTGCCGCAGGTAATTGCTGCGGTTAGGAGTAATAACAACGAATCGGGGGGACGAAAGTTCGAAATGAGTGATATGGGGTATATCATTAAGACTTCCGGTTACCTCAAATCATTGGAAGAGATTTCCAATATCCCTGTAAAAAACCAGAATGGTACACCAATAAAGATATCCGATTTGGCTACAGTGCAAATGACCGGAGAAACCCGCCTGGGCATATTTGATCAGGATGGTAAAGGTGAACGTGCCGGTGGTATTGTTGTGATGCGCTATGGCGAGAATGCTGCTGAGGTGATAGATAGGGTAAAAGCCAAAATGAAAGAAGTTTCAAAAGGCCTACCTAAGGGGGTGAAGTTTGATATTGTTTATGATAGAGGCGAGCTCATTAAAGAATCAATAGATTCCATAAAGAACACGTTGATTGAAGAGATGGTTGTAGTATCGCTCATCGTAATTGTCTTCCTGTTTCACTGGCGTAGTGCATTGAGCATCATTATACAAATACCGATTACCATTGCTGCCAGCTTTATTCTGCTCAATGCATTTGATATCTCATCAAACATTATGTCGCTCACCGGTATTGCACTGGCGATCGGGGTAATTGTGGATAATGGGATTATCATGAGTGAAAATGCCTACAAACATTTGGCAGAACGATACGAATTGTGGGAAAAGGATCAAAATAAAACGACAACATCATGATCGAGTGGTTTAAAAATATATTTAAAAAATCTCCGGATTGGATTAGTGAAGAAGATCGTCTTGCGGTGATCACCAAATCCAGTAAGCAGGTTTCAAGAGGAGTGTTCTTTGCAACAGTCATCATCATTACCTCTTTTTTACCGGTATTTATGTTAACCGGACAGGAAGGTAAATTATTCCATCCGCTAGCCTACACCAAAACATTCATCATGATTGTAGATGCTTTGCTGGTGATTACACTGGCCCCTGTACTGATCTCCTTTTTTATGAAGGGAAAGTTTAAACCGGATAGTGCGAACCCGGTAAATAGGGTGTTGGAAAAGGTGTATGAACCAGTTATCAGAACGGTACTGAAATGGAGAAAAACAACCATTGCCATTAATATCATTGCCTTGCTAATTACCATTCCTTTGCTTAAAAATTTAGGTACAGAGTTTATACCTCCGCTTGATGAGCAAAGTATTTTGTTTATGCCGGTAACGCTTCCTGATGTATCTAATGCCGAAGCAAAGCGAATTTTGCAGGTGCAGGACAAGATCATTAAGTCGGTGCCCGAAGTAGATAAGGTTTTAGGGAAAGCGGGTAGGGCCAATACGGCTACTGATAATTCGCCGATCAGTATGATCGAAACGATCATTACGTTAAAGCCAAAAAGCGAATGGCGTAAAGGCATCACCAAAAAGGACATTGTAACCGAATTGGATGCCAAATTACAAATTCCGGGAGTAGTAAATGGCTGGACACAACCCATTATTAACCGCATCAATATGCTGGCTACCGGAATCCGTACCGATGTAGGAATAAAGGTATTTGGCCAGAATCTGGATACCGTTGCTAAGGTCTCAGAAAAAGTTAAAGCGGCGTTGGAAGGTACGCCGGGGGTAAGTGACTTGTTTGTTGAGCCCATTACCGGTGGAAAATATCTTTCTATTGATATAAAAAGAGCTGAGCTGGCACGCTATGGCTTAAACGTAGATGATGTAAATCAGGTGGTAGAAAGTGCCTTGGGTGGAGCAACTATTGGGAATACCATTGAAGGCAGACAACGTTTCTCTATCAGTGTACGTTTGGCACAGGAATATCGCAATAGTGTAGAACGTATTCAGCGTATCCCTATCCAATCAGCCACTTTTGGTGAAGTGCCACTATCGGCAGTAGCTGATGTGAAATTTGAAGATGGTCCGCCGATGATCAGTTCTGACAATGCTATTTTGCGTGGTGCAGTTATGTTTAATGTGCGTGACCGGGACCTAGGTAGTACCGTTAAGGAGGCAATGGAGACGTTGAACAAGGAAAAGGGTGTCCTTCCTGAAGGGTACTTTCTGGAATGGAGCGGTCAGTACGAAAACCTGATCCGTGGTAAACAAACGCTGATGTGGATCGCACCGGTTGTTTTAGTCATCATTTTCTTCTCCCTATACTTTGCTTTCCGCTCGGTGAGAGAAGCCTTTTTAAGTCTGATTACCGTTCCCTTTGCCTTAATCGGTGGAGCTTACATGATTTATTTCTGGGGTGTAAACCTTTCTATAGGTGTCGCAGTAGGCTTTATTGCCCTGTTTGGGATTGCCGTAGAAACGGGTATAGTAATGGTGATTTATCTGAACGATGCCATGCAGCAGCTAATCAAATTAAAAGGAAACTCAAGTGAAACGATCACTAAAGAGGATTTGAGAGCATATGTGATTTATGGTGCAGCGAAAAGATTAAGACCGAAACTGATGACCGTTTGTGTGTCGTTATTTGGACTTGTGCCTGTGTTATGGGCAACAGGAGTAGGAGTGGATGTGATGCAGCCGATCGTGTTGCCTATGATAGGTGGGGTACTAACCTCTTCTACACACATTCTGCTGGTTACCCCGCTGATCTTTTTAATGTCCAAAGAATATGAATTGAGGAAATATGGAAAATTGGAGGTGCACGATGTACATCATTAAAAGAATATTAGCCGTATTGTTGCTACTGCCATTTTGTGCAGTGGCACAGCAACAAAGTCCGGTGCTTACACTGGATACAGTCTTGCAAAGAATAGATAAAAATAACCTTTTGCTACAGTCTTACGGTTTAAAAGCGGAAAGTTACAAGCATACCGCCAAAGCCGCAACGGCCTGGATGGCACCAATGGTAGGGGTGGGTACTTTTATGACTCCTTATCCCGGCCAAGTGGTGATGGACGATAGAGATAAGGGATCGTTAATGTTGCAGCTGGAGCAAGACATCCCTAACCCGGTAAAGTTAAATGCGAATAAACGATATATAGAATCGAAAAGTAAGGTCGAAAATGAAACACGTGGTGTGACTTTAAACGAATACAAAGCACAGGCTAAGCGCTTGTATTTCGGCTGGTTGGTTGCACAACAAAAGATTGGTGTATTGGAGCAAAACCAGAAGATCATGGAAACCATGAAAAAGATTGAAGAGATCAGATATCCTTACAACCAGTCGAAATTGGGTAGTGTTTACAAAACTTCTGCCAAGCTGGAAGAAAATCGCAATATGATCAGAATGCAGGAGGGGGATATTGCCAGAGCCCGTGCCTGGTTAAACAGCCTGATGAATATGCAGGGGAATGCCATTTTTGCTATTGATACAGCTTATAAACCCAGTTTTGTGCCGGCTCCTTCCATTGATACAGCTAGTCTGGCTATGGCTAGAAATGATATTAAGAAAATGGACTACAGCATACAATCTATGCAGCTGAATATTGAGGCGATGAAAAAACAGAGCCGGCCTGATTTTAAACTAAGGTTCGATCACATGTCGCCCTTAACTAAAATGATGCCTAAAGCCTATAGTGTGATGGGCATGGTCAGCATTCCAATTGCACCGTGGTCTTCAAAAATGTATAAATCGGAAGTAAAAGGTATGGAGTATGAAGTGGAGGCTATGGGGAAAGAGAAAGCAGCCATGTTACAGGAAACTCAAGGAATGTTGTATGGTATGCAGTTTGAAATTCAGTCTATGCAAAAGCGGATTGAGGCTATGGAAGATAAAATCATTCCCAGCCTGAAAAAAACACTGGATGTTAACTTTTTAAGTTACCGTGAGAATAAGATGGAGTTACCCGAGGTTATTGATTCCTGGGAAGCACTTACGATGATGCAGACCAATGTATTGGACGAGAAACTGAAACTTTATTTAATGATTGCCGATTATGAGAAAGAACTATATCGTTAAGCATGTTGAGGGCGTTAAGCTGCGTGCTTACATCCTTACTGCGGTGTTGATGATCGGTGTACTGATGATGAAGGCTTGCAATGGGAATAAAGACAATAAGCATAGTGCGCACGAAGACCCGGGTGCTGTGAATATTGATAGTAACCTTTCTCATTTACTAAAACCTTCAAATGAGCAGGTGGTATCTACTTTGCCTGTAATTAAGGCAAACTATGGTACTAAAATATTTACGGAAGAGGCACAGGGGATCATCAATTATGATACCCGTAATGAAAATAGTGTAGCCAGTCGTGTAAGCGGAAGAATAGAGCGCTTACTCATTAAATATAATTATCAGCCGGTTAAAAAAGGGCAGTTGATTATGGAAGTTTACTCTCCGGATCTGGCTGCGGCACAACAGGAATTGTTGTTTTTGAAAAGATCAGAAAACGATCCTACTTTGTTGGACAAAGCAAAACAACGTTTAATCCTGTTGGGAATGAGTGTTTCAGGAGTTAATCAGGTGTTAAAAACAGGGAAAGTGAATTATCGTATTCCGGTATATAGCAATGTAGAAGGTTATATTCTTGAAAAATCTGCAGCTGCTACATCTACAGCTTTACCCTCGGTTTCGGCATCGGCTGCTGGTGGCGACGGGATGGGTGGAATGAGTGTAGCTTCATCTGGTTCTACGGCTGTGTCTGCAGCTGCTGCAGTGCCGGTAAATGAACCGGTAATGTTGCGGGAAGGACAATATGTAAACGCTGGTCAGTCGCTTTTTACCATTTATAATGCCGACAGACTGGTTGCTGAATTTTCTTTCAAGCCCTCTTTAGCGTCACAGGTTAAGAAGGGGGATAAATTTGTGTTTTATAAAACAGCTGATAAAAGCACTATTCAAACTGCTGCTATTGGCATGATCCAACCGGTATTTAAAGATGGGGAGAACTTTACCATTGCGAGGGTATACCTTAATAAACCCAATTTTAGAGTTGGGGAGTTACTTACCGCCAGAATCCCTGTGTTGCTTTCTGCATCATGGTGGTTGCCGGAATCTGCTGTGTTATCGCTGGGGAATAAGACCGTACTTTTTAAAAAAGAAGGTAATGTCTTCGTTCCTAAGTCAGTAAAGGCCGGAAGTACCATAGCTGGAATGGTGCAGATTAAAGAAGACATCAGTAATTGGGAGGTAAGTCAAAATGCAGCTTACCTGGTAGATAGTGAAAGCTTCATAAAAGAGCAATTAAAATGATTGTAAACGAAGTAGTTTAAAGAAATGGAACGGAAATTATTTATAAAGGGGATGGCGCTGATGATCTTACTTCCATCGGTATTTATTGCTGCCTGCAGCAATGAGAAAAAGCCGGAAGCAGAGGCTGTGAAAGAAAAACAACAAACTTTTACCTGTCCGATGCACCCGCAAATCATTAGGCATGAGATGGGTACCTGTCCCATTTGTGGGATGGACCTGGTACCTATTGAAATGAATAGCAATGATAAAGCGCTAAAAGTGGACGAGAAACGTCAGGCACTGGCGAATATTACCACAATAATGATTGGTGAAAATACCTTGTCTGGAGCGAAACAGTTGAACGGAAGGCTAGTCGTTAATCCGGAACAAAGCAGTTATATCTCTAGTCGCATTGCAGGTAGGGTAGAGCAATTATATATTAGGGAAACGGGTGTTAAGGTAAGTAAGGGACAACCTTTGTACAAGCTGTACTCGGAGCAATTGGCTACTTTACAACAGGAATATCTGATGGCAGTAGCTCAGGAGAAGCAGTTTCAAGGTGATAAAATAGAACGCCAGATCGTGGCCTCTGCCAAACAAAAGTTGTTGTTGTATGGACAATCAGAAAATCAGGTGCAGCAGTTGGTGAAAACACAGAAAAAGGATTCTTATGTCGTGTTTTATGCACCTGAAAGCGGTGTGGTAGCCGAATTGTCGGTAACCCAGGGACAATATGTAGCTGAGGGTAGCCCGATATTAAGACTAGAGGGCTATGGACAATTATGGGTTGAAGCTGATGTTTATCCTAACGAGGCCACGAAAATTAAACAGGGTCAGAAAGTAAGGGTTGTTGTGGCAGGTTGGGAAGGTCAACCGCAAGAAATGACCATTAGTTTTATTACACCTTCCTTGCAGTCGAGTACTCAGCTTACTCAAATCAGGGGAAGCATTTCTAATCCCGGAAATCAATGGCAACCTGGTTTGCAGGTCAATGTCTTTCTTCCTTCAGGAAATAAAAGCAATGTGCTGACACTACCGGTAGATGCCGTGATCAGGGATGGAAAAGGAATGCATGTGTGGGTTAAAAGTGGAAAAGACAGCTTTGAACCGCGACTGGTAAAAACGGGAACTGAAAATGATAATCAGGTAGAAATCGCTGAAGGTTTGAAAAATGGAGATCAGGTGGTGGTGACCGGAGCATACCTTTTGTATAGTGAATATATCCTTAAAAAAGGAAAGAATCCTGTTGAAGGGCTTAAATTAAAATCTTAAATATTAATCATAAAAAACACAAAGATGAGAACAGTAACCAATTTCGTAATTACATTGGCCGCGGTAACGCTATTCGCAGCGTGTGGAAATACACAAAAACCTATGGAAGCAGACCCTCATGCAGGACATAATCATGCTCCCGGTGTCCCGGTTGAAAAAGCTGTAGCAGGTGTAAGCTTAAAGGATGATAAATTAAATGCGGTATACCAACATTATATTCATCTGACTACTGCACTTGTAAATGGTGATATAGCAGAAGTAAAAGTTGCCGCAAATGCTATTGAATTGGGTTCAAGGGAATTGAGTAATGGTAGTACATTAACCGCATTAGCAGCTAAAATAGGTGTTGCTAAAGATATAGACGCTCAAAGAATCGTGTTTTCGGATCTCAGCAAGGATTTCATAGCAAGAGTAAAAGTTTCAGGCTTGAATTCGGGTGAGTTGTATGTAGAATACTGTCCAATGGCTCTAAATGATAAAGGAGCATCCTGGTTAAGCAATCAAAAGGATATCAAAAATCCTTATTTTGGTGAAAGCATGTTAAACTGCGGCGAAGTAAAAGAGACGATCAAATAATTTTTTCTGATTATATGCTTCATTTAGTATCTTTAGGAAAACACTAATCATATACCTATGAAGCATTTAACTTTTATATTGCTGTTTACAGCAATTTCTTTCGCGGGCCTTGCCCAGAACAAAGATGCCATTGTTGGAACATGGATTAACCCTTTAGGTGAGGGGCATATCGAGATTACCAAAAAAGGTGATAAATACTTCGGTAAGATTGTTTGGCTAAAAGATCCCAAAGGTGAAAAAGGTGAGACTAAAACAGATGTGAAAAATCCGGATGAGAATTTAAGGTCTAAGCCTATTATTGGTTTGGAGATTTTAAAGAACTTTGTTTACGAAGACGGTAAGTGGACTGGTGGTACCATTTATGATCCAAAATCCGGTAAGACTTATAAGTCTAATATTGCTCTGAAAGGTAATGATGAGCTACACCTGAGGGGTTATATTGGTATTTCATTGATTGGTAGAACGGAAGTCTGGAAGAGAGCAAAATAGATGAAATACCTAATTTACTGGCTGGCTTTTTTACCATTTATCAGCTTTGCACAAACCTATAAGTTGATGCCCTTAACAACGGGCACTAACACGAGTATAAGAGGAATGTCTGCCGTTTCTGATGATGTTGCATGGGTAAGTGGAAGCAATGGATATATAGGTAAAACTATTGATGGGGGTAAAACGTGGCAGTGGACACAGCCTGCCGGATATGAAAAGCTAGACTTTAGAGATATTGAGGCTTTTGACCAACAGAAGGCCATCGTTGTAAATGCTGGTTCTCCTGCCTATGTTTTGTTGACCATTGATGGTGGTAAAACATGGACAGAACATTATAAAAACTTGGATTCTGCTATATTTTTAGATGGAATGGATTTCTGGGATGCAAAAAATGGGATCATCTTTGGTGATCCCATTTTGCATAAAATGCAATTGCTGCGTACAAAGGATGGCGGACAGAGCTGGAATGATATTTCGGCAAATCTGACGTTTGATATGGCTATAGGGGAAGCTGGCTTTGCTGCCAGCGGAACAACTATTAAGGCATTACCTGGTGGTAGAACCTGGATTGCTACCGGTGGCGCAGTGGCTAATATTTATTTCTCTGATGATTATGCTTATACGTGGAAACGGTTTCAGTGCCCGATTATCCAAGGTGAATCTAGTACCGGAACTTTCGCAATGGCATTTTATGACAAAAATAAAGGTGTAGTCGTTGGTGGCAATTATCTGAAAGATAAAGAGAACTCAAATAATGTTTTACTTACTGCGGATGGTGGGAAGACATGGAAAAAGCCGGTTATACCGGTTAGTGGTTATCGATCCGGTGTAACTTATCTAAATGCTAAAGTCTTATTGGCAACGGGTAGCTCTGGCACTGATATTTCGCAAGATGGCGGATTGAAATGGTACAACATTTCTGATCAGGGCTTTAATGTGGTGCAAAAATCTAAACGAGGTAATTTGGTATTACTAGCCGGAAACAAAGGCTGTATTTTTAAGGTCGTTTCTCCATAAGTTCAACTAATTTTTAGTGTGATTAGGGTAACCTGGATTTTATCTGGATTAGGATAGGGTTTGCTTATTTGTCTCTTATTCGTTGGAGTGTTAACTAATAATTAACGGATATTGAACGGCTTGATTCGTTTAGTATCCGTTCAGTATCCGTCCAATATCCGTTCAATGTCCGTTCACATAGCGTTAGCAATTAGGTAGTAGTATTATAGTTGATTACTCTATTTGTTAGATTGTTTAATTGTTTTGATGATTTATTTCTTTTATTTAATTTTTGAATTATTGATTGACGAAATCTGTTGCAGCATATGTTGCTGTTTTTTGGCTTCTATTTCTTTGCGTACATTTTTAACAAATGACATGGTTACATTGGCGATATCTGCCGTTTGCTTATTTGTTAAACCTAATTTTACGATTAGATTTTCGACAACTTCTTCCATGCCCTCTTGAATATGAATTATTTTTATAGCTTCCATAATGCCCATAGTAATTTTTCCTCCCGTTATTTTTGTAAGTTCTTGCTGAAATTTATTATTTAATTGTTGATTTTGAATGGGAATGAATTTATCCATAAAATACAGAAACTTTCTTATCCCATCCGTATCTAATTTTTTACTACTTACCAGTGTGCGCATTATTTTTGTGCGTATAATATCAAGATTATCTTCTTCTATTTTCTCAACACTTGCTAAAGCTTCTTGCTGAGCGATAAGTATAACCAATGCAAATGGACTTCTCATGTTGAGCAGGTCATCTTCACTATGATCAAAAATCTGATAAACTTTGTATTTAAAAGTTAGCTCTGTTCCTAGCATACTGGTTTTATGTTCATTAAGCTGTACCTGACCTTTTGGGCCTGTAAATATTGCCAAAGACACAATTGGCATCTCATATTTGTCGGATAAACGATAATTATATTGATAGACCCGTTTTGGAAAATTTTTATTGACTATTTTTTGAATTTCTAAATGCAGGAGAAACCATTCTGAGTTTTTATCAAGTAAAAATACTTTTATTAAAACATCTGCCTCGCGACTGCCTCCTTTTCTACTTAACTGGGGGTGAATTTCATGTAGCTCTTTGTTTAGGCTTTCAAAACCCCTCGCCATATCAAATCTTTTATCAGCATCTTCATAAAAAAAGCGAAGCACATCTGCAAAGTGATCCTCGATAGCTCCCTTTAATAAGATGTCATTCTTTTTCCGATGTTTTAAAGCAGCCTTATTTTTTCCTTTAAGAACAGGTAGAGTCTCATTGGTTTCTTCTTGCATACTACATAGCTCAGTAAGTCAAAGATCTATAGATTTTTTAATATAAAAAATAAATATCATTTAAATATTTGTAATTAAATTTGTATTGGTTTTTATTTCTAATTAAGAAAATAAGTGCAATGTGCTTTTTTTGTTTGCTATTGAGTTGGTTGTAATAAAAATAGTACCTTAGGAACTATAGGGTATCATGAATGACATATTAAATAGAATAAGGATAGTTAAAGGTGACATCACCAGGATACCTGTTGATGCAATAGTAAATGCGGCAAACTCTTCTTTAATGGGAGGTGGTGGAGTAGATGGCGCCATACACCGTGCTGGTGGTTCCGCTATACTTGATGACTGCAGAAAAATTGTTGCAAGGCAAGGTGGTTGCAAAATTGGGGCAGCTGTGATTACAAGTGCGGGTAAGTTGCCTGCTAAATATGTAATTCATACAGTTGGACCAGTTTATAATTCAGGCAATGGTAAGGCGGCTGAGTTACTGGCTTCTTGTTATCAGGAATGCTTAAAGCTTGCTGTAGCTAATCAATGTAAGACAATAACATTTCCTAATATCAGTACAGGTATTTATGGATACCCAAAAGCCGAAGCTGCAGTAATTGCTGTGGACACTGTTAAAGCTTTCTTAGCTAAACATAACGAAATAGAAGAAGTAATTTTTGTCTGTTTTGATGAAGAGAATTACAACTTGATCAAGAAAGAGGTCGGTTGAAGTTAATTGAAATTGAAGGTACGTTTTTCAAGGCTTTTCAACCATTGTTAACCATTGTTTAATAACCGTTTGGAGATCACCTTTTTTATCATGTATTTCCTTCATCGTTTTAAATGGAATGACCTTTCTGGTATCGGAAAATTTACCTTCCAGAAGTCCTGTCTGATCATCTATACTAGCACCGGTGGGGAATACTAATAATACCTGATCTTTTTTGTGAAGGTTGAGTACTACAATATCTCTTTTGTAGGTTTTGGGATCAAAAGGTTTCATTTCACCTGTGTAATAAAATGAAGGAGAATTCCATTTAATCTGTTCTCCTATTTCTTTATGTGTTGCAAGGATCAGTTGCCTTAATTCTTCTACCAGATTTTTTAAGGGATGATCCAGATTTTGTAGATATTCGGATACCATAACTTCTTTATCTCTTAATTATTATTGCTAAATTTAATTAACCTCCTACTGTATTATAAATATCCTTAATTTAATGCTAGAAATGAAATCCTTATGTTTTGCTATTCTCATTTGTTTTGTATGTTATCAAACGAATGCCCAAAATAAGGAGCAACTATCTATTGAAGAGTGCTATAAGTTGGCGCGGCAAAATTACCCATTGATCCAACAGGCAGAATTGATTCAGAAAACTGCAGCCTATTCTATAGAGAATGCTGGAAAGGGGTATTTACCACAATTCAATATTAGCGGTCAGGCCAGTTATCAGTCTGATGTTACCAAAATTCCAATTCAGATCCCCGGGATAAATATCCCTATATTGAGTAAAGACCAATACCGTTTAAGTGCAGAGGGGACACAGGTATTGTTTGATGGCGGTACAATCAAGCAGCAAAAGTCTGAAATAGCCAGTAATGCAGTTGTTGAAAGCCAGCAGCTGGAAGTGGAGCTCTATAAGTTGAAAGACAGGATTAACCAGTTGTTTTTTGGAATACTATTGATCAATGCACAGTTGAAACAAAATGAGTTCCTTAAAAGGGATATTCAATTGGGAATTGATAAAACAAAGGCTACAATAGCAAATGGAGCGGCATTTAAAAGTAGTCTCGACATGCTAAAAGCAGAACTGCTTAAAGTAGCACAACAAGGTACCGAACTAAGGTATACCCGAAAGGGCTATATTGATGTGCTTGGATTATTTATCCATCAACCGTTTACTGAAGAAGTGAATTTGGTAACGCCGGTAAAACCGGTTATTCAGTCTGAAATTCGCAGACCTGAACTTGGCTTATATGATAGTCAACGTAAAAGTATGGATGTAAAAAAGCAAGGTATTTCTATAAGAAACTTGCCTAAGTTTAATTTGTTTTTACAGGGTGGTGTTGGCCGACCTGCTTTAAATATGCTGGATAATTCTGTAGAACCTTTTGCTATTGGTGGACTAAGAATGAGTTGGCTGCTGTCAGGATTTTATACGAGTAAACGGGAGAAGGCAATTATTGCCATCAATATAAAAGAGATTGATATTCAAAGTGAAAATTTCCTGTTGAATACCCGGTTTACATTGAAACAGCAAGATGCCGAAATTGATAAGCAGACTAATCTGTTGACTACTGATGATGAAATTATCGCGCTGCGGACAAGTGTAAAGAAGACATCGGCTGCACAATTGGAATATGGAGTGATCAATACGAGTGATTATTTGCGTGAAGTAAATGCAGAAGATCAGGCCCGGCAAAGTAAGATACTGCATGAAATACAATTGTTGATGGCGCAGTACAATAAACAAACCACATTAGGTAACTAGTTATATTAATAAAGAACCATGAAGAAAATATCATTTGCAGCGATTACGATCTTGTTTCTGATCTCGTGTGGCAATAAAGAACAAGCTTATGATGCATCGGGTACATTTGAAGCTGTCGAGACTATTGTTTCTGCCGAGGCAACTGGAGTGATTAAAGCACTGAATTTGGAAGAAGGTCAGGTGTTAAAGGCTGGAGAAACTGTAGGGTATATTGATAGCACTCAACTTTACTTAAAAAAGAAGCAGCTGGAAGCTCAGATTACTGCTGTTTTGGTTAAGAAACCTGATGTTGCTGCACAGGTAGCCGCTTATCAGGAGCAATTGAAGCAAGCACTTAGAGAACAGCGACGGATTACTAATATGTTGAAATCAGATGCGGCCACACCAAAACAATTGGATGATGCAAATGCGCAGGTTGCGATTATTAAAAAGCAAATAGCCGCTCAGGAATCGACCCTGGGTATTACATCGGCTGGTTTAAATAAAGAAACCTTACCACTGGACGCACAAATTGAACAGTTGAATGATCAGCTTTCAAAAAGTAAGATTGTAAATGAGGTAGAGGGCACGGTGTTGACCAAGTATGCGGAGGTTAATGAAATGGCTATAACTGGTAAACCTTTATATAAAATTAGCGACTTGTCGTCAATTATTTTGCGGGCATATATTACAGGCAATCAATTGCCATCTGTTAAACTGGGGCAAAAGGTTGAGGTTTTGGTAGACGATGCAAATGGAAAATATAAAACCTATGATGGGACGATTGAATGGGTTAGTGATAAGGCCGAATTTACACCTAAAACGATTCAGACGAAAGATGAAAGAGCCAATTTGGTTTATGCGATAAAAATAAAAGTAAAAAACGACGGTTATCTTAAGATTGGTATGTATGGGGAGATCCGTTTAGCTGGTAAAATATGAACGGCCCTTTTGCTATTTCTGTTGAAGGGTTGACTAAAACCTACGGTAAAGAACAGTTGGTTGCGGTAGATCAGGTTTCATTTGAGGTAAATAGGGGGGAGTTGTTTGGTTTGATTGGTCCCGATGGTGCCGGTAAAACCAGCATTTTTAGAATGCTGACAACTTTGTTGCTTGCCGAAAAAGGAACAGCAAGTGTGGAAGGCTATGATGTGGTGAAAGAGTATAAACAGATTAGAAAGATAATTGGTTATATGCCGGGTAGGTTTTCGCTTTATCAGGATCTTTCCATTGAAGAGAACTTAAATTTCTTTGCTGCTGTTTTTGGAACCAGTCTCGAGGAGAATCATCATTTGATTGAGGACATCTATGTTCAAATTGAACCATTTAAAAAAAGAAGGGCAGGGCAGTTATCGGGTGGGATGAAACAAAAGCTGGCTTTGTGTTGTGCACTCATTCATCAACCGAGGGTATTGTTTCTGGATGAGCCCACGACCGGGGTAGATCCGGTATCAAGAAAGGAGTTTTGGGAAATGCTGGAGCGGTTAAAAGCAAAGGGGATTACCATTATGGTCTCTACACCCTACATGGATGAAGCTGCTTTGTGCGACCGTATAGCCTTAATTCATCATGGTCAAATATTGTCTATCCATACGCCTAAAGATATGGTAATGCATTATCCTGATCAATTGTATGCGATTAAGGCTGGACAAATGCATGAGTTGATTAATGCACTTAGAAAATATCCGGAAGTACTGGATTGTTATGCTTTTGGAGAATATGCGCATGTTTCTTTTAAAAGGACTTTTGAGGATGAGCAATTACATGCTTACCTTAAATCCATGGGATTAAACAATGTGGAGGTAAAGCCAATACAAGCTACTATTGAGGATTATTTTATCAAATTATTGAAAAATTAGGATGGAAGAGATAGTGATCAAAACGGAAAAGTTGACCAAGCGCTTTGGTGATTTTATTGCTGCCAACGAAATTACTTTTGAGGTAGAAAAGGGCGAGATATTTGGATTTTTAGGAGCTAATGGAGCTGGGAAAACTACGGCCATGCGCATGCTTTGCGGCCTTTCTATACCGAGCTCTGGAAGTGCTACCATAGCGGGTTTTGATGTGTACAGGCAAACTGAGGATATTAAAAGAAATATTGGCTACATGAGTCAGAAATTCTCTTTATATGAAGATTTGACTGTGTTGGAAAATATCAGGTTTTTTGGTGGCATTTATGGTTTGAGTGATAAAGTCCTAAAAAATAAGAGTGAAGAATTGGTGGAGCAGTTGGGCTTGCAAAATGAAGCTAAGAAACTCGTTTCCGCTTTGCCGCTTGGATGGAGACAGAAGCTTTCATTTTCTGTTGCGGTTTTGCATGAACCTAAGATTGTGTTTCTGGATGAACCTACAGGTGGAGTAGATCCGGTGACGAGGAGGCAGTTTTGGGATTTGATTTATGAAGCCTCTGCTAGGGGTATAACTGCATTTGTGACCACACATTATATGGATGAAGCTGATTATTGTAATCGGGTATCCATTATGGTTGACGGGAAGATTGCCGCATTGGATCATCCTGCAAATTTAAAAAAACAGTTTAAAACGGACTCAATGGATGATGTCTTTTATCAACTGGCTAGGGGAGCAAAGCGTAGCGATTAAGTAAAAGAGGATGAAACAGTTTATCAATTTTGTAAGGAAAGAATTTTATCATGTATGGCGGGACAAGAAAACCTTGCTCATTTTATTTGGTATGCCTGTTGTTCAGATTCTTATTTTTGGGTTTGCATTAACCAATGAGGTGAAAAATTCGAAGATCATTGTCATGGATCAGGCTAAAGATCTTGCTTCGAAACAAATAATTGCTAAACTTTCGGCAAGCCGCTATTTTGATGTTGAGCGTTCGGTAATGGATAGTAAGCAAATGGAAGCTGCTTTTAGAAAGGGGAAAATTAAAATGGCTATTGTTTTTCCTGCCGGTTTTAATGAAACATTGCTTCACCAGGGTAAGGCTCAGATTCAGGTTTTAGCAGATGCGTCCGACCCAAATACCGCTACTACACTTAGTAACTACGCACTTTCTATTATTCAGGATTATCAAAGTTCGGTTGACCAGACTAATGCCGTTCCTTATACCATTGTGCCTGTGGTCAGGATGCTGTATAATCCTCAGCTAAAAGGAGCGCCTAATTTTGTTCCAGGTGTGATGGCTTTGGTTTTGATGCTGGTGTGTGTTATGATGACAGCGATATCTATTGTTAGGGAAAAGGAAACGGGAACGATGGAGGTTTTGCTGGTTTCACCTTTTCAACCGATTCTTGTTATACTTTCAAAGGCAGTTCCTTATTTGATATTGTCGCTCATTAATGTTGCCTCTATTTTGCTGTTGAGCGTGTATGTATTGGATTTGCCGGTTAATGGAAGTGTGGCATTGCTTTTTGCTGAAAGCACTTTGTTTATCATAACCTGTCTTAGTCTTGGCATCTTTATTTCGATTAAAGCGAATACGCAGCAATTGGCCATGCTGATCTCTTTGATGGGCATGTTTCTGCCAACCGTGCTTTTTAGTGGTTTCATGTTCCCTATAGAAAATATGCCATATCCGTTGCAGTTGATTTCGAATGTTGTTCCTGCAAAATGGTTCTACCTGATTGTGAAAGCCATTATGATTAAAGGGTTGGGCTTTGGCGCAATTTGGAAGGAAACACTGATCCTGGGGGGCATCACCGTTGTGTTATTGGCTGTAAGTTTAAAAAGTTTTAAAATCCGACTGGCATGAGAACGATCAGATTTCTACTGGAAAAGGAGTTTAGACAGATTTTTAGAAACAAGGCTATTCTGGCTATGATTATGGTGATGCCGATAATTCAGTTGCTTATCTTGCCGCTTGCTGCCAACTACGAGGTAAAAAACATCAATCTTTCAGTAGTTGATCATGATCATTCTGATTATTCCCGAAAACTGATTTCAAAGGTGACGGCTTCGGGATATTTTAAACTTACCGGGTATAATGCATCTTTTAAGGAAGGACTAAAGCTTATTGAAGCAGATCGGGCAGATTTGATTCTGGAAATACCCTATGGCTTTGAGCGCAATCTGGTTCGTGAAGGCGGGCAGCAGTTGTTTATTGCTGTGAATGCAATTAATGGTGTAAAGGCAAATTTGGGTGGGGCGTATCTGGGTAGTATTATCAGGGATTACAATAGTGAAATAAGGCTTCAATTACAGCCAACTTCAATTGATACAACTCCGGCAGTTATTGAAGTAACCACATCTAATTTGTTTAATCCATTAATGGAATATCATTTTTTTATGGTGCCAGGTATCCTTGCTACACTTATGACGATGGTTGGTGGTTTTCTTACTGCTTTAAATATTGTAAAGGAAAAGGAATTTGGTACCATTGAACAGATCAATGTAACCCCAATCAAAAAGCATCATTTTATATTGGGTAAGTTAATTCCTTTTTGGTTACTTGGAAATGTTGTTTTTACACTAGGACTATTGGTGGCCAGATTAGTTTATGGTATCGTTCCTGTGGGTAACTTATTGGTTTTGTATAGTTTTGCTTCTGTTTTTCTGTTGGCTATTTTGGGTTTTGGCTTGCTGATCTCTACTTTTTGCGATACCCAGCAGCAAGCCATGTTTGTGATGTTTTTCTTTATGATGATTTTTATTTTGATGGGCGGATTGTTTACCTCTATCGATAGCATGCCGGATTGGGCCAGGTTCATTACAAAGTTTAATCCTGTTAGCTATTTAATTGAAGTGATGCGGATGGTTATCCTCAAAGGAAGCGGTTTTAAAGATATATTGCCCCAAATAGGCATTATGGCTATATTCGCATTGGTGTTCAATACCTGGGCAGTATTGAATTATAAAAAAAGGAGTTAACCCATTCACGGTTTACTTTTATAAAATAAAATATTTTTTATACGACATACAATAAATCAAATATTTGGGCGTCTATATATTTGAGAGCGTTAATTTAGATAGCGGGGATACGGTGGATTGCTGTATCCCCGTTTCTTTTTTACAAAAAAAGCCAGGTCATCCAACCTGGCTCTTTAAACAAAACTTAGATCTAACCAAACATCTAAATGCAGTCAATATAGAAATTGTACTGGACGTCAAGGGCGGATTCGAACCGCCGTCAAAGGTTTTGCAGACCCTTACCTAACCACTCGGCCACATGACTACATGTTCATCGTTTAAGCGATTACTGATGCAAATATATATAAAGTCTACAAAATTACTAGACTTTATTTTGATATATTGAGTTTTGTTTTTTAAGTTGTTGAAAATCAGTTTGATTAATTTATTTTATGTTTTGGATAAGTGCGGTTTGATGTACAGAAGATTTGTAGATGTCGCGATTACCCCCTTAATTTTATATACATGAATAGATAAACAAATAGATGTGAATTATGTTAATTACTAAATTATAAAATTATGGAAGCTTATAAAATTATGGAAACTAAGACCGCGAGTACCAGAATAGAAGGATTGCTTACCTTGTTTGATATGCAAACTGCCTTTTTTAAACGTGCAATTGATGAGGTCACAGATAAAGACATGCATAATCGTTTAAATACTAAAGCAAATCATATGGCCTGGCTCACTGGATCTCTTGTGCAGCAACGGTACATGATGACATCTGAAACGCATCCGGGGCTTAAGCAAACGGGAGAAGAGCTGTTTAAAGATCATAAGGGGATTCAGGATGACGCCACTTATCCAACTAATTCGGAATACATTAAAGATTGGGAAAAAATTACGCCGATAGCAAGGGAAGCACTGGTTAATATTCCGGATGCAAAATTAGATAGTGAGATAGATATGGGAGGAATGAAAATGAGCTATTATGAGTTGATTTCCTTTACGATATATAGAGAAGCAAGTATTATAGGACAGCTTGCGTTATGGCGCAGGTTATTGGGATATCCGGCATTGAAGTACGATTAGTGAAACTTTTAGTGACCCCTTGTTGCTTAATTTAATTATGGCAAATGTGCCGTAATTGAATTAAGTGACAGTGTTTTAGTTAAATAAAAAATTATCTTTGCATCTGCTGCAAGGATTTAAATTTTTTATAAAATTGAAAAGAGTTTTAAAGATTACAGGGATAACTTTCGTTACGCTATTCCTACTGTTGTTTGTTGGTCCATATTTGTTTCCGGAGACCATTTCTAAAGAAGTACAAAAAGCAATTAATAAAAATATAAAGGGTGAGGTGAAATTTGAAAGCACTAGTCTTTCCTTTTTTAAGCATTTTCCATCTTTAACACTCAGCTTAAATCAGTTTATGCTGAAAGGAGCTGCACCATTTGAGCAGGATACTTTGTTATATTGTAAAGAGTTATCATTTGGCGTTAATCTGAGTACCATATTTTCATCACAGATCAGGATAGACAAAGTATTTTTAAATGAGTCTGTCATTAACATTAAGGTGGATGAAAAAGGAAATGCGAATTACAATGTTTATGAAAGCACTGGTAAAACGACTGCTAAGCAGGATACAGGTAGCACAGCCATAAAAATTGAAAGCATATTTATCAATAAAAGCAAGCTTACCTATCAGGATCAATCCGTACCGATGCTGATCAGTGCCAATGGATTAAACTATTCAGGAAAAGGAGATTTGAGTAAAGCTATTTTTGATCTGACGAGCCAGGCCCAAATTGAATCATTGGATGTTTATTATAATCATGAGCCTTATTTGCTGAATAAAAAGATAAATGCCCGATTGGTAACTAAGGTTAATACCAATTCGTTAGACTTGATGTTTGATGAAAATGATTTGAAAATCAACTCATTGCCCATTCATTTTGTTGGACGTTTTTCTTTTATAGAAGACGGTTATGATATTAACTTTAGGACGAAAGCTAAAGAAACTGATCTGCATAATATTTTTACGGTTATGCCTCCAGCTATTGCCGAGCGCCTGGAACGGACAAATATGAAAGGTTATGCTGAGATAAAGGCTTCTTTAATAGGGAAATATCTGGCTGCTAAGAAGATCATGCCTACCTTATCTTTTAATTTAAAAATACGTGATGGTGAAATCGCTAATCCAAAGGCACCTGAACCTATTAGTAAACTATATTTAAATCTTCAAACGAAGTTGCCATCTTTAAATACGGATAGTTTATACATCAATATGGATAGTCTTTACTTCAATATAGGGAAGGATTATTTGGGGGCTACCGTAAATTTAAGAGGACTAAAAACGCCGGAAGTATATGTACAAAGTCGCGCAAATATAGATTTAGAGAAATGGGCTAAGATTTTTGAGCTGGATCAGCTAAAGGGGCGGTTCGCTATGGATTTTCATGCTGAAGGAACCTATACTAAAAAGGTAGTACATAGTGGACTTAGAAAAGTCGACACAGTAATTGCGACTATACCTAAGTTTAAGCTGGTGAGTTCATTAAAAGACGGTTATTTCAAGCATGCTTTAGTGGCCTCGCCTATAGATAAGATCAGTTTTAACATCAATGGTACAAATACAGATGGTGATTATAAGCATACAGAGCTCGAACTTACCAACCTGAATATACAGGCATTATCTAACTACATCCGGGGATTTGCGAAGTTGCGGACTTCCGGTAATACACCAATTGATGTAGAACTAAATGGTTTGCTGAATTTTGCTGAGATCAAGGAGTTTTATCCTTTAAAGGATCTTGAGTTGAGTGGTAAGCTAAATCTGAATGTGAAGAGCAAGGGTGGATATAACAAAGCGAAAAAGAAGTTCCCTGTAACAGAAGCTGCCATTTTATTAAATAATGGCCGAATTAAAACAGCACATTTTGACCAGGCATTGGAAAAGATCTCTGTTGATGGAATACTAACCAACAGAGACGGTACTTTAAAGAATACAATTATGAACATTAAGCCTGTTTCTTTTGAAATGGGTGGACAGCCATTTGAGTTGAAGGCAGCAGTACAGAATCTGGAAAATGTAAAGTATAAAATTACTTCAAAAGGAAGTATTGATATCGGTAAAATGTATCGTCTATTTGCTGTAAAGGGCTATGATGTGAAGGGCTCTATATTTACGGATGTATCTTTTAGTGGGTTGCAAAGTGATGCTACCGCGGGTAGATATCATAAGCTGGACAATAAGGGTAAGGTGATTGTTAAAGAAATGACGTTTAATTCAGATCTTTTTCCGAAATCGTTTCTGGTAAACAAAGGCGTATTCTCATTTAACCAGGATAAGATGAAGTTTGAGCAATTTAAAGGAAGCTATGGTAAGTCTGATTTCAGTATGGAAGGTTTTCTGGGTAATGTGGTTAACTATGTACTTTCGGATAAATCAAAGTTGACTGGTAATTTTAATCTGAAAAGCGGGAAGCTATTTGCTGACGAATTTATGGCTTACCATGATGGAGGTAGTACAGCAACTAAAGGAAGTGCTGCAACGGGTGTAATCATCATCCCTGATAATTTAAATGTTTCTGTAACTGCAAATGCAGGTTCGGTATATTATAATGGATTGGAAGTCAAGAATGCCACAGGAAGTTTGGTGTTGAACAATGGTACACTGAACTTAAACCAAGCTGCATTTAATTTGGTTGATGCAGCCGTAACTATGGATGCTAAGTATAAAAGCTTAACTCCTATGTCGGCCAGTTTTGATTATCGTGTGCTTGCTAAGGAGTTTGACATTGCAAAGGCTTATAAGGAAATTAAACTGTTCCGGGATTTAGCTACTTCAGCATCAAAGGTTAAAGGAGTTGTGGGGTTGGATTATCAGTTATCCGGTAAGTTAGATGCCAATATGATGCCTGTTTATCCTTCTTTAAAAGGTGGAGGTGTTCTTTCTGTTAAGAAGGTTAGCTTAATGGGCTTTAAATTCATGAATGCGGTTAGTCAAGCTACTAAAAGAGATAGTTTAAGTAATCAAGATGTTTCGGAGGTACAGATTAAGAGTACGATAGCGAATAACATCATTAACATCGAAAGATTTAAAATGCGTGTTGCAGGTTTTAGACCACGTTTTGAAGGTCAGGTAAGTTTTGATGGACGTTTAAATATGAGTGGCAGGTTAGGATTGCCGCCATTTGGATTGTTTGGCATTCCATTGAGTATTACAGGAACGCAGGACAAACCTAAAGTTGCATTAAAACGCAATAAAGAGGGTAAGCTGGAAGAGACTGCAGCAGAATAAAGGTTTTAGTGTTTCTACGAAGCATCATGATAGACGGTCAGGAAAAAAAGCAGATTAAACTGGATAAGAAAACAGCTTTGGCAAAAGCCGAGCATTATTGTGCTTACCAGGAGCGTGCGCAGCAGGAGATTCGAGACAAGTTATATGAGTGGGGATTATGGTCTGATGATGTTGAAGAATTGATCTCGGAACTTATACAAACCAATTTTCTAAACGAAGAGCGCTTTACGGATGCTTATGTTTCGGGTAAGTTTAAGATAAAGGGTTGGGGAAAGATTAAAATAAAGCAGGGCTTAAAACTAAAAAGGATACCAGATAAAATGATTTTGCGTGCATTGAACGCAATTGATTACGATGATTATTTAAATACTATTTTGGTCACTGCACAGAAAAAAGCTCCATTAATTAAGGAAAAAGATGTTTTTAAACGGAAGTATAAATTGATTAGTTATCTAATGAGCAAAGGATTTGAAAGAGATTTAATAATTGAGGTATTGAAGGCCAGTGAGTTAGTTTAGGAGCCGTTTTTTTTATTAAAAATTACTTGGAGGTAAAATAAAAGTCTTTATATTTGCAATCCCAAACGGAAACAAGGTAAGTAATTATCTAAATCTAAAAGGGAAGATATCGGATGATATCAAGCAAATGCGAAAGTAGCTCAGTTGGTAGAGCACGACCTTGCCAAGGTCGGGGTCGCGAGTTCGAATCTCGTCTTTCGCTCTAAATATCTTCAGTACCAGGAAGGTGTTTAAAAAATTAATCTTATCAATGTTTTTGATAACGATTATGCTCAGATGGTGGAACTGGTAGACACGCAGGACTTAAAATCCTGTGACCTTAAAAGTCGTGCGGGTTCGATTCCCGCTCTGAGTACAAAAGACTACATGATGTAGCAAAACAATACCAATGCGAAAGTAGCTCAGTTGGTAGAGCACGACCTTGCCAAGGTCGGGGTCGCGAGTTCGAATCTCGTCTTTCGCTCTAAAGCCTTCTTCAAAGAAGGCTTTTATTTTAAATGCTAAATCCCAGGGATATGGGGTATGCTCAGATGGTGGAACTGGTAGACACGCAGGACTTAAAATCCTGTGACCTTAAAAGTCGTGCGGGTTCGATTCCCGCTCTGAGTACAAGAGTCAAATCGAAACATATAAAACCCTGCAATCTAACGATTAGCAGGGTTTTTATTTTTAGGGGAAATGTGACTAAGTTCTTTTTTACTATGTTTTTCACGGATCAAGCAAAAAAGTTGGGGAGGGATTAGGCATATATTTTTGATAACCTGAATAGGAAAAATTTGACATTTCTTACCCCTCTAAATTGCGTTCTAAAAGCTTTAATCTTCGCATTAAAAGATTCTGCGGAGGCATTAGTGGATCTGTTATCAAAGTAGTTTAATATTGTTTCATAATTGTTCTGAACGGTTCTTGATATGGTATTGAAGGATTTATAACCCATTTTTTCTATCTTGTTATACCATAAGGCTAACTTTTTAAAGGCAATCATTTTAGTTTTTGAATGGCTGAGTATTGAAGACAGTTCCTGGGAGACTTTATACGCTTGCTGCAAATCTGGGTATAGCTTAAATAACAGTTCTGCCCTGTGATTTTGTGAAGGAGTCCAGTTTACTTCTTTTTTAAATAACAAATACCTACTTCTAGCCAGTAACTGTTTTATCGTATCTCCATTTTCCAGAAGTTCGGGAATCCAAGGCTTCTTTACTTCTCTGGCTAGATCCATTTCTTTGTTTTCCTGTTCTATAGCATCCCATCTATGTTTAATCCTGATTTCCTGGACACCTTCATTAGCCAATTGCTGTACATGGAACCTATCTGAAACAAGCTTTGCTTTTGGAAAACTCCTTTTTACTATTCTGGTCATTGTCGGAGCCAGATCAAGGGTTACTTCTTTTACTTGTTTCCTTACCTGCTCCTTCATTCTGTGAAGAACCTTTATGATCGACTCGCTTTCAGTACCCTTTACAATTGCTACCAAAGCACCTTTCTTCCCTTTTGCCCCTTTATTAGTCAGTATTGTATAGAGCTCTCCTTGTGAAAGGCTAGTTTCATCAATTGATAAATATTCCCCCATATTATTAGCAAAAAGCAGCCAATTCTCAGAGTGTTCCGCCTGATCCCAGCTGCTAAAATCACTTAAATGGCGGGCATATTGCTCTTCCAGACGCTTTCCGTCAACACCAAAGAAATGGCCAAGACTTTTACAGCTTATTGGGGTGGAATCCAAATAGTCTTTCAAAAAAAAAGGCAAACTCTTGAGTCATCTTTGTGCCTTCGGCAACTAATTGCCAATCCCGGGAAACGATCTTACTTGTTCGGGTGTTGAGCCATTTCCGACGCTTAAGGTTTAAAAAACAAGGTTTGCCACGCAAAGGAAAGTCTCGAACGGAAGCCTCATCGTAGAATCCTTTAGATAAAAGATGATCTCCAGAAAACTCTTGTGGATGAATGTTCTTTTCTATCAAATAAATATAGGTTGAACCGTCAATTGTAGCAGCTCGGTCGAATTCAAAATAGTCGCTAAGACCTTCTGGTAGTATTAATGAAAGCAGGGTAGAATCCAATATAATTGCTGTTTAATGCAAATCTAAACAAAATTAATCCCTCCCCAACTTTTTTGCTTGATCCAGTACTATCCGGGTGGTAAAAGGGCTGAGAAAAATCTAAAAAAATTATTCCATACTGATTTTCAAAAAAGAAAGCTTGCTCGTGATTTTTCAGTTTTCATATTTTCGAGCTTCTGTTTTGGATTTTCTACCTAAATGATTGGGATTTTAATCGCTGATGAGTATAGAAAGTCGTAATTTGGATTTGTGTAAATTGGAAAATAGGTTTACGATAACATTCATTTTACTTATTTATGATGAAAAGAAATAGATATTCGATATTAGTGATTACACTGTTATTTATACTTTTTCAAGTGGAATCGCAAGCCCAATCTAATAAGTTTATCATCAAAGGGTTGGTAGATACAGTCGCCAATGCAACTTATTTTGTTACTTATAAACACAATGGAACTTTAATACGTGACACTATCTCTTTGGATTCGCGAAGCAAATTTAAATATGTAGGAACAATAACTGAACCGACCATCTTTAGTTTGAATATTAAAAATACAATTAATCCACTACTTATTGGCGACCGAGACATTTACACTTTTTGGGTCGAACCCGGAAAGACCATCTCCTTTGAAGGGAAAACAGGCTGGTTAGTTCAAGGAGCAAGAGGTTTAGTTACCAGCCCTAAAAAATTTCATCTCGAAAATTCAGAAATGGAAGTCACTGAAAGCAATTATAAAAAGGACTATCTGGCGGCATCCAGTGCATGGGAGAACCGTATGGGACAGTCACTTACTGAGAAAGAGAGAATGCATCTGGCGGACAGCGTTAGAACTGATTTCATTCATCGACATCCGGATAATTATTATTCCCTGTATTTGCTCAGTAATATGCTAAGCTTTCCAAAGCCTGATTATGCATTAATTGAAAAAATGCTAAAGAAGCTCTCGCGTAAAGTAACGAGTACCTATTTGAGAAAAGAAACTGATGAACGCATCAGCGTAGCTAAGTTCATTGGTAAAGTAATGCCTGATTTTGTACAGGCTGATACCCTGTCAAGACCAGTGAAATTATCTAGCTTTAGAGGTAAGTATGTATTAGTTGATTTTTGGGCAAGCTGGTGTGGCCCTTGCAGAAATGAGAATCCATATTTGGTAGAAGCTTATAA
This sequence comes from Candidatus Pedobacter colombiensis, assembly GCA_029202485.1. NCBI lineage: Bacteria > Pseudomonadati > Bacteroidota > Sphingobacteriia > Sphingobacteriales > Sphingobacteriaceae > Pedobacter > Candidatus Pedobacter colombiensis. Next base: position 3,583,726 of record CP119313.1, on the reverse strand, counting down.
AAAATATGCATCACAGGGTTTTAATATCCTAAGTGTTTCTCTAGATAAGTCTAAAGAGGATTGGCTGAAAGCAATCCACAAAGATCAATTGAGCTGGACTCATGTTTCGGATCTGAAAGAATGGGATAATGCAGTAGCCAAACTTTTTTTTATCCATGCTATTCCTGATAATTTCCTACTGGATCCTAATGGTGTAATCATTGCCAGAAATCTGAGGGGCAAGGAGCTTTTACAAAAACTAAAAAACATATTCAATGATTAGCGCGTTTTATAATCACCTGTAAACCTTACATTTCTCTGTTTATACTCTTTTGTATAAACAATCAAAAGGGGGTATCTTTGTGTTATATTCTAGTGTTTCAAAAAATAACTGAGGATGAAAGAGAAACAAGATCCCCTGGAGCAAGCCGTATCGAATGATTATAAATACGGATTTGTGACAGATATAGATACCGATGCGATTCCTAAAGGCCTTAATGAGGATGTGATCCGACTAATTTCCCATAAAAAGAATGAACCGGAATGGATGCTCGAATGGCGACTTAAGGCCTATGCTTATTGGTTAAAAATAGAAGAGCCTGATTGGGCCAATGTTAAATATCCGGCAATCGATTATCAAGATATCATTTATTATGCTGCCCCAAAGCCGAAAAAGCAATTAAATAGTTTGGATGAAGTAGATCCAGAGCTGTTAAGCACCTTCGAAAAGCTGGGTATTTCTTTAAGTGAGCAAAAGCGCTTAAGTGGTGTAGCTGTAGATGTGGTGATGGATAGCGTTTCTATCGCTACCTCCTTTAAAGAGCAGTTGGCTGAAATAGGTGTTATCTTTTGTTCCATTAGTGAGGCGATACAGCTGCATCCGGAGCTGGTAAAAAAGCACCTTGGATCGGTGGTACCCATGACTGATAATTATTTTGCTGCTTTAAATTCAGCTGTATTTACCGATGGATCTTTTTGCTATATTCCTAAAGGAGTACGCTGTCCAATGGAGTTATCCACCTATTTCCGCATCAATACAGAAAATGCAGGTCAGTTTGAACGTACTTTAATTGTAGCGGAAGATGAAAGCTATGTGAGTTATCTCGAAGGCTGTACAGCGCCAATGCGCGATGAAAATCAGTTGCATGCGGCTGTTGTGGAATTGATAGCTATGGAGAAGGCTGAAATTAAATATTCAACAGTTCAGAACTGGTATCCGGGCGACAAAGAAGGAAAAGGCGGTATTTATAATTTTGTAACCAAAAGAGGGATATGTAAAGGAAACTATTCAAAAATCTCCTGGACACAAGTAGAAACGGGGTCGGCCATCACCTGGAAATACCCAAGTGTAATTTTAAAGGGCGATCATTCTATTGGGGAGTTTTATTCAGTAGCCTTTACAAACAATCACCAGCAAGCTGATACAGGTACTAAGATGACGCATCTGGGAAAAAATACCAGAAGTAGAATTGTAGCTAAAGGGATTTCTGCAGGGCATAGTCAGAATAGTTATCGAGGTTTGGTGAGGGCTAGTAAGCAGGCACTTAATGCTCGTAATTATTCGCAATGCGACTCTTTACTGTTAGGCGATAAATGTGGAGCACATACTTTCCCTTATATAGAAGTAAAAAACAAAACTGCAATTGTAGAACATGAAGCTACAACCTCAAAAATAGGAGAAGATCAACTGTTTTATTGCAGACAAAGAGGTATTGATCCTGAAGCTGCTGTGGCATTGATTGTAAATGGATTTGCTAAAGAAGTTATGAACCAGCTGCCTATGGAGTTTGCTATAGAAGCACAAAAACTGCTTACCATTAGCATGGAAGGTAGTGTAGGCTAAATAAAAATTATAAGAATATGTTGTCAATTAAAAATATACACGCAAACGTAGAAGGTAAGGAAATATTAAAGGGGATTAACCTGGAAATAAAAGCCGGAGAAGTACATGCGATTATGGGGCCAAATGGCTCTGGTAAAAGTACACTCGCTTCTGTTTTGGCTGGTAGAGAGCAATATGAGGTGACAGAGGGTGAGGTAAGCTTTTTAGATAAAAATTTACTGGAACTTACGCCTGAAGATAGGGCTCGTGAAGGATTATTTCTTGCGTTTCAATATCCTGTTGAAATACCAGGAGTAAGCACCACTAATTTTATTAAAGCTGCGGTAAATGAAAAACGAAAATATCATGGACTGGAACCATTTGATTCAGTTTCTTTTTTAAAGATCATGAAAGAGAAAATGAAGCTGGTAGAAATTGATCAGTCGTTATTGAGCCGTTCTATCAACGAAGGCTTTTCTGGTGGTGAAAAGAAACGGAACGAGATTTTTCAGATGGCCATGCTTGAGCCTAAGTTAGCTATCCTTGATGAAACGGATTCAGGTCTGGATATTGATGCCCTTCGTATTGTAGCCAAGGGTATCAATAAATTGCATAGTCCGGAAAGAGCGGCATTGGTGATTACCCATTATCAGCGTTTACTGGATTATATTCAACCTGATTTTGTTCATGTATTGTACAATGGCCGAATCGTGAAATCTGGCACCAAGGAACTGGCGCTAGAACTGGAAGAAAAGGGCTACGATTTTATTACTGAAGGAGTTGATTTAAATGCGTAATAGCAAGTCTAAAGCATTATACAATGATTGATTTAACTTATTTAAACGACCGGTTTGAACACTTACAGCAAGCAAGTGCTGATGATGGCATTGCTGCGGTTAGAAAAAATAGCTTCGACAGCTTTAATAAAACCGGTTTGCCCACTTTTCGTACCGAAGATTGGAAATATACAAGCATCAGCAATCTGTTTGATGAAACTTATGCGCCAGCCGGGCATACGCTTACACTAGCCGATCTGGATGCTTTACGCATGCCGGGACATCATAAAGCCAATGAATTGGTGTTTGTAAATGGCCGTTTTGATGCTGCACTTTCCAGCATCCTTTCTACAGATGAGGAGATGACTGTTTTACCGTTAAAAGATGCGGCAAAAGGTAAATACAAAGATTTGGTGGCTCGCTATTTAAACAAAAGCAGCGAATACATGAAAGATGGGGTTCATGCCCTGAATGGAGCTTTTATTGAGGAAGGTGTCTTTGTACACATCCACAACGGTAAAACACCTCAGCATCAGTTGTATGTATATCATATCTTAGATGGCAGGAATCATCCTATAATGGCGCAGCCACGGGGCTTAATTCATGTTGATGAAAATAGTAAGTTACAGTTGACTGAGACCTATACAACCCTGGGATCATCCGATAGTTTTTGCAATGGCGTTTTAGAGGTTGTTGTTGAGCAAAATGCTTATGTTGAGTATTATAAAATACAAAATGATGTAAGCAATGCCAGTCAGGTAAGCACTACTCATATTACACAGATTGGACGCAGTTACGTCCATACAGTAACCATAACATTAAATGGAGGTGTTGTGCGTAACAACATGAACCTGGTGCTTGATGCTGCGGGTAACGAAACACATTTGTATGGACTTTACCTGTTAAAAGGTAAGACCCATGCTGATAACCATACGATGATAGACAATAAACAACCAAATTGTTTTAGTAATCAATTGTATAAGGGTATTGCTGATGATTTTTCGACTGCTGTATTTAATGGTAAAATTACGGTGCAGCCCGATGCCCAGAAGACGAATTCATTTCAATCCAATAAGAACATCCTGTTATCAGATAACGCAACGATAAATACCAAACCACAGCTTGAAATCTTTGCAGATGATGTGAAATGTTCACATGGTTGTACTGTAGGTCAGCTTGATGAGGAAGCATTATTTTATTTAAGGGCCAGGGGGATTCCTAAGGAGAAAGCTGAAGTATTGTTATTGCAAGCTTACGCGGCAGATATCCTGATTCATATAAAGCCTATGGCGATACGTGCTTATGTAGAAAAACTGATTTACGAACACTTATCTATTGTATGACATGAGGATAGCAGAATTAAGAAAGCAGTTTCCCATTTTGGCCAGAATGGTAAAAGGTAAACCACTGGTTTACTTTGATAATGCGGCGACTTCGCAAAAACCACAAAGTGTGATTGATGCATTGAGCCATTATTATTCGCACTATAATGCCAATATACACCGGGGTATTCATACATTGGCAGAAGAAGCTACATTAGCCTATGAAACTACACGTTTTGCTGTACAAGAATTTATAGGGGCAGCCTCTGCTGAAGAAATCATTTTTACCAGGGGAACTACAGAGTCCATCAACCTGGTGGCTTATACCTGGGGTAGACAAAATATTAATGAAGGTGATGAAATCATCATTTCGGGGATGGAGCATCATTCCAATATTGTACCCTGGCAAATCCTCTGCGAAGAAAAAAAGGCTGTTTTAAAAGTAATTCCTGTAAAAGATAACGGGGAGCTTGCCATGGGTGTTTATGAGGAATTGTTAAGTAGCAAGACCAAACTGGTGTCCATTGTACAGGTGTCTAATTCTTTGGGTACAGTAAACCCAGTTAAGGAAATGATTGCAGCAGCGCATCTTGTCGGCGCTAAAGTATTGGTGGATGGGGCGCAATCTGCTGTCCATCTTGATATAGATGTGCAGGATATGGATTGCGATTTTTTTGCCTTTTCAGGCCATAAAGTGTATGGACCAACAGGTGTAGGTGCTTTGTATGGCAAAAAGGAGCTGCTGGAAAGTATGCCTGTTTTTCAAGGCGGCGGAGAAATGATTAAAGAGGTCACCTTTGAGAAGACCACATATAATGACCTGCCTTATAAATATGAGGCTGGTACTCCGAATATTGCGGACACCATTGCCTTAAAAACAGCTTTAGACTTTATTAAGGGTGTCGGGAAAGATCAGATCAGAAAGCACGAAGCAGATCTGCTTGCTTATGCAACGGCACAGTTAGCGGCTATTCCCGGGCTTGAAATTATCGGAAATGCCCCTCATAAAGTAAGTCTGGTTTCTTTTGTGATTGAAGGGGTGCATCCACAGGATATTGGTGTATTGCTTGATCATATGGGGATAGCAGTTAGAACAGGTCATCATTGTACACAGCCGCTAATGAAACGTTTTGGTATTCCCGGTACAGTAAGAGCCTCCTTTGCATTATATAATCGGAAAGAGGAAATAGATGTGCTGGTTGCCGGTATACATAAGGCTTTAAAAATGTTATTGTAATGGAAGTGAAGTCAATTGCTGAAATTGAAAAGGAAATTGTAGACGATTTTGCCTTGTTTGATAACTGGGAGGATAAGTACGAATACATCATTGATCTGGGTAAAAAATTAGACCTACTTGACGATAAATATAAGATCGAAGAAAACAAAATTAAAGGGTGTCAGTCTACCGTTTGGCTTGCTGCTTCATATCAGGATGGTGCGGTGATTTTTAAAGCTGATAGTGATGCTATTATTGTTAAAGGTTTAATCAGTATGCTGATCAAAGTGTTGTCTGGACATAGTCCTGAAGATATATTGGAGGCCAAAATGGATTTCATTGCTGAAATAGGGATGATGACACATCTGGCACAGACACGTTCTAATGGCCTGCTGGCTATGATTAAACAGATAAAAAATTATGCGCTTGCCTATAAAATGATGCAGGACACTAATAAATAACAGATCATGGATAAGGAAGAATTAAAACAGAAAGTTATTGATTGTTTGCAGACCATATATGATCCGGAAATACCAGTCAGCATATATGAACTTGGCTTAATCTACGAAACGGAGATCATGGGCCCATTAAATAATGTACAAATTGTGATGACACTTACTGCACCCGGTTGTCCTGCGGCCCAAATTATCCCTCAGGAGGTAGAACAGAAAGTGAAAGAGATTGAAGGGGTTAATGAGGTTACTGTTACCGTAACCTGGGATCCGCCATGGAACAGGGACATGATGTCAGAAACTGCCCGGCTAGAATTAGGGATGATGTAATTAAAGATTTAAAGAAAATGAAGATTACTGCACAAGAGGAATATGGGCTAAGGATTTTACTTCGTATTGCAAGACATGATCAAAAGGAGGGGATTAGTATTCCTGCTATAAGTGAATGGGAGGGGATATCTCCGGCCTATGTGGCCAAGCTTACACGTACTTTGCGTATTGCCGGTTATATCAATAGTACTCCGGGTTATAAAGGCGGTTATGTATTGGCTCGTCCTGCCGCTGAAGTTAACATTAATCAGGTAATGAAAGTTTTGGGGGGTGCATTGTTTAGCAAGAAATTTTGTGAAGATTACCCAGGCGCATTAAAGCTATGTACAAATTCTGTCGATTGCTCTATACGATCTCTATGGCAAATGATTCAGCTTACAGTTGATCAGCTGTTGGATAAGGTTACTTTACAGGATTTGATTAGTCCGGAGCAGGAATCTAGCGTCTTGCTTGAGTCTATTTTACATCAGCATGCTTCGTAAATTATGGGCAGAATATGGTGTAAAAAAAAAAGGCGCCCTGACGATTAAATCAGGACACCATTAACGCTCTCAATGTAAATTTAAGTAACACAATTTAAATGGGCCAACTTTTTACCCCGTTTTTTTTGTTCCTTTTGTTCAGAATGAATTGCAACTGAGCTAAAAGTATTACAGCATTATTAGAATGGCCTTTTTCCTGTCAAAAAATGAACAACAATTATTTTTATATTATAAATTAAACAGCGCTGGGCCATAAAAATTATAAAAAGTATGAAGTACTGTAGCATAAGTTTAATTTTGTCGGATGAGTAATTCCCTTTATACAATTAATCATATTGCAGAGATACTGAACATTGCATCTTTTAAAAAAGCACAGGATTCGGTAATCAGGAAACTGGTAATTGACAGCAGGACGGTGATAGATCCGGATGGCTCCTTATTTTTTGCTTTGAGTGGTAAAAGAGATGGTCATAAATACCTGGTTGATGCTTATGCCAATGGCATTCGTAGTTTTGTAATCAGTGATGCCAAATATGCTGCGCTGTATCCGGATGCAAATATTTTGTTGGTCAAAGATGTGTTGCTTGCCTTGCAAACGCTTGCGAAATACAATCGTAAACAATATGATTTAGAGGTGCTGGGGATAACAGGCAGTAACGGTAAAACCATTGTTAAAGAATGGTTATACCAGTTGCTGGCTGCCGATTTCAATATTATAAGAAGTCCAAAGAGTTTTAACTCTCAGATCGGTGTGCCACTTTCAGTCTGGGAAATAGGTGTTGATCATACCTTGGGTATTTTTGAGGCTGGAATATCAAAGCGTAATGAAATGGATACGCTTGCAGAGATCATACAGCCCACAATAGGTATTCTGACAAATATCGGCGAAGCACATGCCGAAGGTTTCTCTTCACAAAGCGAAAAACTGCATGAGAAACTTAAATTGTTTAAGGACACAGCATTGTTTATTTATGCTCCTGAATATACGGACGGCATTCATAAAAATGATTTACCCGGACAGCAACAATTTTCCTGGAGCTTTAAAGAGAAGGCAGATCTGCAAATATTATTTATTGAACCCATTGATGGGCGAAATTACATTAGGGCAAAGTTTAAAGGAAATGAAATAGAATGTTTGATCCCATTTAGTGATAGAGCCTCTGTCGAAAATGGCATCATTTGCTGGGCAATCTTACTGGCGCTTGGCTATACACCTGAGGAAGCAGATGGACGTCTGGAAAAATTAAGCAGGGTAAGTATGCGGTTGGAATTGAAAAATGGCATTAATAATTGTTCTATAATAGATGATTCTTATAGTGCGGACATTTCATCCCTTGCCATTGCCCTGGACTTTTTAAATATTCAGAATCAACATCCTAAAAGAACCCTGGTCTTATCTGATATTTCCGAAACGGGTAAAAATAATGAAGTCCTTTACACCGAAATTGCTGCACTTTTAAAGCAAAAGGATGTAGATCGGTTAATTGGTATCGGGCCACATATTACAGCATCAGCTGCTTTATTTGATATTGAAACAACTTTTTTCGAAAATACACAAGGGTTTATAGAAAGCTTTCCCGCTATGCATTTTAGCAATGAAACCATTTTGGTAAAAGGAGCAAGGAAGTTTGAGTTTGAACGAATCAGTAAGTTGATTGCCCAAAAAGTACATGACACGGTGATGGAAATAGACCTGAATGCACTGGCAGGTAACTTGCAGTTTTATCGCAGTAAGCTGGAACCAGGCGTTAAGGTAATGGCTATGGTTAAGGCCTTTTCTTATGGCAGTGGGAGTTTCGAAATTGCAAATTTGCTGCAATATCATAAAGTAGATTATCTGGCTGTTGCATATACTGATGAGGGGATCTCATTGAGAAAAGCAGGGATAAAAATGCCAATCATGGTCATGAGCCCTGAACCTTCGGCCTTTGATGCAATTGTTCGTTTTAAGCTCGAACCAGAATTGTATAATTTAGAGATCCTAAAAAGTTTCATCAGTTTCCTACCTGAGTTTGATTATCCCGTTCATTTAAAAATTGATACAGGAATGCATCGTCTTGGTTTTGAAGAGCCGGATTTGCCAGAACTTTTAAAAATATTAAGTGAAACTAAAAAGGTAAAAGTAGCGTCTGTGTTTTCACACCTGGTGGGAAGTGAAGAGGAGACACATGATGAGTTTACCAGGCACCAGATTGCATTGTTTAAGTCTGTTGTTAATGTGATCGACAATGCGCTTGGTTATAAGTTTATTAAACACATTTCCAATACTTCCGGGATTTCGCGCCATCCTGATGTGCAGATGGATATGGTTAGAATCGGAATTGGCCTGTATGGTTTTGATGGAGGATTAAAAAACAATAAGGGTTTGCAGACAGTGGCTGTGCTAAAAACAACGATTACTCAAATTAAGCATATTAAACCTAATGAAACGGTAGGCTATGGTCGTAGGGGACTGTTACCTGAGGGTGGTACAATTGCTACTGTAAAAATTGGTTATGCTGATGGCTATAGCCGCGCATTTGGCAATGGCGTAGGTAGTATGCTGATTAAAGGAAAGTTGGTCCCAACTGTCGGAGTAATCTGTATGGATATGTGTATGTTGAATGTAACAGGGCTGGATGTGAAAACAGGAGATGAGGTGATTGTATTTAATGATCAGTTAACTATTGCCAGATTGGCTGAGCAAATCGGGACAATTCCTTATGAGATATTGACCAATGTTTCTCAGCGGGTGAAACGTGTGTATTTTTACGAATAGACTTGTTGCACGTGTTTTTAAAGTTTTTATCTAAGTTTGCATTATGAATAGAATTGGCAGGGCGCTACTGAATTATCTGATTAAAGGATTGTTAATTGTACTCCCTATAGCATTAAGTATTTTTATTGTAATCTGGGCTGTAACGACGATAGATAGCTGGTTAAATGTAAATAATATCCTGGGTGTTGACCCTAACACAGGAGCAAGCAGAAATATACCTGGCCTGGGGCTTGCGCTTGTCGTTTCATTAATATTGTTGGCGGGTATTTTTGTAACGTATTTCGTTACCGAGCCTATGTATAACTGGTTTCAACGTCTACTGGATAAGATACCTCTTTTAAAGTTTATTTACTCCTCCATAAAAGATCTTACGGAGGCTTTTGTAGGAGATGAAAAGAAGTTTAATAATCCGGTTTTGGTAGAAGTAGAAGGCGATTTAAAGCGAATTGGTTTTCTTACGCAAAGTGATTTGAAATCTATTAATCTGCCGGGAGAATCGATTGTATACTTTCCGTTTTCTTATTCGTTTGCCGGGCAAGTGTACATCGTGAAACATGAAAAAATAAAACCATTAAATATGAGTGCTGCTGATGCCATGAAATTGGTGGTGTCTGGTGGTGTTAGCCATTTTGGGTAAAAGAAAAAGGATATGATTAAAATTTATCACAATAACAGATGTAGTAAAAGCAGGTGTGCTTTGGCAATTTTAGAAGAAAGTGGTGAGGAGTTTGAAATTGTAAACTACCTGGAAACCGCACCAACTGCAGAGGAGTTACGTTCTATTATTAGTAAGCTTGGCATTAGAGCACATGAGTTGGTTCGTAAAACAGAACCGATTTATAAAGAGAAATATAAGGGGAAAGCGCTTTCTGATGAAGAATGGATTGCTGCAATGGTCATAAATCCTATCTTAATAGAACGGCCAATATTAGTCTCTGGTGATAGGGCTGTAATAGCAAGACCTACTGAAAAAATCAATGAAATTTTAGGATAAATAATAAAAAGATCAAATGTTGGCTTGCAACATTTGATCTTTTTGAATAGTAATATTAAATCACTAGAAATTCGGTTTCAGTACATACTTTTCATAGAACCTGAAGATGTGCTCAGCAGCTTCTTCAGCAGTATCAACAAGCCTGAAAAGGTTTAAATCTTCAGCATGGATATTGTGTTCTTTCTGTAACATGGTGCCTTTAATCCATTCAATTAAACCGCTCCAGTATTCCTTTCCAACCAATACAATTGGGAAACGTGCAACTTTGCCGGTTTGAATCAAAGTAATGGCTTCAAATAACTCATCCATTGTGCCCATTCCACCAGGTAATACAATAAAGCCCTGAGAGTACTTCATAAACATTACCTTTCTGATAAAGAAGTAGTCGAATTCCAGAAGTTTATTGTGGTCAATGTATTTGTTATGGAACTGCTCAAAAGGCAATTCAATGTTTAATCCTACAGATTTACCACCATTCATGTGGGCACCTTTGTTTCCGGCTTCCATAATACCGGGACCACCGCCGGTAATCACACCATATCCACGTTCAGTTAATAGCCTGCCACATTCAACAGCTATTTCATAGTATTTATTCGTCTCTGCGGTTCTTGCAGATCCAAAGATGGATACACATGGGCCTATTTTAGCCAGCTTCTCAAAGCCGTCAACAAATTCGGCCATTATTTTAAAGATCTGCCAGGAGTCAGTAACTTTTATTTCCTGCCAGTTTTTATTTTCGAAAGCGCTTCTAATTTTCTCTTCACTTGTCATACATGTATTTTAAAATTTTGTTTGCTGATCAGTTTTTTTGCTGATCAATAGTAATCCTATAAAAGTGATTAATCCATTTACCAGGATTAATTCAACACTGAATTGATAGCCACCCAATAATTGGGCCGAGTATTCATTTAGCAAATAACAAATTGCCGGTGATATTATACATATAAAAGGAACTAATTTGTCGTGTAATCCACGTTTTTTTACAAAAAGCCCAAAACTATAAAGTCCTAACAGCGGACCATAGGTATAAGATGCTACTCTAAAAATTCCATTAACAACGGATTGGTCATTAAGGGCGTTAAATATAACGATGACCAGGAACATTAGCAATGAAAAAGTAACGTGTACAATATGACGTTTGCGCACAGCTGCTGCAGAGTTACCATTGTCACCTTTATCCATGTGTAGGAAATCTACGCAGAAAGAGGTGGTTAATGCAGTTAAAGCAGAGTCTGTAGTAGCAAAAGTAGCTGCTGTTAAACCAAGCATAAATACAATTCCCGGAATAAGGGCAAGATGGTTGAAAGCGATCTCAGGGAATAAAAAGTCGGTTCGAGGTTTACCAGTAATATAATCTGTAGGGATTGCTATACCATTTTTTGTAGCATATATGTATAGTAAAGCACCGACACTTAAGAAGAAGATGTTTAAAACAACAAATACTCCGGTAAAGGTAAACATGTTCTTTTGGGCTTCACCTATAGTTTTCATACTCAGGTTTTTTTGCATCAGATCCTGATCCAATCCGGTCATGGCAATGGTTACAAATATTCCTCCAAGCAGCTGTTTGCTGAAATGGAATTTACTGGTCAGGAAGTCTTCATAGAAGAAGATCTTAGAATAACCACTGTTTTTGATGGTCTCAAAAGCTTCTGGTATATTCATGTGCAGACTGCTGCATACAAAATAAATGGTCAGGAAAACAGACAATACCAGAAAGAAGGTTTGTAAGGTATCGGTGATGATAATGGTTTTTAATCCACCTTTAAAGGTATACGACCAGATCAGTCCCAGGGATATCAATACCGTAACCCAGAAAGGAACGCCATAACTGTCGAATATAAACCGTTGTAATACAATAACTACCAGGTACAAACGGAAGGCAGAGCCTATGGTACGACTGATCAAAAAGATAGAGGCTGCAGTTTTATAACTGTAATACCCCAATCTTTTCTCTATATAGCCATAAATAGAGGTCAGATTCATCCGGTAATAAAGCGGGAGTAGGACCGTGGCTATGATAATGAAGCCGATTGCATTGCCGAGCACAAATTGAAAATATTGAAACTGATTGCCTGCGGGTGAACCAACTTCACCGGGAACGGAGATAAATGTTACACCGGATAATGCGGTGCCTATCATTCCAAAAGCGACCAGATACCATTTGGAGTTTCTGTTTGCAATAAAAAAGGTAGCGTTATCAGACGATTTTTTTGAAGTTGCAAACGCAATAATGATTAAAATCAGAAAGTAACCAATTAAAAAAGACAAAAGTATAGCTGGACTCATATTATGTTTTTAGCAGCTAAATGTAAGAAACCATCATGAGTTTACACAGATAAAATATAAATTTGTACCATGAACTTTTCTTCCAAGCTGCTTGAAGACGCTGTTAATGAATTTTCTAAGCTACCAGGTGTTGGACAAAAAACGGCACTGAGATTGGTATTACATCTTCTGAATAAGGAACAGGAAGAGGTTGAGCATTTCGGAAACTCAGTAATACGGCTTAGAAAAGAAATCAAACACTGTGGTGTGTGTCACAATATTTCAGATCATAGCATTTGCGACATCTGTACTGCCAGTAAAAGGGATAAAGATGTAATTTGCGTGGTAGAGGATACCAGAGATGTAATGGCTGTGGAGAATACCGGTCAGTATTTTGGTGTTTACCATGTGCTAGGTGGGCTAATCTCACCTATGGATGGCATAGGCCCATCTGATCTGTTTATCGACTCTTTGGTTCAGCGCGTGGCAACAACTCCTGTAAAAGAGGTTATCTTAGCCCTAAGTGCTACAATGGAAGGAGATACAACACTCTTTTACTTATATAAAAGACTTAAGGATTTTCAGATTCCAATAACTACTATTGCCAAAGGAATTGCTTTTGGTGGTGAGCTGGAGTATGCTGATGAGATTACGCTAGGAAGGTCAATCGTTACCCGGGTACCTTATCAGAACTCATTAATTAAATAATCGTATGGATTTTAAGAATAAAGTAATTATAGTTACCGGTGCGTCATCGGGTATTGGTAAAGCTTGTGCAGAAGAGTTTGCAAAACGCGGGGCTAACCTGGTACTGGCGGCCAGACAATATGTAACACTTTGCGAAATTACAGCCGATCTGGAAAAGCGGTATGGTATAAAAGCGATCGCTGTCCAAACAGATGTGAGCAAAGAAGAAGATTGTAAACTACTGATCAAACAAGCTTTAATTACATTTAATAGAATTGATATGTTGATCAATAATGCAGGCTTATCAATGCGTGCATTATTTAATGAACTCGATCTGTCAGTATTGAAAAACCTAATGGATGTGAATTTCTGGGGTACGGTGTATTGTACTAAATACGCTTTGCCGGAAATACTGAAAGCAAAAGGAAGCATTGTTGGTGTGTCTTCCATAGCAGGCTATCGTGGTTTGCCCGGTCGTACCGGATATTCCGCTTCAAAATTTGCAATGAATGGGTTTATGGAGTCTTTGCGGACAGAGTTACTAAAAACAGGTGTCCACGTGATGGTGGCATGTCCGGGCTTTACAGCTTCTAACATTCGGGTTACTGCTTTGGCTAAAGATGGGGCATCGCATGGAGAAACGAGCATGGAAGAGGGCAAGATGATGAGTGCCGATACCGTCGCTCACACTATTGCCAATGGGATTGCTGCCCGTAAGCGCACATTGATCATGACGGGACAAGGAAAGCTGACCGTTTGGATCAATAAATTGTTGCCCGAATTGGCTGATAAGCTGGTTTTTAATCATTTTACCAAAGAGAAAAACGCATTGATTAAATAGGGTAGGGAGGAAAAGGAAAACTACACGAAGGTAGTCGCGTAGTTTTCCGGTATGAATAAAGTAGCTACATAAATAAACTAGTTATCCATTAAGTATTTTCCAATCCATATTTTTTTATAATCCTCATCATGACCAAGATAGAATCGGTTTTTAGTTTTTTCATCAAAAATGTAGGATTGAAATTTATATAACAGAAATTTACCCGAATCACCCAAGACCTTGAAATCTGAAATATTACCTGCTGTTAAATTAATATTTGCAATACGGGGAAAATATTGTGGAATGATTGATGCTTTTCCATTGAAAGCGTCAATAAAAGAATCATAACCTTTTGAACCTTTTACTTCCAATAATTCCCAGAATGCCGTTTTGCCATCAGCACTAAAGAAAAACTTCTGCCGGCTCTGAAACATTTCACTTTTCTTATCATCATTGATCTTTTCAACAGCATATTGTGCTTTTAATGCGCCATTAGCATCAAAATGCAGACATACGATATCGTAATAATAATGTTGTATCGTATTACCACCATTTATAATTTTCTTGTCTTCCAATTGCCCGGTTACCAGGTATTCCCCTCCAGGAGTAACTGTAAAGTTTTGAATGACGAGTTTTTTGCCATTATAAGGGGTAGCGCGCTTTTGTGAAGGCGGTGTTTTTACCATTGCTTTAAAAGTGTTTATAGGAGTAGTGCTGGCAAAAGCAAGTTGTCCTTTGTCGATTTTAAGTAGATGAAAATTGGCAAAATCCTGGTTATAAATTTTCTTTTCATATTTGTCCATCAGAAAATTGGAGGAGGTTGTATATCCCGGATTACCAATTGGAGCGTAGTTTTCAAATACCGAATTATAAGCCTCAGCTTTTTTAGGTGAAGCAGCGCAAAAGTATAATGCACCATTAGCTTCCTGATAATCCATAACGGCCATTGCCTGTGCAGGAGCGGTGAATATTGAATTATAGATCACATCACCTTTGGGAGAAAATTCTATATAAACATACTTAGATAAATCTCCTGTTCCCTTATCAGGAGCAAGTAAAGAGAATACATTACCAGATTGAAGTTTTCCGGAAAAAACCAATGAATAATTACCATTTACCGGAAAGGGAGTTTCTTTCAGGTTTAGCTGATCATCTACATATAAGGCCAGAAACTGGTCTTTTTCGTTTTTCTTATCCGTTTCGGCAGAAGCTATGATAAATATGCTACCATCATCTTCATTTTGGTAATCTGCAAATCCTCTGTATTTGCCCTCACTGTTCTTAGGCTTTACAACTTCTTTGGATAATCGTTTACCCCACTTGTACTTTTGTTGTCCGTAATCCCATATTTTTTCCCATTCTTCTTTTTGCAATGTAAGTTTCATACTCAATACATTAAATGAATTACTTCCACCTACAAAAGCTGAGATACTGCTAACTACCTGATTTCCCTTTTTTTCTTTATCAGCTTTGTCGGGTGTAATGCCCTTAAAATTAAGATTCTGATCAAAACTGTAATTTTCATAGCTTACCTGATCACTTTTTTTATCTGTTTTCATTTTATAGGTGAATATCAGGTTGCCATCTTGGGCAATTTGACTTAAATCAAGCATTCCTTTCGAAGCATCTTTTGAAAGATCATGAGTTACTTCTTTTGAATTTTGAGCTATTAAATTATTGCAAAATAATATGGCAATAATTAAAAGAAATTTGTGTTTCATTTTGTTAGAATAATGAGGTTTAAAATGTTCTTTTACCTTTTACTGTGACTTTTTTACCATCATTATCAGTAAATGATCCATTTAATTCATCGCCAGAAAGTAAGCAAATGATATTCCCGTCTTCAACAAGATTGTTGTTGGAGTCAATTGTGCCGGATATAGGATTGGAGGTGGTGCTTCCTGTAGTTCTGGATGATCCTTTGAACTTGCGGAGTGTTCTTGATAGCACAATATTAAATGTTCCTGTTTCTGGTTTGGTTGTCGAGTAAGTTCCTTCAAAGCATTCTATCAAATTGGTAGAGGTTTCTTTAATCAAGTTAAAAGAGGTATTAGGATGGCCTGGAATAGATGAAGTGCTGATCACTGGAGTGGTGCCCGTAGCGTCGACTGAAAAAGTTATACTAACATCTGCGGTTCCCAGTTTGCCGGTAAAAGCAGAGGTATAAGCTTGTCCGGCAGTCCAGGCTACAGTAGATGTCAGATTGGCTGTGACGCCATCAAGTACCAATATTGCAGTTATGGTAGTACCTGTATTGGCAATGTTAAATTTGATGGTCCCTGTTGAACCAATGACAACGCCTTTATAAATCCCCTTATTGGTGGCATCATTTGCCGCAAGTGCTTCTGGGGTTGTCATGCAGGTACTGCATGTGTAAGCAGGTTCTTTTTCTTGAGATTTTTTCTTGCAAGATAGCGTACATAGTACAGCTATCAGGGCCATAAAGTAGATTGACTTTTTCATGTTGATTTATTTTTAATTTAAAATGGATTAGTCTTATTTTTTCCCTCCTCCAAAGAAGAAACCAATTTTAGCCGCAAAGTATCCTGCGTTCCCTCCAATGATGTTGTATTCGGCTGACATCCTAAAGTGGCCAGTTTCAAAACCCGCACGTGGAAAGAAACCAAACTCTGATGCACCAGGGATGGTTGTGAAATTGCTACCAGTTGAGGAATCAATATCTACTGATGACGATTTGTAAAACCCGAGGCCGGCACCTGCAAATGGCCTGAAGCCGGTGTTACTGAAATAATACTCGCCGGTAGCACAGTAGGATGTTAATACCGATACTTTTACTTTTTCATCATTGGTTCCTGGATTGGTTAAATGCCCCAGTCCGGCACCTTCAAATCTAACTCCTACTGATAATGCATCTGATAAGCGATAATGGGGTTCTACTGTAAATGTAGCTCCAGCCTTTGTGCCACCGCTTTCTCCACCTTTTGGTATAGCATAACCAAGGCCTATGTCTACCTTTACTTTTTTGTAATTCTGAGCATTTGCACTTATTACAATTGATGTAACGAATGTTAGGGCTAATAGTAACTTTTTCTTCATTTTTTTAGTTTGTTTGGTGAATTAATTAGCGGTAAAAGTATTGCCTGTAAATGGATCGAAAGTCTCACTTTATAAAGTGGGACAACAAGTTTTATGCAATAGAAGAGGTTTGTGTGTCGCAAAGGACTTAGGGCAAGAATTTTATGTTTTTTTTAAGAAACATTTGCTCCTTTGCAAAAACAATTCCATATTTGCTTTAATGATACTAACAAACGGACTTAATAACTGGTGGTGGCACAACGCAAATGCGTAGTGTAACCCTGTATTGAACGTTTTTATTTTATATAATAATATTTGAGGGTTGCTTTAAGGCAACCTTTTTTGTTTTACAACCTTTTTAAACTTCGTTTTAGAAGTCATATTATGAAGAAGATACTTAATCACCTGTTTGAAAACAAGACCTTTAGCAGAGCCGAAGCGCAAAGGATTTTAACGGCTATCGCAATGGGGGAGTTTAATACTTCGCAAATCGCTGCATTCATTACGGCTTATGGTATGCGTAATATTACCGTTGAAGAGTTGCAGGGCTTTAGGGATGCAATGCTTGATTTGTGTATAAAATTAGATTTTTCTGATTTTGAGCTGGTAGATCTTTGTGGTACTGGTGGCGATGGCAAGGATACCTTTAACATTTCTACTCTGGCCTCATTTGTTACAGCGGGAGCCGGGTATAAAGTAGCTAAACATGGTAATTATGGAGTGTCATCTGGCTGCGGATCATCTAATGTGATGGAATACCTGGGGTATTCGTTTACCAATAATCAGGATGTGTTAAAAAGAAGTCTCGATCAGGCCGGTATTTGTTTCATTCATGCTCCTTTATTTAATCCGGCAATGAAAACTGTTGCACCTATCCGTAAAGAACTTGGTGTAAAAACGTTTTTCAATATGCTGGGGCCAATGGTTAATCCGGCGCAACCCAAAAATCAGATTGTAGGTGTTTTTAGCCTGGAGCTTGCACGTTTATACGCTTATTTATATCAGGATACAGATAAAAACTATACCATATTACATGCTGTTAATGGTTTTGATGAGGTTTCTTTAACCTGCGATATCAAAACTTTCAGCAAAAAAGGAGAGGCGCTGATAAAAGTAGCTGATCTGGGTTTTGAGCAGATCACTGAAGATCGCATAAAAGGGGGAGATACGGTTGAGTCATCCGCTGAGATATTCATGAATGTGTTGAATGGTAAAGGTACTGATGAACAGAATAGCGTGGTGTTATGTAACGCTGCCCTGGCCATACAGACCATAGATGATACTAAAACTTTTGGAGATTGCTTTTATGAAGCCGAAGCTTCTTTGATGGGAGAAAAGGCAATGGATAGCTTTAAAAAACTAACAGGAAGATAAACTACCTTTTAATAAGGGTATTAAATGTAAACCAAATGGATGTTAAACTGAAAGTATGCGGAATGAGATTGCCTGACAACATACAGGCTGTTGCCTCTTTGCAACCCGATTATTTAGGCTTTATCTTTTATAGAGGGTCTAAACGTTTTGTGGATGGTTTAACTCCTTCCTTTGTTAAAAATTTACCCGCAGGTATCAGGCGCACAGGTGTTTTTGTAAATGAAGAACTGGATAGGGTTGCTCAGCTGTCGGTTTTGTATGGGTTAAATGCTGTTCAGCTACATGGGCAAGAGCCTGTAAAATATTGCATTGCCTTAAAAGGGCTGCTTGCAGATGCCGGTACAGTGTTGATAAAAGCATTTGGCGTGGATGAGCAATTTGATTTAGATATCCTAAATGCCTATGCAAATGTAGCCGATTACTTTTTGTTTGATACGCAAACCCCGGATCATGGTGGCTCGGGTAAAGTTTTTAACTGGTCGCTTCTGGAAAAATATAAGCTAAATAAGCCTTATTTTTTAAGTGGAGGCATAGGTCTGGATAGTATTGAGCAGTTGAAACAAATAAATGATTCCCGTTTGTATGCCGTTGACATCAACAGCAGATTTGAGCTGGCACCGGGTTTAAAGGATATAGATAAATTGAACGATTTTAAGCATAAACTAACAATATGAGTTATTTTGTAAATGATAAAGGTTATTATGGAGATTTTGGTGGAGCATATATCCCCGAAATGCTTTATCCCAATGTAGAAGAGCTGAGACAGAATTACCTTAAAATAATTGGCGATGAATCCTTCCAAAAGGAATTTCATCAGCTACTTAAAGATTATGTTGGCCGACCTTCTCCTTTGTATCTGGCTAACCGCCTGTCGAAAAAATACAATGCCAATATTTTTCTGAAAAGAGAGGATTTGAATCATACCGGTGCGCATAAGATTAACAATACCATTGGACAGATCCTATTGGCTGAACGCCTTGGTAAAAAACGCATTATTGCCGAAACAGGTGCAGGTCAGCATGGCGTAGCTACTGCGACGGTATGTGCTTTAAGAGGTTTAGAGTGCGTAGTCTATATGGGAGAGGTGGATATTCAACGTCAGGCTCCTAATGTAGCCAGGATGAAAATGCTAGGAGCAAAAGTGGTACCGGCAACTTCAGGTAGTAAAACTTTAAAGGATGCGACTAATGAGGCCATGCGCGACTGGATCAACAACCCTGTTGATACCCATTATATCATTGGATCGGTAGTTGGACCACATCCTTATCCTGATATGGTGGCCATCTTTCAATCTATTATCTCTGAAGAAACCAGGAAGCAATTGATTGAACAAACAGGAAATGATCAGCCTGACTATGTACTGGCTTGCGTTGGCGGTGGTAGTAATGCAATGGGGATGTTTTACCATTTTATTGATGATGAAAAGGTAAAGCTGATTGCTGTTGAAGCTGGTGGTAAAGGCGTAGATACCGGTTTCTCGGCTGCAACAACATTCTTAGGTAAAGAAGGTGTATTGCATGGAAGCAGAAGTATTTTGATGCAGACAGCCGATGGACAGGTGGTAGAGCCTCATTCTGTGTCGGCTGGATTAGACTACCCTGGTATCGGCCCTCAACATGCACATTTGTTTAAAACAGGTCGTGGACAATATGTATCTATCACAGATGATGAAGCGTTACAGGCTGGTTTGTTACTTACTCAAATGGAGGGAATTATTCCTGCAATTGAGAGCGCACACGCGTTGGCTTACCTGGAGAAGATGACCTTCACCGGAAAAGAAAATGTAGTCGTTTGTCTGTCGGGAAGAGGAGATAAGGATATGGATACTTATATGAAGTACTTTAATTTATAATTGAATAGCTAAAAAGTAATGAGCAGAATAAAGGAACTTTTTCAGAACAAAAAGAACATATTATCAATATACTATACGGCGGGTTATCCGGGATTAAACGATACGTTACAGATAGCAGAAGCATTGGAGCAGTCTGGGGCCGACCTTTTAGAGATCGGATTTCCCTATTCTGATCCGGTTGCTGATGGGCCAACCATTCAGGCCAGTAGCAAACAATCATTAGACCAGGGAATGGCCTTGAAACTGTTGTTTGAGCAACTTAAAGATCTTCGCAAAAAGGTAAGTATTCCTGTTTTACTGATGGGATATGTAAATCCTGTTTTGCAATTTGGCGTAGAGAATTTTTGTAAAGCTTGTGTGGAAGTAGGAGTAGATGGTTGCATTGTGCCCGATCTACCTATGGTAGAATATGAAGAATTATATCAAACGATATTTGAGGAAAATGGTTTGAGTAACATCTTTTTAGTTACCCCTCAAACTTCGCCGGATCGTATCCATAAAATTGATAGATTAAGCAATGGCTTTATTTACCTACTATCTTCTTCCGCTACTACAGGTCAGCATCTGCAAGTGTCAGAAAGTACAGAGAACTATTTCTCCAGAATTGCCGATATGAAGTTAAATAACCCAACGATGATCGGTTTTGGAATCAACAGCAAAGCAACCTTTGATAAGGCTTGTCAGTATGCCAATGGTGCAATTATAGGTAGCGCCTTTGTTAAAGCACTTGATGCAAATGATTTAAACGGCAGCATCAAAACTTTTATGCAAAAATTTAAGCAATAACTTCTGCTTTCTTTTTAGGAATAGATTTTAAAAAGATAAACCCAATGAGGCCTGATATTACAGAAGCACAAAGCACTGCAAACTTAGCTTCTGTAATATGAAGCTCATCACTAAAAGATAATAAGGAAATAAAAATGGACATGGTAAAGCCGATGCCGGCCAGCATACCTAACCCTATAATATGTTTCCAGCCAGATCTGCTAGGTAGACTGCCAAGTTTAAGTTTTACGGCTATCCATGAGAATAGCGTCACCCCTACGGTTTTGCCCATAAACAAGCCGATAATAATACCCAGACCAAGTGGGGATGCAAGTCCGCTGATCATCTCCTTTTGAAAGGTGATATTGGTATTGGCTAATGCGAAAACAGGCATGATAAAATAATTTACAGGTCCGTTAAGCAAATGCTCCAACTTTTCGAGCGGCGATTCCACGTTGGTTTTATTTGTTGGAATGGTTAAGGCTAGAAGTACCCCTGCAATGGTAGCATGTATACCTGAGTGGTGAATAAAATACCATAGAAATATGCCGGGTATAATGTAAAAATAGAGTTGTTTAATATTAAAAAAATTAAAGGCTAGTAATAGGGCAAAAACTCCACCGGCCATCAGCAGATAATCAAAATGAACTTGATTGGTGTAAAATACAGCAATTACTAAAATAGCGCCAAGGTCGTCTACAATAGCCAAAGCTGCTAAAAATACTTTTAAAGAAGTAGGTACGCTTTTGCCAAGCATGGATATAATAGCTAGTGCAAAAGCAATGTCTGTAGCCATAGGAATACCCCAGCCCGAAGCGGTAGAATGTCCTTTGTTGAGCATGAAATAAATGAAAGCGGGGACCAGCATTCCGCCTAAAGCAGCTACTACAGGTAGAGATGCTTTTTTTATAGAAGAAAGTTCGCCTTCCACCATTTCCCTTTTAATCTCAAGTCCTACCAATAAAAAGAATATGGCCATTAAGGCATCATTTATCCAGGCTGATACACTAAATGTAAAAGCTTGTGTACCGAAGGTAAAACCTAAGTCTGTAGCCAATAATGTAGAAAACGCTGAGGCATATGATGAATTGGCAATAAATAGAGAAACAGCTACGCAAACAAGTAATATAACCCCACCAATTTGACCAGAACGAAAGAAGTCTTTAAAAGCTTGTAGATTTAATGATTTAGCCATACGGATAAATATAACTATTTGAATGAAATTATAGAAGGCTGTTGAGATCTCCTTTTCCTTCACGGATAATCTCAAAATCACCCGAGGTACAGTCTACAACAGTAGATGCTTCATTGTCACCATATCCGCCATCGATTACGATATCTACTAAATCCTCGTATTTTTCATGGATCAACTCTGGGTCTGTCGAGTACTCAATTACCTCATCATCATCACGGATAGAGGTAGAAAGAATAGGGTTTCCCAATTGCCTTACAATCTCCTGTGCAATCTCATTGTCGGGCACCCTTATACCTACAGTTTTTTTATTAGAACTAAGTAGTTTTGGTACATTGTTGTTTGCATTGAAAATAAATGTAAACGGACCAGGAAGCGCCTTTTTAAGCACTCTGAAAGTTGCAGTATCAATAGGTTTGATGTAATCAGAAATGTGTCTCAGATCAGAACATATAAAAGAAAAATTTGCCTTTTCAGGTTTAATCCCTCTTATCCTGCATATTTTCTCAATAGCCTTTTGATTGGTGATGTCGCAACCTAAACCATACACAGTATCAGTAGGATAGATGATTAATCCTCCCTTTTTTAAGACCTCAACAACTTGTTCTATTGCTTTAGGATTTGGGTTCTCAGGATAGATTTTGATAAACATATGTAAAATTACACAAATCTTAGGCCGAAATTGGATTATTATTGGTCAATTTGCAGGTTATTTAGTATAATTGATAAGTATGAGAAAAGCATTTATCGCAATTGCGGCATTTTTAGTAGCGTTAACTGTGATGTTGGGATTAACTTATCCACCGCTATGGTGGATCGCCATTTTTACCGGTCCGGTTGTTTTGTTAGGTATTTATGATCTATATCAGCCTAAACATAGTATTGTAAGGAATTATCCTGTTTTAGGTAGATTAAGGTATTTGATGGAGGATCTCAGACCTAAAGTTTATCAGTATTTTGTAGAGAGTGATACCAATGGTAAACCTTTCAGTCGTTTAAATCGCTCCCTGATTTATCAAAGGGCCAAAATGGAAAATGATACCATACCTTTTGGAACGCAATTAGATGTGTATGAGAATGGCTATGAATGGTTGAGCCATAGTATTTCAGCTATCAGTCACCACGAACTGAATTCAGATCCGCGTGTATTGGTTGGTGGACCGGCTTGTTTAAAGCCTTATTCTGCCAGTATCTATAACATTTCGGCTATGAGCTTTGGTTCATTAAGTCAGAATGCGATCATGGCCCTAAACGGAGGTGCTAAGCTGGGTAACTTTGCACACAATACAGGTGAAGGTGGAATAAGTGATTATCATGCCAGTCCAGGTGGAGATTTGATTTGGCAGATTGGAACCGGATATTTCGGTTGCCGTCACCACGATGGGACTTTTAACCCTGATGCTTTTGCCGAACGTGCTCAAGGCGATCAGGTTAAAATGGTTGAAATTAAGCTTTCACAAGGTGCTAAGCCTGGCCATGGTGGGATATTGCCTGGCCGTAAGGTTACACCCGAAATTGCAAGAATCAGGTTGGTAAAAGAAGGGTTGGATGTAATTTCTCCTCCAGGCCATTCTGCTTTTAAAACTCCAATTGAGTTGTTGGGTTTTGTAAAACAGCTTCGTGAACTATCGGGAGGGAAGCCTGTTGGTATAAAATTGTGTATCGGACGTAGAAGTGAGTTTTTTGCGATTTGTAAGGCAATGGTAGAAACTGGTATCTATGTAGATTTTATTACTGTGGATGGTGGTGAAGGTGGTACCGGTGCTTCTCCACAAGAGTTTTCAAATGCTGTAGGTATGCCTTTGCGAGAGGCTGTAGCTTTTGTGTTTGACGTGCTTACAGGATTTAACCTAAAACAGCATATTAAAATAATAGCCTCGGGTAAAGTGGCTTCAGGATTTGATCTGGTTAAAAATATTGCCCTTGGTGCTGATTTATGTAATTCTGCAAGAGGGATGATGTTTGCATTAGGATGTATACAGGCATTGGAATGTAACAGTAATACTTGTCCAACAGGTGTTGCAACTCAAGATCCTAGTTTAATGAAAGGTCTGGTTGTGGAGGATAAAAAAGTGAGGGTATTTAACTTCCACAGGCTCACCGTAGCTAGCGCAGTTGAATTGCTAGGTGCAGCAGGTTTACATCATCCTTATCAGCTTACAAGGGCTTATGTTAATCGTAGGATAGCTCCAAACGTAATGCAGTCATATATGGAGAGTTTTCCTTATATACCGGAAGGTAGTTTGTTGCAAACACCTTATCCGTTAAGGTTTGAATTAGGTATGGCATTGAGTACTTCATCAAGTTTTGTACCTACAGATTATAAGGTGTCTCTTATTGATTATACACATGCAAACTCTTATTCAGACAGTTTGGATGAAGGTAAAAGTAAGCCTTAAAATCTTCTTTATAAAGAAAAATGCCCTGAGCTAATATTTAGTTCAGGGCATTTTTGTTATGAGTATTAGATGTTAAAATTCTGCGTTTTTTGGGAAACGAGGGAAAGCAATTACATCTCTGATATTGGTCATACCGGTTACAAATAGCACAAGTCTTTCAAAGCCCAATCCAAAGCCTGAGTGTGGGGCTGAACCAAAGCGTCTGGTGTCTAAAAACCACCACAACTCTTCGTGAGGGATATTTAGTTCTTCCATTCTTTGGGTCAATTTGTCCAGGCGTTCTTCTCTTTGCGAGCCACCTATCATTTCGCCGATTCCAGGGAAAAGAATGTCCATTGCGGCCACTGTTTTTCTGCCTTGAGCATCAGGCTCATTCTGACGCATGTAGAACGATTTAATATCTGCAGGGTAGTCGGTTAAGATTACCGGTTTTTTGAAATGTTTTTCTACCAGATAGCGTTCGTGTTCTGACTGTAAATCTGCTCCCCATTCATCAATAAGATACTTGAATTGTTTCTTTTGATTAGGTTTTGAAGATTTTAAGATAGCAATTGCTTCTGTATAGGTTAAACGTTCAAAATCATTGTCCAGGCAGAAGTTTAATTTCTCAATCAGTGACAATTCGCTACGCTCATTTTGAGGTTTTGTTTTCTCTTCTTCCAGCAAGCGGTTGTTTAAGAAGTCAATTTCTTCTTTGCAGTTTTTTAGTGCATAGCTGATGACATATTTCATCATGTCTTCTGCCAGTTGCATGTTGTCTTCAAGGTCAGCAAAAGCAACCTCTGGTTCAATCATCCAAAATTCGGCAAGGTGACGGGTAGTATTTGAGTTTTCAGCTCTAAAAGTAGGACCGAATGTGTAAATCTGTCCAAATGCCATTGCTGCTAACTCCCCTTCAAGTTGTCCTGATACGGTTAGATTAGCAGAACGCGCAAAGAAATCTTCTGAATAGTCAACCTGACCATCTTCAGTGCGTGGAGGTTTGTCAAGATCTAATGTTGTTACCTTAAACATTTCGCCTGCCCCCTCAGCATCAGATGCTGTGATGATTGGTGTATGCATATATACAAAACCTCTTTCATTATAAAATTGGTGTATGGCAAATGCTAAAGCATGACGTACTTTAAATACTGCATTAAATGTGTTGGTGCGGAAACGTAAATGTGCAATTTCCCTTAAAAACTCTAAGCTGTGCTTTTTTGGTTGTAATGGGAATTTTTCAGGGTCGCTATCGCCCAGTATTTCAATAGAATCAGCTTTGATGTCTACTCTTTGTCCTTTTCCTGCAGATTCAACGATTGTACCTTTTACTGCTATCGCAGCACCGGTTGTGATGCGTTTTAGCAGTGCTTCAGGTGTATTATTAAAATCAACAACGATTTGGATGTTTCCCATGCAGGAACCATCATTTATAGCAATGAACTGATTGTTACGGAAAGTTCGTACCCAACCCATAACGGTTACTTCTCTGTTAAACTCTTCTGTCTCGAGCAGACTTTTTACTTTTTCTCTGTGTATCATGATTTTATTATGGAGAATGTCAAAAATAAGGAAAATCATGAATAAATAACAGCTTAATATTTTAAGTCGTTATTTTTAGGTGTTTTTTTATTTTAAGTGTGTGTTTTGTTTGTTTTTTGTGTTTTGTTGTGGTGTTTTTTGATTTATTTTATATTATTTTTTGATTTTTTATATTTTATGTCTGTGTTTTTGTTGTTTTTGGTTGTTTTATTTGTTTTTTGTAATGGTTTTTGTAGATTTTTTGTTTTGTTTTGATGGTTTTGTTGATTTTTATTGGTGTTTTTGTTTGTTTTTGCTTTTGTGTTTTGTGTTATTTATAAATAATGTTGATTTTTATTTGTTTTGTTGCTTGTTTTTATAAAATATGTCTATATTTGTAATGCTCGTTTAATTTATATTTGGTTAGAGAGGCCTACATCTGGATGGATGTAGGCCTCTTCTTTGTGCGCCGGGCATGGCGATCAACTCTAGGGTGTAAGTCCCGAGCCCACTTTGCAGTAGGAAGGGTTAGCCAATAGCAAGGGTGTCGCGGGTGACTGCGAATCTGAAGGAAGCTGGTGGCAAATATGGGGGCCTACGTACAGAAACTGTATATAAGGCGGGTTGATGTGGGTGATGTTGCAAAACAAACAGAAGCCCTATGCTGCACAGAACATCAACACGTAAATACAGAGGTCACATCCATAGAAAGTTGACCGCCTTACCCCGGGAGATCTGTCTATAGACTGTCAAAGGTATGCGCGAGTACCGGCGAAGAAACAATAATCAGAATAACAATGGTTACTTGGGATAGGCAGAAGTCAGCAGAAGTCGTAGTACTGTTTTTTTTTAACAGGAAGGACTGAATGTTAGAATGGCAAAGGAATCAAAACGTTTATGGCGAAACGTTCACAACTGAAACACGTAAGAGAACTGCCTGCGGGAGTATAGGCCGGAAGCTGAAAGTAAAACGCAGGAGGAGTTGAGTCTAGCTATGCAACTAATGAGCACAATGCCTGGAATTAGTTTTTTTTTAGTAGTATGCTTGAAGAAATATTAGACATCCGAAATGTACAAAAAGCCTTTCGGCAGGTTACTACCAATAAGGGTGCTGGGGGTATTGATGGTATGCAGACCGATGAACTTCGTGACTACCTCAATATCCACTGGCAAGCATTAAAGAGTGATATTTTAGCGGGTAATTATCGACCACAATCTGTACTTAAGGTAGAAATACCCAAAACGGGCGGTGGAACGAGAATTTTGGGCATCCCAACGGTAATCGACAGGCTGTTGCAACAGGCGATCTCTCAATGGTTGAGTCCTAAGTACGAGGGCGATTTTTCAGCAAACAGTTATGGGTTTCGCCCGGGTCGCAGTGCACATCAGGCGGTATTTCAGGGGCAGGTAAACCTCAATGCGGGTTATACCTGGGTTGTAGAAGTGGACTTGGAAAAGTTCTTTGATACGGTCAACCACGACAAGCTTATGAGCCTGTTATGGGTTAAGATCAAGGATAGGGGGACCTTAAAGCTTATTCGTGCTTACCTAAGTGGCGGTATGATGGATAATGGACTGGTTAGCCCCAGAAGAGAGGGTACGCCGCAAGGTAGTCCTTTGAGCCCTTTATTATCAAACATTATTCTGAATGAGCTAGATCAAATTCTGGAAGACCGGGGCCACCGTTTTGTACGTTACGCAGATGACTGTAGTATTTATGTGCGGAGCAGAAAATCGGCCTTCCGTGTTATGGCGGTTATGACAGGCTATTTGGAAGATAAGTTGAAACTCAAGGTCAACCGGGAGAAGAGCAAAGTAAGCCGACCATCTGGTAGCACGCTTTTAGGCTTTTCCTTTTATGGCTCCAAACAAGGATGGCAGATCCGGGTTGCGTCCAAATCTCTGAAAACGATAAAACAGAAGATAAGGGAACAAACCCAACGGAACCATTCGATTGCTACTAGTGAACGAATTTATAGACTAGAAAAGGTCATACGGGGCTGGGTAAATTACTTTTCTATAGCCAAAGCCAAAAATCAGTTACTTAGATTAGACGAAATGGTCCGTGTAAGGTTAAGAATGATCATTTGGAAACAGTGGAAGAAAGTATATACCCGTATTGGGAACCTAATTAAGTTGGGTATTTCAAGGGACAAAGCTTATGAATGGGCAAACAGTCGAAAATCTTATTGCAGAATTGCTCACAGCCCAATACTATGTCGGGTGCTAGACAATGCATACTTTACAAAGCTAAAGTATACGGGCTTTACCAACTACTATTACTGGAAAACTGAATACCAGAAGAAATTATTCTAACAAACCGCCGTATGCCGAACGGCACGTACGGTGGTGTAGGAGGACAGATAGCTAAATAATAGCTATCTTCCTACCTAATTTTAGCCTCCAGATTTAACTCTTTTTTCTTCCGTTTCCGAACTACTTGAACGCTTAGATGCGGCTTTAATATCATTACTCCCAAATCGGTAAGTGCAGGATAAGCGAAATATCCGGCTTTCCCACCTTTCTTTAATTATATATTGTTGAGAAGGCAGTGCGCTGGTGATTTTATTTCCCTCTGTTTTAAATATATCATTGACCGCTAGTTTAATGTCCATTTTTTTGTCCATTATAGATTTTTTAATCCCTAAGTCTACACTATATTGAGGATCTAATAATAAAGTTCCGGAAACCTGCTTAGATTGATAATAACCTGAAAATTCTATATTGGTAGTTGGGGTTAAAGTAATAGTTTGTGTTGTATTTAGGCGAAAGGCGACCCTTCCACTCTCGTAGGAGCTACCTAGTAAATCTGGAGTTTTAAATTTATTATAATACCCATTTAGATTATTGCTGCTGTTCCACCAGGTGGTGATTTTTATAGGGTAAGTTAAGTTTACATTGTATGAATCTTGAGTTGCCAGGTTTTGGTAGGAGATAAAGATGGTTTTCTTAGCTGTGTCGGTTAATAGTACATTAGAAATTACATCTGTAGTGCGGCTGTAACCAAATGTGATGTTTAAATTCTTTTTGTAATTGTAAGACACCTCAAAAGAATTAGTGTACTGGGGTTTTAAAAAAGGATTTCCAAAGCGGTATGAGTATAGATCAAGGTAATAAACAAATGGGTTAAGGGATTCATAATCTGGCCTGTCAATTCGTCTGCTATAAGAAAAGCCTATGTCCTGATCTTTAGAAAGTGTCTGGGTGATAAAAACACTTGGAAATAGATTGATGTAATGTCTGTTTACAACCTTGTTGTTACTAATTGAATTTCCTTTTGAATTGGTTTGCTCAGCCCTAAGTCCGAATTGTACAGCTGTCGTTTTAAATTTTGTATTCAGACTGCTGTAAACAGCATTTATATTTTCATCATAAAGAAATTGGTTACTTCGGTTGCTATCATTTATCCAATTGTTGTGTTCAAAGTTTTCGAATATGAAGTTGTTATCTGTTTTTACAAAACTGGATTTTAAGCCAGCTTCCAGTTTCATCTCTTTATTGATAGGGTAGGTGTAGTCGGCTTTTGTTGCTTTGATATTTGTTTTGGTAGGAGTTGCGTTTCTGAATAGGTAATCAGGTTTTAGTATTTGTCCTTGTGCGTCAAAATACTGATTGTTAAAATTATTGTTTTGCCTACCCATGTAATTTGAATAATCGGCATCGATGCTGATCTCCTGTCCCAGGGTGTCAATTGTTCCTTTGTAATTCAGGTTGTAAGAGATGCCTGTATATTTGAAATCGTTTGGATTTCTTGCTACCACAGAGGAATCTGTTTTTAAAGGTTGGTTGCCAATTAAGGTTAGTACTTCTGACTCATTTTTACCGTCGCTTTTATAACCATTAAATGAAAAACCAATTGTGTTTTTATCATTGATGAAATAATCAATTCCACCTTTATAATTGATGTTGTTTCTGAATCTTAAATTGTAGTTGGTTTGATCAAAATAGGTTTTGTTAACTGAAGTGTTATTGGTTCGTGTAATATCGGTGCCGCTATATCTCTTGTTTCTTCCATAATAGAAGTTTCCAAAAATGTTAAATTTCTTCTCCCGATGATTTAGGGCTAGTCCACCATTTGCTTTATAATATTTGCCATATCCAACGCCGGCATCTATAGAGCCGTTGGTACCATAGTTCCGGTTCTTTTTTAGCTTGATGTTTATGATTCCTGAATTGCCAGCAGCATCGTATTTTGCCGAAGGATTGGTAATCAGTTCAATAGATTGAATGGCATTTCCTTCTGTAGTGCGCAATAGGTTAGCTAGTTGTTCGGATGATAGGTAAGTAGGCTTGCCATCAAGCATAACGTTTACCCCTTGTTTGCCTCTTTGACTAATCTTTCCGTCTTTATCAACAGTTATACCCGGTAGCTTTTCCAGAATGTCAAGTGCAGAATTACCGGCAGTTAGGGTGCTGTTTTCTACATTGATTACGGTTTTATCAACCATTCGCTCTATTAATGGTTTTTGTCTCACAATTTCAACACCTTTAAGTTGTCTGCTATCTTGACTTAATTGTGTTGCATCAAGCTTATAGGATTGTTTTATTGCTGTAATAGTATAAGGCCCTTTGTATGTTTTTTTGTAGCCAACCACATAAATAGCGATCAGATAAGTGCCTTGTTTGATATTTGTTAAAAGATAGTCGCCGCTATCGTTGCTAAGTGTTCCTTTCACTATTGTCGAGTCTTTAGCATTTAACAAGCTAATAGAAGCATAAGGAAATGCATTTTGTTTTTCATCCAATACTTTACCGGTTATTTCGCCTGTGTGGTTAATTTCTTGTGCATTAACATTACTTATAGAGATAAGAATGGTGGGTAAAATAATAGATAAAAAGAGTTTAATCGTTTTCATAACTAGCTGATTTGTTTTTTCTGATGTCTTTATCTGACATTATTAAGACGTAGTTAGCCTGAATACGTTGCAGCTGTTACAGGAAAATAGACAAACGTTAATAAATGAACGACGACCTGGCTCATTACTTCTATGAAATTAAAGGTGGTGTCACAACTATTTTTGAGACAAAAAAAAAGCTGCCTCTTGTGGAAGCAGCTTTTTGATATAATTAGTTTATGGCTTATGCCAATACTTTAGTTACTAAGTCAGACGCATCTTGTAATGCAATAGCAGAATATACTTTCAATCCCGACTCATCGATCAGTTTTTTAGCTTCCTCAGCATTTGTACCTTGTAAGCGGCAGATAATTGGAACCGGAACATTACCGATTTCATTATAAGCATCAATAACGCCTTGTGCAACACGGTCACAACGTACAATACCACCAAAAATATTAATTAAGATAGCTTTTACGTTAGGGTCTTTAAGGATGATGTTGAAACCAGCTTTTACAGTTTGTGCATTAGCAGTTCCACCTACATCAAGGAAGTTAGCAGGTTCACCACCAGCAATTTTAATGATATCCATAGTTGCCATAGCTAAACCAGCACCGTTAACCATACAACCAACGTTACCGTCAAGTTTTACATAGTTAAGGTTTGATTCACTAGCCTCTACGTCAGTAGGATCTTCTTCCAGTTTATCGCGCATTGCTGCATAATCAGGATGACGGAACAAAGCATTCTCGTCTAAATCTACTTTAGCATCAACAGCAATGATTTTATCATCAGATGTTTTTAATACAGGGTTAATTTCAAACATAGCAGAATCAGTACTGTCGTAAGCTTTGTAAAGTGCAGTAACAAATTTCACCATTTCTTTAAAAGCAGCACCACTTAAGCCTAGATTGAAAGCAATTTTACGTGCCTGAAATGCTTGTAAACCAACTTTAGGATCAATCTCTTCTTTGTAGATCAAGTGTGGAGTGTGCTCAGCAACCTCTTCAATGTCCATTCCACCTTCGGTAGAGTACATGATGATGTTTCTTCCGTTAGAACGGTTTAACAACACACTAATATAAAATTCTTTGGTTTCCGAAGCTCCTGGATAATAAACATCCTGTGCAACTAAAATTTTGTTAACCTTCTTTCCTTCAGGACCGGTTTGTGGGGTTACCAATTGCATACCTAATATAGCGGTAGCTCTTTCTTTAACCTCATCAAGGTTTTTGGCTAATTTTACGCCACCACCTTTACCGCGTCCACCAGCGTGGATTTGAGCTTTAATTACAACCCAGTCAGAATTGTAATCGGTTTTCATTTTTTTAGCAGCTTCTACAGCCTGCTCTACCGTGTCGGCTACTATACCTTCTTGTACGGCTACTCCAAAACTTTTAAGTATTTCTTTACCTTGATATTCGTGGATATTCATTATGCTGAAAAAATTTGTTCAAATCTACAACTTCCTATTGGTTTTAAAAACTTATTCTGATGATAATGCGATAATTTATCTTGTATCACCTGTCTCATATCTCATATCTTTAGTAGATTTGCAATCTATGCTAAAAGCCACGGGTATAAAAAAAGCTTACGGAAACCTGCCTATATTAAAAGGTGTGGATTTTGAAGTGTCAAAAGGTGAAATTGTAAGTATTATTGGTGCCTCAGGAGCAGGTAAAAGTACGCTTCTGCATATTCTGGGTACTTTAGATAAGCCCGATCATGGAGAAGTAGAATTGAAAGGAACAAAAGTGAGCCACCTTTCCGGTGAGTTGCTCAGTGTTTTTCGCAACCGTAATATTGGCTTTGTATTTCAGTTTCATCACTTGTTACCGGAGTTCACAGCACTTGAAAATATTTGCATCCCAGCCTTTATTGCTAAAACCGGGAAGAAAGAGGCAGAGCAACGTGCTATGGATTTGCTTGAGCTGTTAGGCTTAAGAGATAGGGCAGGTCATAAGCCAAACCAAATGTCGGGTGGTGAGCAACAACGTATTGCAGTAGCCAGGGCGCTGATCAATAATCCGGCTATTATCCTTGCTGATGAGCCTTCGGGTAATTTAGATTCAGCAAATGCCAATGCGCTGCACGAGTTCTTTATCACGCTTCGTGATAACTTCCAACAAACATTTGTTATTGTTACCCACAATGAAGACCTGGCAGAAATAAGTGACCGGGTTGTAACCATGAAAGATGGCTTAATTATATGAGGATATTAATTACGGGCGGGAAGTCGGCCCAGGCTTTAAAACAAGCTAAACAGTTTACTTCAGGCAGTATCATACTCGCTGATTATGGTGATATGCCTAGTTTTTCGTCAGCAACCTATAAATTTCTTTCCCTTGGAGAACGGAATGACGATATCATTGCGCATAACTTATTGAACCATTGTTTAAATGAAGGTGCTGATGCAGTATTGGCTTTGAATGATTTTGAAATGGAAGAATTATTGAAGTCAAGTGTGTTATTTAAGGAGTTTAATATAGATATCCTTACAGCAACTGATACAAACAAACCGACAGCACTATAATGATTTTTGAAAAATACTTACAAGAAAAAGATTCCTTTATTTTCGAATTAGATAACGTAATCTTTCCTGAAAAAGACTACTTCCTTCAAGTGTATTACCTTTTTGCACAGTTCATGGAGTATGGGGAGCAGCTTAATGCAGCGGAACTCCTTAAGTATATGCAGGAAATCTATGTTGATGAAGGGGCTGATCATGTTTTTGCCAAAACAGCGGAAAAATTCAATATACCTGAGAAATACAAGGTTAATTTTGATATGCTGTTGCTTAGTGTGCGCTTGCCGCTTAAATTATTGATATATAATGAAGTGCTGAGCTTTTTACAGTCTATCGTTTTAGAACGTAAGCAAATATTTCTATTGGTAAGTGGGAATCCGGGTATGCAGCTCAATAAAATTAAACAAACAGAGTGGAATGGGCTTGAAAAATACCTTACTGTATTTTTTACAGAAGAGTTTGAGCCAGAACAAGATGCGCTGAAATTGATTATAGAAAAACAAGAGTTAAAAAAAGATACGGTATTGTTAATTGGCAATTCCAAATTTGCAAAAAACAGCGCTTTGAAGTGTAAAATAGAATATTTGATTGTGAATGAACTATTTAAGGTGTAATTGCGTTTATAATTATCTGTACATTTACTTAAAATATTTGAAATGAAATTCATCTTCAGGTCTGGGAAATCTAATTTCCTTTTAGCGTTGCTCATAATTGTGTCCATTGGGGCATGTAAAAAATCGAAAGTAGAGCCTGAATCAACGGCTCCTGTGCCGGTAACCGTAGGGCCAAATACTAAGCAAACACCAACAACTGATAGAACACAGCTTACTAACGATTCATTGTTTCTGTATGCTCAACAGGTATATTATTGGAATGATGCATTGCCTTCTTATGATAATTTTACGCCCAGAACTTACGGGAGTGACATCAATGGCGAATTATTTGCAATCACGAGATTTAAAATAGATCCGGCTACCAATAAACCATACGAATATAGGCCATCAAATCCTGGCGTACCAAAATATTCATATATACAAGATATTACCAATAAAAATCCTGTTGCAGTTTTGCCCAATGAACAGGCATCTGTAGATTTAGAAGGGAATGGAAATGATGTTGGTATTTTTGCTGTAAGTGCAGTTGGTATCAACAGCACCACATATCGGCTCTATATTCTTGCGGTCGACAAAGGCTCTCCTGCAGATGATTTCGGTCTGACAAGGGGAGCGTACATCACAAAAATAAATAATACAACGATTGGTGTTACTGCTAATTTTGATTCAGATAGAACTGTGATCAATTCCACTATTTATGGAAGTCCAAATAGCATCACTATTGAAGGAGTTAAAACAAATGGAGCTACATTTGCAACAACACTCAATAAGAAGTCTTATAAAAGCAACCCGATATTTAAGACAAACGTATTAACTGTAGGTGCAAAGAAGATCGGTTATCTGGCTTACGCACGCTTTTCAAATGAGTCCAATTCATTCTCTGTTTTAGAGTCTGCTTTTGCCGATTTTTCTTCACAAGGGGTCACAGATTTAGTGGTTGATTTGCGCTATAATGGAGGTGGATATGTAAATACCGCTGAAGAGCTGGTTAATCTTATTGCTCCATCATCCGCAACGGGAGTGATGTATAAAGAGTATTACAATTCAACAATGCAGAATGGTCAGGCTACAATTTTGAAAAACCAACTTCTATTAGATGCAAATAATAAGGTGCAATATAGAAATGGCAGGATGTTAAATTATTTTGATGATGTAGATTACACATTAGCTAAAAACTCCCATTCATTTAGTAAAAAAGGAAGCTTGAACTCGATTAATAATATTGTATTTATAGTTAGCGGGAATACAGCTTCAGCAAGTGAGTTGGTTATCAATAGCCTGAAACCAAAAATGAATGTGAAGTTGGTAGGTACACAGACCTATGGTAAACCAGTAGGCTTTTTTCCAGTACTTATTCAAAATAAATATGATGTTTACTTCTCTATGTTCGAAACCAAGAACTCGTTAGACCAGGGTGGATACTATAGTGGAATGGTGCCTGATGTGGTTAATGATAAGGATTATGGTGATTATGATTTTGGTAATCCATCCGAAGGTTTATTGTCAGCAGCTATAGATGTTCTCGTGCCAAAAACGCCCACCGTTGGTGTAGTTTCCAGAGACAGGGTAATGAGTGTATCTGCGGACGGATTAGGTGTTGGAATCAAATCTATGGTTGGAGAATTTAATCAAAATAAAGAGTTTGTAGGTATGATTGAAACAAGGCTTAAAAATAAATAGCAAAAATAAAGCACTGTTAATCTGGAGCCCTGTTTCTGTATCAGAAATTTTATTGATACAATTGTGTAAATAGCTTTGAAGTATGGCTCTTTTTTTGTTTTATTGTGTATTAATAGATAAAAAGCACGTTTAGTTAAGATTTTAGCCAATATTATTATGTTAGGGGAATTAATAGAGAAAGAAGCGATAGACATCAGTCAAATCATCCATGCTGATCAAAATCATACCGAAGAATTAAGAGATAAATTAAATGCTGCCCAGAGATTGGGGAATGAGTTTAAATCGAAAGCAGACATTACATTCAATACCAAAGAAGGACCAAAAACAGTTTCAACAACAGTTTGGTCAGTTACTGAAAATTATCTTCAATTAAAAAATGGAATACATATTCCATTGACTAGCTTAATAGCTATAGATTTTTAGGTCTTATTGTTTTCTTATTTGCAGATTCTGGTGAAACAGTTTTTGTATATCACGTTCTTTATCGATGTTGTTAATGATCTCTAGAATAGAGTTGCTGGCATCGATAAAGAACGTTTTATTTATATTCTGATATTTATCACTTGCCTTGTGGTAATCCTTATGATCTTCAACACCAAAATAAATAAACGGAATATTCTTATCGTTAAAAGCTGAATGGTCGCTCTGATTGGTCCAGTCGTCATGTCCCAATTTAGGATCATCATGACCGAATAATATTTTCGGTTTAGGGTTAGAAGTATAGAAGTAATTTTTTAAGGAAGGATATTTAAAGGTACCACAGGCATAAAGTTCTCCTTTATCACTGCGACTGATCATATCCAAATTGATGTTGAGTATGATTTTATCCAGTTCTACCGGCGGGTTGGCAACAAATGCCCTGGCTCCCTGTAAACCCATTTCTTCTGCATCAAAAGCAGCGAAAATTAATGTATGATGGGGTTTATGCGCTTTATAATAAGCCGCATATTTTAACAGTGCAGCAACACCGGAGGCATTGTCGTCGGCACCATTGTAAATCTGATTGTTAATGATTCCTAAATGGTCATAGTGCGCCGAAATGACAATCACCTGATCGCTTTTACTTTGACCTTCAATATAGCCAACCATGTTTTTTCCATGAATGACAGCGGTGCTGTTCGTTGAAAAAGAAAAAGGTTGTTCATAACCATGTAACTGAGGGAATGATGATAAGCCTATTGTCTTAAATCTTTCGGCCAGATAAGCTCTTGCCATTTCAGCTCCTTTTGTGCCGGTTTTACGCCCCTCGTAGCTGTCAGAAGATAGAATCTCTACATCCTTTAACAATTGTTTGTCTACAGGGTTAATACCCGTGTTTTTTACAGTACCACAGCTCAACAACAATCCTAATGATATCAGCAGGCAAGTATTCATATAAAAAGTCTTCAACATCATATAAAGGTAATTATAGTTACTGATATACTAACAATCCTTTTTTTGTAAAAACTTAAATTTAGTCCTGCTGTTTTAAGGTTATCCCACTAATTTGGGAGCTGTTATTAATCATAAAACAATTTAAAATGGAATACAGGCATTTAGGAAAATCAGGCTTGCAGGTAAGTGCATTGTCTTTAGGTAGCTGGCTTACTTTCGGGCATCAGATTAGCGATAAAACTGCAGACGAGCTGATGGGGATAGCTTATGATGCCGGAGTTAACTTCTTCGACAATGCAGAAGGATATGCCGCGGGTAAATCGGAAATTGTGATGGGAAGAATATTAAAAGCTCACAAATGGGAGCGTGAATCTTTTGTGCTTTCCAGCAAAGTTTTTTTTGGAACTGAAAATAAGGGAGCTAATAGAGTAGGACTATCCCGTAAACATGTTATCGAAGCGTGTAATGGTGCTTTGTCGAGGTTACAGGTTGATTATCTGGATCTTTATTTCTGTCATCGTCCGGATAGAAACACACCTATCGAAGAAACGGTATGGGCAATGAATACGCTTTTGCAGCAAGGTAAAATCCTTTATTGGGGGACATCAGAGTGGAATGCCTCAGAGATTATGGAAGCTATTAGGGTAGCTAAGCAATACAACCTTATTGGCCCAACTATGGAGCAACCTCAATACAATTTAATGGAGCGTAATAAGCTCGAAAACGAGTACCTTTTGCTGTTTAAAGAATATGGATTGGGTACTACCATTTGGTCGCCATTGGCTTCAGGCTTGCTGTCGGGTAAGTATACAACTAAAAAAACGAAGGATACCCGTTTGGAGCTGAAAGGTATGGAATGGTTAAAGGATGCAGTGTTGAATGAAGAAAAGTTAAAGAAAGCAGAGCAGTTGCAAACACTGGCTGATGCGCTCGATGTGTCCCTGGCTAAACTTTCTTTGGCATGGTGCCTTAAAAATCCACACGTAAGTTCTGTTATTTTAGGTGCTTCAAAAATAGAACAGTTAGAAGAAAATTTAACCGCGTTAGAGGTGCTACCATTGCTCAGCAATGAAGTAATGGACCGCATAGAAGAGATTGTACAAACTAAGCCGAAAGTAATACAGTTTTAACATGAAAATTGAAAGCCATGAACAGATTATTCATACTGGGATTAGGATTAATGCTTAGCAGTATAGCCTTCCAGGCGAAAGCACAGGTGCCTGCAAATGACCAGACAGGATTTGGTATCAGGGCCGGTGTCAACCTAATGAATATGCATTCGGTAACGTTTGGATTGCAGGATTATAATACCAATGCAGAAGTAGGGTTTCAGGTGGGGGTATATGGAGATTTGGCAATAGCTAGAAACGTTACTTTCCTTCCAGAGATTTACTATATCCAGAAGAATGCCAAATTTCAAGAAACTGCATCCAGCAAAGTTAATATGAAGTTTTCCTATCTGGAGGTTCCTGTATTGATTGGCTACAAACCTGTACCCGATTTAACATTGTTTGTTGGCCCGGAAGTTTCATTTCTACTGTCACAGAAAACCACATTAAGTACAAATGGAGTGCAGGTTAGTGATGATACCAGTCTCAAAAACTACCGCAAATTTATTGCCGGTGGGGCTGCAGGTTTAGGTTACAGCATTACCCCAAATATCAATGTAAATGCAAGGTATTCGATAGATTTTCAAAAGGCGCTTACAGAAGGGGCTCTTAACTTTAAAAATAAGGGCTTTCTCTTATCATTGGGCTATACTTTTTAAGCTGTTAGAGCATAAAAAATGCCATAGAGGTTAATTCTATGGCATTTTATGCTTAATTAAAATGAATGTTTAATAATAAGTAAGTCTAATTACTCCAGCCATTTTCTTAGCCAAACGGATCACTTGTCTGGTGTAACCATATTCATTGTCATACCAGGCGTAAAGTACAATAGATTTATTGTCTTTGGCAATGATGGTTGCAGGGCCATCAATAATAGAAGCGTGACTATTACCAATTAAATCTGTACTTACCAATTCATTAGAGATTGAATATTCAATCTGCTCAGATAAATTGCCAAATAAAGATGCTTGTTTCAAAATATCTGCAACTTCCTCTTTAGAGGTTACTCTGTTTAAAGATAAGTTCAGTATGGCAAGCGATACGTTAGGTGTAGGAACGCGCACTGCATTTCCTGTTAATTTACCACCTAAGTGCGGAATTACCTTAGCTACAGCTTTATCTGCACCCGTTTCAGTAATTACCAGGTTTAGCGCTGCCGAGCGACCTCTACGATATTTTTTATGGTAATTGTCCAGTAAATTCTGGTCATTTGTATAAGAATGTACCGTTTCGATATGCCCTTTTTCAATGCCAAATGCATCATCCACTATTTTTAGTACAGGTACAATGGCATTTGTGGTACAAGAAGCATTTGATAAAATATTTTCTTTTTTGAAATCAATTTCAACGTCATTGATACCTGTAACCACATTAGGAATGTCACCTTTAGCAGGGGCTGTAAGCAAAACTTTGCTGATCCCCTTAGATTTTAAGTGTCTGCTTAAGCCTTCACGGTCGCGGTAAATACCTGTGTTATCTATTAAAAGTGCATCCTTAATATCGTAAGCTGTATAATCTACTGATTCTGGTGAATCGGCCTGGATAAAATAAATGGTCTGTCCATTGACGATTAAAGCTTTGTTTTCAAAATCTTCAACGATAGTGCCATTAAAAGGGCCATGGATAGAATCCGTCCGCAACAATTCACCTCTTTTAATCAATTCTTCGTCGCTATAACTACGGGTTACAATTGCCCTTAAGCGTAGCTGTTCTCCTTTACCGGCTTGCAAGATGAGCTCGCGTGCAGCAATTCTGCCAATACGTCCGAAACCAAATAAAACTACATCTTTGGCTTTTAAGCTGATTTTGTCTTTGCCGATGTGTTTGCTTA
This sequence comes from Candidatus Pedobacter colombiensis, assembly GCA_029202485.1. NCBI lineage: Bacteria > Pseudomonadati > Bacteroidota > Sphingobacteriia > Sphingobacteriales > Sphingobacteriaceae > Pedobacter > Candidatus Pedobacter colombiensis. The sequence goes on along the minus strand of CP119313.1, from coordinate 3,543,732 downwards.
ATTTGTCGACCACAAAATCATAAATAGAAGGGTAGTTGTTATTGTCTTCCAGCCATTCTGAAGCCAGTCGGCCAATATCCACCCTTGAAGGAGCCAGGTTGCATTTAGCAATAGCAGTGGCCAACTCTAAAGTTTCGTAAATGCTGATGTCTTTTCCACTTACTTCTTTTGCATACTGGTGATGCGCAAGGATCTCGCTGCTACCTACATCAAATAAAGGTTTCCGGAATAATACCAGTTCAACAGATCTGTCGAACCATAGCTGGCCCACAATATTGATCAATTCAATTGCTTTCTTTTCTTTTTCAATCCAGTTTTGGAACTCGGATTGGTACTTCTTTAACATGTCAGGAAATTTTGGTTAGAATGCCACAAAAGTAAAAAAGATTGAGTGAGTACCCAACCTTTTTTATGTTATAATTTGAATGTTTTTTAGGAAGCATATAAGGCTTTTTAGTTGTATCACCTTACCGTTTATATATTATCCTAAGTATGATTTTAATATTTTACTTCTTGAAGTATGACGTAGTCGTTGCAAAGCTTTATCTTTAATCTGACGAACACGTTCGCGGGTCAGGTTAAACTTCTCACCAATTTCTTCTAATGATAATGGGTGATTTGTGCTTAAACCAAAGAATAAAACAATGATCTCACGTTCACGCTCAGTCAAAGTAGACAAAGAACGTTTAATCTCTTCCGAAAGCGACTCGTTAATTAAACTACTGTCAGTATTTGGCTCATGGTTTTCTAATACATCCAGCAAAGTATTTTCTTCACCTTGCACAAAAGGAGCATCCATAGATACATGACGACCTGAGTTACTTAAGGTGTCAGAGATTTTATCAACGGTAGTCTCTAAAATATCTGCCAATTCTTCAGGAGAAGGTTCACGCTCATACTCTTGCTCTAATTTTGAGAATGCTTTACTGATTTTGCTTAAAGAGCCAACCTGGTTCAATGGTAAACGTACAATACGGCTTTGCTCAGCAATAGCCTGTAAAATTGATTGACGAATCCACCAAACAGCATATGATATAAATTTGAAACCTTTAGTTTCATCAAAACGCTTAGCTGCTTTAATTAAGCCCAGGTTACCTTCGTTAATTAAATCTCCTAATGTCAAACCCTGATTTTGATATTGTTTCGCAACTGAAACCACAAAACGTAAGTTGGTTTTTGTTAAGCGTTCTAATGCAGCCTGATCTCCCTCCCGTATCTTCCTTGCTAATATTACTTCTTCTTCTGCTGTGATTAAATCCACTTTACCAATCTCGTGAAGGTATTTGTCTAATGATTGACTTTCGCGATTGGTAATTGATTGCGTGATTTTGAGTTGTCTCATTTATATGTTTTGGTACCCGTTATTTGTTTTGAATGTGCAAAAGTAAGCATTTTAAGGCGTTTTTAAAACATAAATTCCTGAAAATGTTACACTTTACACCAGTAAATTGAATAATAATTATACAGCAAAAATTATTCCAAAATCCAATTGTCAGTGTTTTATTCTTGTTAACTTACATACCGTAAAATTGTAGTTTGCAATGCTGTGCATTGATTGATAATTATATACCAACAAGTTATACTGAGAATATTTACTAAAAGAGACTGTACGAACCTGGCACAGTCTCTTAAGCTGTATGGAATGGGCTATTAGCTTAAATCTAAAACTTCGGCTTCAGGCGCATTCTTTTTGACAGATTCAATACCGTTCTCACGGTTTGCTTCACTTTCGTACATTTCGCTGCTTCCAATAACTTGACCATTGCTGGCTTTTAAATTGAAATAGGGTTTGTCGTTAGTTGAAATTTTTCTTTCGAATTTACTATCATCCTTTGAGTTTCTTTTAACCGATTCTATGCCATTCTGGCAAGCACCTTTACTTGTATAGCCTTCGCTTGTTAAAATAACCTGACCATTAGCTGCTTTTAGATTAAACTGAAACTCTCCGTTTTTTCTTGTCGTGATTTCAAATTTGCCCATAATTTTTCTTTATTAGTTTTTACTTAGGTTGACTTTACTAACCGATTTATGAAAAACAAATATTAAAGAAAAAAGATTTTGCTAAATGCTATTTAAATCAAAAGTGCGGTCAAGCCTGATGCCTTTTTCAGTTTCCTGTAAGGTGCAGCACTCATTAATCGGGTCATGTTCCAGATATAAAATGTATTTTTTGTCAATAGCCTCCTGTAAGAAAGCCTTTTTTTCCTTCAGCGTTTGCAAAGGAAACATGTCATAAGCCATTACATAAGGTAGGGGAATATGCCCAACCGAAGGCAAAAGATCAGCCATATAAACTATAGTCTTGTCTTTATACTGTATCTGCGGCAGCATCATGGCATCGGTATGTCCATAAGCGAATCGAATATTTATGCCCTTATGAAATTCTACCCCATCTTTATCCGGAATAAATCTAAGCTGTCCACTTTCCTGTATCGGTAAAATGTTCTCTCTTAAAAATGAAGCTTTCTCTCTTTCATTAGGATTTACTGCCCAATCCCAATGCTGGGCATTGCTCCAGTAAAAAGCATTTTTAAATGCCGGGCGAAGTCTATCACCTATTCTTACAATTGAACCTCCACAATGGTCAAAATGCAGGTGTGTTAAAAACACATCCGTAATGTCATCTTTACTAAATCCTTTTGCAGCTAATGATTTATCCAGGGTGTCGTCACCATGCAAATAATAATGTCCAAAAAACTTCTCATCTTGCTTATCCCCAATTCCATTATCGACTAATATCAACCTGTCACCATCCTCAATCAGCAAGCAACGCATCGCCCAGGTGCATAGATTATTGGCGTCAGCGGGATTGCTACGTTGCCATATCGTTTTAGGTACTACGCCAAACATAGCGCCACCATCCAATTTAAACAGACCCGTGTTTATTGTATGTAAATTCATGTTTTTGGATTAAAGATTAAGGAGCAAGGGTTAAGGAGCAAGGAATCAAGAACAAGGAGTAATGATAAAGGAGCAAGGATTAAGGAACAAGGAGCAAGGATTAATGAACAAAGATAAAAAGAAAAGGAGCAAAGATTTGAACATTTAGTCCTTAATCTTGGCTCCTTTATCCTTATTCAATATAAGCTAAATTACAAGTGAATCACTTCGCCATAAGCATCAGCAGCAGCTTCCATAATAGCTTCGCTCATTGTAGGGTGCGGGTGTACTGATTTAATCATTTCATGACCGGTAGTTTCCAGTTTGCGGGCAACTACAATCTCAGCAATCATTTCTGTAACATTGGCTCCAATCATATGTGCGCCTAATAACTCACCATATTTAGCGTCGAATATCAGTTTTACAAAACCATCTTTTGCACCGGCAGCACTGGCCTTACCTGAAGCTGAGAAAGGAAATTTTCCAATCTTTAACTCGTAACCTGCAGCTTTGGCGGCTTTCTCTGTATAGCCTACAGAAGCAATTTCCGGACTGCAATAGGTACATCCAGGGATGTTGTTATAATCTAAAGGCTCAGGTTTATGACCTGCAATTTTCTCAACGCAGATAATACCTTCAGCAGATGCAACGTGCGCAAGCGCTTGTCCACCAACGATGTCACCAATTGCATAATAACCTTTTACCGAAGTATTGTAAAATTCGTCAACTACAACTTTACCTTTTTCAGTTTTAATACCTGTTTCTTCTAAACCAATGTTCTCAATGTTTGCAACAACACCGGCAGCAGAAAGCACGATGTCGCACTCTAAAGTTTGCATACCAGAAGCGGTTTTAACCTGAACTTTACAGCCTGTACCACTTGTGTCAACAGATTCAACACTTGAAGAAGTCATGACCTCAATACCAGCCTTTTTGAAGCTGCGTAACAATTGCTTCGATACATCTTCATCTTCAACCGGAACTACATTGTCCATAAATTCTACTACAGTAACTTTAGTACCTAATGTAGCATAGAAATAAGCAAACTCAACACCAATTGCACCAGAACCTACAACAACCATTGATTTTGGTTGTTCAGGCAATACCATTGCTTGTCTGTAGCCGATCACCTTTTTGCCATCCTGTTTAAGGTTAGGTAATTCTCTTGATCTACCACCAGTTGCTAGTATAATACTGGTTGCAGTATATTCTTTCTGAGAACCGTCGGCAGATTTAACCTCTACTTTATTACCTGGTTTAGCTTTTCCGGTACCCATGATCACATCAATCTTGTTCTTTTTCATTAAGAATTGAACACCTTTACTCATGCCATCAGCAACACCACGACTGCGCTTTATAACGGCAGCAAAATCTGCTTCAGCTTCAGCAGTCTTAATGCCATATTCAGCAGCATGGTTGATATATTCAAATACCTGAGCGCTTTTTAACAATGCTTTGGTAGGTATACAGCCCCAGTTAAGGCATATCCCACCTAAAGATTCGCGTTCAACTACCGCAGTTTTTAAACCCAACTGAGAAGCTCTTATTGCAGCCACATATCCACCTGGACCGCTGCCTATTACTATTAGATCGTAGTTCATATCTTTGATAAAGGAATTTAACTTAGTAAAGCGCCAAAATTAAAAAAAAATGTTCATTAAATGTGCGTTACTATATTTCGATTACGTGATTTGTTGATGAAGTTTATGTTTAGCGCTTAAATCTAAATCGTATTCTTATATTGAATCGATATAAATAACTGGTAAACCGTTAGTTATATATTTAACTTATATGTTAATTGTTGAAAAGTACTCGCATTCTTAATAATTATTTAACATTGAAAGTTGAAATGCCTGCATAATAAATATTTAACTTTGCAGCCGATATTCTGATATATCACCGGAGAAAATTAAAAAAAACAAAAAAGTATGAAGAAATCTTTACTAGCTTTCACGTTTCTACTACAATTTCTTGCGATCAGCGTTTACGCGCAGCAAACAATTAAAGGAAGGGTGATTGATTCATTGACAAATGAAACACTGCCAGGGGCTTCAATTGGTTTTAAAGGAACTAAAAATTTTACGTCAACTTCTTTAGATGGAACTTTTAGTCTTACAAAACAAGAAGGTTCAAATGTTTTGGTTGTTTCCTTTATGGGATATAACTCAAAAGAAGTAATCATTAAGGGCAGCAAGGCAAATCTTGGAGATATAAAAATCTCTCCAAACTCTAATTTAATGTCTGAAGTTGCAATCATTGGCTCTAACATTGCAATTGATAGAAAAACACCTGTAGCTGTATCTACGGTAAATGCTATTGAAATTTCAGAAAAGGGTAGTAACCAGGAGTTTCCTGAATTGTTAAATTCCACGCCAGGTATTCAAGCGACAAAGCAAGGTGGTGGTTTTGGAGATTCAAGAGTTAGCATTCGTGGTTTTAGCACCAATAACATGGCTATTATGGTGAATGGTATTCCTATCAATGATATGGAGAATGGATCTGTTTACTGGTCTAACTGGGCTGGTTTAAGAGATGTGACTTCTTCTATGCAGGTTCAGAGAGGGTTAGGGGCTACAAAACTAGTTGTTCCTTCTCTTGGTGGTACTGTTAACATCATTACCAAAAGTACAGACAGTGAAAAAGGTGGCTCTATTTCTCAAACTATAGGAAATGATGGTTTCTTAAAAACTGCCCTTTACATTTCTACAGGGATGAATGATAAAGGCTGGTCTTTTTCGGCTCAAGGTTCACGTAGCTCAGGTAATATGTATGCAGAAGGACTTCAGTTTACCGGCTACAATTACTTCTTCAATATTTCTAAAAGATTTAATGACCACCATATGCTATCCCTTACAGGAATGGGGGCACCACAGTGGCACGGACAAAGGTCAACTAAACAGTCTATCCTGGATTATGAAAATGCACCACAAGGTATTAAGTTCAATGCAGACTGGGGTGTAAAATATGGACAAGTTGTTAATGTAAGAAATAACTACTTTAACAAACCGATTGTCTCTTTAAATGATTATTGGACTATTGATGAAACGTCTAGTTTATCTACTGTATTGTATGCCTCGCATGGTGCTGGTGGTGGTGGTTCAAGTCTTACGACTTCCCCATATACTATACCTAGAGTTGGTGGATATGCTTATGCACCGTATGATTTAGACGCAGTGGTTGCTGCAAATAAAGCTACTCCAGATGGAGCTGCATTAGCTTATTTATATAATTCCGTAAACAATCACAACTGGGTTGGTGCGATAAGTACTTATAATAAAAAATTCAGCAATTATTTCAATTTTACCGGTGGTCTTGATTTAAGGTATTATGAAGGTCTTCACTATGTGGAAATTGCAGACCCACTAGGTGCCGACTATGTAACCTATGCTTGGAGAGGTATTAACGCTAATACTACTTACCGTGGAGATATTAACAATCCGAATCCAATTTTAAGAACTGGTGATAAGTTTGAATATAACTATAATAGCAAGATCCTTTGGGAAGGTGTATCAGGACAAGTTGAATATTCAAAGGATAATGTAACGGCTTTTGTTTCCCTGGCTGCATCTAATACATCTTTCAAGAGGATTGACTTTTTTAACTATACACCAGATGATCCTAATAGAGTATCGCCATATAAGAACTTTTTAGGTTATCAGGCAAAAGGTGGTTCTAACTATAATATTGATGACCACAGTAATGTGTTTGCTAATATTGGTTATTTAGAAAAAGCACCAATTTTTACTAACGTGTTCCTTGACTATAAGAACTATATCAATCCAGATGCTAAAAGTGAAAAGTTATTCAGTTACGAATTGGGTTATGGATATAGAAGTAAAACGCTTACTGCAAATATCAACTTGTACCGGACTACTTATAGAGACCGTGCAAGAGCAGTTAATCAAACCGCACAGGATGGAACAATATATACATTTAACCTAACCGGTGTAAATGAGTTGCACCAGGGTGTAGAAGTTGATTTCAGATATAAGCCAATTTCTGCTGTGAGCTTACGTGGTATGTTATCTGTGGGTGACTGGAAGTATTTAAACAATATTGGTCCTGTGACTGTAAATGCAGAAAACGGAAGTACTGCTACTCCGCCAAGTATTAGTAAAATATATTTGAAAGGATTGAAAGTTGGTAACCAGGCTCAAACCACGGCAGCTCTAGGATTAGATGTGGATGTATTACCGGAATTAAGGCTTGGTGCTGATTTTAACTATTATTCAAACTATTATGCAGATTTTAATTTCTACAGCTATACCAAAGAAGGTGCGAAACCTTGGAAATTACCTGATTATGGCTTGCTTAACTTGAATGCAGTAATTAAGTTTAAAATTGCAGGTTTAAATTCTGCTGTATATGCAAACGTAAACAACGTATTGAATACGAAATATGTTGCTGATGCATATGATGCTGCTGGTACAAGTACTGCAGCAGGATCTACTGTATTTTACGGATTTGGAAGAACCTGGACTACTGGTTTGAAAATTAATTTCTAAAATTAAGATGATGAAAAATTATATATATATTATTCTGGCATTTGTTGCGATGGCATTTGCTGCTTGTAACCCGATGAAGGATACAATTGATGAAATTACCGCCAATGCAGGTGCAACTAAAACCTTAAATATTACGACTACTGCAACTTATGAAACCGTTGCAGCTGCTAATACAGGTATTGCGGTTATGTTAAACAAGACATACCCACAGATGACCAATGGCGCCTTGGCAAATGTAACTTATAGCTACAAAACTAATACAGTAAAACCAGTAGACAGTGTTTATGCTAATGTTACGTATACAGTTACAGACGCTGATTACCTAGCTACAAATGGTAATGCAAACAAAAATTTCACCTCCGCAAAGGTTTTAGAGTTTTTAGAGTCTAAGTACCCTCAGGCAAGTACGCCACTTAATAAATTGGTTATTTTGACCTATACATTCTTTCTTTCTAATGTAACCACTGGGACACTGGTTACTGAAGCATATTTGTTGCAGTCAATTGGTTGGCAAAAAATTTATTTGGTTTCAAATGCGCAGTATACTTCTGTTGGAAGAGGGACAAACAATATGTTTCTTTCAGGTGATGCGGCTAATTTGGCTGGTTATTTTAATATTTTCTTAAAAGCTGATCCAACAGTAATGTTAACAGCTAAAGTTGGTGATAAAATTAATATTAGCTACAGGGTTTTTCAATCTACCACCGTTTCTTATCAAAGGGTGTATGTTTTAACATACGACGGGGTGAATTGGTTGCCTAACACTACACTTGGTTTCCTTAAACAAAATGGACAATGGATTCCGGATCCAACCATTTATTACACTATGATTACAACTGATTATACGAACCTTAATCTGCCTGGTGTAACTTATACTTTTGGTACTGCAGCAAACAGAGGAAATGCTGCTCAATACAGAAGTATTAATGTTAGTGCTACAAACGGTACGCAATGGACAACCGCAGAAATTCAGGCTATGTTGATTTATACTTTAAACCTGAGGTTTCCTAATGCAGTTGCTAATCCGGAGATTCCTTATGTCATCACTTATTATTCCTACAATGGAAAATACACTTACGTGCCTGTGAAATTCTTTAAAACAGATACTGGATTTGTTTTAGCAAATCCTTAATCATAAAATCTTTACAGTTTTGTAAACCCTGCTTCACTCATTTGAAGCAGGGTTTTTCAGTATAGGACAGTATAGGACAAGGTGTAGGACAGTATGTATTTGGTTAAGCGTTGAGTAAGCATTGGATAAGGGTTGGTTAAGCCTTGGAATACCCCCTTGCTTAACCAACCCTTATTCAATACTTGTCCAATGATTGCGCTAATCATACCAGATTGTCTTATATTGATAGTTTACTCTTAATAATACATTTATGACCTTATGAGCTTTCTTCTTAATACTTTAAGCCCGTTGTTAATTTGTTTGGAAACATTGTTTTCATTGGTGTTTAGTTTTGCTGCGATCTCCTTATAAGTAAGTTGTTTTTTTCTGCTCAACTCAAATATCTGTCTCATTTTAGGCGGTAGAGCTGCAATTTCCTTATTGATATGTGCACTACATTCCTTTTCTCTAACTCTCGCATCTGTTCCGGTTCCTCTGCCGGTGGCCATAAGTCCCTTTAATGATTGGATGTATTTGGCTTCTACCTGCTGATGGAGGTAAAGATCTAATATGCGGTTCTTCATTAAGGTATATAAGTATCCGGTAAGGTTTGTTGGGATTAGGTGTGTCTCCCTCTTTATCCAGATCTTGGCGAAAATTTCTTGTAATATATCTTTTGCAAGATCTTCATCTTTTAGCTTTTTTCTAGCCTGGACAAATAGTACCTGAAAATACCTGTTGTATATTTCTGTATAAGCGTTATGATCTGATGCCTGCAATAGCTTAATTAATTTTGCATCAGATAGAATTTTGTAGTTGAAATCTAGCATACTTCAAGCTCCTTTCTAATGGATAAGTTAAAGTTGAAATTTTTAATTTGGCTCATGGTTTTATGTGGTTATGTTTTCCAGGAAAATAATTAAGTATGTGTTTTTGTTAATTCAAATATAATTAAAACAACTAAAAGTATTATTTATTTCTATAAAATTAATATTATGAGATTTGATCTAAGATGTTGACTCTATTGCCAATATTTTGATGGAGCTTGAAGAGTTGTTGTCAACCATTTTGAAATTGTGCGGTAGCGATATAATCTTTACTTTTATGGCATAAATTTCAGTTATCATGGTTAAAATTTTTGTTGGGGGACTTAAGCCTGACGTTTCTGAATTAGATCTCGTAATGTTTATAAGTCTCCATGCTCAGGTAAGCACGATAAAAGTTGTGCGTGATAAAGTAACCAAGAGGTGTAAAGGCTATGCTTTTTTGGAGATGGCTAATCAGGCAGAGGCAGAGAAAGCTGTTTTGGTATTAAATGGAGAAACTTATAAAGGGCAGGTGCTTAATATTAAAATCGCTGAAGAACTTGCTCCAGCACCTAAAGCTTATGTGAAAACAAATAAACCTGGCGATAAGAAACGACCAAGACTAAGCTAGGGGTAAAATGGGAGTAGTGAGGGGTAATTAAGGATCAACTACCCCGATAAAGTAAAGTTATTAAGATAGGGATAGTAATCGGTTGCGTACCAAAAGACATGCTCCGATAATTCCCGCACGCTCGCCTAGCTTAGACATTTTTAAAATTGTATCCTGATTAACGAGGCTTAACGAATATTTGTTAATGGCACTCTTTATAGGGAGTCTGATGTATTCTTCTGTAGCTGCAAGACTTCCTCCAAGTATCACCAGTTCCGGATTAAATAAGTTGATGAGTAAAGCTATACCACGACCAAGGTTTTCGCCTATTTTAGCAATCAGCTCTATGGCTAGCACGTCATCGTGATTGGCCGCGCTGATGATGTCTTCCATTTTTAAATCTTCAGGACTTAGGTTGTTTTGGGTTAAAATGGATGAAGAGCCTTCCTGTAATCGTTCTTTAAACATGCGAGTAAGCGCCCATCCCGAAGCCTCAGTTTCTAAACAGCCTTTTTTACCACAGTGACAGATGATTTCGTTGTTGAACAATGGGATATGACCAAATTCACCTGAATAGCCTGATTTACCGTAGTAAAGTTGTCCATTTATCAGAATACCTAACCCTATGCCATAATCGAGGTTTAGGAATAGCACATTTTTTTCTCCGTTAACTACTCCTGCAGAGAATTCTCCGTAGGCCATTGATTTGGAATCGTTTTCCAGGAAAATACGAATACCTATTTTCGATTCAAGGATTTTGGTTAATGGTTCTTCATTGAAATAAAAGAAACTGTAGCTATAGCCGGTAGTGTAGTTGATCCTTCCAGATAAGTTGATGCCTATACCTAATATCTTTTCTCTTGGTGTACTTAGTTCTTTGATGAAATCATTGATCAGGTTACACAATGCTTCGAGCGATTCCTTATTGTTGTCTAGTTTGTAAGGAAGTTTTTCAGAAACCTTGATTAGATTTTTCTGTAGGTCGGATAGGCCAATGTTAATGTGGTTCTGTTTAATGTCTACCCCTATAAAAAAAGCGGATTCGGGTACTAATCCATATAAATTAGGTTTACGTCCTCCAGTAGAATCTATTTTCCCATAATCTTTAATCAGGCCATCCTGTATCAAATCACCTAATAATGCGGTAATTTTTGGAGCACTTAGATTCAGTTCTTTGCATAAATCTGCAATCGTTGCATTACCTATATTGGCAAAGTAACTGATTACGCTTTTTTTTAGGCTAACATTTTTGTATGCAACACCGGTTATATTCTCGCTATTTAATTCTTCAAAAAAAGTTTTCCCCATCTTATTTTACAAGTTTTTTCTCTGTCTGTTTGGTGTCTGAATAGTATGATTGCTGCAAATTAATGCTATTTTATTTATAATCAACACAAACTTACTTTGTTCTGTATAAAATATAAAAATGAGTTAATTTATTGAGAATTGATATTTTATGATGTTAATGGTGTTAAATTTTTAAGTTGTTATTTTATTTAATAAAATGATGTAACTAAATATTGCTTTGTGATAAATTATAATAAATAAATATAAGTTGTTAAAATATATCTATATTGACCTGCGATTTAAGGTGATTTGATTTGGAGTTTATGTGCTTACTATTTGTGAGTTGAAAATTATTAATAAATAGAATCGTGTTGTTGGATTGAATAATTTGTTTGAAGTTAGCGCCTTGCGCATCTTTATAATAAAAATTAAAATATAAATAAGAACTATGAATCAATTAAAAGGATTGTTGTTGCTGACTTTGGTATTTTTATTTCTGTCGGTAAGGGGACAGGACACGATGGTACTTAAGTCTAAGAGCTTAAAAACGGACGATAGTGTGCTGGTTTATAAACCGGCTGTTTATAATGTGAAATCTAAATACCCGGTTGTTTACTTATTGCATGGACATTCAGCTAATTTTAGAACCTGGGCCAGGTTAGCTAACCTGCAAAGGTTGGCAGATACTTATAATTTTATTGTGGTTTGTCCGGATGGCTTAAAGAAAAGCTGGTACATGAATTCTCCTCAGCCGGATAGTGTGCAGTACGAGGATTTCTTTATGAAGGAGTTGATGCCAAAAATAAACAGTGTCTATAAGACTAATAAGGAAAAGATTTTTATTACTGGTAATAGCATGGGCGGTTTTGGGGCTATGTATCTTTTTCTAAAACATCCTGATGTTTTTTTAAGTGCAGGCAGTACTTCCGGAGTGCTTAATTTAAGGCATTCAGGTTTTAAAAAAACAACGATTGCTTATTTGTTAGGACCATACTCGGAAGAAAATAAAGCTTTTGATGAATTTTCTCCGGTAAATAGGCTGGAAAGTATTAAGGATTTAAAAAAGACGCTGATTTTTGATTGCGGTACTGAGGATTATCTGTATGGCGCTAATAATCAATTCAGAAAAAAATGTGATGAATTGAAAATTAAAGCGACTTATATCGCTCAGCCGGGTGCACATACGGGGCCGTACTGGTCTAAAAGCATTGAGGCTCATTTTAGCTTTTTCTCAGGATTGGCCAATAAAGGCTAATGTTATTGTTTGACACATACACACACACAAATTAGAAATATGGAATACAAAAACTTAAAAATTGCTTTAGGTCTGGTGCTCGTTTGCAGTACAATGCATTTAAGTGCACAGACTATTAATCGCGAGGATGCGGAGAGTTTGTTGAAGGCAAAACAAGGGAATGTTGTTTTGATGAAGGATTTCTTTACCGTTAAACCGGTAGATATCAAATACAATAAAGTGGTTTTGCCTGGTCCTCAGTTTATCATTTCTGATGATCCCGAATACATTAGGATGCCCGAAGCTATTGCGTTAAAAGAGGCTGTGCAGCCGGGTGCAGTTAGGTTGTATGTATATAATGTAAATGGTGTAAAGGAACCGGTAAAGATCGATCGTAAAATTACTGCCGTTATAAAAAATACGGGTAAACAGAAGATGCATATTCGTATGTTAAAATATTCTTCGCAAAAGCCAAGTGCTAATTACTTCCAGATTGGTAAACAGGGATTGGCTGATTATTTTGCTTCCAATGGCGATGAAAAGATTCGTGTGGTTGAGCCTGGCGAAGCAATTGCGGTAGATGAGCAGTTGGAACGTAATGTAGTAAAATATGATGAGCTGTCTCATGGTTTTTATGATTTTGTGATCGATCAACCCGGGGAGATTAATATTATTCAGACCGATGTTAAGACTCCTGGTCCCGTGGCATTGAAGAAAATAAAAACGGTGATCCCTACAGGACATAAAAATGCAGGTCGTGGTTTGTTTGGTGTAAGTAATTATAAGGTTACTGGTGTCGATGTATTGGATACTAAAAACGGAGTGGCTGAAATTGTTGTAGCTGATGGGATAAAAGATCCATGGGTGCTGGGTGTTGAAGGTACAAGTGGTAAAGAGTCTACTTTGGCGGGAAATTACGGTGTAATGTACAATATAGAGTTGAAGTGGAAAAGTACTGATGGTAAAGGTTTGGCGCTGGTTACCTGGAACTCGCGTTCTGCTGATAACAAATGGTGTAATGGCATGGCGGCGACGATGGTTGTTAGTAAAGGAAAGTTTAATGAGGGAATTATTCAATTGCCAAATGATAGATTGGTAACTAAGACTGCACCGGAAGCAATATTAGTGCAGGTATTCCCACCCGCGAAAAATGGCGAAGAACAAGTGATTAAGTTGACTTACTCTCCGCCGGGTGCTTCATGTCTTCCAACGCCATTGGTGTTTATTCCAGTGGATATGGATACTTTGAAATAATTAAATAGAATATTCTAAAAGTCTTTTTCTTACCAGGAGGCAGGCGCCCATAACGCCTGCTTCTTCACCAAGTTTTGATAGTTTTAATTGGGTGTCGCTATTTACAAGGCTTAGGGAGTATTTGTTTACTGCGCTCTTTATGGGTAAATGTAAATGTTCGCCGGTTAAGGCTAATGCTCCGCCCAGAATAACAAGTTCAGGGTTGTAAATATTGATGAGAAGGGCTATTCCCCGACCAAGTTTTTCACCTATTTTGGCGAGCAGTTCAATAGAAAGTACATCGTCGTTGTTTGCTGCATTGATGATATCCTGCATTTGTATGTTGTCGCTTATGCCTTTATTTAAGGAACTGGATGAGCCCGTGGTTAGCTTTTCTTTAAACATAGCTATTAATGCTCTGCCTGAAGCTTCAGTTTCCAGACATCCTTTTTTTCCACATTGGCAGATGATCTCGTTATTGAACAATGGGATGTGGCCGATTTCTCCTGCGAAACCAGATTTTCCATAATACAATTCGTTATTGATCATTACGCCCATTCCAAGGCCGTAATCTAAATTTAAAAACAAGACATTTTTTTCTTCCTTTACTACGCCGCAGTTAAATTCACCGTAAGCCATTGCTCTGGAATCGTTTTCAAGAAAAGTTTTTAAATTGAGTTCGGTTTCAAGTAATTTACTTAAAGGGTCTTCATTGAAATGGAAAAAGCTGTAGCTATAGCCTGTCGAGTAGTTGATCCTTCCGGAAAGGTTTAGTCCAAGGCCAAGTATTTTATCTTTTGAAATCGCAGATTCTTTAATGAAGCTTTTAATTAACTCGCAAAGTGATGCAAGTGATTCGGCGGTGTTGTTTAAATTGTAAGGAACATCTTTTGAGATTTTGATTAGTTTTTTTTGCAAATCTATCAGTCCGATATTGATGTGGTTATGTTTTACGTCTACACCAAGGAAAAAGCCTGAATCGGGGGCTAGCCCGTAAATGTTTGGTCTTCTTCCCCCTGTAGATCCTACTTTGCCGAAATCTTTTACCAGTCCACCTGTAATAAGTTCAGTAATTAGAGTGGTTACTTTTGGAACACTCAGATTCGTTTCTTTGCAGAGTTCTGCAATGGTTGCATTGCCGGCATCTGCAAAATAAGAGATGATCTTTTTTCTGATATGTATGTTTTTATAAGCAACTCCGGTTAGGATATCACTGTTCTCGTCGAAAAAATCGGTTTTCATATTTTTGGTAATTGTGGTGATTAAAAGTCTACAATATAATCTTATTAAATAATATTAATAAATATCATCAATTTGTATCAAAAACTTATAGATTTACACAAAGTTAAATAAAAACACCCAGCTTATCCGCATATCGTAATTCAGATGATTAAAATTGTACTCAAATTAATTGGCAAAGTCATATTTGTTCTTGGCCCCGTTGTGCTTTGTCTTACCTGCAGTGCTCAGGATAAAGTCTTTAATCTTATTCCGCAACCCACTCATTTAGAGAAAGGTGAGGGCGCTTTTATTTTGAAAGCGAATACCGCAATTGTTCCAGCAAGTGTAAGTGATAAGGGTTTGGCTGAGTTGTTGGCATTGAGGTTAAAATCGCTGACAGGTTATGATTTGAAAGTAGCTGGTACTTCTGCTAATAGTAATGTGATCAGGTTTGTGTCCGATGCAAATGTAAAAGGAGGTAAGGAAGCTTATCAGCTGGAGGTTACCAGTAAAGCAGTGGTTATTAAAGCTAATCAACCTGAAGGTTGGTTTTATGCAATGCAAACTTTAGTGCAGCTTTTGCCGCTTAAAGCAGAGCGAGCTGGAGTTAATTTAGGTACTAGAATTCCGGCAGTTAAAATAGAGGATGCTCCACGCTTTCAGTGGCGCGGATTAATGGTAGATGTGAGTCGCCATTTCTTTTCTAAAGAAGTGATAAAGAGATATATCTTGCAAATGTCTAAATATAAAATGAATGTACTGCATTTGCATTTGACTGACAATCAAGGGTGGAGGGTAGAGATTAAAAGCTTGCCAAAGCTGACTGAAGTAGGTGCCTGGAGGGTGCCTCGTAAAGGATATTGGCGGAATCAGAAGGCTCCGGAACCTGGTGAGCAGGCTACGGATGGAGGATTTTATACACAGGATGATATCAGGGAATTGGTGGCTTACGGGCAGCAGTATTTTGTAGAGTTGGTGCCGGAAATTGATGTTCCGGGTCATAGTTTGGCATTAATTGCTGCTTATCCGGAACTTTCCTGTACTAAAAAAAGTCAACAGGTGTTGGCGGGTGATCCATGGAATGCTTCACGTACTAATGTGGTTTGTGCGGGTAATGATTCTGTTTTTGTCTTTTTAGAAAAGGTTATTGGTGAATTGGCAGGATTGTTTCCCTCGAAATATATACATATTGGTGGGGATGAGGTTTCCAGAGCTTATTGGGACAAGTGTCCGGTATGTCAGCAAAGGATTAAAGATGAGCATTTAAAAAGTTCAGAAGAACTACAATCATATTTTCTTAAACGTGTTTCTAAAATTGTGCTTTCGAAGGGTAAAAAGCCTTTGGGCTGGTATGAAAACCTACCTGGTGGTCTTCCTGATGAAATGGCTGTGATGAGTTGGAAGGATGATAAAGGAGGTATCCTATCATCTAAGAAAGGACAGCAGGTGGTGATGACCCCTGCAGCTTATACTTATCTGGATTTTTATCAAGGAGATCAATACCTGGAAAATGCAATTTTTACTGTAAACAGGTTGAATACTACCTTTTTATTTGATCCATTGCCCAAAGGTATTGAGGAGAAAAACGTGATGGGTGGGCAAGGTAGTTTGTGGACTGAACAGGTGCCTAATGAACGGAAATTACAGTTTATGACTTGGCCAAGGGCGTTTGCTTTGAGTGAAACACTATGGAGTGGGGCTGGTAAAAGTAGCTGGACTGATTTCATTAGCCGTGTGGAGTCGCATTTACCTATGTTGGATAGAGATACGGTTAATTATTCAAGATATTTTTACGACGCAGTAGTTTCGGGTGTTCGGGGGGCAGATAAAGCTCTTTTAGTGAATTTGACAACTGAAATTGAGGGGCTTAAGATCTATTATTCTTTTGATGATACAGATCCGGATCCTTATTATCCGGTTTATGCAGGGCGGCCTTTGGATATTCCTAAAGGAGCACAGAATATACGGGTGGTTACCTATAGAAATGGTATTCAGGTAGGTAGATTGATGAGAATCCCTATTGCTGAATTGGAAAGAAGAACCCCTGCAAAGTAAAGCAAGTTGGTTGCTTGGTGGGCTATTCTTTTATTTAAAACAATAATGGTTTTGGGTACTTTTAAAAATATTTTAATAAAACTAAGGAATTGTTTTTAATTTATTTAATAAAGTTGCTATATTTACTGAATAACCAAACCATTATGAACATAAAACTAAACCTTGCTATTATTCTTGTATCGGCGGGAGCTTTTTTGTCTTCCTGTAGTAAATCTAAAGAGGGGAAATTTCATCCTGATAAACCTTTGGTTGACTCAACACCTTTGGTTACCTTATCGTCCAGTTGGAAAAAGGCGATCTATTTAATGGATAACTTTCCTAATGGAATACAGATTTATGTGAATACAACCCCGATTAATGGGAAATCAATTTCAGCATATGCGGTTATTTTTGATCCAAAAGCTGATTTAGAGTTGAAGCCGGTAATGGCTGCTTCGGAGAAAACAGTAACAAGTTTTTATAATAATGAACCGGGAACTAAGTATGCTTCGATAAACGGTGGTTTTTTTGGTAGTCCAAATAATTCATATAGTCTGGTGATGTACAATACTGTGGTAAGTGCCGTTAATATTAAGTCCTTGACACGCGTTTATAATTCAGTTAATACAACTTACTATCCAACCAGAGCTGCATTTGGTATTTCTGCTGCAGGTGTGCCTGATGTAACCTGGATTTACCATGTGGGGACAGGAGATGGAACTATATTTTCTTATTCTTCTCCTGCTTTAAATCAGTTGAATACTGCACCTTTGCCTGTGCCGACAGCTATATTGCCAACTGTTGGTAAGGTATGGGATGTTAAATCTGCAATCGGTGGATCTCCAATGTTAATTAAAGATGATAAAATAAATATAACAGATGCTGAAGAGTTGATTGTAATAGATAATACTTCTTCGCGTGCGCGTTCGGCTATAGGTTATACTAAAAATAACAAGATTATTATATTAGCCGTCGAAGGTGGGAATACTGCTGCGGGTATTCCGGGGGTAAACCTGGCAGAGCTTGCACAGATGATGAAAGATATGGGATGTGTGGGTGCTATAAACCTTGATGGTGGTGGCTCTACCGCTTTAACTGTAAATGGAAAACAGACTGTTAAACCTTCGGACGGGTCTGAAAGAAAGGTCGTGACTGCATTGATCGTTAAAGAAAAACTCTAATGACTTAAATTTTATAGAACAAATTACTTACTGTTAAAATGATTGGATCAGGATTTATGAGGGGATTTTTATTTGCTTTTTTATTCTTTTTTGCAACGATTTCTGTTTCGGCTAAAGAATACGAGACACAGTTGTTGGTGATAGGTGGCGGTGCAAGTGGGACTACCGCTGCTATACAGGCATCAAGAATGGGGGTGAAAACTCTAGTTATTGAAGAAACAGAGTGGTTGGGGGGAATGTTAACCGCTGCCGGTGTAGCTGCTATTGATGGTAATCACCAGATGCCTTCGGGTTTATGGGGGGAGTTTAGACAAAAACTGTATGATTATTATGGTGGACCGAAAGCTGTGGAGACTGGATGGGTGAGCAACACCTTGTTTGAACCCTCAATAGGAAATAAAAAACTCAAGGAATTAGCCATAAATCCTAATCTAACCATTTGGTATAAAACAGAATGGAAGAACATTACCCGTAAGGGGAATAAATGGGAGGTAGAAACCTATGTAAAAGGAAAACGTACGATTGTAACGGCTGATTTGATTATTGATGCTACTGAGTTAGGGGATGTGATGGGTTTTCTGAAAATCCCATATCGTGTGGGGATGGATAGCAGATTTGATACCGGTGAATCTTTTGCTCCTGAAAAGGCAAATGACATCATCCAGGATTTAACTTATGTAGTAGTACTTAAGGATTATGGTAAGGATGCTGATAAAACGATTGCTAAACCTGCAGGTTATGATCCAAAGGAATTTGAGTGCTGCTGTGACATTACCGATCCTTCGGCTGATGCCCATCATCAACGTGCTATAGATTGTAACCAGATGATCACTTATGGTAAACTTCCAAATAACAAGTACATGATCAACTGGCCTAAATGTGGAAACGACATTTATCTGAACATTATTGAACTCAGTAAAAAGGATAGAGCCGCTGCCCTTAAAGAAGCTAAACTGCACAGTTTAAGGTTTGTTTATCACCTGCAAACAAAGCTTGGATTTAAGCATTTAGGTATTGCTGATGATGAATTTCCTACCTCCGATAAATTGCCTATGATTGCTTATCACCGGGAGGCAAGACGATTGGATGGTAAGGTAACATTAACTGTTAATGATGTAACTGCTCCCTATCAGCAAAAGTCTAATTTATACCGTACTGGTATTGCTATTGGTGATTATCCGATTGATCATCATCATTTGAAAAATCCGAATGCTCCACAGATAGATTTTATAAAAATCAAAGTGCCTTCCTATAATATACCATTAGGTTCATTGATTCCTAAAACTGCAGATGGAATTATTGTTGCCGAAAAAAGTGTCAGCGTAACCAATATTGTTGCCGGTGCCAGTAGGTTACAACCGGTGGTATTGACGATTGGTCAGGCAGCGGGTGCATTGGCAGCTGTAGCTATTAAAAATAATTTACAGCCAGCTCAGGTAAATATCCGTGAGGTACAATCTGCTTTATTGGAAAGTAAGGCTTATATCATGCCTTTTATAGACGTGAAACCTGAAGATAAAAACTTTGTAGTGATGCAAAAGATTGGTGCTACGGGAATTTTAAAAGGAACAGGTATCCCTTACAAATGGGCTAACCAAACCTGGTTTTACCCGGAGCAGCCAATTAATGAATATACCTTGATTGAAGGATTTAAATCTTTTTATCCGGTAATAGCTGATCAGTTCCCTTCAGGAAAACTGGTAAATGCAGCTTTTGCTGCAAAGTTATTGTCATCGGTTTCAAAAAAGGAAATAACCCTTGCTGAGATTTCGAAAGTGATAAACGAAGGTGTTGCTAAACAAGAGGTAAATGGAGAAACTGTTTTATCAAGACGAGCGCTTACTGTTTTGATAGATCATTTCTTAAATCCATTTGCTCAGGAAATCGATTTTAATGGATTAACTAAACTCAAATAAACTTAACGTATTATAAATCTAACCAATTAACAGTATGCAACAAATTTTTACTAGAAAGAAGGAATGGCTCTTCAGTGGGATAAGCCTTATCCTTTTTATGTGCATTTCTATGACGTCGCTGGCGCAGGTCCGAACGGTTACCGGTATTGTGACCGATTTGCAAGGCGATCCGCTTGTCGGGGTGATCATTCAATTAAAAGGCACTAAAACAACGACTAATAGTTCTGCAAATGGAAGTTTTTCGATTAAAGTGCCGGAAGGCCGTCAAACACTTGTATTCAGGTATATTGGTTTTGAAGACAAAGAAGCCATTGTTAACCAGAATACTACTGTTAAAGTCGCTTTAAGAGAGTCTGTATCTCAATTGAATGATGTGGTGGTAATAGGCTATGGTACTGCCACGAGGAAAGATTTAACCGGATCGGTTGGAACGGTAAGTATCGCAGATATGCAAAAAGCTCCGGTAAAATCATTCGATGAGGCTTTGGCAGGTCGTGTTGCTGGGGTTCAGGTGATTTCCAGCGAGGGGCAACCAGGTTCGCCAATTGAAATCAATATCAGAGGTAATAACTCGATCACACAATCAAACTACCCATTGGTGGTTATTGATGGTTTCCCAATGGAAGACCCGAACAATGCTGTGGTAAATCCATTAAATACATTGGATCCGAATGAGATTGAGTCGATCGATATCCTTAAAGATGCTTCTGCAACCGCAATTTATGGAGCCAGAGGTGCAAATGGGGTGGTGATGGTAACAACTAAGAGAGGAAAGTTAGGCGAGCCGGTAATTACCTATAATGGTTATTTTGGTTTACAGGAGAATAATAAAAGGATGAAGTTGTTAAATCCTTATGAATTTGTGAAACTACAAAACGAGATAGATCCTATAAGAACAAAGACGCTTTATTTTAAAGACGGCCGAAACCAGGAAAGCTATAGAAACCTTAATGGTATAAATTGGGAAGATCAGGTAACTCATGTTGCACCAATGCAAAATCATTATTTATCATTGGCAGGTGGAACCCAAAAAACTAAATATAATATTTCCTTATCGCATGTTGGTCAGGATGGAATTATCATCAATTCCGGATTTAAACGTACGCAAGGGAAAATCGCCATTGATCAGGAAGTATCTAACAAACTTAAAGTAGGAGCGAATGTTACTTACGCTGACTTAAAACGTTATGGTGTACCAACATCAACAGGTAACTACAGCAATGAATTAAATATGTTGTTTAGTGTATGGTCATTCAGACCAGTAGCTGTTGATCCTAACCTCAATCTGATTGATGAACCTATTGATCCTGAAGTAGAACAAAATTATAACTCTACTTTTAATCCGGTATTGACTGCGAGAAATGAGCTCCGTGAGAACTTCTCGACCAGCTTTACCGCTAATGGATATCTGGAATATACCATCATAAAAGAGTTGAAATTCAAATCAATCGCTTCATTTAACAGGGGGATAAGAAGAGATGATGTGTTTAATGGGGCATTCTCCAGAAGTGCTGTCATTGGTAACTATGGCATTAATGGAAGTCAGACGCATTTCAATTCAAATGGCTGGCAAAATGCCAATACTTTGACTTATGCCAAAAGATTCAATAAATCGCATTATTTTGATATGATGGCAGGCTGGTCTTTAGAGTCGAATTCAAATGCTGCTTTTGGGGCTACCGGGATATTGATACCTAATGAGGCTTTAGGCTTAAGTGGTATTGATGAAGGCGATCCACTGAGTATCACTTCTGTAACTTCTAAGTCGACCATGGCGGCATTTATAAGTAGAGCCAATTATAAGTTGTTAGACAGATATGTATTTACCGCTACTTTCAGGGCCGACGGATCGTCCAGGTTTATTGGAGATAACAAATGGGCATATTTCCCTTCAGCTGGTTTTGCATGGCAAATTAATAATGAGCCTTTTGCAAAAGACATCAAATACTTGTCTAACGCTAAGTTTAGAACATCATGGGGTAAAACCGGAAATAATGGTGTGTCAAACTTTGCTGTTTATCCAAGTATTGCTTATGTAAATACTGATGCTACTAATCCTTTAAATTCAAATCCGGGTTATATGTTCGGCAATGTTTATAATAAAGGGGTAGTATATACAGGTTTAGGAAATCCCTTATTAAGATGGGAAACTACTGAGCAAGTTAACGCAGGTTTAGATCTGGGCTTCTTTAAGGAACGTTTAACATTTGGGTTGGACTTATATTATAAAAAGACATACGACTTATTGCTCAATGCAGTAATGCCTCCAGTTAGTGGATACAGCAGAGCTATTAAAAATATTGGATCTACTCAAAACAAAGGTTTAGAGATTACATTAGGAGGAACGCCTGTCCAAACCAGAGACTTTTCATGGAATGCTTCATTTAATATCGCATTCAATCAAAATAAAATCCTTGGCTTGAGTGAAAATCAGCTGATGATTGTTACAGCTCAAAATTGGGGCGATGACTGGAAAAATATTCCAGGTTATGTAGCTAAAATAGGTAGCCCGATTGCTCAGTTCTATGGCTTAATATATGATGGTGTATATGGTTATGATGATTTTATTAAAGTAGGTAATACCTATACCTTAAAGGAAAATATTCCGGCACATGGTGGTGCCAGAGCTAACATAAAACCAGGTGATATAAAGTACAAAGACTTAGATGGTGATCTTCAGATTACTGAAAATGATAAAACCGTAATTGGAAGTCCTTACGCTAAACATACAGGCGGTTTTAACAATAACTTTAGCTACAAAGGATTTGATCTGAACGTATTTTTCCAATGGTCTTATGGTAATGATATTATCAATGCCAACAGAATCATGTTCGAGTCATCTTACAAATATGGTTACAATCAGTTTGCAACTTATGCAGACAGATGGACGCCAGAAAATACAAGTTCTAATATACCAGGTGTAGCTGCTGGTAGTGGAGGTTCTCTAAAAGCCTACTCAACAAGAATTATTGAAGATGGATCTTTCCTTAGATTAAAAACGGTATCACTTGGTTATAAATTACCAACAGATCTTTTGAAAAGAACAAACGTGATAAAATCAGCTAGGGTTTATTTAGCAGCACAAAATCTTTACACGTGGACAAATTATTCAGGTTATGATCCAGAAGTTTCTGTAAGAAACAGTGCTCTAACACCAGGGTTTGATTACTCTGCTTATCCTAGAGCACGTACAATTACTTTCGGAATCAACAGTACTTTTTAAAAATATAAGTTATGAAACGCATATTATATAGCATAGCGATATTAGGAATGGCATTAACTTCATCATCATGTAAGAAGTTTCTGAACCCATCACCGACAGATTTTTCAGCACCAAAGGATTTCTTTAGAAACGAAGCAGAGGTAAATGGAGCCTTAACAGGTATTTATGATGTACTTGGTAAGTCGGCCACTTATGGCAGGTATATGTTCTATGAAATGGATGTGGCTGATGACAGCTTTATTAACCTTTCTAATTGGACACAGGATTTAGGCTTATACAATTATAGCCCATCAGATACTAAATTAACGGACAGCTGGACAGCTTTATACAATGGAATCAACAGAGCGAATATGTTGATTGAAAATATAGATAAAGCAGTAATGGATAAGGAAAAGAAGAAGATTGCCCTTGGTGAAGCGATCTTTTTGAGAGCGTATTATCATTTCATTCTAACCAATAATTGGGGTAATGTACCTTTAAAAACGGCCTCCACTAAATCAGGTTTTGAAGTGAATTATAAAAATTCTCCATATAAAGTAAATTACGACTTTATTGTAAGTGAAATGGAAAAAGCGGCTGATATGGTTGCTCCGCATCGTACTTATACTTACGGAAGTAGAGTTACGCAGTCAGTAGTTTGGGGAATACTGGCAAGAGTAAACCTTAAAATGGCAGGTGCACCATTAAGGGATGTTAGCCGTTATGCCGAAGTCATTAAATGGGCTCAGAAAGTGAAGCAGGCAGGTCATACATTAAACCCAAACTATAAGCAGGTATTCATTAATATGTCTGAGAAAAAATATGATCTTAACGAAGTCATCTGGGAAGTTGAGTTTGGTAAAAGAAATGGCACTCAGGTTGAAGAAGGATCTGTGGGTGTAATTAATGGTATTGCTGCCAATGAAAACATAGGCTATAGTTATGGTGCTAAGCATGTTACGAATAATTTTTACAACTCTTTTGATTCGGACGATCTAAGAAGAGACTGGAATATCAATACATTTTCTTATAGTGCTGATGTTGAAGGTGGTAAAGTGGCTTATTCGCCAACACAATTATACAACCGTGGGGATGCTAAATGGAGACGTGAATATGAAAATACAGCACCTAAGTTTAATGGAACATCAACAATTAATTTTCCAATTTTACGCTATTCAGATGTATTGTTGATGCTTGCGGAAGCAGAGAACGAAGTGAATGGAGTGACCTCTATTGCTGTTGATGCAGTAAATGAAGTGAAACGTCGGGCACATGGAAAACTAATGGCTGGTGAAGTAGTTAAGTCGGTTACCATTACCAATGGTGGCGCTTATACTAAAGCACCTACTGCAGTTTTTTCTGGTGGAGGCGGCGGATTTGGTGCTACGGCTACTGTAGTGGTGTCAGGTGGTAAAATCTCAGGAGTTTATATGATTAGCAGTGGTTCTGGTTATACTTCGGCTCCGGTAATTACCTTAGTAGGTGGAGAAGGAGCTGGAGGTGCAATTTTAACGCCAGTGATCAGTAAAAATGCGACCAATAATTATGACCTTACTGCGGCAGAAAAGGATTCGCCAGATAATTTAAGAACAGCAATCAGAAAAGAAAGATCATTGGAATTGTGTTTTGAAGGTTTAAGACGTTTTGATTTAGTGAGATGGGGGCAGTTTTATTCGGCAATGAAAAATTATGAAATTGAAATCGCGAATACTAAGCCGGCTACTGGTTATGATCATGCAATAAAGGCTGCGAAAAATGTTTCTGAAAGGGATACTTTATTTGCTATTCCTGCTGCAGAGCTTAATTCTAATAGAGATATCAATCAAAATAAAGGGTGGTAATTATAATTCATAAACCAAATATCATGAATAAATTAAAATATATTTTAGGCGTTTTATTATTGCCTGTTATGGTTGCCTGTCAGAAATCTGAACCTGAAAAACCAACCTTTAATGTAAATACAGCAAAACAAGAATATAAAGTAGGCGAAATTGTAACATTTTCTATAAGTGGTTATGCTGACCTGATCTCTTTCTATTCAGGTGAGCCGGGGAAAGAGTATCGCTTTAAAGATAGAATTGAGTCGGAAGATTCTAAATTAAAATTAAGAATATCTACGCAAGCACTTTATGGTAGTCAAACCAATAACCTGACGTTTTGGTATTCCACAAACTTCAATGATACTTATACTGTAGAGGGCTTAAAGGCGGCAACCTGGAAAGAAATTACCAATAGGGTTAAATTAAGTACTTATACAGGTGGATCCGTAGGGCCAATTGAACAGGATTCTGAAGTAGATATATCAGATCTTCCGGTTTCAAATACACCTATCTATTTTGCCTTTAAATATGAGGGTTGGGAAAGTGCTACAGCTGCTTTGGGAGGTAAAACATGGAGGATTCACGGTTTCGATTTATATAATATTGCAACGGATGGCAGACGCACAGATATTGCTACAGCAAAGTCTCCGCAATGGATTGCTATAGATGTTGTAAATCCAGTAAATAAATGGACTTTTCAAAATGTTGCACCATTCATGATTTTTGCTCCAAATAGTACGTTGTTGCCTAGTGAGGATTGGGCGGTAAGCCGTGCTTTTTTACCAAATGCAACAAAGCCTGATGTTGGTGTTGGAATTAAGGATTATCTGAAGCCGATGAGAGACTACAAGTATACATTTACTAAAGAAGGTAAATACACAGTCACATTCGTCGGTAAAAATGTGAATAACCTTGGTGAAGAAGCGGTGGTTAAAACATTAACCATTGTAGTTACAAAATAAGACACACCACACATAATTGAAACTATTTTTAAAATTAACTTTTGCTTGCTTTTTCATCAGCCTTTGCGGGCTGGTGAAAGGGCAGTAAAAGCATTTTAACGGTGATGAAAAAAAGAGAAGAAGCTTTAGATGCGCTTAGGGGATTGGCCATATTGCTGATGGTTTTATCGAGCAGTATTTCCTTTGGGATTTTACCTGCATGGATGTACCATGCACAAGTGCCGCCACCTTACCATGTTTTTAAACCAGAAGTTCCTGGAATAACCTGGGTAGATTTGGTGTTCCCATTTTTCTTGTTTACGATGGGGGCCGCTATCCCACTAGCATTGCAAAAGAAACTAGAGGAACAGTCAGTTTTAAAGACAGTCTTACAGGTTGTTCAACGGTATCTATTGTTGGTTGTATTTGCCTTGTTTACCTTTTACGCACGTGCCTGGGTAATGAGTGGTACGGCAGGATGGAAAGAGCATTTGCTTTCTATTGGCTGTTTCTTTGTGCTTTTTCTGATGTATGCACGCTTTAATAATTTAAAGAATAAAGCGATTTCCTCTGGTATTAAAATCGTTGGTTTTGCTTTGGCTGCTACATTTTTAATGCTCTATCCATTTAAAAATGGATTTAGTTTAAGCTCTAGTGATATCATCATTATCGTCTTGGCCAATATGGCTTTTTTTGGAACCTTAATCTGGTGGCTTACACGCAATCAACCATTATTAAGGATTGGTATCCTACCCCTGCTCATGGCAATATTATTAACAGCTAAGGATGCCGGAACCTGGAATAGTGCCGTTTTTAACTGGTCGCCCTTACCTTGGATGTATAAATTGTATTACCTTAAATATCTATTTATTGTATTACCTGGGACGTTCGCGGGAGAATGGTTGCTAAATAGAAGTGCTTCGCCGATTCAGGATTTGATTGCAGGGGCTAAAGCAAAACTATTAAGTGTAGGTGCTTTATGCTGGCTATTGCTGATCTGTAATGTGGTTTGCTTATACATGCGATGGCTGGTACCCAATCTTCTGCTTACAGGAGCATTATCGTTATTGTTGCTGCAACGATTAAAAGGACTAAATGAAGGAAGCGATAAAACATTCTTTACAAAACTTGCAAATGCAGGAGTTTATCTACTCATCTTAGGTTTGTTTTTTGAAGCTTTTGAGGGGGGGATTAAAAAAGATATATCTACTTTTAGTTATTATTTTGTAAACACTGGATTGGCTTTCCTGGTACTGTTGTCTTTCACCATTTTTGAAAGGTTGGGCTATTTCTCAGCTATAATCACTTATCTGGGTAATAATGGCAAAAACCCTATGGTAGCCTATACGGCCGGAAACTTATTCCTGATCCCTTTATTGAAGCTTACTGGCACTGATGTATATTTGGACAGCGTGGCAAGTTTACCTGCTGGAGGATTTTTAAGGGGCTTAATATTTACCGGAGTGGTGTCATTAATTACCTTGTATTGCACTCGTGCCAAACTATTCTGGAAAACCTAATCGACCAAACTAATCATATAAAATCAACAATATTGTGTCAAAACTTAAAACGAAGAAAACCATAAATCCCATCTTTTGGATACCAACTACTTGGTTTGCTATGGGATTACCTTTTGTTGCACTATCGGGGGCAAGTTCTATCATGTATAAAAACATGGGGATTTCTGATACGCAAATTGCCTTCTGGACTTCACTAATTATGTTCCCATGGACGATCAAACCGCTTTGGGGACCATTTTTGGAAATGTATAAAACAAAGAAGTTTTTCGTTTATACCACCCAAATTTTTACGGGTTTATTGTTTGGGCTTTTGGCTTTAACCTTACAGATGGACCATTTTTTCAGTTTCTCCATAGCCATTTTAACGATAATTGCCATTAGTGGCTCCACTCATGATACAGCTGCTGATGGTGTGTATTTAAACGAGCTGAGCCCAAAGCTGCAGGCCAAATTTGTAGGTTGGCAAGGAGCTTTCTATAACATTGCAAAGGTTTTATCTGGCGGTGTTTTGGTATATATGGCTGGACAGTTGGAAAAGGAAATCGGTATTCATAATGCCTGGATGGTGGTTATGTTCGCCTATGGGATTATTATGGTCTTGCTTGGGGTATATAATATGAATGTCCTTCCTTCAGGGAATGAAGCTAAACAAGTTAGCTCTGTTCAGGAGGGCTTTGCTACTTTGAAGGATGTAATCATCACTTTTTTCCAAAAAAAGAACATTTGGTTTAGTCTGTGTTTCATCGTTTTCTATCGTTTTGCAGAAGGACAAGCCATTAAAATTGTTCCCTTATTTTTTAAAGCATCCAGAGAATCAGGTGGATTGGGTTTAAGTACTTCTGAAATTGGTTTGCTGTATGGTGTTTTTGGCTCAATAGCTTTCGTATTGGGATCTATCGTTGCTGGTTATTACGTTTCGAATAAAGGTTTAACCAAAAAAACGCTTCTTATTTTGTGTACCTTTTTTAACCTGCCATTCGCAGCTTATGCTTTTCTGGCTGTAACCATGCCTCAGAATATGTATATCATCGCATCGGCAGTGGCTATAGAATATTTTGGGTACGGGTATGGGTTTGTTGGTCTGATTCTGTTTATGATGCAGAATATTGCTCCTGGTAAATATAAAATGGCGCATTATGCTTTTGGAAGTGGCTTAATGAATTTAGGTTTTATGATTCCTTCCATGATCAGTGGTTTGCTGAGCGACTATTTAGGTTATAAGGAATTTTTTATCTGGGTGTTGATCGCAACAATTCCGGCTTTTCTGGTGACCTGGCTGGTGCCACTAATGCCTGTAGAAAAAGAATCAGAGGAAGAAATGAATACTGCTATAGAAGAGGCTATCGCTTAAAATAATTATATGATTAATTTAAATAGGTTTATAATGAAGGGACTTTTTATTGGAATATTACTCGCATTGCCTTTTTATGGTAGCTCACAAGAGCAAGTTGTAATAGACAGCAGTTATATCAATGGTCATTATTTACAAAGACTGGAATTTTTTAAAAAAGTGCCTAAGCAGAAAAATGAAATTGTTTTTCTAGGCAACAGCATTACCGAGGGCGGGAAATGGCAGGAGCTTATTCCCAATAAGCATGTGGTAAATAGGGGAATCAGTGGTGATGTAACTTTTGGTACAATAGCAAGGATGGATGTGATCTTGGCATCGAAACCTGACAAGATCTTTATACTGATTGGAATTAATGACATGAAACGTGGGATTCCTCAAGAGATTATCTTGAATAATTACAGGAAAGTGATCCATATGATTAAAACGCAATCGCCTGCTACAAAAATATATGTGGAAAGCATATTACCGGTAAATAAGGCAATGCTTCCTGCATCTTATGCCAAATTATCTAATCCGGCGATTATTGAAATAAACAACCAGATAAAAGTGATCTGTGAAAAGGAAAAGCTGAATTATGTAAATCTGTATGAGGTATTTGCCAGACCTGATGGCGAATTAAAAAAGGAATTAAGTATAGATGGCCTTCATTTAAAGCCGGTAGCCTATATTCAATGGGCCGATTATTTAAGGAAAATCAAAGCACTGTAAAATGAAACGTACTAAAATATTTATTGCGACTTGTGGTTTGCTAGGCATAACAATGGTTGCAAATGCACAAAAAGAAGTGAAGATTGACAGCAATTATGCCAACTCATATTATTTACAACGTATGGAGTATTTTAAAAAGATGCCTCATGTTAAGAATGAAATTGTGTTTTTGGGCAACAGTATTACCGAGCGGGGGGAGTGGCAGGAAATCTTATCCAATAGTCGATACCCAATTGTTAATCGTGGGATTGGTGGTGACAATTCATTCGGCATTTTGGCTCGCATGGATGAGATATTGACGGCTAAACCGAAGGCTATTTTCTTGATGGATGGAATTAATGATCTGTTTAGGAAATTACCTTATGAAGTAAGTATTTATAATTATAAAAGGATTATCAGAATGATCAAGGCAAAATCACCTAAAACCAGGATTTATATCGAAAGTGCTTTGCCAATAAATGAAGAAATGACTACAGCCGATTATACTAAGGGACGTAATGTAATGGTGCCGGTGTTGAATGCTAAAATTAAGCAGTTGGCAGAGGAAGAAAAGATTACTTATATCAATATAGTTCCTTTGTTTCAGGACGACAAAGGAAATTTAAAAAAGGAGATGACCATCGATGGTGTACACCTTAAAGCAAGCGCTTATATTGATTGGGTAGCTTATTTAAAAGAATTAAAATATTTATGAAAATAACAGGAACTTTTATAGACGAAATTTCGCACGATATTCCCCATCAAAATTGGGGTAGGGTAGAATGGGATAGAGATTTTGCGCACATGAAGTCTGTGGGGATCGATACTGTAATTATGATTAGAAGCGGCTACCGTCGCTTTATTACCTACCCATCAACTTACTTGCAAGACAGCTTTGGCTGTTATCGCCCGCCAGTGGATTTGGTAGAAATGTTTTTGCAACTGGCTGATAAGTATAACATGAAGTTTTACTTCGGTTTGTATGATAGTGGTAAATACTGGGATACGGGAAACCTCCAGCATGAAATAGATTCCAATCGCTATGTAATTGATGAGGTATGGAAGCAATATGGGCATTACAAAAGCTTTGGTGGTTGGTATTTGAGCATGGAGATCAGCAGAAGGACCAAAGGGGCTACGGAAGCATTTAGGACACTTGGGCAGCAATGTAAAGATGTGAGTGGTGGTTTGCCTACATTTATTTCGCCATGGATAGATGGTAAAAAGGCAGTAATGGCTGCTTCATCTGAATTGACCAAGCAGGATGCTGTTTCTTTACAGGAACACGAAAAGGAATGGGGAGAAATATTTGATGGAATACGGGGCGCCGTTGACGCGGTAGCTTTTCAAGATGGTCATATTGACTATCATGAGCTGGATGATTTTTTTGCCGTAAATAAAAAGATTGCTGATCAGTATGGGCTGCAGTGCTGGACAAATGCGGAGAGTTTTGATAGGGATATGCCGATCAAGTTCCTGCCAATAAAGTTCGAGAAATTGCGGTTGAAACTGGAAGCCGCCAAAAGGGCCGGGTACGATAAGGCCATTACATTTGAGTTTTCACATTTTATGAGCCCACAGTCTGCATATATGCAGGCAGGCCATTTATTTAACCGATATAAAGAATACCTAGGATTAACAATTTGAGTGACGCGATGAAGAACTACAGTGAAATTTACGAGCAGGAATTAATAGATAATGTGATTCCTTTTTGGATGAAACATTCGAAAGATGAAGTGGGTGGAGGCTATTTTAATTGCCTGGACCGTTTTGGAAACGTGTTTGATACAGATAAATTTATGTGGCTGCAGGCCAGGGAAGTGTGGACTTTTGCTACGTTATATAATGAGCAGGAGGCCAGACCGGAGTGGTTAGAAATGGCTAAGCATGGAGCCGATTTTATAGAAAAACATGGTCGGGATAGTGAAGGGAACTGGTATTTTTCATTGGAACAATATGGCAAACCATTGGTGCAGCCTTACAATATTTTCTCTGATTGCTTTGCCAGTATGGCTTTTGCAGCGCTTTATAAAGCTGATCCGCAGGAGAAATACGCCAGGATTGCAAAGGATACTTTTTATAATATCTTAAAACGTCAGGCTAATCCCAAAGGAGAATACAATAAAGCTTATCCGGGAACACGCAATCTTAAGAACTTCGCTTTGCCGATGATCCTGAGTAATTTATCACTGGAGATGGAGCATTTGCTTGATAAAAAAACCGTTGATGATTTGCTTAAAACAGTGATCCATGAAGTGATGGATGTTTTTTATCAGCAAGACAGTGGATTGATTCTGGAAAACGTGAATGTAGATGGTTCTTTTTCTGATTCTTTTGATGGTCGGCTGATCAATCCGGGACATACCATCGAAGCCATGTGGTTTATGATGGACTTGGGTGTTCGTTTAAAAGATCAGCAATTAATAGAAAAGGCTACAGAAATTGCCCTTCATACACTTGATTATGGCTGGGATAAAGAGTTTGGCGGTATTTTCTATTTTATGGATATAAAAAATCAGCCTGTACAACAATTGGAATGGGATCAGAAATTATGGTGGGTACATCTGGAAGCGCTGGTTTGTATGGCTAAAGGTTATGAGTTGACTGGTAGAGCAGAATGTATGGAATGGTTTGAAAAGCTACATGATTATTCCTGGGAACGTTTTAGAGATCCGGAGCATGGTGAATGGTTTGCTTATTTGAACAGACGGGGTGAGGTTTTATTGCCTTTAAAAGGTGGTAAATGGAAATGCTGTTTTCATGTGCCCAGAGCTTTGTTTCAAGTGAACAGAACATTTGATAAAATAAAAAATAACCATTCTCCTCTGAGTCTGGAACCTTTTGCCCTGAAGGAGAGCAAAACTTCCTAGGTCTCTTCGGAAAAGGTAATTTTTTCCTAAAGCAAGGTGGCTAGGCATGATGCTTAGCCATTTTTTTTCTTATAATTTTTATTCCTAACAATTTTTATGATATGAAGAACTTATTATTTGGGTTGGTGATTCCTCCCATTTTTGCATTGCTTTATGCGAATCATCATTATCCAAAGTCTATTGCAATTAATGATACAATTCCGAAAGGAGCTTATTCTTTTTTTGAAAATGAGGTGAAACCTGAGAAGAGCAAACCTTGTTTTAATGGTGCTTATTATAGAAAGGTTGTGTCTAGTAAAGACATTTGGTTAGGCATTGCAGGAACTGTTGTATTGCCAAAAATAACATTTGATACCTCAAGACGAAATGAACATAAACCAGGGCAGTTTCTAGATAATCCATCTATTTATATGGGGGGAAGTATGAACGGGCAGGAAACTGATGTAGGCCTGACCTGGGCAGTGATCAGGGAGGAAGATGGGAAAGTTAGTGCGGAAAGAAAAGCATTTCGTCCATTCTTTAGGAGGGCAGCGTACCCGAAAACCGGGCAAAAGGATAGGTGGCAGGATGCTCCGGCCAAAAAGGAATTTTATTGGTATCCCGGAGAGAAGGTGAGCATGTCGATTCAGATTGTAGGTGATGGTAAACTGAAGTTTATTGTTGAGGGGGCGGGAAAGCGTTTTGAATCGGACTTTGAAAGTGACGGATATAGGATGAACGAGATCGGAGAGTTTAAGCGGGTTAATGCTATTGATCAGGTTAGAAATGAAGGAAAGCCGGCACAACCTACCGGAACACGTGTGGAAAAGGCAGTTTGGAAAGAAACAAAACTATTTAGGATGCATGATGGAAAAGTTGTTCAGGTTCCGATGCATAAATATAGGTTTACAGACATGCGTTGTCCGGATGAGAAGTATATCAATGTTAGCTCTAGTAAGAAGGAACAGGAGATAGGGGCTGAAACCATTAGCCTGTATGGGAGTGCAAATTAATCCAATCATATAATTATACATTGGGGATGAGTACATTTGATTTATCATTATTAACTTTGCGATAACACTAACTAATATATTATCATATGAAAAGAACAGTTTATCTGCTGTTGTGCGTAATGTTATTGTCTTTCGCCAACATGGTGAAGGCAGACGAAGGGATGTGGATCCCGATGCTGATAGGTAAGAACTATGAGCAAATGAAAAAGCAAGGTTTTAAGTTGACTGCTAAAGACCTATATAATGCAAATGGTTCCAGTTTAAAAGACGCAATTGTTCATTTTGGCGGCTTTTGTACAGGTGAGATTGTATCAGATAAAGGTTTGATCTTTACCAATCACCATTGTGGTTATGATGCTATCGCTTCTAATTCTACGCCTCAGAATAACATTTTAGATAATGGCTTCTATGCAAAGAATTATGGAGAGGAAAAACCTATCAATGGGTTGTTTGTCCGCTTCTTGCAAAGAATGGAAGACGTTACTGCTAAAGTTGACCAAGCTACTAAGGGCCTGAAAGGAGCTGAAAAGGAAGCAAAAATGACGGAGGTTTTTAATGAGATTGCCAAGGCCGCCATAACGGGTCCTTCAATTGAAGCCAATGTAAAGGATTTTTATAAATCTAACCAGTTTATCCTTTTTGTTTATGAACGTTTTGATGATGTTCGTTTGGTAGGTACACCTCCTCAAAGCATTGGTAAATTTGGTGGTGATACAGATAACTGGGAATGGCCACGTCAAACAGGTGATTTCTCGGTATTCCGTGTATATTCATCAACAGGTAACCAACCAGCAAAATATAATGTTCAGAACGTTCCTTACAAGCCTAAGAAGTTCCTTCCGATTTCTATTAAAGGGGTAAAAAATGGCGATTTTTCAATTGTTTACGGTTATCCCGGTCGTACGGATAGGTACCTGACTTCTTATGGAGTTGATTTGGCTACGGAGAAAGTAAATCCAACAATTGTTAAACTTCGCGATATCCGTTTAAAAGCATGGAAGGCGGAAATGGATAAAGACGTAAGTTTGCGTTTAAAGTTATCTTCGAAATATGCGCAGATTGCAAATTACTGGAAATACTTTATCGGACAAACAGAGCAATTAAAACGCTTAAAAGTGGCAGATGCTAAAAGAGCTGAAGAGAAATCCTTTACACAATGGGCTGCACAAAAAACAGAGTTTGCAGGTTTAATGGAGCAGTACGATCAGATTTATAAAGAGATCGATCCTATTTCTGTACAACGTACTTACATCAATGAAGGTTTTATGGCTTCTCAATGGGTTGCCAATGCACCTGGTATAGGTAAAGCTTTAATCAGCTTGACTAAGAAAAAGGATGATGCCGCTTATGTTAAGCAAATTCAAGGTAATCTGGCTACTGCAGTAGCTACTTATGATGAAACGTATACTGAAGCTGCCGACAAGAAGATCTTTGCGCAGATTCTTACTTCATTCTATAAAGATGTTCCGGTTAAGTCGCAGCCTAAATTCTTTGCAGAAATTGCTGAAAAATATTGGTCTGGAACTCCGGAAGCTACTTTTGAGAAATTTGCGAATTACCTTTGGGAAAATAGTAATTTTATAAAACCTGCGAAATTGAAAGCATTTATTGCTTCAAATCCTTCTGCTGATGCAGTAACTAATGATCCGGGCTACCAGTATGCTTTAAATGTTATCCCAGCTGAATATGTTAAGACTAATTTCGGGTCATTGGTAGCTGATTTTGAGAAGAAAAAAGCAGAATTGGATCATTTATATCTGAACGCAATTTTAGAAAAGAATGCTGGTAAAATTATGTATCCGGATGCGAATTCTACCATGCGTCTTTCTTATGGAAATGTTCAGGATTATTCTCCAAAAGATGGCATCGTGTATAAAACTACAACTACAATTGAGGGGGTTATGCAGAAATATATTCCGGGAGACAGTGAGTTTGATTTGCCTGCAAACCTGATTGAAAACTATAATAAAAAGAATTTTGGTCAGTATGGTAATGATGGTACATTAACTGTTGGGTTTATTACTAACAATGACATTACTGGTGGTAACTCTGGTTCTCCGGTTATCAATGGAAATGGTGAGCTGATCGGTCTTGCTTTTGATGGCAACTGGGAGGCTATGAGTGGTGATATCGCTTTTGATAAGAAATTTAAACGTACGATTAGTGTTGATGTTCGCTATGTGTTGTGGTGTATTGATGTGTTGGGTGGAGCGAAGAATCTTATTAATGAGTTGAAAATTGTTAAGTAAAAAATAACCGCCTTCTTCAAGAGTTGCATTAATTCTCGCAGAAAAAGCTCGAAAGAATGCTGAGGCTCTTTCTGAGAGCGTGATTTTTTAGAAAGCAGGGTGGCCAGGCAAGATGATTGTCTGGCCTTTTTTTTTGTTTAATTTGGTTATTTTTAAATGATGAAGATTTTTTTGATTTTAGATTATGAAAGCATTTATATTAACCGCATTATTAGCCATTATATTGACACCCTTTCAAAGCGCTATGGCACAAACAGAAAAGAAGAAAAATACAGTGGTTTTAAATCACATTGCAGTATATGTAGCAGACTTAAAAGTCGCTACTGATTTTTACCAAACTGTATTTGACCTGGAGATTATTCCAGAGCCATTTAAAGATGGCAGGCATACCTGGTTTTCTATTGGCGCAGCTGGCCATTTGCATTTAATTCAGGGGGCGAAAAGCAACGTGGTACATGAGAAGAACGATCATTTGTGTTTTAGTGTAGCTTCTGTAGATGAGTTTGCGGAAAAATTGAAGGTAAAGCAGATTAATTTCGAAAATTGGGCAGGTGCCCATAATACGATAACCAAAAGGGTGGATGGGATAAAACAAATTTATTTTAAGGATCCTGATGGACATTGGCTTGAAGTTAATGATGATTATAAGTGAAAATAGCTGAATTAATAGCTAATTCTAAATAGCACTAAAGTGTTAATTTAGGAAGATGAAATCATTCATTACATCAAGGGTATTTGTATTACTGATCTTGTTCTTTTTAGCAAGCGTTTCAAATGCACAACCATTTTCTGCAGGAACTAAAAAGATACTTTTTTTAGGGAACAGCATCACTTATGCCGGCCAATATATTACGGATATTGAAGCCTATTGTGCCATAAATTACCCAGATCGCAAAATGGAGTTTATCAATATGGGACTACCTAGTGAAACGGTTGCCGGATTGTCTGAGCCAGGACATGCCGGAGGTAAGTTTCCCCGGCCTGATCTTCATGAGCGTTTGGATAGGGTATTGGAAGTTACCAAGCCAGATCTTGTTTTTGCTTGCTATGGGATGAATGATGGATTGTATATGCCTTTTGATCAGGAACGCTTTGAAAAGTTTAAGGCAGGTATAAACTGGTTGCATGATAAGGTTGCAGGTACCGGTGTAAGAATTATTCATGTTACACCACCAATTTATGATGAATTGAGAGGAGGAAAGCAAGGTTATGCGGTTGTGCTGGATCGGTATGCAGATTGGTTACTTGGTCAGAAAAAAACTGCCGGATGGGAGGTTGCTGATATACATTATCCGATGAAGAAGTACCTGGAGGCACATAGGAAGATTGATGCAGCTTTTAATATTAATGGATTCTACTTAGCCGCTGATGGTGTACATCCTGCTGAGGTGGGACATTGGATTATGGCGAAGGAGTTGTTGCTTTATATGGGTGAAAAACAGGTTGTTTCGGGGACTGATGTGCTGGCTGTAATTAAACATTCTAAAAAGGAAGAATTGTTTAAGTTGGTTGCCCTAAAACAATCGATGATGAAAGACGCCTGGTTAACAGCTGCGGGGCATAAGCGCCCAATGAAGGCCGGACTACCACTAGAGGAGGCTAAAAAGAAAGCTGCTGAAATTGATGAACAAATCAGCAGCTTAATAAAGTAGTATTTTTATTTATAGGTCTGCTTTTTACTTAGAAGTAAATGAAATTCCCTTTTTCGCTGTTAATGGTAACTTGCTTTTGAGCGGAGCTTTCTACGCGACCAATGATTTGCGCATCAATATTGAAACTTTTAGAAATCGCAATGATATCTTCCGCAATTTCTGTAGGAACATAAAGTTCCATACGATGACCCATATTAAAGACTTTATACATTTCTTTCCAATCTGTACCTGATTGCTCCTGAATCAATTGAAATAGAGGCGGAACAGAGAATAGATTATCTTTAATGATGTGTACATCATTGTTTACAAAATGAAGCACTTTAGTTTGTGCACCACCACTGCAATGTACAATACCATGGATTTGACTTCTGTAACCTTCTAATATCTTTTTAATTACCGGCGCATAAGTACGGGTAGGAGATAAGACCAGTTTACCTGCCGTAACTTCTGTATTTTCATCAATCTTAATTTTATCAGTTAGTTTTTTGCCACCTGAAAATACCAGGTCAAAAGGTACAGCGGGATCAAAGCTTTCAGGGTATGCATTAGCAATAGATTTATCAAACACATCATGACGCGCAGAAGTTAATCCGTTAGAACCCATTCCACCATTGTATTCAGTCTCATAGCTGGCTTGTCCTGAAGAAGATAATCCAACAATCACATCACCAGCCTGTATATTGTCATTGCTGATGATTTTATCACGCTCAATACGACAAGTTACTGTAGAATCTACAATGATTGTACGTACCAAATCACCTACATCGGCAGTTTCACCACCTGTAGAATAGATAGAAATACCTTGTGAACGTAGTTCGGCAAGGATCTCTTCTGTACCATTGATAATGGCTGCAATTACTTCGCCTGGAATCAGGTTTTTGTTACGGCCAATAGTTGATGACAGGAGGATATTATCTGTAGCACCCACACAAATCAAATCATCAATGTTCATGATGATAGCATCCTGAGCAATACCTTTCCATACAGAAATATCGCCGGTTTCTTTCCAGTAAACATATGCCAGAGAAGATTTTGTACCCGCACCATCAGCGTGCATGATGTTACAAAATGCATCATCATTACCTAAAATGTCGGGGATGATCTTACAGAAGGCTTGTGGGAAAATACCTTTATCTATATTCTTGATGGCCTGGTGCACATCTTCTTTCGAGGCAGAAACGCCACGTTGGTTGTACCTGTTATCACTCATGTTGATGCAAAGATAGAAAAAAATAACCCCTGCCAATTAAGACAGAGGTTATAAAACTAAAAAATAGTTAAAGTATTGTGGTTTGGTTTATTTTAAAAACAATAACTCTCTGAATTTAGGTAGAGGCCATACACTGTCGTCGACAATTTGCTCTAATTTATCTGTGTGGTAACGGATCGTATCGAAGTGTGATTTAACTTTCTCATCGTAAGCAATTGCTTTATCACGGCTATCCTCGATCGTATTTACTTTTTTACGTTGCTCCAGCATTGCATCAATGCTGGTTTTAACAACATTTAAGTGCTCAGATAATTTGTTAATGATCGTTAACGGAGTAGCCAAAGCGTCACCAGAAAGACCAAGATCTTTTAATCCTTTAGCATTTTCAATTAACGTATTTTGGTAAGCAATAGCAGCAGGAATGATCATGCTGTTGGTAACTTCACCCATTACTCTGGCTTCGATTTGGAGTTTTTTGAAATAGCTTTCTAACAAGATTTCGTGACGAGCGTGTAATTCACGTGCACTAAAGATATTTAGTTTAGTAAATAACTCAGTAGATTTTTCGCTAACGTAAGCATCTAAAGCTTTAGGTGTAGTTTTGATGTTTGATAGACCACGTTTTTCAGCTTCAGCAGCCCACTCATCGCTGTAACCATTACCTTCAAAACGAATATCTTTAGATTCTTTGATATATCTTTTTAATACAGTTAATAGAGCAACATCTTTTTTCTCCCCTTTTTTGATCAATTTGTCTACTTCAACTTTGAACTTGATCAATTGCTCTGCAACGATAGCATTTAAAACTGTCATTGGTGCTGAGGAATTTTCAGAAGAACCAACTGCTCTTAATTCAAATTTATTTCCTGTAAAGGCAAATGGTGAAGTACGGTTACGGTCAGTCGTATCAAAAGAAATCTGAGGGATTTTAGGGATACCTAACCATAAAGAATCTTCATTTTTTACTTTCTTGATAATGCTTCTTGAAGATTCGATTTCGTCAAGGATTTCATCTAATTGAGAACCAAGGAAGATCGAAATAATTGCTGGAGGAGCTTCATTAGCACCTAACCGGTGATCGTTGCTTACCGAAGCAATACTTGCTCTTAATAAATCTGCATGCTCATGTACCGCTTTGATGGTGTTAACGAAGAACGTTAAGAACATCAGATTGTTTTTAGGCGTTTTACCTGGCGACAATAAGTTTTTGCCAGTATCAGTAATTAACGACCAGTTATTGTGTTTACCTGATCCGTTAATACCTGCATAAGGTTTCTCATGTAAAAGCACTTTAAAGTTATGTCTTAAAGCAACTTTTTCCATTAAGTCCATTAACAATTGGTTATGGTCAATGGCAAGGTTAATTTCTTCATAAATTGGTGCACACTCAAATTGAGAAGGAGCAACCTCATTGTGACGGGTTTTCAAAGGAATACCCAGTTTCAATGCTTCATTTTCGAAGTCAACCATGTAAGTAAATACACGCTCAGGAATAGACCCGAAATAGTGATCTTCTAATTGTTGTCCTTTTGCAGACATATGTCCGAATAATGTACGGCCGGTTAAAGCTAAATCCGGACGTGCATTGTATAGTGAAAGGTCAACCAGGAAATATTCCTGCTCGATACCTAATGATGCATTAACTTTTGTGATGCTTTTATCAAAATACTGGCAAACATCAACAGCGGCTTTATCCATAGCAGAAAGTGCTTTTAATAAAGGTGCTTTATAATCTAAGGCTTCGCCGGTGTAAGCAACAAATACGGTTGGAATACAAAGCGTTTTACCGGCTTTTCTTTCCATAATGAAAGCTGGAGAAGAAGGGTCCCATGCAGTATAACCACGGGCTTCGAAAGTGTTACGGATACCACCATTAGGGAAACTTGAAGCATCCGGTTCTTGTTGAACTAATGCACTACCGGCAAACACCTCAATTGCACCATCGCTGCTTGGCTCAAAAAAAGAATCATGTTTTTCAGCAGTTGTACCTGTTAATGGTTGAAACCAGTGCGTATAATGTGTAGCTCCCTTGCTCATTGCCCAGCTTTTCATGGCTGTTGCGATGTGATTGGCGTCTTCGTGGTTAATTAATTCACCTTGGTCAATTGATGAAATAAGTTTCTGAAATACTTCTTTTGATAAGTAGTCTTTCATCTTTTTCTTATCGAAAACATTCACGCCAAAAAACTCAGAAATTTTAGTCGAAGGAGACTTTATCTCTGGTGAAATTCTTGTTTGTGCCTCTTTTAATGCAATTGTTCTTAAGCTTTTCATTTATTTGTTTAAAGTTTGGTCAAAAATAGGTTTTTTATCAGTTGTTTTCAATGAATTGTTTGTAAAAATACGAATGTCGGTAGATATTCAAAGAAATATTTGATTTTTTAGACAATTTATGGTAAAATAATGTGGAATTAGTGAAAAAGTCATTTTTTTCTCTTTTGCATTTCCTTTACTATATGATAGGATGCATACCCGCAGAGTACAATTACTGAAATTAATATGGTCCAAATACGTGATTTACTCATTTTTTTTCTTGTCGCTAGCTAATAACAGGTTTTTTAAACGTTGATACATGAATGAGATAACCAATAGTAGTATTCCCAATGATATAAAGGCCGCAATTTTGCCGCCCTCTGATAAGCCTCTTAAATCAAAGATGAAGAGTTTAAGTAAAGTAATGGCAAAAATGGTGATAGAGACGATACGAATATTTTTCGATTTAAATCGCATACCTATATATATACATATGAAAGCAAAACAGCCCCATAAAATGGCAAACCCGATTTTATGGCTATTGTCGAGAATATCACTTATGGATTTATCTTTTGCATATTGCGACATCACCAGAGAATGATCCAGCTCGGCACTGGCTACATAAAGTACAATAAAGGCGATAAACCACTGTAAAGCTGCTAAGCCTACCGGAGAGTTTATGCGTTTTTCATTCCTATATAATGTATAGAGGCTGAATGCCATTAAAACTACCAGAAGGTAATGGAAAAGGTAATTGTTTAGGCTGCTTGTATGGAGCTGGAGGTAACTGTTTCTTAAAAAGATGGTTTCCGGATTAAAAATTAGGGGATAGCACAACAAGCAAATTGCGGTTAGCGCTCCAACAATATATTTAAACTCTTCTTTTTCTTCGTTGCGTATAGCAATCAGCAGGATGGAGATAAACAGATAACTATAACAACCCAGAGCAAGTATCCTTGTTAGCGGGAAATAATAGTATGCCTGATAATTTAATTCAAGGGCAAAGACAAGGTAGGCAATAATAACTCCGGCAATAGCCAGGATAGTTCTTGATATTTTAATTTCTCGAAATAGAATAGATTTGATTTCGGATTTAAGCAATTTTGAATACAATATCAATGCGATGACTACCATGATGCCGGTTATAAATCCTTTGTTTACCAAAGGGCTGAGGTGATTGTTTGCGTGGTTTAAACCACTTCTGTAAATCTGCTGCCAGTCCATTACTAGGCTGATTGTCAATAATACCAGTACAATTACTGATGACTGTTTGATGAGGGTAATTCCGGATTTTTGCGATAGCCACAACAGTAGTACACTTTCGGCAGCCCAGAACAAAGTAATATGGTTTCCTTTAAGCTGTACCGGAGCGGCCAAACTGATAAAGGTAAGTACCAGGCCAATTAGTAAATAAATGAGGTTCCTGTCTATTTTATCATTTTTATATAAGGTGTATGCAAAGATCAGATTAATCACACCTATCAATGCGGTGAATAGCCCCTGGTAGTTACCTCCACCGGTATGGCTTAGAATCAACATTCCGGCAGTATAATACAAAAAAGTATTACTAAGTAATATTCCAATTTCTAATGCATTGAATTCTGTTTTTTCTTTAATGTTGTTGACGATGTTCATCAGTAGGAACACCAGATAAAATAAGGTTGCAAATATTAAAGCACCCATATATGGCGGTGTTTTCTCGTCGGTAATTAATAGTTTGGTAGTTAACCAACCTCCAAACAGTATAATGGTAAATGCATAGCAAACAATATTTATGATTGCCCACTTTTTATAATATGCCAATACCAGCATTCCAATATTTAATGTCAATAGGTAGGTGAAAAGTACAATATAATTGCCCTCACCTGTACTCACCATAAAGGGGGCGCCAAAGCCACCAAGGATGGCAAAAAGCGCAAGTTCTTTACGGTCGTAGTTGAGGGACAGCAATACGGTAAATGCTGTTGTAAGTATGGTAAGGATAAAGGCTAGTGTTTGACTAAACAAGTGATATTCCTGAAAGCCTATGGTCACTGTAAAGTATAATATGGCTACACCACCGCCCACCAGTACAGAACTGAAAGTCGAAAATGATTTGCGGAGCCTATGGGCAAGTCCAATTAAAAGACCACCACAAATGAAACCGATACTTAGGCGGCCTACCTCATTGATCCAGTCTTTATCGATCGCGTATTTCAGGAAGAACCCCATGCCCAGGACCAGAATTACAATTCCTATTTTATTAAATAAGTTCTCTCCTATAAATTTTTCCAGATCGGGGTTTCGCTCGCTGAAAGAAGAAGTTTTAATTGGAGGAGGGGACAAATGTTCAGTCCCAATAGTTGCAGTGTTCTTTTCTTCAATGATAGTTTTTTCTGCTTCAAAGATTACAATTGGTTCTGCTTTGATTTTTTCTTTCGGTGTATCTGGGATGAAAGATTTTTTCGCTTCTTGTTGAACGGTTTGTTTTGCAGGTTTTTCTACAATAGGCTTTTCAACAATGGTAACATTTTTTTCGACCAGTTGACCGGACAGTTGTTCAATTTTAAGGTATAAAAAATCAAGTTTCTCAGCTACATTCTTTTTTAATTGGAGTACAATAATTAGAATTACAACGACGAGAATAAATACAATTGTTTCTAAAAACATAGAGGGCAGAAATTGGTTTCAATTTAAAGATAATAAAAACCTAAGTCAATTGCCCCCTTATTTCTTGCTTACTCCACCCGCCCCAAGAGTTGTTTCTTTAACTTCAGCGTCACCACTATAATAGATATGTCCTGATCCACTAATAAATGCTTTTATTTTAGTGTGGGCAGTAATGTTAATCGTGCCTTTTCCACTTATTCTTGCTGAAAGTTCATTTACCGAAAGTGTTTTATTACCAAAGGTACCAGGGCCACTAAGTGTAACACTGGCAACATCGGCTTTGCCTGTAATGTTTGCTGTTCCGGAACCACTAATTACTCCCGTAATCTTATCTGCCTCTATGTTTGCCTTAATTGTACCTGATCCGCTTAGGGTGGTTGCAAATTCTGCGGCTTTAATTGTACCTGATACGGTAATGCTACCATTACCACTCATGGTTAAGCTGCTGATCTGTTTAGCTGTAACGTAAGCAATGATTTTTTTATTTTCGTATTTTCTCGCCCAACTGGTCCAGCTGTTTTGTGGCCTGATGATCAGGATATTACTTTTTACTTCGCCAACTAAAGTTGCAATAGCCTCTTTATCACCTTCAAATCTTAAGCTTTCTTTATCACCAAGTTTAATAATGACCTCAATGGGGCCACCAGCTACTACACCGGTAAAGTTTTTGACTTCTCGTTCATCAGAAGTTTGTACAGTTTTATTTATGGTAGAAGGCAGTGCCGCATGTATGCCGTTGGCCTGCGAAAATAATAATGATCCAAGGAGGATGGTGACTAATGATTTCATGCGCTTATCTTGTAATTGTTCTCAAAATTAAAATGATTCCTGTACTTGTAGTTATAAGACGAATGAAATTAAGGAATGTTGCATGGGGAGAAAAAAATAGGATCAATTTAGCGCAAATAGTTATTTGGCCAGGACGCCATCGTGAAGTAGAATTCCATCTTTAATGGCGTTTAATAAGAAAAGATCAACGCTGCAATCCAGACTTTGTCTGTAGTGTTCTGGATCCTGATTGTCTATTTCAATGGTTGCAACACGCACATGTTGCTCGTTAAAAATCCGGTATCGCTCATTTTTAAGCGGCTTAATTGTAAACGAATGGCCGTGACCTTGACTATCGGCTGCTTCGATATTAAATTTTTTCATGGTTGAAAGGCATTTTGTACTAGCTCTTAACAAATTGAATAATAGAATGTTCTACTATTATTCTTGTTTTGTGTAAAAAATGTCTAACCAGGTGAAAGTGCTGATAGAACCTTATTTAAGGTACATAATTTGCCACATCCTGAGCAACAATCCACGATTTTTCCTTGCCATCTGGAGTCTGGGTAAGGCAGGATGTGAAAAATGCAGTAACCTGAGCTTTTTCATTTACATATACAAA
Source organism: Candidatus Pedobacter colombiensis (assembly GCA_029202485.1). Taxonomy (NCBI): domain Bacteria; kingdom Pseudomonadati; phylum Bacteroidota; class Sphingobacteriia; order Sphingobacteriales; family Sphingobacteriaceae; genus Pedobacter; species Candidatus Pedobacter colombiensis. Next base: position 3,498,928 of record CP119313.1, on the reverse strand, counting down.
AGGACGCTCCCTTCTTCTAAAAGTTTGCGAGCTTCCATCATCATAAAGCACCTTTTTAGTATAGACAGGTGTTTTTGAAACGAGCTTATAATTTATCCCATCTTTTGAAGCATATTGTGCACCACCTTTATCCATTCCTGTAGCTTTTCCTCTAAAGTCACTCAGGATGACATTGTATTGTCCGGATGCCCACCATATTGTAGGGTCTTCTAGCTGACAGGAATCGGGTAATAAATTGTTTCCGCCATTTAACAACGTATATTTTGCATTAAAAGCGGGAGCGGTATAAGCTTGAGCTACACGGATATTGTTGATTGATTTTCTGCCAAATACGTAAATGCTTCCATCACTTTTAACCAGAGGTGCAGGATTAGAAAATGGCATAGCCAATTGATCTATTCTTGTCCATGGTCCTTCAATGGAAGATGACGAGGCGTATCCGGTTTCATTGGCTGAAGAGATATAGTATAAAACATATTTATTACCTGCTTTTACTATTTTAGGATTGTGTGCACGGTCGTTATCCCAAAAAGCTTCTCTTTTTTGGATCACTACTTCCTGAAAAGTATAGGGGCCAAGTAGATCCTTCGAGGTTGCACGCACAATTTCAGAATGTGTCGTCCATCCACCCAGTCCATATTGTTCCGGCCAACGTGAGGCAAACATATGGTAGGTGCTGCCAACTTTAATAACAGTAGGACACCAAAGGATGTAGCCCTCCATTTTAAAACCAGTGTTTTTATTTGCCGGTTTTATTGAAGATTCAATGGTTTGAGCATTGGAATTTAAACTAAAATTGCTGCTTACAAAAAGCAGGACGGCCATTAGGAATTTATGCATATAATAAAAAAATTATTACTCAGTTGATACATTACTTTGCTACAGTATTGTAATGCAATTGAGTAATAATTTGTAATTATTTAATGCGTTGAATTGGCCGTGTAATCAGCTTATTTGGCATTCTTTTCTACCCACTTACGGGCATTTACAAATGCTTCCATCCATGGAGTTACCTCATCTTTACGGCCTTGTGGATAATTAGCCCAATGCCATTGGAATAATGAACGCTCAATGTGCGGCATCATCACCAGGTGGCGACCAGACTCATCACACATCATGGCAGTATTGTAATCAGACCCATTTGGACTAGCCGGATAGCTTTCATAAGCATATTTAGCCACGATACGATATTTGTCTTCTGCATAAGGCAATTGGAAACGACCTTCACCATGTGAAACCCATACGCCCAGTGTACTGCCGGCTAATGTAGAAAGCATTACTGAATTGTTTTCTTGTAGGGTTAATGAGGTAAAGATACTTTCGTGTTTACCACTCTCATTATGTAACATTTTTGGTTTCTCAGCATGATCTTTATTGATCAGTCCAAGCTCTACAAAAAGTTGGCATCCATTACAAACGCCTACAGATAGGGTATCTGGACGGTTAAAGAAATTCTCTAATGCTACCCTGGCTTTTTCGTTGTACATGAAAGCACCAGCCCAACCTTTGGCAGATCCTAAAACGTCAGAGTTAGAGAAACCACCTACAGCACCAATAAACTTGATGTCTTCAAGGTTTTCCCTTCCCGAGATCAAGTCGGTCATGTGTACATCTTTAACGTCAAATCCTGCCAGATACATGGCATTAGCCAATTCGCGTTCAGAGTTACTTCCTTTTTCGCGAAGGATGGCAGCTTTAGGGCGAGGTTTGCTTTCGTCAATAGCAGGTTTCTTTCCGTCAAACTGGGTAGGGAAGGTGTATTTTAATATATGGTTTTTGTAGTTGTCAAAACGCTCTTTAGCTTTAACCGGTCCACTTTGTTTTTTATCTAATAGATAAGAGGTTTTAAACCATACATCACGTAAGTGATCAATGTCGAAGTTTAATGAAGCTTCAGCGCCATTTTTAATGGTCAGTGTAGCTGAGTTGCTAACTTTTCCGATTTTATGGTAAGCAATTCCATTTGCTTCAAGCGTAGCTTCAACCGCTATATCAGCCTGGAATACGATACCGATATTTTCTGAGAAAAGTAATTTAACATTATCCTGCTCGCCTAAAGCGGATAGGTCGATATTTGCACCCAGATCACGATCTGCAAAGCAAAGCTCCAGGAGGGTTGTGATTAAACCCCCGCTGCCTATATCATGTCCAGCTTGTATTTTTTCTTCTTTAATTAACTGCTGAATAGTATTAAATGCATTTTTAAATTGAGCTGCATCTTTTACATCAGGTGTTTCGTTGCCAATTTTATTTAAAATTTGAGCGAATGAAGAACCACCCAATTTGTAAGTGTCATTAGAAAGGTTGATGTAATAAATTGACCCTCCATTTTTTTGTAATACCGGTTCAACAACCTGAGTAATATTATCGCAGTTACCACCTGCAGAGATTATCACTGTACCTGGTGCAATTACATCGCCATCTTTGTATTTCTGCTTCATTGACAGGGAATCTTTTCCTGTTGGAATATTGATTCCAAGACTGATTGCAAAATCAGAACATGCTTTTACAGCTTCATATAACCTTGCATCTTCACCTTCATTTTTACAAGCCCACATCCAGTTGGCCGAAAGTGATACACTTTTCAGTCCATCTTTTAATGGTGCCCATACAATGTTTGAAAGTGATTCTGCAATGGCAATGCGGCTACCTGCGGCAGCATCAATCAAGGCTGAGAGAGGAGCGTGGCCTACAGATGTAGCTATGCCTTCTTTTCCTTGGAAATCCAAAGCCATTACACCACAGTTGTTTAGTGGCAATTGTAAGGGGCCGGCACATTGTTGCTTGGCTACACGGCCACCCACACAACGGTCAACCTTATTTGTTAACCAGTCTTTTGAAGCTACTGCCTCCAACTGTAATACTTGTTCAAGGTATTCGTTCAACAGGTTCGAATCATAAACAACAGGCTGGTATTTTCTGTCTATGGTTTTATCGTCCATAATCACCTTCGGAGAACTGCCGAACATGTCTTTCAGTTCTAGATCCATAGGTTTAACACCTGTTGTTGCCGATTCGAAAGTGAAACGATGATCTCCTGTTACTGTACCTACTGTGTACATTGGAGAACGCTCGCGATCTGCAATTTTTTGAAGGGTATCTATATCTTTTTGACCAATCACTAAGCCCATACGCTCTTGTGATTCGTTACCAATGATTTCTTTTGATGATAGGGTAGGGTCTCCTACAGGAAGTTTATCCAGATCGATCTTCCCCCCGATTTCTTCAACCAATTCCGAAAGACAGTTTAAGTGTCCACCTGCACCATGATCATGTATAGATATAATGCTGTTGTGGTCACTCTCTACCATACCGCGCACTGCATTGGCTGCTCTTTTTTGCATTTCAGGATTTGAACGTTGAATTGCATTTAATTCAATTCCGGAACCTAGAGCACCTGTGTCGGCAGAGGATACTGCTGCACCACCCATCCCAATTCTATAATTTTCTCCACCCAGGATAACAATTTTGTCGCCGGTTGAAGGTTTGTGTTTTTGTGCCTGGCTAGCTTTTCCATAACCTACACCACCTGCAAGCATGATTACTTTATCGAATCCTAACTTGCGCGAATCTTCTTCATGCTCAAATGTTAACACAGATCCTGTGATCAGTGGTTGTCCGAATTTATTTCCAAAGTCAGTAGCTCCGTTAGATGCTTTGATCAGGATGTCCATTGGAGTCTGGTATAACCAGGCTCTTTCCTCAACTCCTTTTTCCCACGGACGGTTTTCTTCCAATCTTGATAAAGCAGTCATGTATACTGCAGTACCCGCAAGTGGTAAAGAACCCTGTCCACCAGCTAGCCTGTCTCTGATCTCACCACCGGATCCGGTCGCTGCACCATTAAAAGGTTCAACTGTTGTTGGGAAATTATGTGTTTCCGCTTTGATAGAGATTACAGATTCGAAATCACTTAAAGCATAATAATCAGGTATATCGGCACGTTTAGGCGCAAATTGCTGAATTTTTGGACCTTTAATAAAGGCTACATTGTCTTTATAGGCAGAAACAATATCATTAGGATTTTCTTCTGAAGTCTTACGGATCAGCTTAAATAATGATGTAGGTTGCTCTACACCATCGATCACAAATTTACCATTAAATATTTTATGACGGCAATGCTCGGAGTTAACCTGTGAGAAGCCGAATACTTCTGAATCGGTAAGTGGTCTGCCCAGTCTTTCAGACAGCGCGTTTAAATAATCTACTTCCTCCTCGCTTAATGAAAGACCTTCCTGCTTGTTGTAAGCTGCAATGTCAGTAATTTGAAGGATAGGTTCTGGCTGTATATTTATGGTATATATATCCTGATCAAGCTGATCGTATTTTTGCGAAAGCATTGGATCGAAGCCTGCAAAATTCTCGTCTACTTTTTGAAACTCCTCAATACGGATAATGTCCTGAATATCCATATTTTGAGTAATCTCTACAGCGTTGGTGCTCCATGGGGTTACCATTGCAGCGCGAGGGCCAACAAAAAAATCAGTTAATGTTTTTTCTTGCTGTAGTTTTGCGCCGCCAAACAGCCATTCTAGTTTAGTAATATCAGTTGTGAATAGGTTTCGTTCTATTTGTAAAGCGAAAACCGTATTGGATGGGCTTAAGAAGAAATAAATCATGCTTTTTTTTTGAAGATGCAAATTTAACGTTAAAATTTTAAAACAGTGTGATCGTGTGTAATATATCATTCATTTTATTGCAGTATCTGACGGTTTTGTTAGATTTCTTTAGCTTTGTGATGGTTTTTAAGAGAAAATAACCATTTTACATGATTGCATGAGTTTATGGGGAGTGTTTTTAAGTTTAAAAAATTTGAAGTAAACCAGTCGGGCTGTGCCATGAAAATTAATACCGATGGGGTATTGCTTGGAGCCATTGCAGCTCAGGAAGGAGCGAAGCAAATTCTTGATATTGGAACGGGAACCGGAGTGATTGCGATGATGCTGGCACAGCGTTTCGAGGATGCTCAGGTTGATGCGGTTGAAATTGATGAACAGGCTGCACTTGCAGCCAAGGGTAATTTTAACAATTCGGTTTTTGCTGCCAATTGCAATGCGCATCATAATGATATTTCTCTATTTCAAACAGACAGAAAATATGATCTTGTGGTTTCAAATCCTCCATATTTTGTGAATGACCTTAAAAACCAGGAACACAGAAAAGGGATTGCCAGACATGCGGGTGCACAGTTTTTTGAATCTATGTTGAAACGTGTAGCCGAATTATTGGATAAATCAGGAAGTTTCTGGTTTATTTTGCCTGTAAAGCAAGCAGAGTATATGGTTAAGATCGCTTTTGCTTATGGTTTATCTCCATCTGTAGTGGTTCACCTTCATTCGGACGATAGTAAACCTGAATTCAGGTGGATCGTTTGTCTTGATTATACGGGTCAGATAACTCTGCATAAAAATTTAAACATTTATGAAACGGAAGGTGTTTATACAGCTACTTACAAACAGCTGTTAAAAGACTTTTTTCTAGCTTTCTAATAGACTATGAAAAAAATTGGACTGATGTCAGATACGCACGGATTTTTAGATGATGCTGTTTTTAAGCACTTTGATGATTGTGATGAGATATGGCATGCCGGGGATTTTGGGCCTGATGTAGCTGAACGCCTTGCAGCCTTTAAACCTTTGAGGGGTGTTTATGGAAATATCGACGATAAAGAGATTCGTGCTGTGTATCCGGAACACCTTCGTTTTTACTGTGAACAGGTGGATGTATGGATGACACATATTGGGGGATATCCAGGTCGATATGCACCCCAGGTGAAGAGTGAAATTTACACTAAGCCTCCGATGTTATTCATCTCCGGACATTCACATATTTTAAAAGTTATGTATGATAAAAAAATAAATTGTCTGCATATAAATCCCGGTGCAGCTGGTAATTCTGGTTGGCACAGAGTAAAAACTTTGGTTAAGTTTTGTATTTCGGAAGAAAAAATACATACCTTAGCCGCTATAGAAATAGGCAATAGATAACGTATAAAATACACTAAGTATATGTCGGGTATAAAAACACTTGGTCAATTCATAATCGAGAAACAAGCTGATTTCTCTTATGCAAAAGGGGAGCTTTCCAGATTGCTGAGAGATATCGGGATTGCGGCCAAAATAGTAAACCGTGAAGTAAACAAAGCTGGTTTGGTAGATATTTTAGGTTCAGCCGGGACAGTCAATATACAGGGCGAAGGACAGCAAAAATTAGATGTATTTGCTAATACACAGTTTATCAGCGCGCTTACAAGTGGTGGCGAATGTTGTATTGTAGCTACAGAAGAAGAGGACGACTTTGTACCTATTGATTCTCCGGTATCAAAAAATGCCAAGTATATTGTTTGTATTGATCCATTGGATGGTTCATCAAATATTGATGTAAATGTTGCTGTCGGAACAATCTTTTCTATTTATAGAAGGAAATCAACCGAGGGTATGGCAACATTAGCTGATGTGTTGCAAAAAGGTACTCAGCAGGTTGCGGCAGGTTATGTGATCTATGGATCATCGACTATGCTTGTATATACTACAGGAAAAGGAGTGAACGGTTTTACTTTAGATCCTTCCATAGGTGAGTTTTGTTTGTCGCATCCGAATTTGAAAATACCTGAGAATGGCAATATCTATTCTATCAATGAAGGTAACTATGTTCACTTTCCGGAAGGTGTGAAAAAATACATTAAATATGCTCAGGTGGAGGATAAAGCGACTAACAGACCTTATACATCAAGGTATATTGGTTCCATGGTGGGCGATATACATCGGAATCTGATCAAAGGCGGTATTTATATTTATCCAACCACTTCCAGTTCTCCGAATGGGAAGCTAAGGTTACTTTATGAATGTAATCCAATGGCCTTTATCGTTGAACAGGCTGGAGGAGTAGCTTCTGATGGATTTAATAGAATATTGGAAATTGAGCCTACAGAGTTGCACCAACGTACTTCTATCTTTATCGGGTCGCCAGCAATGGTTAAGGTTGCAGAAGATTTAATGGTTCAGTACTCTGCGGAAAAGAATAATGCTACAGTTAATGGAAATGCAGTGAAAATTAATGTAGATGCGATACCTGTAAATGGCAGTGCCGATTAAAAAGATTTATAAAAATTAATTAGAAAGGCCTTATCGTTTGAAAGTGATAAGGCCTTTTATATTCTGGAGCAGATTATTTAGGTCGAACTCTTTACTAAAGTAATGAAGGATTGTTTCTTTCTGCTTCAAATTCTACATCAATAGCTTGTGTAGCTTTGTTTTTTGATGCTGCTACGGCAAGCTGATCACAGCGTTCATTTTCCGGATGATTATTATGACCTTTAACCCATACAAATTTAACATCGTGTAATTTATATACATTTAAAAAGCGCATCCAAAGGTCTTTGTTTTTTTTTCCTTTAAAACCAGTCTTTAACCATCCAAATACCCATTTCTTTTCTATTGAATCAATTACATACTTGGAGTCAGAAAATATAGTGACTTGCTGTCCGGGTGTTTTTAAAGCCTGTAGTGCTACAATCACAGCGAGTAGCTCCATTCTATTGTTGGTAGTCATTCTAAAGCCTGCACTCAATTCTTTATAGTGTTGTCCAGATCTTAAAATTACGCCATAACCACCTGGTCCGGGATTTCCACTTGCTGCTCCGTCTGTATATATTTCAATCATATTTGAAACAAATCTACCTTTTTAAGCTTTAAAAGCAATTTGCAAGGAGTAATTAATATTTCTATGTAAAATAAAATAGCTGAAATATAATTGGTTAAGAAAAATGTTTAGGATAATGATTAAAAATATTTGAATAAAATGTTTTTAATCGTACTTTTGTAGCGTTGAAAAAAACATGGTGGTTTTAGCTCAGTTGGTTAGAGCATCGGTTTGTGGTACCGAGGGTCGTGGGTTCGAGCCCCATATTCCACCCCAGTTTTAAAAGCAGTTCTTTTTTGGAACTGCTTTTTTTGATTTAAATGGTTTATTTTCGAAATATTGATATTTTGTAGGCTGATGAAACAATCTGCTTTTTTACAAAAACGTTACTTTATCCAATTTTTTTGAAAATAACCTTGTTCAATCAACTCACCCATAAAATAGTTAGTGTCTAACACGGACTGCTCTTAACTCAATAATTCTGATTTATTTTTTAAGAATAGTAGCTGCACGATTTTTGTACATTTATTTACCAAAAATCATGAACTATGGAATCTAAAATGGAACCTGAAAACAGTATTCCCTTTGCTCAGAAAATAACCACGAACTTGAGCTGGAATGATATCATTTTAGATCATACAATTCGTGAGCGGTTAGAAGAAATTAGTAAACAACTTATCCAAGGGCAAACATCGATGAAAACGTTTTTCTTTGGCTCGCCTGGCACAGGAAAAACATTGGCAGCAATGTTAATAGGAAAAACTGTACAGCGCGATGTTTATAGGGTAGATTTATCAAGGATTGTGTCTAAGCATATTGATGAAACTAAAGAAAAACTAGATAGAATATTCGACACTGCAACAAATAACGGTTGGATCTTATTTTTTGATGAGGCAGATGCATTATTTGGAAAAAGATCTTCTGTTAAAGGTGCTCATGATCGGTATGCAAATCAAGAAGTTGCTTATTTGCTGCAAAAGATTGAAGAATTCCCAGGTATACTGATCTTGACTTCCAATTCGAAGGAAAATATGGATAATGCATTTATCAGAAGGTTTCAGTCGATCGTTAATTTTAAAATGCCTTCAGCTGTAGAACGTTATCAGATTTGGAAAAATGCATTTGCTGGTACTGTCAGCCTGAATAACGACATTGATCTGCATCAAATTTCAGAACAATATAAATTGTCTGGCGGATCAATTATGAATGTAGCACGCTATTGTGCCTTGTCAGCTCTTAGACGAAATGATACAATGATAAAAAGCGAAGAGCTTTTGGAAGGGGTTAAAAAAGAATTCAAGAGGGAAAACAAAAAGGACATTTAAAAGACATTATTTAGATAAAAAGGTCGGAAATAAAAAAAGCACCCTTATAAAAAAGGATGCTTTTTTTGATGTCTTAGGCCTAGCTAAGTTTTACTTTCGTAGCATTTAAGCCCTTTTTACCATTTTCAACCTCGTAAGTAACGTGGTCGTTTTCTCTTACCTTATCAATAAGGCCTGTAACGTGTACAAATATTTCCGGGTCACCATTTGATGGTACGATGAATCCAAATCCTTTTGACTCATTAAAAAATTTTACTGTTCCTTCTGGCATTGCAATGTTAATTTAAATTAGAATAAAGTGGTAATTATAGTTAAAAATAACAAATATTCAACAATAATGTAAAGCAAATTAAAAATAATAATTTATAAACTGCTTCTTGTTTCCACTTTGTTGTCCAGGGGCTTTAAGCTTTTTAAATATGTATATATAGCTCCCAGGTCGTCCTTAGTCATTCCGGCAAACATAGTCCATGGCATAGGAGTGTTTAATTCATTCTTATTCATGGCAGGTAATTTATTGTTACTATCGGCATACATCTTAAATTTTTGGACAAACATTTCCTTTGTCCAATTACCCAATCCATTAGTTTTATGCATGGTAATATTGCAAGATCGGATGATACCACCAGGTTGTTTAAATTCCATCCCACCTCCAAATTCAGTGCCAGCTATAACGGCACCCTTGTCAGTTTTACTATGACATTCCACACATCCGGCGGCATTAACCAGATAAGCTCCATATCTAACTGTATCCTGCATGGCTGGGATTTTTTGAAAATCTGCAGGTCTAGGCATCGTGTTATTGATCAGGCTTACAGGGAAATTTAATTCGGTATTTGGTACTTCATTTCTTATTGGTTTTAAGCTGCGGATATAGACAATGATGCTATAAATATCTTCTTTATCCATTTTTCCAAATCTTTGGTATCCCATCAAAGGAAATAAAGCTTTTCCATTTTTATTAACACCTGTAGTAATGGCTCTTAAAATTTCTCCGTCAGTCCAATTCCCTAGTGCATGTGGGGTAATATTGGCTGCGTAAATTTTCCCCGGAAATCCCATGTTTTCATCAAAAAGCTCACCGCCTTTGCCCAAAGATTCACTTAGGGGTGGACCTGAATATAAAGCCCAGTTGCGAGTGGCATGACAATCCATACAAGCTGACACATGATTTGCCAGGTAACGACCGCGTTCTAAGCGAGCTGGAGTTGGTTCAATTTTTACTATTGATGCTGCTCCAGTATCCGGTAAAGCACTGTGAATGTACAAACCACCGGCGAAAGCAAGAACAATTACAATTGCGATGACGATCCCGAGTATTTTTAAAATTTTCATTTTTAAGTATTTTAATTAGAATTAAAAATTTATATAATTATTTACTTATTAAAAATAATACAGATGCAAATACTTATTTCGTCGACGAAATACTAAAACAGTTTTATTCATCGCATATCCTTTTCTCTTTTCAGAAATCTACACTTGTATACGTGTGAGTTGGTTTTTTTGTTGTTTTTGTTTATTATAAGGTATCTTTTCTTTCTTAAATATAGAAATTATTAATTGAATAACAATAGGTGCGGGAAAAATATTTTGATTTAAGATTTCTTATCTTTTAATTCTGGCATACTTATTGGCAAAAGGATGGCATCGTAGTCCAACAACTAAAATTATCTAAGAAACCATCATGGGTAGTTGAAGGTTAAAACAAATTTATATTGATGAAAAAAAATCAACGTTCTTTTCTGGTCATATTTGGCATTATTATAGTTTTTATAACATTTCTATTTCGCAATTCAATTAAACAGCAGTCAGAACAAAAAGTTTTAACTGCTACTCTGGGCGAATTGGAAACAAACAATCTTCAGATCTCTAAGCTGGATACCATTACCTTAAATTTACAGGTTGCAGAGAATAATTTTCGAATGTACACGGCATTATGGAAGCCCGAGTATTTTGTGAAATATACTGAAGAGATAAAATCCATTTCCACTATGCTGGCCAGCCTTTCTGTGGAAGATAATGGGAACATTTCTGGCAGTATTGCGGGTGATTTGGCAAGCAAACGCAAGCAGATGTTGTTTTATGGAGAAATTAAGAAGCTTGCCGATTCGATTATCAATATTAATTTACAGCTTAATGTAAATAAGATAGGTAATTTATTACCTATAAAAAGCTTTCCAAAACCTACTGTAAAGAAGGTTGTGGAAGTAGAGGAAATAAAAACTGAGCCGGCTGTAAAAAAGAAAAAGTTATTTCAGCGACTTAAAAGTGCAATTTTAAACAAGTCTGATCAGACCGAAGCTTCCAAAGTAAGAAAAACTGAAACGACTTACGAACCTGTTGAAAACGGGGTGGAGGCTTACAACAAAAAGCAATTGCAACGGATTGGCGATTATTACAAAGGCTTGTTGGAGGATCAAAAAAAGAATCATGTTAAATTAACTGAAAAAGAGCAAGCCATCTTGACTTTAAATGAGCGGATATTCGAAAATATTAAGCTGTTATTTAAAGAATATAAAGACAATATTAATGTAAGTGAGGCTGCAAGAAAAATAGCACTCAAGAATAAAGCGAAAAATTCTTTGAATAATATTGATTGGTCAGGTAAACTTAGTTTTGCTATCAGTTTATTGTCTTATCTGGGAATTATATTTTTGTTGTACAAGCTTTATCGGTCTTATCATAAGACCATGAAAGCAAATAAATTGGCCGCAGAGCAGGTGGTTAGTAAAACCAGACTATTTACCAACATAAGTCATGAGATGCGCAGCCCGCTAAATGCAATCATTGGGGTATCTGAACAACTTAAATCAACCCATCTAAATGAAGACCAGCAGGCGATGTCAAAATTGTTAGATACTTCATCATCTATGTTACTATCTGCTGTTAATGAAGTATTGGATTTTTCTCGTCTCGAAACCAGAAAGTTGTCTCTTGCTAAAACACCTTTTAAGTACAAACGAATTTTAAAAGAAGTAGCAGACACAACAAGAGTGTTGGCAGATCAGAAAAAATTAAAACTCGAATTGCTTCAGGATACTCCTGATTTATTGCTGGATGGAGATCCCTACCGTTTAAAGCAGATCATCATGAATTTAACTGCTAACGCCATCAAATTTACTGATAAGGGTAGTGTTAGCATTAAAGTAGATGTTAAAAAAACTGATGAAAAGGATGTGATCCTGATCATTAAAATCATCGATACCGGTATAGGGATATCGGCGACAAATATTCCTGTCATCTTCAACGAGTTTTCGCAGGTGATAGATTCCAAACGCAATGATTGGCAAGTAGGCTCCGGACTTGGGCTGACCATTAGTAAAAAACTGGTGGATTTACATAAAGGGAAAATAAGCGTTGAAAGTACACCGGGTAAGGGGACAACCTTTACGGTAGAGCTGCCCTATAAAATTGCCACCGATGGAGAAGAAAATCTTGAGCAGCAGCAAGAAATGATCATCAATAGCGATCATTTTAAAAACATTCACATTTTAGTCGTTGATGATTCTGAAATGAACCACCTTGTAATCAAAATGATCTTTAAGAAGCATGGAATTAGTTATGATACCGCAACAAGTGCTGCTGAAGCACTTCAGTTTATCGACAAAAATAAATATGATATGGTACTTACAGATATCCAAATGCCCGAAATGGATGGGATAGAGTTGACTAAAATAATCAGAGGGAGTAAAGATCATAAGAAAGCTATTATCCCAATAATAGCATTAACCGGTGAGATTAGTGTGGAGGCCCATGATACTTATCTTTCTGCCGGATTAAACGATTACATCATTAAGCCATTCACGGAGATAGAACTAATGGAAAAGATCCTGGATTATATGGATTAAAAACTGTTTTTCATCCACTGCCTGCCTTCAGTAAACCTGGTAACCAACATTGATGCCACAGTATCACCAGTGGCATTTAATAAAGTAGCCATTGGATCCACCAATGTCCCAATGATCATTGCAGGTGGCAAAGCTTCTATAGGCAAGCCGTAAGCGGAAATAAACAAAAGCTCACCCACATAACCTCCGTTTGGTATTCCCCCTTCTACAATACTTACTAATATGGTCATGCCTAGTGCTAGTATAATTGCATCGGCTGTATCAAATCCTTTCCCAAAAAGCGCAAAGACTACGGCCATTTTAACAATTGAAGATATACTCGAACCATCTTTGTGTAAGGTTGCACCAAGGGGGATAGTTACATTGGCAATGTAATCTGGAATACCCATTTTCTTCGCTGCGTCCAGATTTGCTGGGATAGTAGCAATGCTACTACAGGTACCTACGGCTGTTGCAGAGGGGATAAGGTTATTTTTCCAATACCGCTTTATTCCCCTTACACCCCCGGCTATGAATGCGTATAGGCTAAACATGATCACAAAATAAAATGCGCCAAAGCTATAATATAGGCCTAATGACTTTGCATAGGTGCCAAACAATTGGGGGCCAAATACGCCAACCTGATAAGCAAAGTATGCCCCAAGTCCAACCGGACCAACTTTCATGATCAGAATAAATACGTTTTTAAATACTTCATTTCCCGCATGAAGAAATGATGCAAAGCGGGTGCCTTCTTTTCCGGATCTATGAGTTGCAAAGCCAATAATAACGGAGAAGATGATCATGGCCAGCATACTCTTACGAGAGAGTAGTTCAAAAAACTCTGAAGTTGTAAAAAGCCCTGCAAGCTGATCAGCAAAGGGTTTTTCGTCTATTTTTTCAGTAAGAGAAGCAGCGCTTAAGGATTCATGTATTGGGAATATTTTAACGGCAACTATGGTTAATATAGCGGATATTAAGACGGTAGCCAGGAATACCACACCAGTGATTCCCATCATTTTGCTTAATTTTTCGGATGGTTTAATATTCGCAATAGCCGATGATATAGCGAAAAAGACCAGAGGTATAACAGCCGTAAATAAAAGATTTAAAAAGATATCACCTATTGGTTTTAAAACTTCAACTTTTTTACCAAATATCAATCCTGCTATGCTCCCAACTATAATTCCGGTCAATAGCCAGATGATTCCACTGTAGTTTTTTACGTAACCTTTCATTTTATGGCGTGTTGGTTATCTAAATATATTAAAATATTAATGATGGATAGCTTTTATTAATAAGCTGAAATCCATCATCTCTTTTTTTTCGTAAGTGTTAAAAAGTATAGCAAGGTTGCGGGTTGGTGTAAGGGGCTGTACTTTGTATTTGACATCTTGAAATATAACGCAAACTTAACATGACCACAGATTTAGATGTATTTGAAGACATTGTATCCAGTATTATGGATGGCACTTATGTAGATGAAACAGCAGATCGAGAGTTTCTGGATAAGTGTAGAGAATTACGTGAAGACGCCGAGATATTTACTGCGCTGAACCCAGATAAATCCGGATATTATCTGGTCCAGCGAAAGTTAATTGTATACAGGATCATCTCAAAGATGACAACAGAAAATGCCAGTTTCGACGATAAACAAAAGGAAAGATTAGCGTTTATTGAAAAAGGTCTTTTGGGTTTATATTGGCTGTATATGGAACTAATTGTTGAGATTAAAGAATGAAATTTAAAGCTCGTGTTTTACCCAGACTTTATAGATTTCAACCGCCCCATAAGCATCACAAGCCTCTCCTTCAACTTTTCTTTTCCCCTGACACGATGATTGTACATAGGCGCCCGCTTTAAAATAAGCACCTGTAAAAGCCTTGAGATAAGTAAACTTCAGTTTCTCGTTATAATAGCATTCAGTCTGGTTATTGCTCACCTTAAACATCATTGTAAACCGCGTGCCTAATTGGTAGTTTTCATCCAATACTGGTCCCTTATCATTGCCCATTTTTACAAATAGTTTATTCTTTTCTAACCTAAACACAATGATATCGTCATTGGCATCATGGATCTGACCAACCACAATATGCGGTTTTTTAACAGGCAAGTGAATGATGCTTTGATCGATAAATAGGGTATGTGTGCCTGTTTCTGATGACCATGAGGCATTCTTTGTTCCATTGTCCGTCATTTCCCTAAGTTCAGAGCGGGGATAACCCGAGCCTTTAGTCGTAGTTCCGCCTGTTATTGCCCGGAAAACAACCGCGTTGCCACCTCTGTTCACATAGAACCAATTTTCATTGCTATAGGTTTGTAATTCCGGCTGTCGGTATTCATCTGATTCACAGGGAGTTTTAATACCCTCGGGTATATTCAGTTTCCAATTACCCAGATCCAGAACTTGTGCAGGAAGTTTTTTGGTTTGCTGAGCAGAAACGTTAGTGCTAAGGAGTGTAATTAGCCCTGCTGAAAGGGCTAATGTGAGTATAGTCTTTGTTAAATTTTTCATTTGATAGTTATTTGGTATTGATGTTTCCTGCCTGGTAAAATCTCTTTTTTACTGCAGGGACAGTACTTCGCCGCGCCACCAGGTAATGTGTTTAAAGGGTGTCTAATTTCTGGTTACAGTATTTAAACACCCCATAGTGTTTTATATTATGAAAAATTTAAACCGCCGTTGATATCGATATTTGTACCGGTAACATAGCTGGATTGATCAGTAGCCAGATAAACAATCAGATCTGCAACCTCTGATGCCTGCCCTTCTCTTTTCAGTAAAGTAGCATTGGCTACATTAACACGCACTTCAGGTTTACTAAATGTATCATGAAAAGTAGTAGCAATCATTCCCGGCAAAACGGCATTTACACGAATGTTTTTAGGGCCAAGTTCTTTGGCCAGTGCTCTGGTATAGGTCATAATACCGCCCTTCGCCGTTGCATAAGCACTTGCTCCAGGTCCACCACCATCTCTTCCTGCAAGAGAAGAAAGGTTTACTATTGAAGCACCTGAGTTCATATAAGGAATAGTCGCCTTGCTCATCAGATATACGCTTTTTAAGTTCAGGTCCATCACGGCATCCCAAAAATCTTCGTCCAGTTCTAAAGTTGGTTTTCTGGCTACCATGCCTCCTGCAACATTCACAAGGATATGGATTTCATCACCAAACGCTGCCCGGGTTTGATCAACCAGCTCGGCAACTTCGGCAGATTTAGTTACATCCCCTTTAACAATGATGGCTTCGCCACCATTAGCTGTGATTAGTTTTAAGGTCTCCTCCGCATTGGCTACATTGCTATGGTAGTTGATCACCACTTTTGCACCTTCTTGTGCAAGTTGACATGAAACTGCTCTACCGATATCTCTGGACCCGCCAGTTACAATTGCGACTTTATTTTTTAAACGCATATTCTATTATTTATTAATTAGTTATTTTTTTAGATGTCATATATTTTATACAAATCCATGCCATAGGAACCAGCACCGCTGCCAGCACAAAGAAGGAAACGTAACTTGTTTTTGTGATAATAGGTACGGCCCATGTGGTCAGCAATGTTCCGGCCACTGCTGCAGTACCACCCATGCCGGCCACTGTACCCACATTTTTGCCATTAAAATAGTCGCTTGGCAAGGTTTGAATATTTCCGATAAGAAACTGAAAACCAAATAGTGTAGTGCCAATTAATACCATAGCAAGGGTAGGAGTGTCTTTAAGGGTATCGAGGAAATAAACGATTGCAACTAAGGAGAGCAGCATGACGCCACAACCTATGGCAATTGAGTTTTTTCTTGCTTTTACGGCGGTAATACCCTGTTTAATTTGCCAGGAGGAATGATAGCCACCAACTAAACTGCCTATGGCGGCAAAAAGGTATGGCAACCAGGTGAAGGTCCCAATCTGTTTAATGTCGAACAGGAATTGTTCTTTTAAAAAGGTAGGCAGCCAGGTTACAAACAACCACCATACCGGATCAATAAAGAACCTGCTCGTGATGATACCCCAGGTATTTCTGAATTTTAGTAGCTCCCTCCAGGTCAGTACTGGGGCCACCTCAACAGAAGCGTTGGCGTTAGGCTCAGCATCCAGGATGTAATTGCGCTCTTTTTCTGTTAACCAGGGATGTTTTTCCGGTGTTGCCTTGTTGATCACCAGCCATGGAATAATCCAGATCAATCCCAATGAGGCAATGAGTACAAAGGTCATCTTCCAGCCAAATGCAATATATAACAGGGCAATAATAGGAGCCGAAACTACCGAGCCTAAGGATGCACCAGCACCGAAAATGCCTTGCGCAATAGCCCTCTCTTTTGCCGGAAACCACTCTGCATTGCTCTTTGTAGCGCCGGGCCAATTTCCTGCTTCTGAAAAGCCGAGCATAAATCTGAAGATATTGAACGACATTAATGAACGGGCAAAGGAGTGCAACGCAATAGAAATGCTCCAGCCAATGATAGAAATCGTCATCCCCAGTCTGGTACCTACAGCATCCATCAGCTTGCCTGTAAAAGTTTGCCCAAGGGCATAGGCAATCATAAAGAAGGTAGTAATTAGCGCCAGCGCACTTTTATTGTCAACATCAGCAATCCCAAATTCCTTATAAATATAAGGCCACATGATGTTGATGGCACTACGGTCTACATAGTTGATCACCGTTGCAAAGGCAATCAGTGCAATAATGTACCATCTTAATCCTTTTACTTTCATCTCTTTTTATAATACAGTTATAGTCCCAGTCCCTTTAAAAAATCTATAATTTTTGCATTGACTATTGCGTTGTCTTCAGGGGTAAATTTGCCGTGCTGACCACCTTTAACAGTAACAAATTCATTCTTTACGCCTAGTTCATCCAGTTTTACTTTAAGCGCAACGGATTGCTGATAAGGCACTGTTGGGTCTGCGTCGCCATGTACAATAAATACCGGGGGACTGGTTTTCTTTACCAGGTATAGCGGGGATAGAGACATGGCAAAGTCTTTATCTTTTGCTTTAGCACCCAGCCAGCTGGTGGCTGATTTGCTGGTCTTGTCAAGACCATAACCCCAATCCCATACATCGGTAATGCCATATTTGTCTATAATGGCCGCAACTTTAATTTTCTCAGTCCCCATACAATTGGTGTCGAAAATGTGGTTGTTCTCCAGCAGTCCACCCATTAGGGCAAGGTGCCCACCGGCAGAACCGCCCATAATTACAATTTTGTTGACATCAATATTGAGTTTCTTAGCATTGCTGATCAGGTAAATCAATGCACAGCGGGTGTCTTCAACAGCTGCCGGCGCAGTTGCAACACCCGTAAGCCGATAAGCAATATTAGCTACTGCATAGCCCTTTTTAAAGAAGCCACTAAATCCGGTTTGCGATTCCTTATTTCCTTTGTTCCAGCCACCGCCATGGATATTGATGACCAGCGGACTTGGGCCATTTTTGGCAGGGGGGAGGTATAGGTCGAGTTTACCTTCCCAATCTTTAACTTTGGTGTAAACTACATTTAACTGCTCCGTAAAGCCTGCCGGATAGGTTACCTTTTTTACGACTACTGTATCCTGAGCACTAAGAGCGTAACCCGTAAAGAGTAGCCCGCAAAGCATGATCATTTTCTTCATCTTGGTTTATATTTAAGGTTAGGTTCAAAGGAAATCTTCCCGGTGTGGGGAGAATACATCCGTATCAATTAAGTTTTATAAAGTTTTCTTTGTTGTTGTAATTGATCTGATAGGTGTACAATTTATCTTTTACCTTAAATGAAACTGTAACCTGGTCTTTATTGCTGCTCAGAATCTTTAAATCACTAACCTTACTCTTGGCGCCGGTTGTAGTTTCATCAACCGGATTGCTGTTCCCATGTGTCTCTATAATGTTAAAAAAGATCTGATTATTCGATTTAGGAGAAGATAGCATAAAGGCTTTGCCCTCTACCAGGTTCATTTCCGGATCATTAGCACCAAGTGACAATGTTTTTAAATTAACTGTGGTATCGGTGGCAAAATGGATAGTATAAAAGCGTTTGTTATTTAAAATGCTCAGATATCCGGTCTTTTCTTTAATCGGCTGATCTGCATTTAGCCAGATATGTTGATAGCCATATTTCTCACCTAATGGCTTTAACTGATCTGTAAAAGCATTGATCTTTACAGAAGCATCAACAACATATCCTTTATACCAAAAAGGGAGGTCGTATTGATGCGATTTATCAGATAATGCCTGGAATATATCAATCACCAATGGTTTACTGAGTTCTGCAACTTTGAGCAATGCCGATGTTCTGATCATTTGCACACCTGGATAGGCATTACGTTCGGCAGCGCTGACTACCTGTAGGTTTTTATCATTTTTAAAATACAGAATCTCAGGAAAGTTCTGTTGGGCAACATCAGGGTTTCCTTTGTAGTTGGAAGTTTGATCTACCACCAGGGTATTGTGTGCAACAGTTTGTTTTGCCCATGATTTATTCTCTGGCAAATAATCTCCACCCCTTTTAGATTCTATGTTGATAAATCTGGCTGACCCATAATCTGGTAAAACTTCAACACCATTGTCGTAGTACAATAAGTTTAGCCTGTCGAAATGCCCATGTCCCATACCTTGTGAAGCAGCTTTTAACAGTAAGGTTTGTTGGTCTTCATTGCTGCCGTGTCTTAATATCCCTAGTCCACCTTCCTTCCCTAAAGCGCCATCTTTTATAAGTTGTGATTGGTAAGCAAAAGGCTTGGCTTTGCCGGCACTTAGATCTGCAGCTACCTTTAACCCAGCATCTGAAACAACAACTTCGTTCTGTTTCTCGGCAATGTCGAGCAGATCGGGCATAGGTTTGATATCCGCATAGGCAATGTCAACACCATATACCAGTTCGGCAGTTTCGTATGTTTTACCTTTTATAGCATCATTGATAGGAAAAAAAGTACCATCAGTATAGGTGAGTTGTAAAGAAGTGTTTATGGCCTTAGCTAAGAGTTGATTACGGTATTCAAAGATCTTTAACTCCGGTTGGAAGTTATTGATCGTTTTTGCGAAAATGATAAAAGGAAGCAGGGCATATCTTTGATAATAAGGTCCCTCTGTATAGTATCCATCCGGAGAAAATAATTGATCTATTTGCGCCATATAACCGGTCTTACCATCCTTTGCTGATCCTTTTAGCGCCATTTCTACATATTCCGGTTTGTTGAGAACATAGCCGGTCATACCTACCGCCGCAATATCCCAGGTGCCATGGTTATGGATTTTATCAAAGGTTTCTTTACAATCAATGGTAAAGAATTTAAGCATAGGTTCAAATAAACCGGCATTTATAATGACTCTGTTTTTTGGAGATATGGCATCATAAACCATATCATAACCTTGTATGGTATATACCTGCCATACAAAATCATTCAGGCTTTGCCAGAAGATTTTTCCGGCCTCATGATTTTCTTTTCTTTTGGGATGCAGCGGCCATTTGCCATAGTCGGCAGCATATTTTAGCAACATACTTTCTACATAGGCTGCATACTTTTTATCACCCGAAATTTGATAAGCAATACCACAGTTCAGCATATTGGTATAGTTTTTTTTATGCTGTTCGTGTGTGGCACCACCACCTGCATCTTTAGGGGTCGGTACACTGATGGGTTCTGCAATGGCTTTATCCGCATCAGCTTTAACCTTCTGATATGATCCTTTTAGTAAAGAATAAGTAGCCGCTCCCTTTCTTACCGCTTCAATATTTTTTTTGGTAAGCATGATATTGGGGTGTTCCTGTGCAATTGCAGGTAGGGTACACATCAGACAAAGCACGGCCATTACCAACTTTTTTAAGTAGTTCATACGCATTTTAAGAAATAAGAGTTTTTGTGTTTAGTTAGTTGTCATTAATAATATTTTGCGCGGAAAAACCGGCTTTGCTAATTTGAAACATGTCGTCAAGGTGGGCCGCAACTGCATTTTCTGCTGCATCTATATCTTGATTTTCTATGGCCATGAGTATATTTCTATGCTCGGCAATAGCCAGTTTGCCACGATTGTCTCCGCAGATCTTGTTTTCTACAATACTTTTGATCAGGTCGGGAATCAAAATAAGAATCATAGATTCAATGACAGAGTTTTTTGAAGCCCTTGCAATGGCAATATGAAAAAGCATATCCTCTTCAATTGCATCCTGATTGTTATTCGTTTTGTTTTCATAATCAATCAGTGCCTCCTTAAGATTCACCAGATCTTGCGCTGTCCTTCTTTCTGCAGCCAGCTTTACCGCATCCAGTTCCAGGTAATACCGGGCTTCTAAAAGTGCATTAAAATCTTCCTTATTAAATTTGATGATGTCAGTAATGATATTGTCTAAAACCTTAATGCTTAAACCGGCAACATAGGTTCCACTTTGTGGATTGGTTCTGAGTAAACCGTAAAACTCAAGTTTTAAAATGGCTTCACGAACATAACTACGACCTACACCAAATTTTTCAGCCAATATTCTTTCTGCAGGTAATCGGTCGCCAGGTTGCAATTGCCCCGAAGTAATGAGCTGTTTTAGCTGTCCTATGATTTTATCAACAGGAGATTCTACTTCGATTGACCTGATGGTCTCTATAAATGATTTCATACAATATATTTGGTCGACCAATTATTGGTTAACCAAATATAGAGAATAAAATAAGTATTCCAAATTTTTACATACTTTTTAGCTGTAGCCAGATTTCCTCATTTACCGGGATGCCATTTTTCTCATTTTCATGGCGGGTTTGCAAAGTACGCTCACCGGGAAAGCTAACCGATTTCGGGGATGATACCGGGGCGCTGCTCTTTGTGAAAGCTAGTATTTCTTCTATAAGAGCGCTGTGCATATCAGGTTGGTGTAAACAAATAAAGCACTGGGATACTCCGGTTTCGTATTCACGCTCGGTTATTTTGGCAGTAGACTGTCCACCACTAAGAGCTACCGCAAGGATATCCAGCATAAGGGAAAGACCGGAACCTTTCCAGAAGCCAATGGGTAAGGCCAGCTTTGTTTTGCGGATTGTAGCAGGGTCGGTACTCAAATTATCCTGTTCGTCGTAGCCACCCGGAAAGGGGAGTGGTTCATTTTTCAGTTCATATTCCTGCATTTTTCCATAGGAAAATTGAGACATCGCCATATCCAGTACCACATGTCCTTCGGCACGAGGGACAGCAATAACTAATGGATTGTTACCTAAAACAGTCTTATTGCCTCCCCAGGCAGGCATATTTGCTGTGGCATTGGTAAAACAGATACCAATACAGCCCGCATCTGCAGCCTGCCAGCCATAAGTACCCCCACGCATCCAATGATTGGTGTTTTTGATCGCTACACAACCAATGCCGTTGTTTTTTGCCAGTTCAATAGCACGGTTCATACTATGGGTAGCATTAAACATACCGGGTGCAAAGTTTCCATCCCAACGTTCAATAGCGCCATTTTTGTCGAGTAATATTGGTACTGCATTAGGTTTTACCACTCCTTTTCTTACGTGCTGTACAAATACAGGAAACCTGTTTAATCCATGCGAGTATATGCCATCTCTACTGTTTGATGCAAATATTGTTGCACAGATTTCAGCTGTTTCCTCCGGAAATGACAGTTTCAAAAGCACCCTTTTAAATTCTTCCTGTAATTCTTCAAATGATACACGCATAATGATGGGAGTTTATGCTCAAATATACTATCTTTCATCAGGAATATAATTTGACCTTTAAAGGTTATGAAGCTATTACGAGTTTACTAAAATCCTTTTAATGGACAGCTTTCAGGCTTGTATTTGTATCTTAAAAAATAATTTTAAAATGAATAAAATAGTTAATTATAAAAATAAATATCTTAGTATTGTACAATAAAAAACCAAACTATAAATATTAAATGACCAACCTAACCAAAGAGAAAAGCGCTGCAGCCTATTTGCTCAGCGCTCCTGTCATCGTAGCTTCTTTAGGCTATTTTGTAGACATCTATGACTTGCTTTTATTCGGTATCGTACGCATACCCAGCTTAACAGAACTTGGCCTCAATGAAGCTCAGGTTTCTATTGAAGGAGCAAGTATCTTAAACTGGCAGATGACAGGTTTGCTACTTGGAGGGATCTTATGGGGTATTTTGGGTGATAAAAAAGGCCGTCTATCTGTACTCTTTGGCTCTATCATTACTTATTCTATTGCAAACTTTGCCTGTGGTTTTGTACATGATGTCACCATATATAAACTGCTCCGCTTTATTGCAGGTATTGGTCTTGCCGGAGAATTAGGAGCAGGTATTACCCTGGTTTCAGAAAGTTTACCTAAAAGGTTAAGAGCAATCGGCACCTCTGTTGTTGCAGGTGTAGGATTGATGGGCGCTATTGCCGGGTATTTTACGGTAGAACTGTTCAGCTGGAGAAACGCATATTTCATAGGAGGAGGCATGGGAATTTTGCTGTTGTTTTTAAGAATAGGCGTATTTGAATCTGGTATGTTTCATACAATGAAAGAAAAGAGTCATGTAGCTAAGGGGAATTTTCTATCTTTTTTCACAAAGAAAAGCAGGTTAATCTTGTATTTGAAGTGCATTGGCATTGGTTTGCCAACCTGGTACGTGATCGGTATTCTAGCTACTTTTAGTAATGAATTTGGCAAGGCGCTAGGCATTAGTGAGGCCATAAAACCAGGACTAGCAGTAATGTGGTGTTATGTCGGACTTTCGGCTGGAGATTTGGTGAGCGGATTGGTGAGCTATTGGCTGGAATCACGTATACGTGCTGTAACCTATATGATGATCTTCACCGCAATAGGAGCAGTTATATATCTTTTTGCTGGCATAAATACAGCAACCGGACTTTATGCAATGTGCCTTTGGGTAGGATTTGGTATTGGTTACTGGGCCATGTTTGTAACCATCGGTGCAGAACAATTTGGTACCAATGTAAGGGCAACAGCAGCCACCACCATACCAAATATGGTAAGAGGAACCGTGGTGTTAATGACTACCATATACACCACTCTAAAACCTCATGTTTTCGAATTAAAAGCTGCAGGGATCCTCGGACTGATTTGTTTCGGAATAGGGTTTTATTGTATCAGAACCATTCCCGAAACGCATCACAAAGACCTCGATTTTATTGAGGAATAAAACTAATCCATCACAAAAACAGTCATACCCTTTGGTCCGTGAGCACCAAGAACCAATGATTGTTCTATATCGGCTGTTTTAGACGGTCCGGCAATGAAACTTCCAAAACCATAATCAGCGGTGCCTATTTTTAAATAGGCATCGTGCATGGTTTGCACAATCTCCTTTTTGCTCAGTACTACGGCAAGTTGCTGGCAAATGAATGGTACCGCACGCTGGTGCATTAAATCTTCAGTAATCCATAAAGCAGCATTTTCAGCAACACCAAAATGAGCACTGATCACTGCAAGGTCTACATTCGCATAACTATGCGGATCCTGATGCTCCCAACCTTGTTCCGACACCGCTACGAGTTCCGGTAAAGTAGAAACAATGCGCTGACCTCCAAAATGTTCAAGGACGTATTTTTGAATAGCCTGATAATCTGAAACTTCAACAAAGTTACCGCCAATGGTAGTTAATACCGTAGCAAAAGCCTGCACAGGATCTGCTGCCGGAAATACGGTTAACAGATCAGCCGGTAATGGTCGTGTATCAGGTTGGTTTTTCAATACTTTCGCTAAAATCTGTGCTCTGCTAGTCATTCTTTTTATTTTTCTTGTACCACTCTTCAAATGATTCTTTAGGAACTTCAGGCATCTCACGATGTTGGTACCAAAGGTTTAGTTTATTGTTTACTGTAAATGGAGCGTGTTTCATAAACCAACGTCCTACTTTTCCTGCATTTTTGTATACGAAGGGGCTGGATAAGGTAAATTCCATAGCTTTCATGGCCAGTTTCTTTGTAGGATCGGCATAACCCTCCTTAACAATCACTTGTCTCCATTTGTAAAGTTGTTCGTGAATATTGATCTTAACCGGACATACATTGCTGCATGAGCCACATAGCGTAGAAGCGAAGGGCAAATCCGAATATTCCTTCATATCCAGATTTGGAGCTAGAATAGAGCCTATCGGTCCTGCAACAGCCGTATGGTAGCTATGCCCGCCACTTCTACGATAAACAGGGCAGGTGTTCATACATGCTGCACAGCGGATACATTTTAACGAATTGCGGAAATCAGGGCGACTCAATTGAGTTGTTCTTCCATTGTCAACCAACACAAGGTGCATTTGCTGGCCAGGTCTTGGTTTTTTAAAATGGCTGGAATAAGTAGTAATCGGCTGTCCTGTGGCACTTCTGGTTAATAGCCTTAAAAAAACACCCAGATTTTTACGCTTAGGAATGATCTTTTCAATGCCCATACAGGCAATGTGTACATCGGCAAGGTGCGCACCCATGTCTGCATTACCCTCATTGGTACAAACCACAAATTCACCGGTTTCGGCCACAGCGAAATTTACACCCGTAATAGCTGCTTTGCGTGTTAAAAAGGTTTCACGCAAGTGTTCCCGGGCTGCGGCAGTTAAAAATACCGGGTCAGCCATGCCTTCCGGTGTACCCAGATGCTCATGGAACAATTCGCCGATCTCTTCTTTCTTTTTATGGATACAAGGCAATACAATATGACTTGGTGGCTCCTGCGCCAGTTGCACAATGCGCTCGCCCAGATCGGTGTCAATTACCTCAATTTCATTTTGTTTTAGGTACTCATTTAAATGGCATTCCTCCGTAAGCATCGATTTACTTTTGATCAATCGGTTTACGCCATGTTCCTTCAATATCGAATGTACAATTTGATTGTGTTCGGCCGCATCAGCTGCCCAATGTACAGTAACACCATTTTTCTGTGCCTGCTCCTCAAATTCAATTAAGTAATTGTGGAGGTTAGAGAGTACATTGTTTTTAATCTGAGAAGCTGCTTCTCTTAATGATTCCCATTCGGGGATATTGTGAGCGGCTTTATCGCGCTTGGCGCGAACAAACCATAAAGTCTCGTCGTGCCAGTCTACCCTTGCTTCATCCTTATTAAATATGTCTGATAAAGCAGCGTGATCTTTTGTTCCTGAACTCATGTATCTTTATTGCTGTACTTTCCTGTTAAAACTATTGTGCATTTAATATTTCTGCAATGTGCAGCACCTTAACATTGCTGTTTTGCCTACGCAAAATACCTTCCATATGCATTAAGCAAGACATATCTGCTGCGGTGATGTACTCCGCACCATGATTTATATGATCCGCTACGCGGTCCTTACCCATCTTTACGGATACGGCTTCTTCGGCTACACAAAAGGTCCCGCCAAAACCACAACATTCATCAGGTCGGCTCAGTTCAACCAATTCCAGACCTTCTACCATTTTTAATAAATGTAAGGGCTTTGAAAAAGGAGCATCTACCAATTCAGTCATTTGGGCAAGCATCAAACCACGCTGACCGTGACAACTTTGATGTACACCCACTTTATGTGGAAAACGAGCCGAAAGTTTATCAACCTTAAGTACATCTGTTAAAAACTCTGTCAATTCGTAGACCTTCTTTCTAATGCCTGAAGCTTTGTCTTCTGCTGCAGCTGAGTGTAAATGATCTTTTATATGCAATACGCAACTGCCCGAAGGAGAAACGATGTAATCAAATTCTGAAAAGTTGTCAATAAACAAGTCATTACAACCTTGTGTCAGGTGCTCAAAACCCGAGTTGGCCATTGGTTGTCCACAGCAAGTTTGGTTGACAGGATATTTTACTGTTATGCCAAGTCTGCTTAATAAATTTAAAGTAGCAATGGCAGCATTTGGATAAAATTGGTCGATGTAACAAGGTATAAATAGGCCTACGTTCATGTATATAGGGTTTTGCGGTTAAATATAGTATTTTTAAATAATCGCGCCATCCTGTGCTGTCATACCATGGGTAACAATTATGCTAATTTATGCAAACGTTTTCAGATGACTGAAAAAAATGCTAGCTTGCCAATTATTAATTGTTTTATGGCTAACGGAAAAAAGAATTACCAGAATACCATACTCGATATTGCGGAAGCGTTAAAGCTTTCACCTGCAACAATTTCCCGTGCTTTAAATAACCATCCTTATGTAAGGGAAAAGACCAGAAATGATGTGTTGGAGATGGCAACCAAGCTAGGTTATCGTCGAAATCACATGGCATCCGGCTTACGTAGCAATAGGACACATACTGTCGGGCTTATTATTCCACGGGTTTCTATGTTTTTTCATGCAGAGGTGATCACAACCATACAAAATAACTTGCATAAACATGGTTATAATCTGATCATCTGCCAATCTAACGATTCGGTAGCGATGGAACGGGAATTGGCCGAAACACTTTACGGTTCGAGGGTTGATGCTTTGATTGCTGCCTGTACTTTACAAACTGTAGATTTTAGTCACTTTGATAAATTTGTTGAACGCGGTACTCCCGTAATTTTTTACGATAGGGTTCCGGTAGCGGATTATAAAGCAACCTTGATTAAGGGTGATGATTTTAAAGGTGCTTATTTGGCTACCCATCATTTGATAGCGGCAGGTTGCAAAAGAATTGCACACATTTCAGGGCCTTTAACTTCCAATCTTTATCAGGATAGGGCAGCAGGTTTTTTAAAGGCAATGGAAGAACATCAGCTACCCGTAAATCCAGATTGGGTTTTTCACCAGGAACTTACACATGAAAATGCAATGGTAGCCATGCAACAAATGTTTTCAGCTGGAACAGTACCTGATGGTCTGTTTGCGGATAATGATACCAGTGCCATTGCAGCTATTGAATATGCCAAAGAAAAGGAGATTACTGTGCCTGAGACATTGAAAATTACAGGGTATTCTAATGATCCGCGTACAGCGATCATTACTCCGGCTGTTACTTCGGTCGAGCAGTTCCCCAATCTGGTAGGTAAAAGAATTGTCGAAACACTGGTAGAGCTATTGAAGAATGATGAAGAGGGACCTACCTATAAAACAGAGCCGGTAATTATTCCCGTAGAGCTGATCAACAGGAAGTCAACCAGCACAAATTAATTAGTAAAACACAATAATATCCCATTGGGATACACGAATAAATAAAAAACAAAACAATGAAAACATCTTTTGAAAGCCGCTATGCAGTTAGTCCGGGTGAAGCAAAGCAATTTGATACTGCTGCTTTACGCAAGAATTTTTTAATGGAAAGCTTATTTGAAGCAGATTCGATTAAGCTTACTTTATCTCATTTCGACCGTTATATCACAGGAGGTGTAATGCCGGTAAATGAAGCCGTAGCATTGTCTAATCCTGAAAACCTGAAGGCTGCTTATTTCCTGGAAAGAAGAGAATTGGGTATCATTAACGTTGGTGCAAAAGGTAAAATTGTTGCTGATGGTGTGACTTACGAATTAGAATTTAAAGAGGCTTTATACCTTGGTAAAGGTACAAAAGAAGTAAGTTTTGCTTCTGAGGATAAAAATAACCCTGCAAAGTTCTACATCAATTCTGCACCTGCACACCATACTTATCCAAATAAAAAAGTATCTAAAGCAGATGCTGAAATCGTTGAGCTAGGTACACCAGAGACGGCAAATCACCGTGTGATTAATAAATTGTTGGTAAATAGTGTATTGCCTACTTGTCAGCTGCAAATGGGTATGACTGAGCTGAAAAGCGGAAGTGTATGGAATACCATGCCGGCACATACGCATGACAGAAGGATGGAAGTATATTTCTATTTTGAAGTACCACAGGGACAAAGTGTTTGTCACTTTATGGGTGAGCCTCAGGAAACCAGACACATCTGGATGCAAAATGAGCAAGCCGTAATTTCGCCTAACTGGTCTATCCACTCTGGAGCAGGTACCAGCAATTATACTTTTATCTGGGGAATGGCAGGTGAAAATTTAGATTACGGCGATATGGACCATTGTGCAATTAATGATTTGAAGTAAGAACTAGCTGATAAAATGATGAAAAAAATAATTGGTCTTTTATTGTTGTTTCCGGCTTTATATGTACCGGTAATGGCACAAACTAAAGCGACGATAACGGTATCCAACCCTTCAAAACTGGACAGAACAAATGCAATTGTTCCAGTAAGCTGGAGCAGCATTGTGGCTAAATATCCGCGTTTAGATATCGCTAATTTTAAGGTTGTAAATTCAGAGACCAAAAAGGAAGTTCCTTTTCAGCTGGAGCGTCGCGGACAAGCTGAGGTGCAAAACTTATTGGTTCAGGTAAGTTTAAAAGCAAATGGCAATGCCAGGCTATCAATCGTACCTGGTAAACCGGCTCCTGTTGCCAAAAAAACTTATGGTCGTTATGTCCCGGAACGTTATGATGATTTTGCATGGGAGAATGATAAGGTAGCTTTCCGTATGTATGGAAAAGCACTGGAAGGCAGAAAAGACAATGCCTTTGGAACGGATGTTTGGGTAAAAAGACCTAATAAGTTTATCATCAATGAGTGGTATAAAACAGGTGATTACCATACCGATCATGGTAATGGACTGGACTATTACAGTGTAGGTCTTACGCTGGGTGCCGGAGATATTGCTCCATTTGTGAAGGATTCTGTTTTCTTCTCTAAAAACTATCACTATTGGAAAACATTGGATAATGGCCCATTGCGTACAACTTTTGAGTTGGGGTATGATGCCTGGGATGTAGCAGGAAAATCTGTTAAGGTTACTAAAACCATTTCTTTGGATGCAGGATCGCACTTGAATAGGGTTGAGGCTGTTTATACTTATAGCGGTGATGTTTTACCTGTTGTAGTAGGGATCGTAAAAAGAAAAGAACCTGGAGCCATTTTAATGGACGAGGTAAAAGGTATTGTAGGTTACTGGGAGCCTCAACATGGTGTTGATGGTACCACCGGTGTAGCAACGATTGTATTGGGTGGACAGTTAAGTATGGGCACAGATAAAATGCATTTGCTGACACATACATCAGCCAAAAACAATCAACCTGTAGTTTATTACAATGGTGCGGCCTGGACCAAAGGCAACGAGATTACCAACGCACAAGAATGGTTTAATTACCTGAATAACTTTAAAAAACAATTGGAACAACCTTTAAAGGTTAGTGTTCTGTAAGCATTAAAAAATATAGAAATGGCAATACTTGATTTATTCAATTTAAAAGGGAAAATAGCTTTGGTTACCGGTTGTAAACGCGGTATCGGTAAAGCAATGGCTGAGGCTTTGGCTGAAGCCGGAGCAGACATTATTGGTGTATCTGCAAATCTGGAGCTGAGCGGAAGTGATGTGGAAGGTACTGTAAAAGGATTAGGAAGGAACTTTTATGCTTATCAGTGTAATTTTAACGACCGTGATTCCCTCAAATCTTTTTGCGAGAAGGTGAAAGCTGATCACCCGGTAATTGATATTCTGGTAAACAATGCAGGTACAATCCTTAGAAAGCCGATTGCTGAACATCCGGATGAGTTTTGGGATGAAGTGATCGCTGTAAACCAAACTGCACCTTTTATCCTGACCAGAGAAATTGGTCGTGATATGGTAGCCAGAGGTAGCGGAAAGATCATTTTTACAGCTTCCCTGTTAACTTTCCAGGGCGGTATTACGGTTCCTGGTTATGCAGCCAGTAAAGGTGCAATTGGTCAGTTAACTAAAGCATTTGCTAACGAATGGGCAGCTAAAGGTGTAAATGTAAATGCGATTGCGCCAGGTTACATCTCAACGGACAATACCACCGCATTAAGAGCAGACGAAAACCGTAGTCGTTCTATCATGGAGCGTATCCCGGCTGGCAGATGGGGTGAAGCAGAAGATTTTAAAGGTCCTGTTTTGTTCCTGGCTTCCGAAGCTTCCAACTATATGCATGGTACTGTGATGACAGTAGATGGCGGATGGATGGGCAGGTAACCGAGTATACATTTTAAATAATATTTAAAAGCAGGCTATAGTTAGTCTGCTTTTTTATTATATTCGAAAACCAAACAAATGTAAACTCATGAAACAAAGTCTTTTATTAACCTTTTCATTGCTGATAGGCACCAATGTCACTTTTGCTCAACAGCAAGCCAGTTATAAAACCTGGAATCCCGCAAAGGACCAGACAAGTGTTGTAGCCGGACAGGGGTGGCATAGCGGATTACAAAGTTATTATGACCGCTTGCCTGCAAAAGCAGCATCGTCAGTACGTAAAGAGGTATGGAATCTATCTAAAAACAGTGCCGGTCTCAACCTTCGCTTCAAATCGGACGCTCCGGAGATTACCATCAAATATGCTGTGTCGGGTTACATGCGAATGGATCACATGCCTGCTACCGGAGTAAGTGGAGTAGATTTGTATGCACAAGACGCTAAAGGTAAATGGCTGTGGGCCGGTGGTAAATATACATTTGGTGATACCGTTGTGTATAAATACACAAACCTGAATACGACAGATAAGGTGGCGCGAGATTACACTTTGTACCTGCCTTTATATAATACCGTGAAATGGATGGAAATCAGTGTGCCAGAGCAAAGCGTTTTCACACCTTTACCTGTTTCTACAGAAAAACCGATTGTAGTTTATGGCACCTCCATTGCACAGGGGGGATGCGCAAGTCGTGCGGGTTTGGCCTGGACTTCAATTTTAAGCCGCAGACTGAACCGACCACTCGTTAATTTGGCTTTTTCGGGTAATGGTCGTCTCGAAAAAGAAGTTTTTGAACTATTGCCTGAAATTGATGCCAGCTTATACATATTGGATTGTTTGCCTAATTTAACCGGAGCGGGCAGCGAAGAAATTATAAAGAGAGTAGAGGCTACTGTTGCCCATTTACAGTCGAAGAAGCCAGGAGTACCCATTTTATTGACCGAGCACGATGGGTATACGGATGAGGGTTTAAATGCTACAAGGAAACAAGCATATGAGCTTGCCAATGTTGCTTTACAAACAGCTTTTACAAAACTTAAAGCAAAAGGAGTGAAAAACATCTACTATTTGTCTAAAGCAGCCATCAATCAGGATATTGAAAGTATGGTTGATGGTACCCATCCAAATGATATTGGCATGATGCATTATGCTGATGCTTATGAAAAAGTAATCCGGAAAATAAAATAAACCTTATTTACTGAGGTAAGATTTCTGGTAGTTTAGCGGACTTTGTCCGGTGATGATCTTAAAATGCTTATGAAAGCTGGCGAAATTATGAAAGCCGCTTTCATAGCAGATCTGCTTTACATTCATGCTATCTTCAATCAGTAGTTTGCAGGCATGACCAACCCGTATTTCACTAATAAATTGTGTGTATGTTTTTCGTGTTCTTGTTTTAAAATACCTGCAAAAGGAATTTGGGCTAATGTTCGCCACTGCAGCCATTTCCTCCATCTGGATTTTTCTTTTAAAATGGGTTAATGAATAATTGTAAATCGCATTGATCCTGTCATTTTCAGTTTCTTCAAAATTATTACGGAATCCCATTGAAGATAAGGGCTTAGCCTGAGCACTGCTTTCTATAGCAAGTATGGCTTCCATCAAAAGAATAATTCTTCTGGGGCCTGTAGCTGATAGGATTTCTTCCATCAGTTCTCCAATATGTCGTTTGCTTTTATCAAGGATCTGAATACCTCTTTGGGCCCTTTCCAGCGTTAACTTCATTCCTTTGTTTTCCGGTAGTGAAAGGAAGTGACTTCCCCAAAAGTTTTCACAAAAATGAACCACCACCACATCTGCATTGTTTGCTTCGCCCTCGTTAAAATAGCTGTCATCAAATTTCCAATAATGCGGTAAATGCGCACCAACGAGTACAATGTCGCCCGAGCTAAAACGTTTGATATTATCTCCAATAAATTGTGTGCCGCTACCTTTTTTAAAGTAAATCAGCTCCACTTCGGCATGGTAATGCCAGCGATTGTTAATGTAGGGTACCTTGTCTCTCCTTGCGCTAAAAGAATTGACCAGGTTATTGGAGACTTTAAGTAGTTGTGGTTTCATAATATTTGGTTAGGATGATCAGCTTAAATGTATAGAAATCTTTCATAAATACTTCTTTTCTGCCAATATTGCGATAGATTATGCTAAAATCACTTAATCATTAAGTTGTTGTTAAATTTTATAATTAAAATCCATAAAGTTGCTTTATTCCGAAAATAAAATGTTAACCAAATATTTGTGAATTGTTAATTTTTTCTGTTTGGCTATAAAATTTTGTTGTTAAGAAAAAGAGTTGAAAAAAGTATGTTTAAACTTTTATTTATTAAAAAAGATAGTTACATTTGAGCTTACCCTTTCGAGGGTATGTTTTTCATAGGTAGATGTAGGGTCGAAATTAATTTTTCGGCCCTTTTTTGTTTGCAGTGCTTCCGTATCTTTATTGCCGCTATGAGGAAGAAGAAAATAATTGTTGCAATTACCGGAGCGAGTGGCTCTATTTACGCTAAATTGCTATTGGATAGTTTGTTGAAATTGTCTGATCAGGTAGATAAAGTTGGCGTAGTGATGTCCGATAATGCAAAAGAGGTTTGGCGTTTTGAGTTGGACAATGAAGATTATGATCTTTATCCGTTTACATTTTACCCTAAAATGGATTTCAATGCCCCTTTCGCATCAGGCTCTGCAAAATATGACACCATGATTATTATTCCTTGCTCGATGGGAACCCTTGGCCGGATAGCCCATGGAATTTCGAATGACTTAATTTCAAGGGCGGCTGACGTGGTACTTAAAGAACGTAGAAAATTGATCGCAGTGGTGCGTGATACGCCTTTTAGCCTCATCCATATCAATAATATGAAAACTGTAACCGAAGCAGGAGGGATCATTTGTCCAGCCAGCCCCTCGTTTTATAGCCTTCCCAAAACCATTGAAGAAGTGGCGCAAACGGTGGTAAGCAGAGTTATTGACCTGGCAGGGCTAGAGCAGGATAGTTACCGTTGGAATGAGGAATAAATCATCTAAAACCTTACCTTTGCAAATTCTCATACGGCTGATCGCTGTTGGGTTACCATAGAAAAGGATGAAGAAAGTTGCATTTTATACATTGGGCTGTAAGTTGAATTTCTCTGAAACATCAACCATAGGCCGTTTATTTACCGACGCCGGATATGCTGTAGTGGATTTTACAGATGCGGCGGATGTATATGTAATCAATACATGTTCTGTAACAGAACATGCAGATAAGAAATGTCGTAAGGTTGTAAAAGAAGCCTTAAAATATTCACCCAATGCCTATGTTACCATTGTTGGCTGTTATGCACAGCTAAAACCAACAGAAATTGCAGAGATTGAAGGTGTGGATATGGTGTTGGGCGCTGCAGAAAAGTTCAGAATTGTTGAATTTATCTCCGATCTGACGAAACAACCAAAGGCAGTAGTTCATCAACAAAACATAGAGAAAGTAAACCATAATTTTATTGCGGCTTATTCTATTGGTGATCGCACCCGTACCTTTTTAAAAGTACAGGATGGTTGTGATTATCCTTGCACCTATTGTACCATACCATTGGCACGCGGCGGCAGCAGGAGTGACACCATCGAAAATGTAATCAATCGTGCTCAGCAAATTGCCGAAAGTGGTGTTAAAGAAATCGTATTGACAGGTGTAAATCTGGGCGATTTTGGTATCCGGAATGGACAGCGAGAAGATAAGTTCTTCGATCTGGTAAAAGCGCTTGATGAAGTTGAAGGTATTGAAAGGATCAGAATTTCTTCTATTGAACCGAATTTGCTAAGCAACGAGATCATTGAATTTGTGTCAACCTCAAAAAGGTTTGTGCCTCATTTTCATATTCCATTACAATCCGGTTCCAATAAAATATTGGGACTAATGAAAAGACGTTACCAACGTGAACTATATACTGAACGCGTTGCCAAAATAAAAGCCGTAATGCCAAACTGCTGTATTGGTGTCGATGTAATTGTGGGCTTCCCGGGTGAAACACATGAAGACTTTCTGGATACTTATCAGTTCCTGAATGAACTTGATATTTCATACCTGCATGTCTTTACATACTCTGAACGTGAGCAAACTGAGGCCGCCGAAATGAAAGGCTGCGTTGCAGGAAGTGCACGTGCAGACCGCAGTAAAATGCTTCACATCTTATCAGATAAAAAGCGCAGAGCCTTCTATCAGTCGCAGTTAAACACGATTGGTGAAGTTCTTTTCGAAGACGATCAGAAGAACGGATTTATGCATGGTTTTACTAAGAACTATGTGAAAGTAAAAGCAAAGTACGATCCCGTAATGGTTAATGAAATCAAAACCGTTAAACTGGTCGAGCTTACTGCTGATGGAGAGGTAGAAGTTGCAGAAACACAAGAAGTATTAGCGCATTAATCTTATATTCGCATAAAACTTTTTTTATTTTATGTTTCCAACCGTATCTCATTTTATAGCATACCTTTTTGGTATACAGGTTCCGCTTCCGTTTAATACATTTGGTGTTTTTGTTGCTTTGGCATTTATTGCAGGTTACTGGGCTTTTACCAAAGAATTTAAGCGTAAAGAAGCACTTGGTATCCTTCATCCGGTAAAGAAACTAGTTACGATTGGTAAACCTGCCACTATAGTAGAAATTGGTTCTAATGCGGGTTTTGGCTTTCTTATTGGCTATAAATTGGTTTATGCATTGCTAAATTATCAACTTTTTGTAAGTGATGCCCAAACGGTACTGCTTTCTGCCAAAGGAAATATCCTGGGTGGTTTGTTTTTTGCAGGCTTATTCGCCTATTGGGATTATCAGGAAAAAAATAAAGTAAAACTAGATAAGCCTAAAACAGTAGAAGTTACTCAGCATCCTTACGAGCTGATGGGCACACTGATTGTTTGGGCTGCGGTATGGGGCTTTTTAGGCGCTAAAATATTTGATAATCTGGAGCATTGGGATTCCTTTGTAGCAGATCCTATCAATAGCCTGCTTTCTTTTAGCGGTTTAACATTTTATGGTGGATTGATCTGCGGCGGAGCTGCAGTACTGTATATTGCTCATAAAAATGGCATTAAAGTATTGCACATGTTGGATATCGGTGGACCGGGAATGATGCTTGCTTATAGCGTTGGCCGTATTGGTTGCCACATGTCAGGTGATGGCGACTGGGGTATCACAAACTTAAATCCTAAGCCATTTTCATGGCTTCCAGACTGGCTTTGGGCTTATACTTATCCAAATAATGTAGCTAACGAAGGTGTACACATACCCGGATGTGTTGGTAAGTTTTGTAATGAGTTGGCTCAACCGGCATATCCAACACCTCTTTATGAGGTTATCGTTTGCTTTATCTTGTTTTTGATTTTATGGAAAATCCGCGACCGTATTAAATCGCCGGGTATGATGTTTGGAATTTACCTGATGATGAATGGTGTAGAGCGTTTCTTTATCGAGCTGATCAGGGTAAATACGAAGTACAATGTTGCAGGTATACACTTTACACAGGCAGAATTTTTATCTTGTGTGATGTTCATATCTGGCTTGCTTCTTGTGGTCAATGCAGTAAAAAACAAAGAAAAATTAGCCAACTATTAAAATCTACCCGATTTGGATTACGAAATATTGTGCTCAAAGGTTATTGCTATAGCCCGGCTTACAGGTAATTTTATCAGAAAGGAATCCATGAACTTTGATGCGAAAGCAATTGAGTACAAGGGGCTGAATGATTTGGTGTCTTATGTGGATAAGACTGCTGAAAAACAATTGGTCAGGAATTTAGCTAAAATCCTTCCGGAAGCCGGTTTTACTACAGAAGAAAAAACAACCAGTCGTAAGGGCGCAGTGTACAACTGGATTATTGATCCACTTGATGGTACCACTAACTTTATTCATGGATTACCTACTTATTCCATTAGTATCGCTTTGTATGAAGAAGATAAACCGGTAATTGGGGTGGTTTATGAGATTACCAGAGGCGAGATGTTTTATACTTATCAAGGCGGTGCTGCTTATTTGAATAACAAGCCCATCACCGTTTCTTCACGTCCTAAGTTGTCGGACTGTTTGTTGGCTACAGGCTTTCCTTATTATGAATTTGACAAGCAGGCTCAGTACATGCAGCTCTTTTCTGAAATGATGCGCAGGTGTCATGGATTAAGAAGGATTGGATCTGCTGCAGTAGATCTTGCATATGTGGCTTGTGGTCGCTTTGATGCCTATTTCGAATACAACCTGAACTCATGGGATGTTGCTGCCGGCGCATACCTTGTACAGCAGGCAGGCGGACAGATCATGAACTTTAGTGGAGGTGATGAGTTTATTAAGAAACGAGAGATTCTAGCTACCAATGGGTTGCTTGATGAGGAACTGCTGGAGCTGATGAATAAGCATTTTAACTAAAAAGGGTTCATTTTTATATGAACCCTTTTTAGTTATCCGTTATTAAAGACTTTCTACAAAGCTTCTGAAACTACTTCTTTCACTTCAGGAACCATACGTTGTAATAAGTTCTGAATTCCCGATTTAAGTGTGATGGTAGAAGAAGGGCATCCACTGCAAGAACCTCTCAGTTCTACGGTTACTACACCTTCATCAAATGATTTATAGCTAATTGCGCCACCATCCTGTTCAACCGCAGGGCGAACATAATCGTGCAGGATTTGCTGAATTTTAATTTCCAATTCAGTTCCTTCAAAAGCAGGTGCTTCGGCCGAAGTGTCTTCTTTTATTTTGTATTCAGATTCAACTGCTCCTTTTACAAATTCCTTCAAAATAGGCTCAATATCTGCCCATTCTGCATCTTCTGTTTTGGTGATAGTTACAAAGTTACTTGCAAAAAAAACACCATTCACGAAGTTGAATTTAAACAATTCTTTTGCAAAAGGAGAGTGCTCAGCACTTTCTTTAGTTGCAAAATCTTCGCTGCCATTGATCAATAATTTATTGACCATGAATTTCATTGTAGCAGGATTTGGTGTTTGTTCTGTATATACGTTGATCGTCATTGTCTTATTTTTTTATACAAAAGTAAATAATTCATAGATTCAATTCTCTTTTACAGGTGTCTGTTTTAGGTCATTATATCTTAAATCATTATTAAAACACACCTGTGTAGTTAAATGGTGTGATTTGCTTTAGTTCTTCTTTAATCTCATCGCTCACATTTAGGCCGTCAATAAAATCAGCCATAGTCACTGCAGTAATTTTTTGGTTGGTACGGGTTAAATCTTTAAGTGCCTCGTAAGGGTTTGGATAAGCTTCTCTTCTAAGGATGGTTTGTATTGCTTCTGCTACCACTGCCCAGTTGTTTTCCAGGTCGGCCGCAATTGCATCGTTGTTTAATAAAATCTTATTTAAACCTTTTAATGTAGAAGAGATTGCAATCACTGTATGTGCCATTGGTACGCCTATATTTCTGAGTACAGTAGAGTCTGTTAAATCTCTCTGCAGACGGGAAATAGGTAGTTTAGCTGCGAAGAATTCGAATAAAGCATTGGCAATGCCTGCATTACCTTCTGCATTTTCAAAATCAATTGGGTTAACCTTATGTGGCATAGCCGATGAACCTACTTCACCTTCTTTTATTTTTTGCTTAAAATAGTTCTTAGAGATATAGGCCCAGATGTCTCTGTCCATATCAATAATGATGTTGTTAATTCTTTTCAAGGCATCACATTGTGCTGCAAACTGATCGTAATGTTCAATTTGTGTAGTGTGTTGTGCGCGGGATAAACCTAAAGCTTCATTTACAAAGCGATTAGAGAAATCTATCCAATTGATTTTTGGATAAGCAATGTGGTGTGCATTGAAATTTCCTGTTGCACCGCCAAATTTGGCACTGTTTGGAATGGCTTTGAGGTTATGTAGTTGAATTTCCAGGCGTTCAGCAAATACAAGGAATTCTTTACCCAATTTAGTAGGAGAGGCCGGTTGTCCATGCGTATGGGCCAATAATGGCACATCTTTCCATTCGTTAGCCAACTCTCTTATTTTGGCAATTAATTGAGCAATAGAGGGATAATATACTTCGTTTAGGGCTAATTTAAAGGTGTAAGGGATAGCGGTGTTGTTAATGTCCTGAGAAGTTAAGCCAAAATGAATAAACTCTTTGTAGCTTTCTAATCCAAGAAGGTCGAACTGTTTTTTAATAAAATATTCAACAGCTTTCACATCATGGTTAGTTATTTTTTCAGTGTCTTTAACCTCCTGAGCATGTTCATCGTTAAATTGTTCATGAATTAAATGGAGTTTAGGGTAGTTTGCTTTGTCAAACTGATCTAGTCCGGGTAATCCTGCTTCACACAAAGAAATGAAGTATTCAATTTCTACATAGACTCTGTATTTAATTAATGCAGATTCCGAAAAATATTTAGAAAGGCTGTGGGTTGTATTTCTATAACGCCCATCAACCGGAGAAATAGCTTGAAGTGGAGATAAATTCATGAATGTAACGGTTTTTACAATCACAAAGGTAACATTATTAGCCGTTTTTAGGAATTATGGGGGAGCGAAATTGAATTATAGCGCAATAAAAAAAGGCCTTGGGAAACCCAAAGCCTTCTTTATAAAGTCTAATTTAGCTTAGTGAGCTGGTTTAGCTTCAGGAGTAGTAGCTTTAGCTACAGTATCTTTTTTAGCAGCAGTATCAGTAACTGTAGTATCAACTGTAGTTACAACAGCAGAAGTATCAGTTAAAGTAGTATCTGCAGATTCACCAGTTTTTTCAGATGATTGACAAGCTGCTACTGATAAAGAAATTGCTAAAGCTAAAAAGCCAAATTTAAATGCGTTTTTCATTCTAATTTTATTTTAAATAATTAATTAATTTTTACTGATTAATACCTGAAAGTTTAAAAGGTAACCCAGTGATTTCAAAAAAAAGTAAAATTAATTTAATAAAAATGCTTTTTCTTTGTATTGTGCTGTTTTACAATCGGATAAGTTTTTCAGGTCCTAATTCCGAGCCGCAAATATATCATCATTTCTTTATTGTTCTCAAATTTATTTTCTTTTTATTTTAATAATATTCGTTTTGTGTTTGTAATGAGTGTGATATGTGCCCAAGCTGAGTTCATAGTAACTCCGCCTTCCTAATGCAATCCGAGCGCGGTGAGTCCGCCTTTTTACTGGAAAAAGGCGGACTCACCGCGGACTCATGGCGGACTCACTGTGGATTCACACGAGGAGCATATTGAACTCTGACAGTACTTATCAAACACTTATCATCGCTGTTAATTTATGTTTTAATAGATAATAGCAATAAAAAATATTTTTTTTAGTTAACATTGGGTTACCATTCACGTATAAAGGTATTAATTGGTGAGTAATAAGTTAAGCAGTTCAGTTCCAACAGATAGAGAGGTTGTTTTAGGGATACTAAATAACTCAGAAGAAGCGCTAAATAAGTTGTATACGGGGTATTTTCCGATGATTTTACAATTTATTCTGAATAATAACGGTGACGAGGATGATGCAAAAGACGTGTATCAGGAAGGGATTATTGTTTTATACAATAAGATTAAAAGCGGTAATTTTGAATTAAGCAGTAAACTAAAAACCTACATATATTCAGTTTGTAGACGAATTTGGTTAAAGAAGCTTTCACAGCAAAGCAAAAAAACAAATGATGTCACAGACTTTGATGATTTGATATCAGTTGAGGAGGATGTGGAACAGCACGAGGAGAAGGATCTGCAGTTTGAAAAAATGCAATCAGCTTTGCTTCATCTGGGCGAACCCTGTAAAACGATTATTCAGGATTTTTATTTAAATAACCTTTCAATGCAGAATATCTGTGAGAAATTTGGCTATACCAATACGGATAATGCCAAAACACAGAAATATAAATGCCTTCAAAGGTTAAAGAAATTATTTTTTCAATCTTAATACTGATATGTGGAACGAGATAGAGTTAGAAGGTATAATTGAGGATTACCTGAATGGTAAACTGAACGATGAAGAAGCAAAAGCTTTTGAGGAATTGTGTTTAAAAGATCCTTCGGTTGATCATAAAGTGGTTGCTCATAAAGTATTTTTGCAGTCATTAAACGATTATGCTGCAATTTCTGATCTGAAAAATAAAATGAATCAGGCGCATGCACAGATTGATGTAGACACTTTAAGTAAACAGTTAGGTCCACATCCATCATTCATTGTAAATATTTGGCGTAAAAATAAGGCAGCAATTGCTGTCGCTGCCTCATTTATCTTGCTAACTGTAGTTACACTTTATTCGATACAACAAACTACTCAGCAAAGTGGAAGCGTGGAGTTGGTGAGCAGAGAGCTGGCTAAGATTAAAAATTCTCAGAGTAACCTGATCAGAAAAATAAACTCGAATAATGCAAGCAAGAATTTGAAGCCTGCTAATTTTGGTGGTACCGGATTTGCATTAACCGCTAATGGTTATATTTTAACAAATTTACATGTCGTTGCAGATGCGGATTCTGTGTATGTTCAGGATAGCAAAGGCAATTCATTTAAAGCGGTTGTAAAACGTAAGGATTCGCAATACGATCTGGCGATTCTTAAAATTGAAGATGAATCATTTAGTCCCCTATCTAATTTGCCATATAGATTAAAGCAAAATGTGATCGGAATGGGCGAGTCAGTATATACATTAGGTTTTCCTAAAGATGATGCTGTATACGGACAAGGTTATGTAAGTTCTAAAACAGGTTATAATGGTGATACTACGCAGTATCAGGTATCGATTCCGGTTAACCCAGGTAATAGTGGCGGCCCTCTATTGGATCGTGATGGTAATATCATTGGTGTAATTAGTGCCAAGCAGAATCAGGTTGACGGCGCTACATTTGCTGTTAAATCGAAATATATTCAAGAGGCATTAAACTCTATTCCTAATGATTCTTTAGGGAGAAGGGTAGCATTTAGCAAAAGAAGTTCACTGCAAGGCTTAAGCAAGCCGAAGCAAGTTGATAAAATAAAGGATTATGTATTTATGATCAAGGTTTATAAATAATAGTTCTTCTTTAAAAGAATTGAAACCCCGAAACTATGTACTAGTTTCGTTTATCCCCTTAAATCGTGTATTTGAGGGGGTTTTTATTTAAAAGGGAAAATATGAAGAAATATATATAGATCAGGCCAGTTATATTATTGTAGTGTGACCATAGTTAAAAGATGCAATTTCAGTGATAACATCA
Organism: Candidatus Pedobacter colombiensis; assembly: GCA_029202485.1. Taxonomy (NCBI): domain Bacteria; kingdom Pseudomonadati; phylum Bacteroidota; class Sphingobacteriia; order Sphingobacteriales; family Sphingobacteriaceae; genus Pedobacter; species Candidatus Pedobacter colombiensis. Next base: position 3,457,136 of record CP119313.1, on the reverse strand, counting down.
ATTATGTCTAAGTTGCTTAAAAACTTGATTTTTTTAAAGATTGTTTTATTGCTATAACCTATAGTAAAATTTAACTTATATTGATTGTTTTTATTTAATTTATGAAATAACTATGGCAAGAGGAATTTTTTTTAGTTGCGAAGATGTGCATTTAACTATTGATTTTGGCACTTATGCATTGTTGATGTACTATTCTATGTTAACCAATTATCCTAAAGCACAGAAGTTGTTTGATGCAACATTAACTGAATGGCAATTTAGGATTGAATATGATCTTCCAAGGGATAGCTTTACATCTAGTGATATCGATGCCCATTTTGTACCATCTGAAATACAAGAGTCCATCGAATTTATAGATAATGAAGTAATTCCAGCTCTAAATAATGAAACTCAGGATTTGATAGTTAAATATGGCGGAAGGGATAGATTCAGTGATACAATCAATGGCAGTGCCGATTTTATCGGTGCTTTGGGAATTGAAGATGATGAGTTTTATTATGATGCCCCAGAGTCGCTTATAGGGATAATTACAAGTCTCAAAGAATTTTTTCAATATGCATCGTTGGTAAATAGACAATACAAAATATATGTGCATTAAATACAATTCCTAAAATGGAAATAAAATATTAACCTACTTAAGGGATAATCCTGATGCTTATCCTAATGACCCCAATTATAAAAGTTCAATTGAACCGATTTCCTTGGAAGAGATTTCTCAATTGGAGCAACTATTTAATAATAACAACTCTTTTCCGAAAGCATTAAAGGAATTGTTGTTTTTGGCAGGTGGGGACTGCTATGTGGTGCTTCAATAATGCCATTGCCACCAGAAAGCATCATTTCATATTTAAAGCAGCTATTTCTGTAATATTTTGGATCTGAACCGCAGCACTTTAAAAATCGTGCTCAATAACCTGCTTTAAATGGTTCTCTAAGTGATGAACATAATTGCTAATCAAAAATCCAATGATATGATTATTTTTAAATATTAAATAATGATATCAAAGTGTTTTATTATAGACTTAAGCTCAGGAGTCCAATAGATAAAAATTATTATCTTGGTTGCTTAAAGAAAATCTATGAAACGCCTTTTCATGCCAATTTTTCACCTAGATCTGACATCTAGGTTAGTAGCAAAACTAATTCTACTGTTGCCACTTTTCATTTCCTCTTTATTCTCTTATGGTCAAAGAGTGCCATATAGAGAGGGTAAGCTCTGGGGATTGGCAGATACTTTAGGGAAAATTGTAGTGAGTCCATCATATACAGAAATAACACCAGCTGGAAACTATGTATATGGAAATACGACAGGTAACTATTTCATTGTAAAGCAAAATGAAAAATTTGGAATGTTAAATAATGATCGTATCATCATGTCTCCCAAGTACCAAAGGCTACATGCCGATTCTGTATTTATAAAGGAAACGGTCAGCAAATACAGTCAGTTTAAGCTCTACAATTTAAGAGGCGAACTTTTATTGAAAGACACAGTGAATTCCATAGAGAGTTTAGGAATTCAAAGTTATCATTTGTACCTGATTTATACGTCTGGTGGTGCAGGTATATTTTGGTATAATACGAAAAATCAAACTATCCAGCAATGGGTAAGTAGGGGACTAAAAGGTGTAACAATTTATCCGAATAAAGATATTTTTATAAAGTCCAAAAAATATAAAATTGTTTTAGATCCTCAGATAAATAATTTTAGCATGATACCTGTAAATGATAATAGTAAAGAACCACTGATAAGAGGAGATGTTATGCCTGTTGATGGATTATATTATGGGAGTAGTTCGGAAGCTGTGACTCAAAGGGTGAACAGCGACTTTATGATTAAGATCTTTTCATTTGCAATTAGGGCTAACAAAATCAAATTGATTACTAGTTTACAAAAGTATAATTCGGACTATAACAGAAAGATAGACAGTATGGATTTTAATATAAACTACCAAAAGGCGTTTATTGGAAAATATGATTCAGAAAAAATCATCCCACATCATTTCAATATTGATGTAACGAAGGTTGATACTAATAATGTTTACTCAAACTACATTAAATACACTGAAGGAGGTAAGTATGGAGTTATTGCTTCATATAAAATCATACCTGCAGTTTATGATACGCTGGAATATTTTAGCAACGGACTAAAAAAGAACTATTTTATAGTAGGGAAGTATTTGAAGGGGACTAGTCAGATAAAATGGGGGATAATCAACTCGGATAATGAAATGGTATTGCCTGTTATTTACGATGAGATTAGCCGAAAACATACAGGAGATTTCTGGATGCTTAAAATAGAAGGTAAGTATGGTTTGGCTAATTATGCTGGCAAAATAGAATTTGAGGCTAAATATGACAGTATCGTCTCAAGGGATTCCTTCTATTCCACATTCTTCATATCAGATAATAATAAGTATGGATACATTAATCCGTATGCAAAATGTTTTCCTGTACTCCCATATAAAATTAGTGGGTATAAAGAAAATGGGAATTATATCACATTCTCGTTAGTAGATGAGAAGGAGAATCCATTAGGTTATGGAGATAAAAAAGGTTTTTTATACTTCAAGTAGTCTTACTTGTTTATTGCAGTATAATTCATCTGTATGGGGCACAGTGTCTTAAATTTTTAAGCAAAAAAATATAAAAAATATTTTTTGAAATTGGCTTTTCAAATGAGCTAAAAAACCAAATTTCAGAACCCAAAAATGCCCTTGGTTTGCGAAAAGGGTACCACGTCCCTGGGTAAAAAAGGGGGGGCATTATGGAGGAAGAGGATACGGAGGACTACCGTAATAAATCAGGGTTCCAAAAAAAAACATGTTAATGAATTAATTCTGTAGTCCATTTAACCTTAATTATTAGAGGGTGCCAACCATTATCAGGGTGTCATATACAACGATAAGATTGCAGTAGGAGCATGTAAAAATCATATGCATTTTAAGATAATCGTTCAATTAAAACATTGTCCCATAAGCTATAAATAAATTACATTTTAATGAGTATTAGTATAGCTAATAGGTTGCTTAGCTTAGCCCTAGTTGGGCAGAATAATAAAATGCCCTGCACTTCGACCGTCATAAACCATGATGGTTTAGCTGCCTTTTAGATTCATTATAATCATTGTTGTAGAAATAAAAATAACTCCTAAATACCTTATTATAAAGTTTTTCATTCCAGATATCAAAGCAGAATGCTGAAGTGGTGCCTAGTTTTCTATAAATATTTAATAATTTTTGATGGATCATTGGTTCATCCACTTTTAAACAGCGGATGCCCAGAAAAAACATATCATTTTGATCAGATGATTCCTTCTCCAAGTCAAAGTGAAGTACTCCCGGTTTGCTGGACAGCTATAGGTCAAACTTAAGATTATTTAGGACACTTTTTTATTATTTTGATAGAATACCTCATTTGGCGTAAGATCGTCCATTGACCGATGCCTTCGTTCATTGTTATAAAATTCCACATACCGTTTTATACCCTGGAATAATTCCATACCACCGTTAGGTGGGTTAAGATAAATATACTCCTGTTTCAAAGATCTCCAGAATCGCTCAATGAACACATTATCCAAGGCTCTTCCCTTGCCATCCATAGATATACTTACATTACTGTCTTTAAGTGCTTTAGTGAAGATCGGACTGGTGAACTGTGAGCCTTGATCCGTATTAAATATACCAGGTGTACCATGTTCTTCAATGGTTTCAAGCAGTACATCTCTGCACCATTCTACGGTCATGGTATTTGAAATGCTCCATCCGACAATCTTTCGGCTGTACACATCAATAATGGCAAACATATACATGAAGCCTCTGAACATGGGAATATAAGTGATATCAGCCTGCCAAACCTGGCCCGGCCGATCTATTTTCAAGCCTTTCAGCAAATATGGATATTTATGGTGTGCCGCATTAGCCTTGCTCAGGTTCTTTTTAGGATAAATTGTCCGCAGGTTCATCACACGATAAAGACGACGTATACGCTTGTTATTCACATGACATCCCAAATCTTTGTTAAGATACGCAGTCATCCGGTCCACGCCGTAAAACGGGCAGTCAAGAAACTTACGGTCAATCAAATTCATTATCGACTGGTTGAACAGCGACTCGCCTTTAGGCTTGAAATAATAGCAGCTGCGCTGCAAGTTCAGTAGCTTGCACTGACTGGCAATACTCAGCGCCTGGTGCTCCGGGGAAATAAGGCTACGCCTTTCAATTATACTCATTTCCCCAAGACTTTTTTTAGGAAATCAACCTGGATCTGAAGTTCGCCAATCTTGGAGTACAGTTCCTTCTCTTTAGATTCTTCCTTTTCATCTGGTTTCTCTGAACCAAACACCGTATCGGCTTTCTCAAGAAATTCACGCTTCCACGCGGTGATCTGTGTGGGATGGAGACTGTATTTGGACGCAAGTTCTTGCATGGTACTACTTTCCTTAATTGCTTCAAGCACCACTTTGGTCTTGAAAACAGAACTGAATTTTCTACGCTCTTTTTTCATTTTCAACTGTTAAATTTATGAATTTAATCAGCTGTCCAATATTTGGGGAGTATTATAAAGTAAACAAAAACCTGTTCATCAGATGTACTGTGAAAAACCTCAACATCATGGTTCTGTTGATTATTATACTTAGTTTTTAGTATTTCAAAATCAACCTGTACATTGAGTGTTTTCAGAATTTCTGATAACTCTGAGCCATCTAGGTTTGTCTTCCAATATGAGTCTTCACTGTTGAAAAATTCATAAAAACATGCATGGAAATAAAATTCAACATAGTTCTTAGAGGAGTCTTTCCCACTGCGATGGAGATCTATTTTTTCTCTAATCTCTAATTCAGTCATTTCGATGCATACCTTTTCTAACTGCTACTTGTATTCCTACAGCCAATATACACACTATTATCATTGAAACTATAGATACACTTAACAATCGTTTTAAGAGGAATGACCGAGGTACATATTAATACTGAATTTTTTAATGCCATTTATTGCATGAATCCTGTCAAACCATCTTTGTGGGCATAATAACAGCCCTGACTAAATAAGCGAGATAAATTTTTGTTGTCAATCCATGGGTATTGGTTTAACATGAAGTTTTTAAAACTTTCTTTTAGTTGGCTTTCTTTTATTGTTTCTTCTTTATCAAATATGTCAGCTAGTGACTTATAGATAAATTCATGTCCGATTCTCATTGCTTCTGTACATTTTAAATTATACTCTTAAACATTGTGTTGTATTGGGTTTAAAAGCTTTAATGGGTAGAAAAAGATAAGAGAAAAACAAAACGGAACTTAGTGTGATATCCTTTTGATAATCCTTTCTTTAATGTCAATGAGGAATGGAAATATAATTAAGACCGTTAGGACTAGCTGTAGCATATATAGTATTCGGCTTTTCCATGATAAAATTTTGAAAATGTTCTGATCCTGCTGCACACTTTTCATGAAAGTATCATATGCAAATTGACTCAGAGGTAAACCTCTATCTTTTACTAGATTTTTATTTTTATCGATCCTCTCAATATTGCTGTCTATTTTAGAAATATGAGATTTAATGATATCGATTATATGCTCTTTTGATGGTGAATATGGGGTATCGAAATATTTGATAAAAAAGGTTCTATTTTGATCTCTATCGTTTATTTCGATACTTTGATTGTTTTTAATAATCGATAGTGAATAGTTGTATCCTTCATTTGGATCTTTTGGGGGCTTTATTGGGTCGATTGGAATTGGGGTCGTCCACCTATTCAACTCCAGTGCCATATCACCAGATGTTAACTCATAAGTTTTAATTCTATTGGTTTTTACTAGAAATGGAATTGGGTACCTATCTTTTTCAGATATTTTTAGTTTGTTTCTTGCTAGATTGGCAAGAGACTCCATGCAATGAGTTTTTTCGAAGATAAGCTTATGTCTAATTTTGTCAAATGCATCGTATTCGTCTTTGATTTGATATTTGTTGATGTCTTCGTCAATAATAAAAGAGCTTTTATCATACAGATACAGGATGTAATGCATTGAACCAACAAAAAAGGATGTGCTAATTAGTAATGACAGTACAAAAATTATATATACTATCAGGCTGTTTTTTAATAAAGTTCTATACTTTTTGCGAAGCAAAAACAGTATTGATGATATGATGAATGTGAAACAAAGAATAACCCATGTGGATTCATTGGTTATCTGAGGATAAAGATAATAGTAAGTGTTATCATGGAATTTAGATATTACAAAAGCACATGCTAATGCTAAGAAAATTATGCCGAATGAAATCAATTTCGGTTTAATCTGTTGTCTACTACTAGAAGAGCGCATAAGTTTAATTTTGATATTGAGCTGTAAAATGAAAGAAACTAGAGATTCTGTGCATTTAACATACAATTTTAAGCCTAAGTATCATTTCTGTAAAGTTATAATTTCTCAGAGGAAAATAATTTTAAAGCCTTCTATCATTAAATTTATTCATCAAAATAACAAATTTGTCCGCTTGCTTGCCTTTTAGCTTTGAATGGATATTATTCGGAATGAATGGATGGCCACCTAGGTCCCATGTGATTGTTGAATTTGTATTCCAAAGCTTCTGTAGCTCTTCAGATGACTCCATTACTAATAAATCGAATAGTCTTTGGAATTCTTGTTTTTGTGCTAATGTTAATTCTGGTTTTTTGATCATATTCAAATATAACATTTAGGAGTATAATACGGGAATTGTATATGGTAACTAGCCAATGCACAGAAAATAACAAATAAGGGTACATGATTTTTTGTAACATTGTTCCCATGCATGGTTTTCGGCAAGATTGAATGGGAAAATAAACTGTGCTCAGTTGGCAGGAAAATTTTTGTTCAAAAGGGTGGCGTATTAGATAGGTCAACTGGTACAATTGAAACAGATAAAAAATTCTTATTAAAGCCAAATTCTCAAATGATTGCCAAGGAGCTTAAAAAAGGGCTTACAATTAGACAGGTAGCTAAATTGACTGATTCATCAACCAAGACTGTAATGAAAGTTAAAAAGCTTTTACTGGATTCGCACATGATTCTATAAGACGTACTTCCTCTTTATTCTTAATCCGTGAAATTATGCAAACATCAATTCTTTAACTGGCAATGCATCCAATGAATTTGATGTGGTGATTTTGTGCTGATTTTTTCAATAAATTAGTGTAAAATTCTATTTGGATAAAAAGCGTGCTAGCCAACAGGAGCATGTTACATTTAATTCACTAATCAACAGAATGGAGATATTTAGAGTAAACAATACACAAGGAAATTTGATTTTCGACCTATTTGACCAATACAGAGTATTTTACAAACAAGAATCTGATATTAAATTGGCTGAGGATTTTATTCAGGCGAGATTGGATAATAATGAATCTGTAATTTTTGTAGCAGTAATAAATGACAAGTCAAAACCAGTCGGATTCACCCAGCTATACCCCAAATATTCATCCGCACGTGCAGTTAAAAATTGGATACTAAATGATTTATATGTTGCGAAGGAACACCGCAAGCAAGGAATTGGCGAAAAACTTATAAAAATGGCAATGGCTTTTGCTAAAGAAAATAATGCTAAGTTCGTTGAACTCTCAACAGCAATTGACAACTATACCGCACAAAGTCTATATGAGCAGATAGGTTTTGAGATCCAAAATCCAGAAATCGATTTCTATACTTATAGAATTAGTTTGACATAGATTAGAATTACTAAACGTAAGCTGTAGGATTTACAGACCAGAAATCATCTTTTTATTAAAGAAACTTGACCTAAGTGATAGTAGCTGTGTTCAATAACACCTTCAATATTTCGCAAATAGCTTCCATATTTTTCATTAACAAATGGCTGATCCAGCAGATTATCTGGTAATTGCTCAACTTTATGTGCAAATTTTTCGGAGTATACGCCAGAAGAGTTTTACAGTATCTACAGCAAAGATGAATATACAAATCATAGAATTTCAGTCATCTTAGAGAATATTGTGATACGTGACCCTATTGGAGGAATTGAAGCAGGACATAAACAATTACAAAAATTAAAGGGTAAAAACAGAGCGGATGAATCAGTTTTAGAAGTCAAACTTGAAGCCTTTGCAAAAAAGGCTATAGATTATTACAGCCAAAAAAATATTAAACGAAGTTAGATTGGTATAAGGTTATTTTGTAAATTTAATCGTGTATTTAAGATCTTGAAAAAAGGGGAAAAATATTTTTTTACAATTTTTAAAACCCTGTTTAAAGCACTTTAAATACATATTTTAAAATTAGGAAACACCAAAGAGTCTTGATTTTTTGAAATTAAACTTATTCACTAGTTTCGGGGTTTCTTTTTATATAAAACTTTCAATATGGACTTTGGAAAAGTAGCAGTAAATGAGCTTGGATCTGTAGATTTTACACTGCCTGAAGATGGGAAGCAGACTGCCATAACACTTTCGGGAACTAAAGCAGTTAAAGATCCAGCATTTTACATTGGTTGTGCAAAATGGGGTCGGAAGGAGTGGTTGAATATGATTTATCCTCAAAAAACCAAGGAAGCTAATTTTTTGGATGAGTATGTAAAACACTTTAATTCTATCGAGTTAAATGCTGTTTTTTACAGTATTCCCAATGCCGAGCTGATCCGCAAATGGCGTGTTAAGGCTGAAGATAATGCCAGTAATGGCTTTTTATTTTGTCCTAAATTTTCCAGAACCATCAGTCATATTAAAAGGTTAAAAGATGCAGAGGTACCTACTGATCTTTACCTGACAAGTATTCATGAGTTCGGACAGTTTTTAGGTCCTTGCTTTTTGCAATTGGGCGACAACTTTGGTCCTAAAAACTTTGATGTACTGGAGAATTACATTAAACACCTTCCTGTAGATTTAGAAGTTTTTGTGGAATTGAGACACGAGGACTGGTTTTGGGACGCGGCTGCGAGAGCTCAGCTTTTTGAAATGCTGGCGAGATATAAAAAAGGAGCTGTAATTACTGATGCCAGTGGCAGAAGAGATTGTGTGCATATGGAACTGACTATACCCGAAATATTTATCCGCTTTGTTGGAAATGGTCAGGAACATAAAGATTCAGATTTCGCAAGAATTGATGACTGGGTAGTCAGAATTAGAACCTGGTTGGATAGGGGATTAGAAAAGGTATATTTTTTTCTGCACCAGCATGATGAAAAGGATACACCGATTCTTGCCAATTATACGATTGAACAATTTAATAAACATTTAGGCGCTAAGATTGCACCCATTAAATTTATAAATGATCCTAATGATATGACAAAACAAAGAGAATTATTTTAAATAGTATACTTAATTTGTAGACATTATTTGTTACCTTGTAATCGTAATTATTTACACGTAAAAATATAAAATTATGAGTTTAAGAATAGGGGACGCAGCTCCCAATTTTAAGGCACAAACTTCTATCGGTGATATTGATTTCTATGAATTCTTAGGAGATAGTTGGGGAGTTTTATTTTCTCACCCTGCTGATTATACTCCTGTATGTACTACTGAATTAGGACGTACTTCTGCATTAAAGGGGGAGTTCGAAAAAAGAAACGTTAAGGTATTGGCACTTAGTGTGGATTCTGCGGAATCGCATAAAGGCTGGATTAAAGATATTAATGAAACTCAAAATACCAATGTTGAGTTCCCAATTATTGCAGATGAAGATAAAAAGGTGGCAGATCTTTATGATATGATTCATCCAAATGCATCTGAGACATTAACTGTACGTTCATTGTTCATTATCTCACCTGATAAGAAAGTAAAGCTGATGTTGACTTATCCGGCTTCTACCGGACGTAATTTTAATGAAGTATTAAGAGTGATTGATTCTTTACAGCTTACTGCTAATTATAGCGTGGCTACACCTGCTGATTGGGAAGATGGAGAGGATGTAGTTGTTATGAATAGTATTAAAACGGAAGATATTCCGGCTAAGTTCCCTAAAGGACATACAGTAATTAAACCATATTTGAGGATGACACCTCAACCAAACAAGTAATCTCCTTTTAAATTACTGAATAGGCTTTCCTTACCTGAAAGCCTATTTTTTTTTGTCCTGAATTTTTACCACTCATCCGTCAGATACTGCAAGTCGTCGGCTTTTCATTTGCAATCCATCTGCTGCTGCACATATTTGATCATGATTTCAAAACAGCAGGTCATGAAAAATATATCGCTTACGCTCTTAATGATCTTCACGGCAGCTTGCCTTCAGGCGCAGACCCGTATCAGTGGTTCAATCAAAACTTCGAAAGGTAAAGCTATAACAAATGCCAGCATCAGCATTAAAAACAGCTACGACGGCGCATCCACAGATAGCGCTGGTCACTTCGACTTTAGCACTACAGAAAATGGAATTCAAATGCTGATGTTTTCGGCGCTGAACTTTGATGCGGATTCCCTGCAGATCAATATAACAGGCAAAGTCATGACGCTTAATCTGTTGATGAAAGCCGCTGTCAACGAACTGGAAACGGTAAAGATCAGCGCCGGCATATACACCACCGGCGATGCAAAAAAAGGCGCAATATTGGGATCTGTAGATATCGCTACGCTGGCCGGATCCCGGGCTGATATTATCGCAGCAATGCAAACCCTACCCGGAGCGCAACCAGCCGGGGCCGAAACGGGTCTGTTTGTTAGAGGAGGTACCGCTGCAGAGACGAAAACATATTTTGATGGCATGCTTGTAAAAAGTCCGTTCAACGCAACCGTACCTGATCAGGCTTCCAGAGGTCGGCTGTCCCCTTTCCTGTTTAAGGGCACTTCATTTTCTTCAGGAGGTTATTCTGCCCAATATGGGCAGGCACTAAGTTCTGCGCTTGTGCTGGAGAGTACAGATTTGCCAGAGAAAACAACAACGGGAATCACTGCACTTACAGTGGGTGGAGGTATAGATCAGAACATAAGATTTAAAAATAGTGCGCTTATACTAGGTGGTTATTACTACAATCTGGTCCCGCAGTACAGTATTTTCAAACAACAACAAAACACTTTTGTAAAGATACCTGAACAAGGTGGTGGTAGCATACAGTACAAAGCTAAAACATCTGAGACTGGAATGTTTAAATTCTACGCGGCATATGGAGCCGCTGTAGTGAGCCTATATAGTCCAAATATTGATGTACCAACCTCTCCGAGCTACTTTAGCAACGATAATAGTAACGTTTATATGAACAGCACCTATAAAGACTACCTGAACAGTTCATGGAAAATTGAAGCGGGTGTTTCCTATAACCGGGATCGTGATGCGGGCTTAATGACTGTAAACAACTACAAACGTGTTGACAAACTATTAGAAGGCAAGGCTACACTGACACATTATTTCGGGCGTCTTTCTAATCTGAAATTTGGTTTGGAAACATTTAATATCGGCAGAACGGAAAGCTTGAATACCTTAGGCCGGTCCTACACAGATCAGTTGAGTTCGGCATTTGCAGAAACAGACGCGTATTTAAGCAGCAGACTGGTAGCAAGAATAGGACTACGTACTGAGTACTCAAGTTATCTTGTCAGATATAACCTGGCACCTCGTGTTTCTTTAGCCTACAAAACCACAACTTCATCACAGGTTTCATTTGCGTATGGTCGATTTTTCCAGAATCCGGAAGACGGTTATCTGATTCAAAAGCCACTTGACTATGAGCAGGCAGACCATTACATCTTAAAGTATGAACTTAACCTGGCCGACAGGCTGTTGAGAGTTGAAGGTTATTATAAGGATTACGCGAACCTCACTAAAGTGAATGGTACTTCGTTAGATAATTCCGGTTATGGCTATGCACGTGGATTTGAGCTCTTCCTGAAAGACAAGAAAACGATTCCTAACGGAGATTTCTGGATATCCTATTCCTTCCTGGATAGCAAAAGGGATTTTGCGGATTATCCTATGCTCGCCAGGCCATCGTTTGCGGCAAAACACACGCTGTCTGTAGTAGGGAAACAGTTTATACCCAAGCTGAATTCACAGATTGGTGCAACATACGTTTTTGCTTCCGGGCGTAGCTATGTAAATCCAAACAATCCCGTCTACCTGAGCGATATGACCAAAAGTTTAAACAACCTGAGTTTGAGTTTGAGCTACCTGACGCATGTACTCAAACAGTTCAGCGTATTGTATGTAAACGCCAGTAACGTAGCCGGTTTCAAGAACATCTATGGTTACAAGTATAGTACCGACGGACTTAACCGCCGTGCAATACAACCCTCGTCACGCAGGGATATCATTTTAGGGATTATTATGACAATCGGTGATGACAACTTCGTACGCTAAATCAAAAATAATATAAACCTTTAAAAACAACGACATGAACACATTAACAAAAACGCTGACTTTAGCTTTAGTAGCTTTCAGTCTGAATACCTTTGCACAGAGTGCGACAGAGAAATTTCAAATGGGCATGAAAAAAGGTCTTGAGATGCTGGAAAGTGCTAAGGGCACTGATGGCTTCAGCAGTACCGCAAACTATTTTGACCGCGTTGCACAGGCCGAAGTAAAGCAATGGACGCCATTTTACTATGCAGGATATAGTAATTTAATTGCCGGACTAACAACTACCGACAAGGCGATTAAAGATCAGTATCTGGACAAGGCACTTTCGGAGATCGATAAAGCAGATGCACTTTCGCCTGATAACAGCGAGATCTATGCTTTAAAGGGGTATGTGCAGTACATTAAGCTGAGTATTGACCCGCAATCGAGACTAGCGATGATGAGTGCTTCTGCCGCTTCTCTGGCCAAAGCCAAAGCCTTAAATCCTGAGAATCCAAGAATCTATCTGATCAGCGGGCAGAATATTTTCTATACCCCTGAAGCATTTGGTGGTGGTAAGGCAAAAGCTAAAAGCATTTTAGAAACCGCATCGGCAAAATTTGCTATATTTAAACCGGCTACGCCCATTGAACCAAACTGGGGTGCTGATCGGGCAAAAGAGTTATTAGCGCAAATTAAATAATCTGATGAAGGACAATTGCAGTACGGAAACCGATAGCAGAAGAATTGAAGTCTTCAGAAATCCTGGTTTTTTTCAGCGCAATCTAACCTATCTGTTGATCGGGTTTGGTATAGGTTGTGTACTATCTGCGTTAATCTCCGTGTTTAGCGGGCATTTTATCGGGTTCCGTTCTGTAAGTTATGAAATACTATTCAGCGTAATCATCTCGCTGGCCATCGGCAACAGCGTCTATCTTTCGCAAAAACTATTGAAATTCAACAGGGATCAGATCTGGTTGTTTATTATCTTGTATTACGCCAGCAGCCTTGCTGCCATGCTGTTAGCTATAGAATCCATTTACTTTATCAAATGGTTGCTATTCAACGAACCTTACCAGCTGTTTCATCCCCATGATTATCTCGTAAGTTCCATGCTTGTCGTGATTATCTGTACTATTTTCTATATCTACAATTCGCAAAAGGCCCGGCTGCATGCAAGAATCAGAGAAAGGGATCTTGATGTATTGAAGTTAAGGCAGATGAAAACTCAGGCGGAACTTGCAACACTACAATCGAAAATCAATCCCCATTTTCTGTACAATGCATTGAACGCTATCGCAAGCCTGATTCACGAACAGCCTGACCAGGCCGAAGACATGACATTAAAGCTGAGCAAACTGTTTAGATATAGCATCAATAACAATCAGGACGACCTCGTAACAGTGGCAGAGGAAATGGAAATCGTGAGCACTTACCTGGATATTGAGCAGATTCGTTTTGGTGATCGGATCAGTTTTATATTAGACATCGACCCTGCACTGAAGCAGGAAAGGATTCCCCGGTTTCTGATACAGCCGCTGATAGAAAACGCTTTGAAGCATGGCCTGAAAGACATCGCAGCGGGAGCTGAGTTGCGGATTACGATCCGTAAAGATAGTCGGCTGGTGATTGCCATTAGTGATAATGGCGCTCCCTTCCCTGATGAACTGAATATAGGTTATGGCCTGCAAAGTACTTTCGACAAGCTGAACTTGTTGTACGGATCAGCATATGAATTGCAGCTGCTAAACAAGCCCATAAAACAAATAGAAATAAAAATACCGATGCAGCATGGCTAAACAATGGAACGCTGTAATTATCGAAGATGAACCGCTGGCAAGGCAACGGTTGAAACGTCTGTTGGCCCAACATGAGACGATAAATATAATAGGCGAAGCCTCCAATGGTATGGAGGGACTGTTGTTAATCGAACTGCATAATCCCGATCTTGTTTTTCTGGATATTGAAATGCCAGTACTGAATGGCTTTGATATGTTGAGCAGGTTAAAGAAGGCACCAAAAGTAATTTTTACTACAGCCTATGATCAGTATGCCGTTAAGGCCTTCGAGGAAGAATCGATTGACTATCTCCTGAAGCCTGTTGAAAAAGAACGGCTTGCCAAAGCAGTTAGTAAATTACAGCAGTTTGAAGGTCTGTCTGACTACATCATTCCGCTCGATTTGCTCATGAAGCAGCTGAATGTAAAAAAGGAAGTTAAAACACTTACCGTAAAGATAGGCGATCGCATACTGCTCATAAAATTGCAGGAGCTGGCCTTCATCAACGCAGAGGAGAAGTACATATTTTTAAATACCGTTGATGGCAAATGCCACCTCACAGATTTTACCTTGTCTGGTTTGGAAGAAAAACTGCCTGACCAATTTGTGAGGATCAGCAGGGGCTGCATGCTTAATGCCGATCTGATCAAAGAGATCAGAAAAGGGTTTAACGGAGCTTTCTTTTTTATCATGAATGATAATGCAGGCAGCAAGCTAAACTCGAGCAGAAGCTACGGCCCAGCCCTGCGTGAACGTTTTGATCTTTAAAATGTTCTGAGATGTTGATGAACAGCTTGATGGACGTTACCCCAAAGACTTACTGAATGTATCTTCGAGTTCCTTATACTTATTCCTGATCCTTTTATTGAGCTCAGTTTCATTGGTAAGTTCGCCCAAGCCATTTAAAACGTACATCCCTATCTGAATATCTCTAAAAGACGCTTGCTGCTGTTGTACGGGTAATGAAGCGATATAGCTCAATTCCTGATCCAAAAACGAAGCTGTTTTGCTAGCTAACAAGTTCGCATCCTGTTGATTATTTAAGTTGTGAAGTATCCGGATAGATTCAAGCCTGTTCAACGTATCATGAATTGAATAGAGTTTTAATGGAAGTTCTTTAATGCTTTTTGTGATGATTTGTTGAGCCTGAGCTTTCTTGCCTTCCGAAATCAGGTTACTTGCAAGTGTATTTTGGAAAGCCCAGCTGTCGGTAGCAATCCTTCTGCTTTCCGGATCAAGATATTTTGCTTTATTAAAACCAGAAAAATCCATTTTATGTAAGGTATTGCTATACATGACATCAGAATTGGTCATTTCTGATTTATCACGGTTATCTTTAGGATCTCTTTTAAGCGGTAGCAAACGATAAGCATAGCCTTCCAGGTAAAGATATTTATCTAAGCCTATGTAAGTGTCTTCGGAGAGTGAAGAACCAAAATAGACAGGTCTTTCCCAGTTGTTAGTAACCAGTATATCAAATATCGCGAGGTCCGCTTTGCCCGCAAAATTCTTTTTAAAATCCCATTCCATTTGCGGTGCTATTTTGTCTTTATCTTTTGCCTGAATGTTATTTGTTTTAACCAGTTGATTGGCATCAATACTTAACTTTAACTTTTTGGTGGGCAGGAAGTTTTCAAATGAACCACCTTGCATTTCTACTTTATCGTCCTTATTGTCGGAGGTCAACACAGTAAGTAAATCTTTCAGTTCAACACTATCTTTAAAACCATAATCTATAAAGGGAAGATAATCACGAACACCTTTCTGATATTTATCCGCAGTCATAGCGATGGGTAGGGGGGCAGATTGGTTGGCCGGCGTTTTCATCTGATTGATATAATCACTGTCAGCTAAAAATTGGAGACAAACTACTCTTACATCAGTTCTGATCCCTTCAACCTCCTGGGCATACCATAGGGGGAAGGTATCGTTGTCGGCATTGGTAAATAGGATGGCATTTGGTGCGCAAGAATTGAGGTAATTGGCAGCCCAATTTAATGCCGTTTTTTTATCAGAACGGTCATGGTCGTTCCAACCTTGCATACCCATAATTACCGGCGCGGCTAATAGGCCTGTAATAGCGGCGACAGCCAGACTTAATTTCTGCGGTGCGATATGTGATAATGTTTCTTTGATGGCCAATACACCGAAGCCTATAAAAATAGTAAAAGCATAAAATGAGCCTACATAAGCATAATCTCTTTCGCGCACTTGCAATGGATCCTGATTTAAATATAGAATAATAGCTAGTCCGGTAAAAAAGAAAAGGGTGACAATGACCATCGTGATCTGTTTATTTTTTCGGTATAAAAAGATCAGCCCTGCAATACCTAAGAGCAGTGGTAAGCCAAAATAGATATTATTCCCTTCGTTGGCGGTGATGGATGGGGGTAACTTGCTTTGGTCTCCAAGTCTGACGCCATCCAGACTTTTAATTCCTGTAATCCAATTTCCTTCAGTTAAACTGCCTTGTCCCTGAACGTCATTTTGGCGACCAGCAAAGTTCCATAAAAAATAACGCCAATACATAAAGCCTACCTGGTAAGAGCTAAAGAAGCTTAGATTTTGGAAAAAGCCTGGGCTTTCATTTTCTTTGAGTCCCATCCAGTTCTTATAAAATTCTATATGTCTGGGTTTGTTGCTATAGGTCCGTGGAAAGAGCAGGTTTTTATCATAGCTTAATTGATAAGCCTTACCGGATTCTTCATATTTTTTAGCCCCTTTTCTATATTCAGTACCCGTTTCTTTAATTTCGGTTTGTTGCGCGTCGAAAGTTCTTCCATACAGTAAAGGGGTATCGCCGTAATTGGTGCGGCCCAAATAATTGAGTAAAGCAAATGGATTGTCTGGATTTGATAAGTTGATATTTGTTTTGGCATTGGCCCGGATCACAATCATGAAATACGAACTAAAACCAAAAAGGATGAAGGTTAGGCAAACCATTGCAAGATTAAGGTTGTATTTATGATGTTTAATCGAATAGGAAATGGTATAAGCAATAGAACAAGCTAGTATTGCAATAAATACCATCGCTCCCCAGCCAAAGCTAAAACCAAGAGTGTTTACAAAAAAGAGATCAAATTTTGCGGCCAGGAGTACCAGGTATTGTACAATTACAAATTGTACCAGTCCCACCAGAACACAGCCAACTGCAAAGGCCTTTATTGTACCAATTAAATTAGGCTTCGCTGTTTTTTTGAAATAATAGATCAATACAATTGCTGGAATAGCGAGCAGACTAAGCAGGTGAACACCAATGGAAAGGCCAACTAAAAAAGCAATGAGCACCAGCCAGCGATTATCCATATTGCGTTCCCATTTTAGGATGGCCCAAAATACAACGGCCGTAAAGAGGGTAGAAAGTGCATAAACTTCTGCCTCTACTGCCGAGAACCAGAAAGTATCTGAAAAAGTGTAAGCCAATGCGCCAGTTATTCCGGCAGCAATTACACTGAGAATTTGTAAGGAACTTTTTTCTTTAGGATATAGTTTTGAAGCCAAAGCGGTGATGGTCCAATATAAAAACATGATAGTCGCCCCGCTAGACAATACAGAACTGAAGTTTATCCAATAAGCTATTTTAGCGGTATTGCCCATAGCTAAGAGCGAGAACATCTTGCCAATCATTAAAAATAAAGGTGCTCCGGGTTGGTGACCTACTTCCAGTTTATTGGATGCCGAGAGAAATTCACCGCAGTCCCAAAAGCTGGCGGTAGGTTCCATAGTAAGCCAGTAAACAATACTTGCAAAGGCAAAAAGAATGAAGCCCGTGAGGTTGTTGATGCGTTGGTAGTTCTTCATGATTTAGGTTTTTGATTTATGGTTAATCAAAAATAATTAAATCATTAAATTACACTTGGTTATGAATGTTAAAGATTGTTAAAGTTTGTTAAAATTTGCGCCAAGGTTTAGTTCCAGGATGCCTTTGCACAGGACTAATAGTGTTGCTCAATTGTGGCATCGATTACAATATAGCCATCTTTTTTGCTTTCGGTAAAGATGAGGAATCGGTGGTTGTCAGGCTTTATTTTATATTTTTTGACAAGATTTTCTGCTTTATCTCTGTAATTTCTAACCACTACATTACCAACAAGCTGCTTTTCTTTTTTTAATTCTCCGGAACTGATGATCCTGTTTATTTTAAATATCCTTCCCGGAAAGCTACTGTTGATTTGGTCGCCGCTGTAGAGTTGTGTTTGTGTGTTCAGTTTCTTTAATCCGTAAGTTAAGCCGATCAGGTTAAAAGCGCCACTCTTTAGTAAAGCGGTATCTGGTTCGTACAAATAACCCGAAGGTGTTTCGGTCAGTATTTGTGGCTGACTGGCTTCTTCATCTCCTTTTAAAAAACTAAAGTGCTTTTCAGTTTCGTTTAGGGTGCTGCAGGTTATTTTTATATTGGAGACTTCCTGCTTTTCTATAACCCATAGCAGCTCTTTGCATTCATTTTTTACACTTACAATATGGATTTCAGCAACATTATTTAATTCTTTTATACCAGCGGAGAGGTCTAAAAGAGGGGCTGTTTTAACGATAATTCTGGCAGACTTTTTTAGTAACAGATCCAAATGCTCCACCACATTTGGTGTACAGTCTTTTAACATAAAGACCTTACCGGCGCTGCTTCTTCTTGCCGGATCTATATAAATGGTATCGAAAGTAGCTGCCGTATCTTGCAGGTAAGCAATACCATCAGTGGCCAGGAAGCTCATATTGTTTTGCCCCAATACTTTTGCATTGTGCGCTGCTATTGCTGATAGCTCGGGGTTTATTTCGCAATGTACCACCGAGTCAACAGCTTTTGCAAAGTAATAACTATCTACCCCAAAGCCTCCTGTCAGATCAATCAAGCTATTTCCTATAGCCAATTTTGCTTTGTAGGCAGCAGTTGTTTCGGATGAGCATTGCTCTATGGAAAGCAGGGGCGGGTAGTAAATAGATTCAGTATGATACCACCTGGAAAGTTTCTTTGCAGATTTGTTTTTTGCAGCAATTTGATTGGCCAGTTCGCGGGCCTCAACTTCCTTAAAAGGACTTTTGGCCATAGCAATTTTATGGACATCATCATTTAAGTGATGGCTGATGAATTCCTGTACCGGCTGATCTAAAATGTGCTTGTTCAAGGATCTGTTTACTCCGTTTCTTTTTTATCTTTCATTACAATCTGACAGGTATTTCTACTTTTTACCTCCAAAAGAATGTTCTTATTTACCGTTACGCGATCTATTGTTTCCTGGTTGTAATACCTGATGGTAACCAATTCTACTCCGGTATTGTATTTCGTTTTGTAATCCTTAGATAAATCTGCGATTAAAGCTTCCAGTTTTTTCTCATCATAATCAAAGCTGATGGAAAAACTGATGGCAGAGTTGAGCATGGTATTGATTTTAACCCTGTGTTTATGGAACAGGCTAAAAATATGACTCAGGTTCTCTTCAATAATGAACGAAAAATCTTTAGGGAATATAGATAATAAAGCCTGGTTTACTTTAAAAATAAAGGAAGGTACATGCAAATGGTTCTTTAGATCGGTAATAGCTGTTCCTTCAGCATTTGGATGAAGAAATGAGCGTACATATAAAGGTATATTTTTGTTTTGTATAGGCTTGATGGTTTTTGGATGGATAACGGTGGCACCATAATAGGACAGTTCTATTGCATCATGGTAAGAAAGCTGAGGAATTCTTTCTGTTTCATCAAACCATTTAGGGTCGGCATTTAAAACGCCGGGTACATCTTTCCAGATGGTTACCGATTCTGCATTTAAACAGGCAGAAAATATGGCTGCAGAATAATCAGAACCTTCACGCCCTAACGTAGTCGTAAAGTTTTCGCTGGTACTACCAATAAATCCCTGCGTTACGACAATATTTTCGGCCAAAATTGGTTCCAGATTCTTCTTTATTTCTGTTTCCGTTTTTTCCCAGTTTAGTGAGGCTTCACGATAGGTATTGTCGGTATGGATGAAATTGCGGGCATCTACCCATTTTACATTGTCACGTAAAGTTCCCAACCATGCTGCTAATATTTTAGTGGAAACAATCTCGCCGATAGAAACGATCTGGTCGTAAATATAATCGGGCGCATCATCAGGTTGCTCTTCAATCAGCCAGTCTATCTCTACAAACGTATTTACAATATCATTAAATATTGGGTGATTGTGATCTGGAAAGAGTTGATTTAAAATGTTAAAGTGGTATAGTTTTATCTCTTCAAATATTTGCAATACATCGTCCTGATTGTTTAAATAAGCCTTAGTCAGGTCTTCCAGTCTATTCGTCATTTTTCCCATTGCGGAAACAACAATGAGTAATTGATGACCTTCGTGGTTATTGATGATTGACGCGACGTTTCTCACTCCATCGGCATCTTTAACAGATGCTCCTCCAAATTTGAATACTTTCATTTTTTTAATTAGCGGGGTTAAGTAAGCTGTTTGGTTTTGCGATATCCTTTAAATCGGCAAAAGGAATAACCAGCTCAGTAATTCCGTAGGCATAAGCTTTAATTTCATATGGATTATAAAGGAACTTTAGACCTTTTTTGGTAATGCTGAAATTTTGATTTAAGCTAAACTTATCGTTTTCAAAGAAGTAATTGTCTTTTAAACTCGCAGTTGGGGATAGCTTTTCATTTTTTCTAAATACCTTTTCTGCTATAGCAGTTAATTTTGGCATTGAGCCGGGATTGATCAGTGAATCTAAAACAACCTCCTTATGATTTTGCGGATCGTAATTCAGGTAGGTGTAAGCGCTGTTAGGATGTGCACCGCCTTCATAATTTACAAAAGTGAGCAGAAAAGAAAGGTACTGTGGGTGCTGTTCTTTAACCTCTACTTTTGCATCCATAAACCAGGTTTGTCCATAATCTTTATTCTCCGTGCTGAAAGAGTCAAAATTCTTAACAAAAGCATTGGTGAAATCTTTGTAGGTGGTATAATGCTCACCCTCATTTGCACAATTCATTACCTTTTGCTCAATAAACTGGTTGATTTGCTGGTCTTGAAATACAGGATACCTGATGACCGCTTTTGTGGTGTCCGTTGTATTTTCATTGCTCTTAATTACGAAATTACTGGATACTTTTACCGAGTCATATTTAAAAGACAGGCTGGTGTAATCCGTTTCATTTATATTGTCTGAACCATTAATGGTTTTTTTCTCATTCTGACAAGCTATAAAGCTTAGAGAGATGAATAAAAGAGCTAATTTTTTCATAGGATAGGTTTTTATTGATATGATTTCATCTTTAATTGCTCAGTAGAGAAGGAGGCATTAAGCCAACCTGTATCCAATTGCGCGTCATATTTATTGTAAAAGTTAAGCGCTGGCTCATTCCAATCTAAAACCTGCCAGTTCATACCATTATAGTTTTTATCTTTTGCCTCTTGTACGACACGCTCAAAAAGTAATTTGCCAATGCCTTTACCTCTGTAAGATTCTGTTACAATAAAATCTTCCAGATATAGGCGACAGCCTTTCCATGTGGAGTATCTGGTATAATAAATAGCAAAACCTGCAATAAAACCATCCACCTCAGCTACAAAAGCATCCCACACCTTATGTTCGCCAAAACCTGCGTCAATAAACTCTTCCAAAGTAACTGTAACCTCCTCAGGAGCCTTTTCGTAAAGCGCCAGCTCATGTACCAGTTCCAGTAATCTTACACAATCTTCTTTTACAGCTACCCTTATATTTATGTTCATTCTTCCTTACAACTCTTCTTTATAATGTTTAACCTTTCTCTTCCCAAAAATGCTGCTGCCAATGCGTACCATTGTACTACCTTGTGCAATGGCTAGTTTATAGTCACCCGACATACCCATTGATATTTCTTTAAAATAGTCTGCCTTTCTAAAGAAACTTAGCTTAATCCCATCAAACAATACTTTTAATTCATTAAACTCATCAGAGGTTTGTTTTTCCAATGCATTGTTGCTGGCGATACCCATAATGCCTACAATGCGTATATTTTGCAAAGCGGCAAACTCATCAGAGCGAAGCAGTTCTATGGCTTCATCAAAACCCAGTCCAAACTTGGTATCCTCATCAGCAATATAGATCTGAAGGAGGCAATCAATTACCCGTTTGTTTTTAAGGGCTTGTTTATTGATCTCCGTCAATAATTTTAAGCTGTCTACCGATTGGATCAAGCTAATAAAAGGAGCGATGTATTTAACCTTATTGGTTTGCAAATGGCCTATCAGGTGCCATTCTATATCTTGCGGTAGCTTGGCTTGTTTATCAACCAGTTCCTGTACAATATTCTCACCAAATACCCTTTGTCCGGCATTATAAGCTTCCAAAACAGCATCAGCTTCCTGGTATTTAGACACCGCAATTAGTTTAACGGATATAGGATCTAATTCGTTTTTATATTTTAATAAGTTATCTGCTATACTCATTTATCAGTATTTTTGGTAAAATTAACAACCTTAGCGAACTTTGTCTAAGAAATAATGATGTTTTAACATAATGAGGAACTTTCTATATATCGTAATTATCTTTTTTTTTAGCTCAGGATGTAAACCCGGTATCCCAAAAGATATCATACAGCCAGATGAGATGGCTAAGGTATTGCACGATATACATATTGCGGATAGCTATCTTGGCCAGCTTGCCCGTCCCGATTCAGTTAAAATAATCGCTGCGGGCTACTACAAAAGCATTTATAAGAAATATGATATCGATTCAGCCTTGTATGCGAGGAGCATGAATTACTATTATAAAGAGCCCCAGGTATTAAATGATATTTATGTAAAAGTTACCGGCCAGTTGAAAAAGGAAAGGGATGCCATTGTAAAGGCAGATTCTATTTTTAATGCAAATGAAATGTTAAAAATAAAGATGAAAACGATTCGGGATTCGACCAGAACCGCTGATTCAACTTTCTGGGCTGACTTTTTGTTGAAAGATCGGACTAAACTGAAGGGGGCTAAGTTAACAGATACCGCTAAGTTAAAAGATACGGTTAAAAAGAATATTGACGTGATCAGATTAAAAATGGACTATAAAGTCCCAAAGATTTAAAATAAGTATGTTATATCCGGAGAATTGTTTGGAGCGTTTGGGGTTTAATGAGGTAAGGCAACTTATTTATAAACACTGTTTGAGTCCAATGGGACAAGAAATGGTTGGGAAAATGCAGGTAATGACCAAGTTTGACCAGATCAATAAGTTTTTGAGGCAAACGTATGAGTTTAAAAGTATCCTCGAAAACCAGGAGCCTTTGCAAATCAGTACTTTTTTTGATATTAAGACCTTTGCTGAAAAGATCAGGGTAGAAGGGGCTTACCTGGTTGAAGAGGAATTGTACCAGATGTATGTTTCTTTGCAGACGGTATTTTCTGTTTTGCGATTTTTTGAAGAAAGGAAGGATGTTTATCCTAATCTGGAAGCCTTATTTGAACACCTTCCGGTAGAAAAAAATATTCTTAAAAAAATAGAGACTGTTCTTGACCCAAAGGGGAAAATTAAGCCCAATGCTTCGCATGAACTGCAAAGTATTATTGGCGATATCGCCAAAACTGAGCATGATGTACGCAGGCGGATGGATTCGATCTATAAGCAAGCTGTTGGTAACAATTGGGTAGCTGATGGAAGTTTAACCATTCGTGATGGCCGGATGTGTATCCCGGTACTGGCTGAGAATAAAAGGAAGTTGCGTGGTTTTATTCATGATGAATCTGCAAGTGGACAGACCGTTTATATAGAACCGGAGGAAGTTTTTACGTTAAACAATAAGCTGCGCGACCTTGAGTTTGATAAGCGAAGGGAAATTATTAGGATATTGATTGCATTAACCAATGATTTAAGGCCTTATACGCCTTTATTGTTGTCGTACCATGGCTTCTTGACCAAGGTAGATTTTGTTAGGGCAAAGGCTTTGTTTGCGATAGATGTGGAGGCGGATATGCCTGTGTTGATCCCTGCAGCAAAAACTAAGCTGATCAATGCATCGCATCCACTGTTGTATCTTTCCTTTAAAGAAGATAAAAAGACAGTTGTTCCACTGAATATTCATATCAATGAGGAGTTGAGGATTATGCTTGTTTCCGGACCTAATGCCGGTGGTAAATCTGTTTGTATGAAAACAGTGGGTTTACTTCAGCTGATGGTACAATCCGGATTGTTAATTCCCGCTCATGAATCGAGTGAAGTGGGGATATTCGATCATATTTTTGCTGACATTGGTGACGATCAATCTATTGAAAGTGACCTGAGTACATATAGTGCGCATTTAACCAAGATGCGGTATTTTGTAGCTCATGCTACACCTAAATCGTTGGTGCTGATTGATGAGTTCGGTACCGGTACTGACCCACAATTTGGTGGGCCAATTGCTGAGGCCGTATTGGAAGTTTTGAACAATAAAAAGGTGCGGGGCGTAATTACTACCCACTATTCTAATTTAAAGCTATTTGCCGGTAACACACCTGGACTGGAGAATGCTTCGATGTTGTTTGATAATGACAAAATGAAACCTTTGTATGTTTTGGAAATTGGCAAGCCCGGAAGCTCTTATGCTTTTGAAATTGCTCAAAATATAGGTTTGCAAAAAGAGGTGCTTGAATTGGCCCGCGTAAAAACAGGAACCAATCAGAATAAGCTTGACAGTTTGTTGGTTGATCTGGAACGGGAGAAAAAGCATATTTATGATACTAAATTGAATTTATCTACCCAGCAGAATAAAGTGAAAAATCTGGTTGCTGAGAATGAGAAGCTGAAGTCGTTCCTGGAAGAAAACAAGAAATTGCTGATTAAAGAAGCAAAGCTGGAGGCTCAATCTATCATCAAGAATGCAAATAAGCTGGTTGAAAATACCATTGCAGAGATTAAAGAGAAGCAAGCCGATAAAGTGGTGACCAAGGAACTGAGACAAAATCTGCAAAAGGTTTTGGTACAACATCAGGTAAAGGAAGAGAAAAAGCCGGAAGTGCCTCAGCCTTTAAATACGCCTATTGAAGTGGGGGATTTGGTGCAATTGAAAGGGACTGAAACCATGGGCCAGGTTTTAGAAATTAATAGAGATAACCTGGTATTGGCACTTGGCGATCTACGGTCTATAGTGAAGAAGAACAGGGTGCAAAAGATTAGCAATAAACAGGCCAAGAAAATTGTACAAAGTAATTCTTATTCCGGCAGTATTTCTGAAGCGATCAGTAGTTTTAATGCTGAATTGGACTTAAGGGGAATGCGCACAGAAGATGCACTGCATGAGGTAGAGAAATATCTCGATAAGTCGATTATGCTTGGCTTTCCGGTTGTTAAATTGATTCACGGTAAAGGAGATGGTATCCTTAGAAAAATGATCAGACAGTACCTTAAAAAATATAGTCAGATAAACCGTGTTGAAGATGAACATGCTGACAGAGGTGGGGATGGTATTACCTATGTTTATTTTAATTAAGATTGTTGGCTGTCAGATGGATATGGTGGATTAATGCATCAAGTTCAATAGAAAGTTTTTTAGCACCTAAAGTGTTTAAATGATCCGCATCATGGAAGTCTGAAAACTGGAATGAGTTATCTTTTAATAAATTTACATAAGTCACATTATGACAATGTGCGGCCAGATCCACCATTAGATGTGTTGTCTGGTTCAATTGTTTTGCATTGAGGTGCTCTATGTAGGTTATGTAGGCTGGTGGTGTATAAAATAATATTTGTATATGTCTTTGTTTGGCAAAGCTAATCATGTGCTCTAAAATAGCTTTATTCTTTGCTAAATGTTCATTATCCATACCGCTATGCCTTTTTGCAGCTTCGATTCCGGCCATAAGGAAATCAATTTTATGCTCAGGCTTCTTGTATATGCCCCAGCCTAAATTTGAAGAGCTGATGAAGCTATTTTTTTTAATAAGGTACAAATAGAGCTTGTACATGTTTTGTTCAAATTTACTAAATATTTCAAAGTGATTAGAAAGGTCGCCCGTCCTGATTCCATAATAGATCTCATAGTTTTTCAGTCGCCAGCTTTCTTCGTTATCCTTTAAAGAGCTAAATAAACTAAAATAAGAAATAGGTATGGCAATGAGTTTTAAGTTTGTCAAGTCCCCACTATGTTTTTCAAGGATCTTTTCATCTAAATCTAGCGATTGAGAAACATAAGCCGCATTGAAGGATTTCTCTTTCACATAGGCTGGATTAACTCCATAAAAGGCATGCGAACTCCCCAGGAATAAGATGGTGATCTCCTTTCCGTGCATTGTTAGGTAATTATTTTTAAGTTCATAATCATTTGGAATATGACGAAGGAGAAATTCGGCAGAGGCTCCGAAAACCATTAACGGTAGCAGAAATAGTAGTGTAGATTTTAGGAACTGTTTCATATTAAAACTGGAAATAAATAAATTGTTGCTTTTCGCCAGCAAACCAAACAATTGCTGCCACCAATGTATAATAAAAGGACCACCTTACTGGCTTAGGGAAGTTAAACCCAAAATTGGCGATCGCATACTCCTGTGTTCTTCCCCGCCATTCTATCAGCATAAACATCATGATCAACAATATAAGGTGTAGAGGAAGTAACTGTGGTTTGCTGAAGGCCGAGGTGGAAAACATGCCGCCTAGATATTCAAAAGCATGATGAAGGTTCTTTGCTCTGAAAAATACCCATGCAATCACAGTTAGTCCAAAAGTTATACCCATAGCTATAGTTTCCTTTAGATTGGGAAAAATTCTGCCCTCAGCTACAACATCCAGATTTCTCCTATTCGTTTCAAAGAAAATCGATGGCATAATATATAGGGCATTTAAAAGTCCCCAGACAATAAAGGTCCAGTTAGCTCCGTGCCAAAAACCACTGACCAGAAATATGATAAACGTGTTTCGGATCTTTTTCCAGGTGCTACCTTTACTTCCCCCCAAAGGGATATATAGATAGTCTCTAAACCAGGTTGACAAGGAGATGTGCCACCTGCGCCAGAACTCGGCAATATCTCTTGAAAAATAGGGGAATGCAAAGTTTTTTAACAGATCAATACCAAAAAGACGAGCTGTGCCTAAAGCAATATCTGAATAACCAGAAAAGTCGCAATAGATCTGGAAAGTGAAAAATAAAGCACCTAAAATTAAAGTGCTGCCGTTGTATTCAGATGAATGGTTAAATATCATATTGGCATACGCTGCACAACCATCTGCGATAACAATCTTTTTAAACAAGCCCCATAAGATCTGCCTTAGCCCGTCTACCGCTTTAGAAACATCAAAACTCCTTTCTTTTTTTATTTGTGGCAAAAGATGGGTGGCCCTTTCGATCGGTCCGGCAACAAGTAAAGGGAAAAAGCTTACAAAGAGCGAATAATCTACAAAATTGCGTTCTTCCTTTATCCTGCCTTTATAAATGTCTATGATGTAAGATAAACCATGAAAGGTATAGAATGAAATCCCAACAGGTAGCAACACATTTAATGTTAAAAAACTAGTCTGAAAGCCTAATAAGGAAAGTCCATCAGCAAAAGAACTTGCGAAGAAATTGAAATATTTAAAAACAGCTAAAAAACCTAAGTTTATACTAATACTTAGCCAGAGCCAAAACCTTTTTACTTTTTTGCTGCTGGACTTGCTTATTTTTATTCCGGAATAGTAATCCAGCAAGGTCGAGAAAATTAGTAGAAACAGGAACCTGTAATCCCAGCAGGCATAAAAATAATAACTAGAAACCAGTAGTAATCTATTTTGAAGCTTAAGATTACCTCGAGTTACAAACCAGTATAGCAGAAAAACTATCGGTAAAAAAAGAGCAAAACTTAAGGAGTTAAATAACATATACTCAAGAAGCATTAGAGCCATAATTAAATTTAATAACTTTCAAACCGTTTATTATGCAGCTTGTTACTTATGTAAAGTGTTTTGTTCATTAGTTATACACTCTTATTCGACATTAATGATGATTTTTATATAAATCGCTAAATATTTGGTCGGTACGCGAGATATAGTATAATTTAGTAGCAAAATCAAATGATATGATCAATAAAGTTGTTTCAGGTGCTGAGGAGGCTATAAAGGACATCGAAGACGGTGATACTTTAATGCTCGGTGGATTCGGTTTATGCGGTATTCCCGAAAATTGTATTGCTGCGTTGGTAAAAAAAGGTGTTAAGAAATTGACTTGCATTTCTAACAATGCAGGGGTAGACGATTTTGGAATAGGCTTGTTGCTGCAACAGCGACAGGTAAAAAAAATGATCTCTTCTTATGTGGGTGAAAATGCTGAGTTTGAACGTCAGTTATTGAGTGGCGAGCTTGAGGTGGACCTTATTCCACAGGGAACTTTAGCTACCAAATGTATGGCTGCCGGTTATGGTATGCCTGCAATTTTTACTCCGGCAGGAGTAGGCACTGAAGTAGCCGAAGGTAAAGAGGTGAGAAACTTTAATGGTAAAGATTATCTGATGGAGTACGCTTTTGATGCTGATTTTGCAATTGTAAAAGCTTGGAAGGGTGATACTGCCGGGAATTTGATCTACCGTTCTACCAGTAGAAATTTTAATCCTGTAATGGCTATGGCCGGTAAAGTGACCATTGCAGAAGTTGAGGAGCTGGTCGAGGCCGGTGAGCTTGATCCTGATCAGATTCATACACCTGGAGTATTTGTTCACCGTATTTTTCAGGGGGCAAATTATGAGAAAAGAATAGAACAACGTACAGTTAGAACTAAAGGCTAATCCTATAAAATATTTATATGCTGGATAAAAATGGAATTGCGCAGCGGATCGCAAGAGAAATACATGATGGATATTATGTGAATTTAGGGATTGGTATTCCGACTTTGGTAGCCAATTATATCCCTGAGGGAATAAATGTAGTACTACAGTCGGAAAACGGACTGTTGGGGATGGGCCCTTTCCCTTTTGAAGGAGAAGAGGATGCTGATTTAATTAACGCCGGAAAACAAACCATTACTACTTTGCCCGGGTCATCAATCTTTGATTCGGCATTGAGCTTTGGAATGATCAGAAGTCAGAAAATTGACCTGACCATCCTTGGTGCTATGGAGGTGTCGGAAAATGGCGACATTGCCAATTGGAAAATTCCGGGTAAAATGGTAAAAGGTATGGGCGGTGCAATGGACCTTGTTGCTTCAGCTAAAAATATAATTGTAGCCATGCAGCATGTAAACAAGGCCGGAGAAAGTAAGTTGCTTCCAAAATGTACTTTGCCGTTGACGGGTGTAAATTGTATCAAGAAAATTGTGACGGAGTTGGCTGTTTTAGATGTATTGCCGGAAGGGGGCTTTAAACTGATTGAACGTGCACCCGGCGTAAGTGTTGATTTTATCAGACAGGCTACACTAGGTAAGTTGTTCGCCGATGATAATGTACCTGAAATGGTATTTTAATGGTATAAAAAAGGAGCTTGTTAAAGCTCCTTTTTTATTACTTAATTCTACAGTACTTTTCTTTCAAATCCACAGAAATCTCTTCTGTTATTTTAATGATATCATCAGGAGTATCATTATTATTAATCACAATTGTGTCGCATATTTCCTTGTAAGGGAGTAAGAACTCTTTGTAAGCTGGTACCACATGGTTATGCCATTTGTACAATACATCGTCTTCAGGATATCCACGCTCCATACCATCGCGTTTTATACGGCGTTGTAAAGCAATCTCTTCTTCAGCTTCCACGAAGATTCGATGATCCAGTAAAGCAGAAATCTCTTTAAAATGGAGAATAAAAAGTCCCTCAACAATGATGATTGGTGCAGGGTTGATTTCCAGTATTTTAGTTACCGCTAAAGGGTTGTTGAAATTGTATTCCTTTTTATAGATGACTTCGCCATTGATGAGTTTTTTTATATCCAATAAAAATTGTTGATCATCAATGGTTGTTGGCAGATCAAAGTTGTACAGTTTATTCTCTTCCTGGGTCATTTCGCCGGCAGGGAAGTAGTAGTCATCCTGAGAAACCAGGGTAACTTCATCATTCTTAAAATGATGTAAAAATGAGTTTAAAAAAAAGGTTTTGCCGGATCCACTTCCTCCCGCTATACCAATAATGAAGGGCTTATTGTTCATTGTCTTGTCCGCCGTATGTTAAATTGCAATAAAATCTTTTGTCTAAAGCGCCAAGTGCATCAGCAACGGCTTTAGTCATTACAATGATAACATCTTTTGTCGATTCATTCTCTGTGAATTTACCAACAACTTTAGCGAAGGTCGACCGGTTGGTCATCGGGTTGGTGATTTTCATTACCGTTCCAACAGGAGCAGTACGGTGTAACACAAGCATTTTCGAAGGGTCAAGATCTGCATCTGCAATCCACATACCTGTCCCTTTTTCGTCGATCTGATTTAAGCCATATCTGCTGGCAGGATATCTTAATGCCGGATCTTTGATAGAATTTAAAGTGTCTGCATGATTTTCCGGTGCAGGAGGTTGAACATTTTTCGGCGGATATTGTCCACTGATCAATAACTTTTGCCCCACGCGTAAGGAATTATCAGTCAGATTGTTTTTAGCTTTTAACTGATCCATGGTCAGTTTATAGCGTGTAGCGATAGAATATATAGTTTCATTTGAAGCTACTGTATGTTCAATAAACTCTTCAGGCTTAGTAGTTGCTCCGGCCTTTTTTTCCGGTGTTTGCTCAGGCTTTTTGTATCTGTTTTCTGGAGCTATATTCGTTTTTACGGGAATTTCCTCTGCTTTTTGCTGTACAGGAGGTATTTGTACGGGTTGTGTACGTTGCTCTGTTGCAGGTTCCTCAGCAGGCTTTCCCGGGATTTTTAACAATTGTCCAATCTGAAGGTTACTGGAATTGAGGTTGTTTACCCGTTTGATCTCATTAACCGTTGTGCCATATCTTTCGGCAAGCATATTCAGGTTTTCCTTTTTTTGTACCGTATGTTCGGTAAGGTTGCCATCTGTAGTAGTTGATGCAACAGGTGCCTGATTTGTTTTGCCTGAAGTAGTTGAAGCCGTAAAAGGAATGCTGGTAGGTACTTTAACGATGACACCAATCTGTAAGAACTTGCTGTCGTTAAAGTTCATGATATCCTTCGGAGATACATTATAACGTCTGCCGATTGAATAATAAGTGTCTTTGGCATCAACCTGGTGAATAATTAATTTCTTTCCGTTGCGATTTTCTACTCCTATTGAATCCCTTGTGATGGCACTTGCTGTCGACAAGTTAATCAGGAGTGCAAGAATGGATACTATATAATATTTATGCATTAATGTCTTTGTAAAATTTAAAGGGCAATTATACGAATAATATAAATAAAGCGTCGAATTCGAATATTAAACGTTCTTTTTAATGTCCTATTGCATGGTTTTAACATTTTTCCAAACCATTTATGGTACCACCTGTTGTTAAAGGAGACAAATACTGTTCTCGAAATAAAATTTAAAGTTAATACTATGGACGCGAAAGAAATCAGTTTAAAAGAAAAGGAAGTAAAATCAGTAGTTGATATGTTAAATGATTACCTGGCTAATTACCATATACATTATCAAAAATTAAGAGGCTGCCACTGGAATATTAAAGGCCAGAATTTCTTTACATTACATATCAAGTTTGAAGAGTTGTATACCAATGCTCAGTTAACCATTGATGAAATTGCAGAGCGTGTACTGACCTTGGGTAAGCCGCCACATAGTCGTTTTGCAGATTATATTAAAGAATCAGCCATTAAAGAAATAAACACCATTGGAATGAATGATCTGGATATGGTGGAGGCCATTTTGGATGACATGGCCAGATTGATCGGATTGGAGCGTGATCTGTTGGATGCTACAGTTAAGGCAGGCGATGATGGCACCAATGATATGGTAAACAGGTTTTTGCAGTTTAAGGAGAAAAATACCTGGATGCTGCGTTCGTTTGCCGGTAAAAAATAGTCCATACATTAATTTTCTATACAAATCGCCATGTTGAATTTATTTCGGTATGGCGATTTTTCTTTTAATATCTTTGAGGCGATGGGATATAAAAGTTTAGCCGATTGTGTTGCTGATTTAGAGCAGCATGGTCATCTGATTCGGATAAAAGAAGAGGTTGATCCTTACCTCGAAATGGCAGCCATTCATTTGCGCGTATATGAGCAAAATGGACCGGCTCTTTTTTTTGAAAATATTAAGGGCAGCAAGTTTCCAGCGGTTTCTAATTTATTTGGCACATTGGAACGCTCGAAATTTATGTTCAGAGATAGCCTGCCTAAAGTAGAGCAGTTGGTAAACCTTCGCTCGGATCCGGTTAAGGCCTTAAAGAACCCATTAAAATTACCCGGTGTTGCCTTTACTGCACTTACCGCATTACCATTAAAACAAACTTTTAAATCAGTATTCAGTAAAACCACCATTGATGCCTTGCCACAAATTGTAAACTGGCCTATGGATGGCGGTCCTTTTATTACGATGCCACAGGTATATACTGAGGATATTGATAAGCCAGGGATCTTAAATGCTAACCTGGGGATGTATAGGATACAGCTTGCTGGTAATGATTACGAATTGAATAAAGAGATTGGATTGCATTATCAAATCCATAGAGGAATAGGGGTACACCAGTCTAAAGCCAATGCCAAAGGACAACCTTTAAAAGTGAGTATTTTTGTAGGTGGTCCACCATCACATCCGCTGGCTGCGGTCATGCCTTTGCCGGAAGGTTTGTCGGAAATGACTTTTGCAGGTGCATTAGGCAACCGAAGGTTCAGGTATTTTTATGATGAAGAAGGCTTTTGTTTATCAGCCGATGCCGATTTTGTGATCACCGGAACGGTTTATCCACATGAAAATAAGCCTGAAGGACCATTTGGAGATCATTTGGGCTATTACAGTCTTACGCACCCTTTTCCTTTAATGAAGGTGCACAATGTTTACCATCGTAAGGATGCGATATGGTCGTTTACCGTAGTGGGAAGACCGCCGCAAGAAGATACGAGTTTTGGTGCTTTGATCCATGAAATAGCCGGATCGGCTTTGCCTAAAGAAATTCATGGCTTAAAAGAGGTGAATGCGGTTGATGCTGCAGGGGTTCATCCTTTATTGTTTGCCATTGGAAGTGAAAGATATACACCATATTTAAATGAGCGCAGACCTCAGGAGATTTTAACCATTGCCAATCATATTCTGGGTAAAAACCAATTGAGTCTGGCCAAGTACTTATTTATTGCTGCAAGGGAAGATGATGAGCATTTGGATACCCATGATCTTGCGGGCTTTATGCAACATATCCTTTCGCGAATGGATTTCCGTACAGATTTGCATTTTCATACCCATACCACAATCGATACACTGGATTACAGTGGGGATGGTTTAAATAGTGGCTCGAAGGTTGTTTTTGCAGCTGCAGGAGGTCAAAAGCGAATACTTAAAAATGAGTTACCTAATGGGTTTCATTTGCCTGAGCCATTTAATCATTATCAGATGGCAATTCCAGGGGTATTGGCTATCAGTGCTCATCCTTATGTGGATGCTGCCCATGCCGAACAGGAAATGGTATTATTAAGCAAGGATTTAAAAGATCAGGAATTGGATGGTTTGGCCTTAATTGTGGTTTGTGACGATGCTAAGTTTACTGCGGCAACGATCAACAACCTGGTATGGGTTACTTTTACCCGAAGCAATCCGGCCTCTGATATCCATGGGGTAGGGAGTTTTATCAGTAATAAACATTGGGGTTGTACAGGTCCGGTTATTATTGATGCCCGTAAAAAGCCGCATCATGCGCCGGAATTGATTAAAGATGAAGCGGTAGAAAGACATATAGATCGGCTTGGCCTTAAGGGTGCTTCCTTGCACGGAATCCTATAAAACAGCAAAGCCCGGACTTATCAAATCCGGGCTTTGCTGTTCAAATCGTTAGGGATTAAAATCGAATTCCAAAAGTTAAGAATACATTGTTGTTGGCATTTTTAATCATGGCTACCGGTTCTGCTCCATCACTCAGTACATAGGGACTATTTGTCTCTTTTGATTGAACACGCTGATAAGCGATATCAAAATAGTATTCATTAAAGCGGTATCCCAGGCCACCACTATAAAATTGAGTACCATAAGTATTTTTAGAATCATTTTTGATAGGACTTCCGTTTAATCCGTAACCTGCTCTTAAGCTCAGGTTATCGATTTTATATTCTCCACCAACTCTATAATTTACAGCTGAGGTATAAAAGTTTTTAATGTCCGCATTGCTATCCATAATTGCTTTGTCAAGTGAACCACCTCCATCTTGTGATAGGCGGGCACTTGCATAATCGATAAAATCCACATCAGCAGAAATAATAGCTTGTCCAGCTATGACATAACTAGCACCCAATGAGCCTTTTGCAGGTGTCTTTAGGTTGTAAGTATAGTTATAGTTTAAAGGTCCTATATCATTCGAAAGTCTTTCACCAGATAAAGTGGTGAATAGGTTTTCTGAAAATGAATCTTCCATATACAACCAGGTTGGTGTTTGATAGGTTGCACCGATCCTGAAACTTGAAACAGGTCTGAAGATTAAGCCTATTCTACCATTAATTCCTGAACCATGGGTTTCCTGACTGGTTAGATAGGAGAAGCTGTAGTTTTCTTGCGGTCCATAACCCACAGTACCATTTGCAGGATCTCCATTGTAAGTTTGTAGTATACCTTTTTCTCTATATTCTGAATCATTAAGGTAACGAACATTTACCATTCCTATACTTGCACCAATATACAATTGGTTAGAAATATTAAGTGCTCCCGAGAAATTTACTTCAGAAGTAGAACCTGAAGCAGTTTGATTTTTACTCTGCATATTGCTGCCAATAAATGGATCGGCTGTATGCACGGGGCCACTGGTCGGCGTATTGTAGTTCATCAGGTAGTTCTGATAAGCTAAACGCTCCAGAGAGTTTTTAGGAAGAACTCCTTGAGCATTCATGCTGCTATTTGCTAACTCCGCAAAATAATCACGCATTGTTGTCGTGTTATTGTTGCCGCCGTAATTGTAACTTTGCGTAAAATCGTTGTTTCTGCTATAGCCAATACCAAATACAGCACTCAAAACACCTTTTTTAGTGTCTTGTCCCTGTGCCTTGAAAGTAGGGTTATACCAGACAATACCGGCCTGGTTTATATTTAATTTATTGTCTGAAGCCTTGTCTTGTTGTCCCAGGTAATCAGATTTTGAAGTTGCATTGTTAAATTCGGGAGTAAAACTAAATTCTGATCTGGTAAAGAGACCTAAACCGGCTGGGTTGCCATTTAAGGAACTCATGTCTCCGCCTACGCCAATTTGCGCATTCCCCATCCCTTTAAATCTTGCAGAGCTGCCGTAATTACTGTTCGAGAATCGGATTGCGTCTCCGGCATATTGTGCATATGTTGTGCCTGTGGTCGCTACTATAGCCACCATAAGTATCTGTGTAAATTTCTTCATCTGTGTATTTCGCTTAAATTATCTGCCGCCTCTTGATGGTCTGCTTGTACCGCCACCGCCGCCTGAGCTACCACCGCCATAGCTGCCACCGGAACTACTGCCTTCACTTCTTGAAGGAGGAGTATACGAAGGAGGTGGGGTATAGGACTCTCTTGTTGGTCTTGCCGGAGCTTCAGTTCTGCTTGGTCTTGAACTTTCTGTTGTTGCCGGTCTTGCAGTTTCAGTTCTGCTCGGTCTCGAACTTTCGGTCGTTGCTGGTCTCGAAGTTGTACCATAATTACCATTGACGCTACCTCTTGAAGGTCTGCCAGAAATTACACTTACACCATTATTGCTTTGTGTTCTGGACGACCTTGGAGAAAGATAGGCATCATTTCCATAACCTCTATTACCGGTGTACCCATTGTTACCACCTCTGTTTGGTCTAGGTCTGTAGTCTTGCACATTGGTTGTTCTGCCGGTATAGAAACCGCCGCCCCAGTAGCCACCACCCCATAAACCGCCACCATAATAGCCACCGCCATAGTAGTTGTTATAACCATAAAATGGAGAATAATAACTACCCCATGCGTTGTATGGGGAATTCCATATAGAGCCATAAAAAGGGCTATAGCCAAAACCAAGACCAAATGACAGGCCATAGTTGCCATACCACCCGCTATCAAAGAAAGGGTCATAATATCCTCTCCATGAAGGTCCTGTATAGTAAAATCTGTTTATACGTGATGAGTAATCCATATCATAATAAGGATCACTTGTTCCATAGTACTCATCCTGAGTATCATAGCCGGATTCTCTTACGGGTACTTGTTGTTTATACTCCCTTGCCTGCGCTACAGAGTTATAAACATCATCATTCGAATTTTGCTGCGCTAACCTTGGCGCAGAGCATGACGTGACAACTATGGTCGTCAGGGCCAGCATACTGGTGAATAAATAATTTGATTTCATAACTATATCCCTTCTTTGTGTGTTGTGTGTTTTGTAGGTATAAATTTATAGATTTGTAGCCTACATTACAAGTCATTTAACACAAAAAACGTTCCAAAACAGTTATGAGCAAAGGTATTACAAGCAAAAACGAAGATTATTCCCAATGGTATAACGACATTGTTATAAAAGCCGACCTGGCAGAGCACTCCTCCGTTAAAGGATGTATGGTAATTAAGCCATATGGATATTCCATTTGGGAGAAAATGCAGGCGGTTTTAGACCAGAAATTTAAAGAAACAGGCCACAGCAATGCTTACTTCCCTTTATTCATCCCCAAGTCGTATTTTTCTAAGGAAGCGTCGCACGTTGAAGGCTTTGCTACTGAGTGTGCCGTTGTGACACATTACCGTCTTAAAAACGATGGAAATGGTAACATCATTGTTGATGAAACTGCAAAGCTGGAAGAAGAACTGATCGTAAGACCAACTTCTGAAACCATTATCTGGAATACTTATAAGGGCTGGATTCAATCCTATCGTGATTTGCCTATCCTTGTAAACCAGTGGGCCAATGTTGTACGTTGGGAAATGCGCACACGTTTGTTTTTACGTACTACAGAATTTTTATGGCAGGAAGGGCATACTGCTCATGCAACTGCTGATGAAGCTATTGCAGAGACAAAACAAATGTTGAATGTATATGCTGATTTTGCAGAAAACTGGATGGCTTTGCCGGTAGTTAAGGGTGTAAAAACGCCTAACGAACGCTTTGCAGGCGCTTTGGATACTTATTGTATTGAGGCCTTAATGCAGGATGGAAAAGCACTTCAGGCTGGTACTTCTCACTTTTTGGGGCAGAATTTTGCTAAAGCATTTGATGTGAAATTTACAAATAAGGAAGGTAAGATAGAACATGTATGGGCTAGCTCATGGGGTGTGTCTACCCGTTTAATCGGTGCCTTAATTATGGCGCATAGTGATGATGCCGGATTGGTATTGCCTCCAAAACTTGCACCTATACAGGTGGTTGTTGTTCCAATATATAAGCATGACGAAGAGCTGCAAAAGATCACTGCTTTTGTGGATGAACTGATATCGAAGCTAAAACGGATGGGTATTTCTGTTAAATACGATGATCGTGATACGCAACGTCCAGGGTTTAAATTTGCTGAATATGAATTAAAAGGTGTGCCTGTTCGTGTGGCAATTGGTAGCAGAGATATGGAAAATGGAACTGTCGAACTTGCCCGTAGGGATACAAGAGAAAAACAAAGTGTATCGCAAGATGGTTTAGAAATACATATAGCTCAATTGTTAGAAGAAATTCAAGAGAACATTTATAACAAAGCACTCAACTACAGAACTGAGCACATTACTGAGGCCAATTCATATGAGGAAATGAAGGAACTGTTAGATACTAAGGCTGGATTTATTGCTGCACATTGGGATGGAACGCCTGAAACAGAGCAGAAAATCAAGGAAGAAACAAAGGCTACCATCAGATGTGTACCTTTAGATAATAAGCTGGAAGATGGTGTTTGTATTTATTCAGGTAAACCATCTAAACAGCGTGTGTTATTTGCCAGAGCCTATTAATTCATAATAATGGATACAGAAAATTATAACAAGATATTAACTGAGTTTGAAAACAAAGCCTCCTTAAAACAGGCTATCTATCGCAATACAGCAGAGGTATTTGGCTTGTTAAAAAAGTTATTGGCGGAGATTGCGCTGAAATTGCAGCATGATTATAGTGCTAAAGATCCTTCGGTAGAAATTAATTTCAAGGAGAACAATAAGTTTGAAGGACAGCTTAAATTTTCTGGCGATATGCTTATGGTATCTATGCATACCAATATTTTTAATTTTGACCCTTCACATTCTATATTTCAGAGTGAATATATTAAAGATGATGAGTCCTTAAGCTATTGCGGGATCATTTATATCCATAATTTCTTAGCTGATTCTATAAAATATAATCGGCTGGCAGATGAGGGGACTTTGATTGCCCGGATTTTGATCAATAGGGATAAGCACTTTATGGTTGAAGGAGAAGGGGCACTCGACTTTTTATATCAGGACTTTGTCAACAATCTGATTACCGAAGAAAAATTAACGGATATCATTGAAAGATCGATCCTTTACTGTCTGGATTCAGACCTACTGATTCCGCCTTTTGCCCAGGTAAAAGACGTAACTTTAAATCAGAAACAATCTATGTTGGTTGCCAGTGGTTTTCCTACCGGTAAGAACATTGGCTACCAGTTTAAATCAGAAATAGAGCAAAATAATAACATATGAAATTTGCAACAAAAGCTATCCACGCCGGTCAGGAACCTGACCCAACTACGGGAGCAGTAATGACCCCAATATATCAAACTTCTACCTACTGGCAGAGATCGCCTGGTGACCATAAAGGTTTTGAATACTCAAGAGGTACCAATCCAACACGTGTAGCTTTGGAGGCTTGTTTGGCTGCTTTAGAAAATGCTAAACATGGATTGGCATTTTCAAGTGGTATGGGCGCTACTGATGCGGTCATGAAACTATTGCAGCCCGGAGATGAGGTGATTACAGGAAATGACCTTTATGGTGGTTCTTATCGTATTTTCACTAAGGTTTACGCCAAGTACGGTATCAAATTTCATTTTCTGGATCTTTCGAGACCGGAGAATATTGAGCTGTATATCAATGATAAAACGAAACTGGTTTGGATAGAAACACCGACAAATCCAACCATGCAAATTGTTGACATTGAGGGTATCGCTAAAATTACTAAACAACATAATTTATTGTTGGCTGTAGACAATACATTTGCTTCTCCTTACCTGCAAAATCCGATGGATCTGGGTGCTGATATTGTGATGCACTCGGTTACAAAGTACCTTGGCGGTCACTCCGATGTGGTTATGGGTGCTTTATTGGTAAATGATGATCAGCTGTACAAAGACCTGTGGTTTATTTACAATGCATGTGGTGCAACTCCTGGTCCACAGGACGCATTTTTAGTGCTTAGAGGGATTAAAACACTTCATTTACGCATGAAAGCACATTGTGAGAATGGAGCAAAGGTTGCGCATTTCCTTAAGAAACATCCTAAAGTAGATAAAATCTACTGGCCAGGCTTTGAAGATCATCCTAACCATGATATTGCTAAAAAGCAAATGCGGGATTTTGGAGGAATGGTGTCTTTCACTTTAAAAGATGCTGACTTAAAGGAAACTTTTAGGGTCGCTGGTTCATTTAAGGTGTTTACACTGGCCGAATCTCTGGGGGGGGTAGAATCCTTGATCAATCATCCAACGAGTATGACTCATGGTTCTATTCCAAAGGAAGAACGTGAAAAAGTAGGAGTAGTTGATAACCTATTGCGTTTAAGTGTTGGGGTAGAGGATATTGATGATCTTATTGCTGATCTGGAACAGGCACTTAAATAGAAAGAATTGGAATTTTTAGAACTTAAAGATTTTTTGGATGTTAAGGTCGACCAGTACAATAGACCCAACTTTATTCAAAACGATCCCATTTGCATTCCACATCAGTTCTCTAAAAAACAGGATATTGAAATTGCCGCATTTTTTGCGGCAATTTTAGCTTGGGGGCAGCGCAAAACCATTATCAATAAATGCAATGAACTGTTTGCGAGGATGGATAATGACCCGTATAATTTTATGCTACACCATAGTGATGAGGATCTAAAAAGGCTGCTTGGATTTAAACACCGGACCTTTAATGATACAGATCTGTTATATTTTATAGCCTTTTTTAATCAACATTATCAACAATTTGATAGCCTGGAAGCAGCTTTTTTGCCCCCGGGTGATCTATTTCAGACTGATTTTGTATCGGGACAGGTTTTGGGGAATTATAAAGGATATGCTTCATCAAGTTGTATGCTTTCTGAGCTAAACCAACAGGAACCTAAAATAGAAAGGGCTTTGAATTACTTTAGATCGTACTTCTTCTCCTTGCCTGACTATCCACGTCGTACGATTAAGCATGTTTCATCACCGATGCAGAAGTCTACCTGCAAGCGCTTAAATATGTTTTTGAGGTGGATGGTGCGTAAAGACAATAAGGGGGTCGATTTTGGGATCTGGAATAGGATTAAGCCTGCAGATTTGATTTGTCCCTGCGATGTGCATGTAGATCGTGTAGCCCGTAAACTGGGACTCATTGAACGCAGGCAGACGGATTGGCGTACGGCGGTAGAGCTTACTGCTCACTTGTTGTTGTTAGATCCTTTAGATCCTGTGAAATACGATTTTGCTTTGTTTGGACTGGGGGTCGAAGAGAAATTCTAAAACTTTTTTCGGATACATATTCTTTATACCTTTAATTTAAGATGATCACTTTTAAAGCAGAAATAGAACGTTTTGGCGAAATGGGCGAAAAAACAGGCTGGACCTATGTTTTTGTTCCGCAAGCTATTGCCAATCAGATTAAGGCCGATTGTAAGAAAAGTTTTAGGGTAAAAGGCCACCTGGATCATGTAGAAATCGAGGGTGTGTCATTGGTTCCCATGGGCGAAGGAAACTTTATCATGGCCTTGAATGGTGGGATACGTAGACAACTACGAAAAGAAGTTGGTGGTGTATTGGTCTTATCTCTGGAAGAAGATGTAACTTTTAAAATCGAGATGCCCGAGGATCTGGAACTTTGCCTTTCTGATGAGCCGCATTTACTCAAAAACTTTTTAAAGCAGCCCAAGTCGCATCAAAACTGGTATATCAACTGGCTCAATAGTGCCAAAACAGAGCCTACCAGAACCAAGCGAATTGTAAAGATCGTTTCGGCTATGGATAAAGGATGGGATTTTGGAACTATGATGAGAGATGGGAAACCACGGGAAGAAAAGTAAGCCTAATCTTTAGGTTTATCGTATTTCCTAAACCAGCTCCAAATTTTCATTTGTATTACGCCTATAAATGCTTCCCTGAATATTCTGGTACTCATTTTTGAACTGCCTTCCGTACGGTCGGTAAAGATGATGGGTACCTCAACTACGTTAAACCCGTATTTCAAGGCTGTAAATTTCATCTCTATCTGGAAAGCATAGCCCACAAATTTAATCTTATCAAGTGGTATAGTGGCTAAAACCTTACGGCGGTAGCATTTAAATCCGGCAGTGGCATCCTGTATGTTAATGCGCGTAATCAATCTTACATACATGGAAGCAAAATAAGACATCAATACCCTGTTCATTGGCCAGTTTACTACATTAACCCCATTTACATAGCGGGAACCAATGGCTACATCGGCACCATTTACGCAAGCTGTTCTCAGGCGGATCAGATCGTCGGGGTTGTGAGAAAAATCAGCATCCATTTCAAAGATGTACTGGTATTTGGGATGCGCTAATGCCCATTTAAATCCATGTATATAGGCTGTACCTAAGCCTAATTTACCGCTGCGCTGTTCTAAGTGAAGGGCAGGATATTCTGATTGTAGTTTCTTTACAATATCAGCTGTGCCATCTGGAGAGCCGTCATCAATAATTAAGATTTCAAAAAAGTAGTTTAATGAAAAAATCTTTCTGATGATTTTTTCAATGTTCTCTTTCTCGTTGAACGTAGGAATAATAACTAGGCTATCTGACACGCAAATTAAATTATTTAGCGAAATTATGGATTCTAAACGAAAAACCCGTAGTATATGGATATACTACGGGTTAAATTATGTTAAAAATTAGAATTTCGCAGGTTTATTTTACTTCCTGCATCAGTTTTTTTACAAGCGGAGAAATTACAATCAGGATAACACCGGCAATTAAAGCATAAATGCCTAGTTGTTTGTATCCTTCTGTATAGCTCATTAGTTTCTGTAATGGCGTGTCATGTTCACTGGCTTGAGCCAGTCCTGCACCAAGTAAACCAGCAACATATTGACCATAAGCACTTGCCAGGAACCACATACCCATCATTACACCCTGTAATTTTACCGGAGATAATTTAGTCATAATAGAAAGACCGATAGGAGAAAGACAAAGCTCTCCAAAGGTCATCACCAGGTAGGCGGCGGTAAACACATCAAGTGAGGCAATACCCTGGGCATTCGCGAAAAATCTGGTCATGTAGAAAGTAAAGAAAGAACCTGCCAGAAATAAAAAGCCAAGTCCAAATTTTATAACCGTATTTGGTTCAATTTTTTTCTTTGCCAGTCCAATCCAGATTAGGCTGAATAAGAAGGCAAAAATGATCACAAAAAAGGAGTTTGCCGAGTTGTTAACACCATTTGGATCTAGTTTTATGACGCCAAGTAGGTTGTTGTTTAAGTTTCGTGCAGCGAATAGGCTTAAAGAGCCTCCGGACTGCTCAAAAAATGCCCAGAATAATATAGAGAACAGGATGAAGATTAATGCGGCAATTAATTTCTTGCGTTCTGCCCATCCATATCTGGTCATTTCAAAAATGATATATAACAATGTTACTGGGCCAATGATATACATAAACCAATCTGTATATTGTGTTTTAGCAACCATGATCATGATTACCGGGATAATGGCCAGCGAGCCTGCATATACAGCGTAATCGTACCATTTTTTGTTGGCCGCTTTGCGATGTATAACTGCGGGTTGGCTTGGTACTTTATCATCTATGCCGGTCAGTGCAACATCAGTTACTTCTTCATCATTTCCTGGAGGCAAGCCAATAGGACCTAATTTTTTTTGCGTGAAAAGGAAAGTGATCAGACTGATGGTCATTACAATTGCTGCAAGTCCAAATGCCAGGTGCCAGGAGTATTCCTTACCAATAGTTATACAGGCATAGCCCCCCAATAAAGCACCAATGTTTATACCTGCATAGAATACCGAGAAACCTGCGTCTCTACGGGCATCATCTGCTTTATATAGCTTCCCAACCATTGTAGAGATATTGGGTTTAAAAAAACCTGTACCTACAACGGTAAAACTGATCCCGAGGAAAAAGAATTGATGTGGGTCGTAGGCTAAAATGCCACTTCCGACAATCATTAAAATACCACCCCAGAATAGTGATTTTCTGAACCCGAGTATTTTATCGGCAAACAAGCCTCCAATAAAAGTAAATGCATAAACAAAGGCTTGTGTTGCACCGTATTGCAGGTTTGCATCCACATCCTTCATAAATAATTGGGTAACCATGAAGTAGGTCAGCATTCCCCGCATTCCATAGAAGCAGAAACGCTCCCACATTTCAGAAAAGAAGAGTGCCCAAAGCTGTTTTGGATATTTACCCTCAAAGTTCTGAATCTCTTCTAATGACATTTGTCTGGCCATATTAGTTTTTTATAAAATATAAATGTAAAAATAAAAGTCTTTAGAATGTGCTCTAAAGACTTTTATAAGATAGTGATTTTAAGTTTTATTTTACACCGTGCATTAACCGTTTAAGAACCGGGGTAAGCATGATGATGATGATCCCCAGACCCACCGGAATAAAGGTGAAGATCAGGAAGAAGGTACTCATCGAATATTTAGAAGTGATTTCGTCAATCATACCACCCATGGTACCGGCAATTTTATTACCAATCGCAATGGCCAGGTACCAGATACCAAACATAATGGCGATCATCCTTCCGGGTACCAGTTTACTTACATAAGATAAACCTACTGGTGAGATAAACAATTCGCCCATCGTATGGAAGAAATAAGCCAATACCAGCCAGATCATACTTACTGATGCAACTGCTGCACCTTGAGGAATGGTACTTGCTCCATAAGCCAATACTGCAAAACCAGTACCTAGCAGGATCATTCCGAAACCATTTTTATAAGTTGCAGAAGGGTTGTATTTACTTTCCCAAAGTCTAGATACCAATGGTGCAAAGCTGATGATGAACAAGGAGTTCAGGATACCAAACCAGGTGGCTGGAACTTCGGATTTCACTTCACTGTACTGGCTTTTTAGCATGTAGATTACAATAATCCAGATGATTACAAATCCTGAAGCTAAAATAATGTTACCGAGAGAGTATTTGCCAAAAGTTTTGGCGAAGAGTTTTAAAAGGACATAAGAAATGATAACCAATGGAATTACAGTAATCAAGGTGTTTACTACATTGAAGATCAATTTTGAATTGCCAACCAATACCCTTTGTGTATAATCTTTTGCAAAGATAGTCATAGAACCACCTGCCTGTTCAAATGAAGCCCAGAAGAAGATGGTAATGAAAGCCAGTACAATTACGGCAATCATTTTATCTCTTAAAACAGGTGTGTATTGAGCTATTCGTTTTACTAAGATGAATAAAAACAGGACCAGTGCAGTGATGATCATGAAGTTACTGCCTTCTAAAGTTCCTA
The DNA here is from genome assembly GCA_029202485.1 of Candidatus Pedobacter colombiensis. NCBI lineage: Bacteria > Pseudomonadati > Bacteroidota > Sphingobacteriia > Sphingobacteriales > Sphingobacteriaceae > Pedobacter > Candidatus Pedobacter colombiensis. The sequence goes on along the minus strand of CP119313.1, from coordinate 3,412,534 downwards.
TTTTAAAGCTGAATAAATTTAAATGTGTGATTTTTGAAATCGGGTCGTTGATGATCCATGACAAGCCGATTACAGCAATTAAGCCAATTACTACCAAATCAAATTTAGAGAAGGGGTTGCGGGTTGATTCTTCCGGAGTTTCTGAAAGATCTTCTACATCATTTTTTAATGGTTTTAAACCAATTTTACCAAAAATACCTTGTGTAAAATAGAACTGTAACATTCCGATAAACATAAAGATACCGGCTAAACCGAATCCATAAGCCCATCCCCAATCTTTGTTTTCGCCAATGTATCCGCAAAGCAGCATTCCTAAAAATGCACCGGCATTTACGCCCATGTAGAAAATGGTGTAAGCACCATCTTTTTTCTCAGGGTGCTCTTTATACATTTGTGCAATGATAGAAGTCATGTTTGGTTTAAAGAAGCCGTTACCCAATACCAATAGACATAGGCCCAGATACATAAACGTATGGTCTATTTCGATCGCCATAGATAAATGTCCCAGGGTCATGAGTAAAGCACCTATAATAACTGCCCAACGGTAACCAATAATCCTGTCGGCAATGTAACCACCTAAAATAGGGGTTAAGTAAGCCAGACCGGTATATGAACCGTAGATTGCCAGCGCGTACTCTCTTGGCCATCCCCATCCTGGATTATCTCCAATTAATGAGGAGGTAAGGAATAGCACCAATAAGGCTCTCATGCCATAGTAAGAAAATCTTTCCCACATTTCTGTGAAGAACAAGACAAACAATCCCGCCGGATGTCCGATTACCTTGTTCTCGAAAAAGTTATTTGGAGTGTCCAAACTCTGTGTATTCATTTTATTTTTTTATGTGTTATATAAAGTTTAGTTAGTTGCGCAAGATAGGTACACGAAGGCAAACTCACAAATTTTAGACATGGATTGAGTTTGGATCATGACAATTAAAGTTTTTTTGGAGCTTTATTCTGCTTATCCTTTGGGTCTGCATAAAAATCATCCATAGCGTTAGGCTCATTTTTCATCTCTACATTTTCTACCAATTTGAGTCTGCCGCCAATAATTCTGTAGGCATCAAAGCTTAAGTCGGAAGCATAAAATTCAAAGTTTCCCTGCATTTCCGAAGAAAAAGGAGCGAGGTGATCAAATACGATCATATTCACCGTCCTGTCGAGGGTTAGTGTCATCGAATTTAGCTTGTTATATTCAAATACAATTCTATTCTTAACGGCTTCACCTTTTAAACCATCAAATATGGCTTTTCCAAATACCGGTTGGTCCGCTTTGTCGAAAGAAAGTATGTCGATTACTTTTTTAGAAGTCCTGGCATTGTTACCTTTCCAGCCAAGGAGTATATAATAAGGCTGTCTGCCGTTCATCACAATCGGTATGATCTGATAATATCGTGCACCATACCAGTTTTTGTTTCCGGTGATCTGATTTACATCTTTAATGTTATTGGTATCGTCAATCAGCGGGTACATTTTTAATTTTCCGTCTTTTGTAGCCATTTGTATCGTGCCAAAAAAACGGTAAGTACCATCATCATTAGGGACATACCAGGAAAAAATCCTTAAGGTATTGTCGGGAGATTTCATCACTGTGATCCTTTTTAAAGAATCGAAAGGGAAATTAAAGGATGAAGGGGTTTTTAACGCAGCAACGAGTGTTTTGATGAACAGAGCATTCGCCGTAAGACGATCCTGATCATTTGATGCATTGTAGGTTGCATTACTCATGCGCTGTAACGAGTCCTGATAAGTTTTCAGGCGCGATACATTGAGGTCAAAACTATGCTGTGCGGAAAGCTTTGTTCCTGCACAGCATAATATAAAAAGTATTATTAAAGGTTTTAAAGCCTTAATCATTTAGTTTAGGTTTTCTATGACCATTGCACTGGCACCGCCACCGCCGTTGCAAATTCCGGCTACGCCGATTTTGCCTTTGTTTTGCGATAGTACGGAAATTAAAGTAACTACAATTCTGGCCCCCGAAGCTCCCAGTGGATGTCCTAAAGAAACAGCACCACCATTTACGTTTACCTTTTCGCTATTTAACCCCAGCTCTTTATTATTTGCCAACGAAACTACAGAAAAAGCTTCATTTATTTCAAAATAATCAACATCCGCAATACTTTTGTCTGCTCTTTCAAGGGCTAACGGAATAGCTTTAGCTGGCGCTGTGGTAAACCATTCAGGTGCTTGTTGTGCATCTGCATAAGCCAGGATTTTGGCTAAAGGCTTTAATCCCAGTTCTTTTGCTTTTTCTGCGCTCATTAAAACCAGTGCTGCAGCACCATCATTTAGTGTGGAAGCATTAGCGGCTGTTACTGTACCATCTTTTTGAAAAACCGGTTTTAGTGCAGGTATTTTATCAAATTTTACAGCATAAGGCTCTTCATCTTTATTAATTAAGGTAATATCACCCTTGCGATCTTTAACTTCTATTGCAACAATTTCGCTATCAAACCTGCCTTCTGTTTGTGCAGCTTGTGATTTTTTATACGAACTGATGGCGAAAGCATCTTGTTCTTCGCGACTAAAGCCACATGTTTTTGCGCATAATTCGGCTGCGGAACCCATGTGGTAATCATTGTATACATCCCATAAACCGTCTTTAACCAGTCCGTCGGTAATCTGACCATGACCTAAACGGTAGCCATTTCTTGCTTTATCCAGGTAATAAGGTACATTACTCATGCTTTCCATACCTCCTGCTACTACGATGTCATTTTGACCTAAGGCAATGCTCTGTGCAGCAAGCATGATCGCTTTGGTTCCTGATGCACATACTTTATTGATGGTGGTAGATGGGACATCCGGTAAGCCGGCAAATTTGGCTGCCTGTGTTGCAGGAGCCTGGCCAAGGTTGGCAGATAAAACATTGCCCATATAAACTTCTTGAATATCAGCTGGTTTTATTCCTGCTTTTTCTACAGCTGCTTTAATGGCAAAACCGCCGAGTTGTGTAGCAGAAAATCCAGATAATGCGCCTCCAAAACTCCCTATTGGGGTTCGTACTGCAGATATAATTACTACTTCTTTCATTAATGTTTTTAAGTTAGTTACAAACAAAGTTAAGTAATTACCATATAAGGGTGGTTAAAATGCAGGTAATATAACTGTTAAACTCTGCCTGGGACTATAGTGATCACCATTAAAATAGGATATACTAATGAAATTATATTATTTTTGAATAGAAATCAATTTGCATCGCTTTGGCTAAAATCAGAAAAAATTCTCATAAGGTACTGTACAGGAAGTATTCATCAAATATCAAATACATTATGATGGTGCTTTCAGTGTTGATTATAACTACATTTTTACCCAAACAACCACGTTTTAGATACGAATTTGAAAAGGGCACCATCTGGAAAAATAAAGACCTGATTTCCCCATTTAGTTTTGCCATTTTAAAAACTAATCCTCAGGTTATTATAGATAAAAAAGATGCGCTTGATAATGTTTTGCCTATTTATAAGCTAAACAAAGATTTGTTTAATGTTGTGGAGGAAGCTTATTTGAACGAATTTGACGTTAAATGGCGAACCAACACTTTTCCTGAAAGTGAAAATGCAATCAATAAGCAAACCTCTGTTAAATTACTTAAAACTATATACGATAAAGGGATCGTTGCTATAAATTTAAAGCATCAGAAAGGAAATTCGGGTAATTACGACTTCTCGTTGTTAAATAATAATATCTCAAAAACCGTAAACACGCAGGATGTTTTTACGGTACAAACAGCCCTGGAGTATTTTAAAAACAATTTTAATTCAACAAATCAAAAAGAAAAGGATGTTGTGGTAAATCTGGTTGAGGACCATTTACAGCCTAATATTGTTTTTGATGAGAAATTGACCGCTGTGGTGCAGACCAGTACAGTGAATAGCTTGTCTACTACAAGAGGGATGGTACAGAAGGGGGAGCTGATTATATCTAAGGATAATGTGGTGGATGATGAGGCCTATCAGAAGTTGCTGTCATTTAAAGAGGCTTATGAGGCTCAAACCAAGACTATAGGAGATAGTACAGTGGTTTATTTTGGGCAAATCTTATTGGTTGGCTTTATTGTAAGCTTGTTGATGGTATTTCTGAGGTTATTCAGGAAAGATATTTTTGCAGATAACAGACAGTTGTCTTTGATCCTATTGGTCATTACTACTATGTTGCTGGCACTAACCTGGGCCATTAAACTAGATCTGCCTAGTATATATTACATTCCTTTTTGTATTGTCCCCATTATTATCCGTATATTATTTGATACGCGTCTTGCGCTTTACCTGCATTTGCTGGTAGTGCTCATTTCGGGTTTCTTTGTACCAAACAGTTTTGAGTTTGTGTTTTATCAGGTTACTTCGGGGATGGTCGCTATTTATAGTATCCGAAATTTGATTAAGCGGGAGCAGCTACTCTTATCTGCCTTATTTATCCTTTCTGCTTACTTTGTGGCTTTTGTTGGGATTTCCTTATTGCGTGAGGGATCTTTTGCGCAGGTAGCCTGGCTTAATTTCGTGCCGTTCATTATTAGTGTACTTCTTTCTTTATTGGCATATCCGCTTATCTATGCTTTTGAAAAGATGTTTGGTATTACTTCAGATGTGGCTTTAATTGAGTTAACAAATACCAATAATAAATTGTTAAGGGAGCTGGCTTTTAAAGCTCCGGGAACTTTTCAGCACTCCTTGCAGGTGGCGAACCTTGCCGAAGCGGCTATATTTAAAATCGGGGGGAACTCTTTATTGGTTAGGGCAGGGGCATTGTATCATGATATCGGGAAGATAGAGAACCCACAATATTTTATAGAGAACCAGAATACAGCCTTGAGTCCGCATGATAAGCTGCCTTATGAGCAAAGTGCTCAGATCATCATAAAGCACGTTCATAAAGGTATAGAAATTACGAGGAGACATCAATTACCAGAAAGTGTGATTGATTTTATCAGAACACACCATGGAAATACAAGGGTGGATTATTTTTATCAGTCGTTTTTAAAGAATTCTCCTGAAAAATTTGTTGACGAAAATATTTTTAGGTACCCCGGACCGATTCCTTTTTCTAAGGAAACAGGTGTTTTAATGTTGGCAGATTCGGTCGAAGCTGCGTCCAGAAGTCTCAAAAATCCGGATGCTCAGAGCATAAATGATCTGGTTGAACGGATCATTAGCTATAAATTGGAACAAAATCAATTAGATAATTGCGATATCACCTTAAAAGATATTGAAACTATAAAGTTGATTTTCAAGACGATGCTGATGAGCATTTATCATGTGCGAATAGATTATCAACAAACTCTGTAATTTTTTTTTGCAAACATAAATGAATTACTATATTTGCACTCCCTCAGCAAGGATATGCTGAGTAAATCGGAGGGATGCCTGAGTGGCCGAAAGGAACAGTTTGCTAAACTGTCGTACTGGTAACGGTACCGAGGGTTCGAATCCCTCTTCCTCCGCTGAAATAATAAGTTAGTCACAGTAGGATTTGTCATTTTAAAATCGTTACTTTGCACTCCCTTCGAAAAAGGGAAAAGATACCAAGTTCGGGGTGTAGCGTAGCCCGGTATCGCGCCACATTTGGGATGTGGAGGTCGTAGGTTCGAATCCTGCCACCCCGACTTTAGAGGACAAAGTGGAATAAAATCCATTTTGTCCTTTTTTATTTCCTTGTAATTCATTGATTCCCTTGTAGTTTCCCTTATTGATAACTACTCCATCTTCGGTTCGAAGTACTCTACTTTCAAGATTCGTCATCAAAGACATATTATTGTTACCCAAAGGAGGGTCGATAGATTTTAATAGGCTCTCTATCTGATAGATATAGTTTACTACCTCATTTATAGACCCGGTTCGAAGTGTTTTGTTTTCGAAAAATAATTTATCCTGAAATATCGAACTTAAAACTACATGCTTCTTTCTAATGTCCCCATCCTCATAGATGTAATCCAATCTTAGGAGATTATCTATACCTACATCCAAAAGATTTTCGAAATTGAAATCTTTATTGTTTTCCAGAGATGTTAGCTTAACTGTTAACCGTTCTAATCTATTCCCGTAATCAGATTTCATTTCCCTAAAATCATCCGGTTCGATCTGTTGCGAGAGGAGAAGTTCCCTGGCATATGCTACCCTGCCCTCTAGCTCTTTGATCTGTTTTAACAGCATCTTTTTATCTTCGTCTTGCTTGCCAAACTTATCTCCCCATGACTCTTCAATTAATCTTTTATAAACAGGTATCATTTCTTCGGAAGGAATATATTTCCGTAATTCATCCATCAGTTGATCATTTACTACTTCAGCCCTCAACCTGAATTTACAGCTATCGTAACAGTGGTAATAGGAATAGTATTTATTCCTGCCTTTTGAAGCACTTCCTGTTAAAACCTTTCCACAATCGGGGCAAATAAGAAATCCCCTTAATGGCAAGGATTCATCTGCGACGACTTTCAGCCGATAATTACGCTTTCTGCCATCAAGCACATCTTGTACTTCATAAAAAAGCGCTTCGGAAATTATAGGTTCATGAAGGGCCTTTGCAAAACAGCTTTCTTCATCTTTATACTTGGGGACAAAAATCTTTCCACAGTAAACGGGGTTTCTGATAGCGAAATAAAACAAACTCCTGGTCTTGGTTAATCCTTTTGCTTTTGCTTCCTTAAATAACTGCTCCGCATTATATACCCCTTTAGCCAGTTCTTCAAAAACCCACCTGAGAATACTTGCTTGAGGCTCTTTAGGCGAAATATATTTCCTGCCTGCTTCATCTATTTTATTCGTGTAGCCTAATGGAGCAAGCCCCATATAACGCCCTTCTTTCCTAGCCCTTCGCATCCCAACAATCACATTCAATGCCCGCCTGTCATTCTCCACTTCTGGCGCTGCGAGGTAGAATGCAAGCATCATTTTATTTTCGGGGATAGAGAGATCCAGTGGCTGCTCAATTGCTTGCGGTTCCACGCCTAATTTGCGCAATGTATTAATCATTTGGTAAGCATCTCCTGCATTACGGCTAAACCTATCCCATTTCAAAAATAATATAAGGTCCGACTTTCCCTTTTGCCTACGCAGATCGACTAGGTATTTTTTCCATTCGGGACGGTTGAATGTTTTGGCTGAATGATCCTCAAAGATTACATTCCTGATCGAAATATTATTTATGTTGCAATACTTGCGTAACAGCTCTTCCTGCCCACGTTGAGAATACCCTTTATCCGCTTGTTCGTCTGTGGATACCCTGATGTATAAATCTGCTATTGACATAATAGGTGTAATTAATTTGATAAACAAAATGAGCCCATCAGATATAAAATAAGAATCCTACTCCTCAAGATAATTTGACACTACAATGTTTGCCATTTCTCTTAAGAATGCTAATATTAATGCTGCCTGTTCCAGGGTAATCTCTTTACCTTGTTTACATAGCATTTTTCGAACCTCTTCAGGTTTTAATTTTTCATTTTGCACATCTCTCCAATTTTCAATCCCACAAATCCCGTGCAACGGTTTACTATTATATTGCTAAACTAAGAAAAAAGTTTGTATAAAAATAATATTAAGTAAACTTGTTTTAGAATAGACACGAATTTTAACTATGTTTGTACCTGGAAGAGGAAGTAGAATGTAATCTCTAGCTATTATCCGCAATAAGACAAAGGGGAATAAAACTGTTTTGAATGAAACAAGCCTACAAGGTAACCTACAAACTACTTTTCAATGAACAATTGAAGAAAGTATCTTATCTGGGCGTACTCACGCACCCTTTGTATATACAGATCACCTATAAAAGAAAAACCACCAATATCAAGAGTAGCTATTTTGATATCCTTGCAAGTTCACTGTTTCATAGTTATCAATTAAAACAAATAAAGATTCCTTCTATCGAAAAAATTATCATACTGGAGCGTGAATTGATAGATTTCACTATTGAAAAATTAGCTGAAGGCTTTTCTTTGGAATCATTCAGAAATGCATATGAATTTTATGGAACGAACATTTGTGATGAATTAGAAAAGGGATTCAGGGTTTATCTCTTTATGCATTTTAATGAAAAGGGGCTTGGAAACCTCGGAAAATCAATTGCTGAAGGGAGCGAGCAAAGAAACTTATATCTAGTCCTCCAGGAAATGAAAAAGGCGATAAAACCGGAAATTTATAACCTATTAATCAAAAACTCTTTCTCTGCTAACCAGCCCTTTTTACCTCTTTATGATTTTTTCTTACAGAGTAATATGAAAGTGCCTTTCATTAATATAATGCAATTCCAGAAACCATCAATTCAATCTTCCTTCAATGATTTCATAAATTCAAAATACAATAAGGCTGATTGTGACAGGATAAATAAAGGACTTAATTTCTGGCTAGATCAGTTAGAGAATTATGCAAATATCTAAAAGCAATTTCCCAAATAAAGTCAAATAATGGATTTCAACTCTCTAATTTCAAACCTTTCAAAGTCGATGCTTATATACTAAATGTGAATACTTCATTTTCTTTAGAAATTGAGATTCCAGGCAGCAGTACCATGAATAGTGATATTCGTTGATATCAAAACCTAGGTAACTGAACCTAAACAATTCTAACTGTAACAAATAGTTGCTTTTACCTAACTTTGATCTGATACCAAGATTAAAAAGTTACCTCATTGTCATTATGCAAAGATCTTATGATTCCTTATTTCATTTCACTACAAACATAGATGTCCTTATTTCTATATTGAAGAAAAAATTCAAGGGAAGCTATTGTAGGGAAGAATTTAGATATGGAGATCAGACCATTGAGCAGTTTGTACCAAAAATATCTTTTTGCGATATTCCGGAGGGTACTTTGGATATATATAAGAATTATGGTGGTTATGCTATCGGGCTAAGTAAGGAATGGGCCAAAAGCAAAGGACTAAATCCCGTGCTTTATGTGGAAAGCCATTCACTGTTAGCTAAATCGTTGATCGATGCTTATAACGGTAACAGGCGTGCTTTGGATTTTCTTGGCGCAACTGCTGAAGCAATATGGGCATCGTGGAGGCGATCGGAAGACGATGTTCTGAAATCCCCCATAAAGATTGATCTCCAACAAGCTGAGGAATCCTACCAACACGTTAAGGATACACTCATGGCGGTCAATTATAACCAATATTCGCTTTGCTATATAAAACCCTACGAAGCTGATTTGGAGAGGCAAGAGGGATTAATTGAAAATTATCGCTTTTATGATGAGCGAGAGTGGTGCTTTGTTCCAGATTTTAAAATATTCCTTGAAAAATATAATATTGTTCGTCCTCAGTACCTTGAGTGGCGTGGCAATGGGAATTCCAAACCATTGTTGGATGAATTGATGTTGGATTTCGAGTATGACGATGTTTCCGAACTGTTAGTGGCAAGCGTAGAGGATCTGGAGGATCTTTCCGATATGATAGACACACTACCTGACGAATATTTTAAAGAAACCCTTGGTAAAAGTAGATTAAAATCGAAAATTAGAATTTCTGATTAGTAATACTTTTAGGCAGTTAAAAGATTGCTAGTGGAGTAGGCCAATTCGAACGCAGATAAAAAGATATTTATCTGCTGTTCGGAAGTTTCCCAAAGAGTGAGTGGTACCTGTCAAATCTATATAATAACTGTTGGGAGAATCTGTAACAGGTTAGGGGTACACCTTGAAAAGAAAAGATGCTTAAAGCCTTAATATTCACCTTACCTTGTCCTTACTTTCATTTTGTTTATTTTCCATTTCTTATTCGTTTTGATAAGTGCTACGCCCCATCCTGATTCTCCTCCCTTTCCTCGACCGAAATTCCAAATAAAGTATAGGTATGCTTTTTTATTATCTTTAGTGTACAAAATAGTAGAAAAAGAAAGTTTTTTATTCATAATTCTATGTTCTTGTAGTGCACAAGGATACAAGTCTCCATAGTCAACAGAATCGATATTTTTAGGTAGAAAATTCACACAATACTTACTACTTGTCCATGAACATCTATTATCAATATTGTTGCCGTCATCTGGAATTTCCACGAGATCAGTTTTAGTCAAAGACGGTTCATCAATGAATTTCGCAAACCAGTTGATAATATCAAATTTGTCAAATGATCTAACGTAATTAATATTTAGTATATAGTCGTCTTTAACCAGCGTCTCTGTAGTGTCAAGCTCTGGATTTTCAATATCTATAGGATATTTTTGATGAATATGATCCATAATAAGTGATGTTCTTGTATATAAACTATCAGCAACAGTTTTATAAATATCACACTTTGTTTGAGCGTATATATTGCTGATGCCTGCTAGAGTGATTACTGTAATCAGAGTTTTCTTCATAATATTTTTTTTACACCCAAAGTTGACGAGACGTTGTCATCAGTGGCATTTTCAGGTATTCGAGAAGGAATATTTGAAAAGCCATTAGTTTTTGTATGTGCTTCCTCAATTAGAAAATCTGTAAATAATGGCCCCATTTATCCGGCTGAATGCCAATTAGATAAATGGGGCCAAAGTAACCAGATTTTCCAGTCATTACTAAATCATTAATAATCGCAGGAATTAGAAATACAATATAACGTCCGGGTTTCAATTCAATTTATAATCTGGAAGTTAAATCCGCCTATGTATAACCGTGTCAACTAATGATCTTAGTTTTGCTTTATCAATAACTGATTTTCCTTTTTTGTCCTGAAAATCTCTTAATGAATAGTAACTCCATTCTTCGGGGGGATAATCTACAATTATATGAACAGACGCAAATATCCCTAAGCCTTTTATGTAATAGAACTCATAAATATTATCATCAGCAAAGGTAAGGTTGGGATAAACTTGAAATACTTGATAAGAAAAAATGCAGGAGTCAATTGAAACTGTTTTTGATTCTGAATAGAAAAGACGTATTGTATCCGATAGAATCACCAAATCTGGATCTAAACGGTATTCGGAATATTTATTAGTATCCTTACGATCTGTTCTATTTATCATGCTATCTAAAACATGATTTTGTAACTCTTTCCATAAATATGGAATTACAATTGTACTATCACTCAATCTATGATCTTCTATTCTATTGATTCTTTTTATTGGATCTACAAATCTCCATAGACTTTTTTGGGGAACACTTTTTGACGAGAATAAACTGCAAAGTGATAACAAAAATACAGATAAAGTGTTCATTGATTTGTCTTTACGATGAAATCATTTTGTTATTTCTAAATATTCGCTCCAGGCATTTCGAACGGCAGATAAATATTTTTTATCTGCCGTTCGTGATTGAAAATCAATCATGTTTAATTTTTTTTCATGTAATGCGGCACAGGTCAAACAATGATAAGTTAGATAGGTTACCAATTAAAAATAACTTTTTCCACTAGCTTCTTTAAGAGGTCTTTCTTTACAATGGATTTCTTATCCTTTGTAAAGAGATCAATCAAATAATATCGACTCCATTCCTCATAATCCATTTCTACATTTTTATGTATAGCTCCAAATACGCCAAATCCTTTCATAAAATATATTGCGTAAATATTTTCATCTGCGTAATGGACCTTTGGATAAACTTGAAACTCATAATAAGTAAAAATACAAGAGTCTAAGGTTATCTTTCTTTTGTTGGCATACATCAATTTCATGCTGTCAGGTAAAGTGTAGAGAACTATGTCTGGCCATTCTTCAGTTTGTCCTTTAGATCTTTTATCCATAATGGAATCATAAATTTTTCCTTTTTCAATCATGCTATCCAATATTTTATTTGGAACTCCTTCCCAAATAAAAGGAAGCAAAGCATTTTCTTTATCCCATTTAGCCTCTTTAACTAGTTTGTTTTTTGCTTCAGGATTAATTACTCCCCAATTAGATTTAGTTGGTAAATTTGAAGAAGTATACAAACTACATAGGGCAAATGCCAATGAAAATAAATTATACATAAGTTGAAATTTTAAAAAATGAAGATATTATTTTTTTATTTGACCATCAGTACCTCTACCACCATCTAACATTTTCTTGATGTTTTCAATAGACATACCGCTTCCTCCATTTGTTTTTAAAAGAATTTTCTGTGCATTTATTAGAGTCGGTAATCCTTTCTTTTCCATGAAAGATCCATTAAAAACGTCATCTGAATGGTCACCATATCCAAATGTAAATTTACTTACATTGCTGAAATACTTCTTTTCGTTTATCATCCCATGTAGAAATGTTTCATGGGTAACCTTTGCAACGTTATACATGGTCTCATCATTTTCGTCGGAATATTTTTGAACAAATTTAAATGCTCTTGGAAAAACAAAAGAGGTTTTTAACCTTCCTCCATCTTTTTTCCCAAAAGTCCCTTTAGTATAATCAGAAGATGTGGCGGCCCCTCCATTATCTTGTTTTATATCACCTAAAGTATAATTTACATCTACACCTCCCTGACTAGATTTACCTTCCTCTGTAGCTTGAATATTTAAATCACAAACAATCTCACCTTGTAATGAAAAACCTGCTTGTGCATGGTCAAGCAAATATGCCTTCCCATTATCTGTTGAAGCGAAGATTTCAAAAGCTTTAACAGCTTTGGGGTTCACAAAGCTACCATCTTTGTTTTTTTCATATAATCCGGCAACATTGACACTGTCTCCTAATACATCAGTAAACAATACTGGATTATTTTCCATAGCCGCATAAGGTGAAATAGAAGTATTGGTAGCTGCTTTCGGATCAATTGAATTAAATCTACCTAACTGCGGATCAAGCCCCCTAAAAAAAGTCTCATAGGTCTCCAACCCAAAATGCTTTTCAAGAGTTATCCCCTGATATTTATACGGATTCGCCGCCACCCCAGTATTCGTAAACATATTCACCGTCAACCCAAACGGATAATAATGATCCTCCTCCGTCACCTCACTGGTGTACATATTCAGCGACAGGTTATCGAACCATACATCCTTTCCAATACTCTGGTTATCGATATAAACGATGAGCGTACCCACCCCCGGCGATACAATACCCGGATCGCTAACCGTACCCCAGCTGCTGCTACTGTTGCCATCCATAGGTGTGAGTACATTCCAGTTATTGGGCAGCTGTGCTACCTGTACCGATCCGCTCAGGTCGGCCTGCAGCTGCATCTTATCATTAAACCAAAGATAGTTTAAATGTGCTTTCGGTGCGTCCTTGTTATTGTTCTGGTTAATGATCTGGTCTACCTGTCCTGCCAGTGCAGGGTTTGCAAAAATGCTCCGTATCATGGCCTGGTTGTCGGGCAGCTTTTCTACCGGCATGCCTTTGGGGCCTATGGTGCTGCCACGCAGCAAAGTACCCATCAGCGATTCCATCATTTCGTTGGGCGATACCGGTGCATCGTGCTGGCCGTAATCGCCGTCATAAAAAGCATTCACATTAATGGTGAAACGGTCGCCCGGATTGGTCTGCAGCATAATAGCAGTGCCGATGCGCCTGTCCAGCTCCGCACCATTCAGCCTGGCCGCCATATCATCGGGGTCGGTGCTGCCGGGTTTGGTATCGCGTACAGCGGTGATGTTGTCGAAGATCAGGTTCTCTATGTTTGCCGTCGATATATTGTGCATGGCAAGATAGGGGTAGGCATTGGGCTTCGAGTTGATAGTGCTGCGCACATTACCCAAATGGTCCTTCACAAAATAATCATACACAAATTTGGTCTGCCACTCCCCATCCGGTACCGCAGCATATTCGGCATGCCCTGCGGCTATCGGCCTGGCGCGGCCTTCGTCGTTGAGTATATATTGCAGCTCCCTGTTCTTATACACAAAGTTGCCCACGTAATCCCATTGCTCCGTGGCTGCCGTCACTGCATCCACCATTACTTTGCGTATCCTGTTACCCGCAGCATCATAGGTATAGTTAATGGTGCCTTTGCCATCCACGGTGATCCTGCTTGGCTTGTTGAGGTGGTTGTACCTGATGGCGCTAATCTTCTTGTTGAGGTCCCAGACCAGGTTACCGTTCTTGTCATATCGGTATTCCTCTACCGTATTGGCATTGTTGTTGCCATCGTCCTTGAAGTCAGGCAGTGCAGCCGTTACAGCAGGTGCAACCCCGTCCTTCACATTAAAGAGCTGGTTGCTGCCAGGTGCATACTTATAGGCCAGTATATCCATTGGTATGGACGAGGCAGCTCCCGGCAGCCTTCCCATCTGGTTCATGGTAAGGATATTGCCGTTCAGGTCGTAGGTAATATTGGATGCCGTAAAATCCACACCGCCTGTCTTGTTCCAGCCACCGTTATACTGGTTAAACTCTGCATGTGTCAGGCGGTTCAGGTTATCGTAGGTATAACCATAGGCCCTTTTCACATGGTCTTTTCCCCACCAGGTAATACCTGCAATATTGCCGTTATACAGCCTGCTGGCAAAACCATTGTGGTAATACAGGTTTTCGTTGAAAACCGTATCCTGGTTATATTTGCGGAAGGCAATATGGTTCATCATACCGCCCATATTGTATTCCTGCAGGTTCAGCCCCGCAGTCCACTGTTTCAGGGTATTGCGGCCCAGGTGGTCGTATTCGTAACCGGAGAGTTCATAATCGGGCCCGTCATTGATCTTTTGGGTATGCTTCTTTACCAGGTCGTTGCCTTTGCCGCCTATACCGAAATTACGCTCAAAGGTATTGACAACCGTATAGTCGTAATAAATACCGTCGTTGGTGCCGGGTATCGCCACGGCAGAGGTATCGTGGTGCCTTAATTTATTCTTGTAAAGCTGCCCCTGGAAGTAATAGACATGGCTGTTAACGTCAAATCCGCCAATAATATTCGTTTCATTGGTCTGTATCGGCCTTGCCTTGGCATCATAATAAACGGCCTTATACATCCATTGGCCCGTAAGCCCTGTCTGCGGGTCGAGTACGCGCAGCGCCGATTTGGTAGGCAAGCCCCTGGCGATATAAGTTACATTCGATGGCACCGCCAGTACATTATTGGCAGGGATCATATCGGTAAACTCACCTGCAATAAAGCCGGGCATATCATCGCCATAATGGTCGTAATTGGTATAGCTCAGCATATCACAGTTAGCGATGCTCACCGGGCTCACATCTATCATATCATACTGTTTCAGGTAATAAAAGAGCGAAGGCATACTATAGCTCTGTGTACCATCCATAATGGCCTGTAGCGTTACCCTTGTCTCCGGCGTTCCGGCTATGCCGTAAATACCGGTCCATAAGGGGCGGTCCATGGCATCGTATCCGGTAAACTGCCATTTATTGATTTGCCTGAGGTTGCCGTCCTGCGAAAATACCATCCGGTCCCTTTTGTCATACACAAAATATTCTACGTCCTTGCCGGGTATCTTCTTTTCAATCACCCTGCCACGGTAGTCATACACATAGGAAAAACAGAGACCATCCATTACCTGTTGGGTAATAGCTGTCCAGGTAAAGTTTCCGGTAGTGCCGGTGGGTTTAACTGCTTCGGGTGGCAGCACGCAGCGTACCCTTCCCAGGTCGTCATACACATAAATGGTATAGGCATAGTCCGAAGGCCGGGTAGCACCCCAAGCATTCTGGGTAAGGTTTACCATTTTCATCACCACCTTGCCCTGCTTGTCTTTTACCTCCATCGAGCTTTTCCCATCTGCATCCGTCACAATAGTAATGTGCAATTGTCCCTGTGCATACTGCCCTGTGTTTACAGGCAATGCACCCGGAGTATTGGCAATGGTCCAGATAGGGAACCCGCCTGTAAGCACATATACATTCAGGCCGTTGTTATAAGACCAGTTGGTATTGGTTATATAATTATAGGTCGTGCCTTTACTACTGCCCACACCACCGCCACCTGGCGGCATGCTTTTTATGATCCTGCCCAATGGCGAAGGTTCGAAGACTGTCTGATTAAAGGGTTGTTCATCATTACCCGCCTCTTCATAGAACTTCCGCATCTGTGTGCTGTCGTTAAATTTGATGGTGCCATAAGAACCATTAAACACCAGTGGCCCCGTTGGCCCTGCAAAGGGCTGGTACTGGTAGGTTTCCCTGCCCATACTGTCATATACATATACGCCTACCAGGTCGTTGCCGCGCGCATGTGCCTTGCGGCCCACGGTTTGCAGCGGCCTTCCCAGTCCGTCCACATAATCGGTAGCCTGCCGGTAATAATTACTGCCGGAAGGTATATTGGATAAAGGCTGGTCGGGTATGAAGGTCCTTACATAATTGAACTGTCCGGTATTGACCAGGTTTTTGATACCCGGATATAGTACGGCAGGGTTGCTGCCCACCGTAACCGGGATATTGGCCGTAGGCGCCACCTGCGCATTTACATCAGAGGTTACTAAAGAGAAAGCCAGGGTTGCAACCAGCGCTATATTTAAAAAGGGATTGTTGTTGTTCATGGTCTAGTTATTAGTGCCCTGGTATTGATAAGAAGTTGATTTGATAAGGTTGCCCTGCTCGTCTTTTACGCTTTTCAGCCTGCCATAGGCATCATATTCATAAAAGCTGGTGGCTATCTGTTCGTTCACCACTGCCGTAACCCTGTTGCTGTTATCGTACACATTGCCCTGGAATACGCTGCCTGTAGGCAATGCCACCAGGTTGTCTATAAATGCAGTGCCGGAAATGACCAATGTTGTAAAATAACCAAATGGGTGGGTATCCGATGCGTCTATATGCCGGGTATACAGCGTCCAGCTGCCATTCGTCCGCCCCGTACTTTGCATGGGTAGGTTGTTGACCTTTACATCGCCGTTATAGGCCGCCCATACATACACATCCACACCGCCATCGGCATAAAAATCGGGGCAGGTAACAGGGCCGCCATGCAGGTCATAAAAGTAATTACCTGCAAAGGCGCCATAAGGGCTGCGGCTGCTTTCGGTCCAGGTATATTCACCCGGGTATTCAAAAGAGGTAAAGGCAAAGGCTGCATTTCCTTTAGGTACCATAGCCGTGGCAATCGGTAATCCCTTTGCTTTGTTCCAGATATACTTCCGGTATTTGTTGCCCCGCATCTCTATGCTTAAAGGGTTCGTGGCATCGTCGTATTGCAATACCTTTATTTCTGTTTCAGGGTCGCTGTTCAGTAACGACTGGCGCATACTGTCCACCAATAGCTTGCTGCCATCGAAACGGGTATAGCTGTATTGCTGGCTCAGCAGTTGTGCGTCCTTAAACTGTTTGGTACCCAGCGGCATGGTAATCCGGTTGCTGCTAACCATCTGCGCTATCGGGTTTGCATTGATGACGGTATTGGTTTCCGGCACATCGGTGGCATAATAGTTCTTCTGGATGTTCACGCTTCCGTCACTGTTACCGCTCCTTACAACAATAGGTTGCAGGTTATAGTCCCCGTATTTATAGTCATGCCACTCCGTAATTTTATTGTTGGCATTGTTCAGGTCATAGGTAATGGTAGAATCCGCATCGAGGTAAAGCCGGTTGCCTATGGCAATGTCATAAACACCCACAATTGGCGGCGCAAACCCCTGCTGTATTACCAGCGCTACATCGTACGATGTGGCAGAACATTTCATGGCCTGTATCGGATGCGAAAATGCGGTGCCGTTCGACAGGCTTACACCGGTATCATTCCACTTCTGGATCTTTACGGCAGCCGGCACAAAGCCGCTTCCGGTGTACTTATCCATAACCGTCTTTTCCTCATTACCCCTCGAGGTAGCAAAATCCAGCGGCGGCGCCAGCGGGAACCCGGTAGGGTAAGAGGGTATCGTACGGCAGGAGTAATAATGTTCCGTACGGTAGGTAACCCCATTGTCCGATACCTCTTCCATTACTTTGGGGTATACAATGCTGTTTGAAACATTCCCTTGGCCCGGCATATTGAAGCTGCCGTTGCGTACAATCCATTGGCCATTCTGTGAAACTTCCCAAAATGAATTACGGGCATTACCAATATACACGCCATAGGAAGAATCCGTTACAGGATCATGGTAACGGAACCTCCGTTTCTGGGTCATCTTGGAATAGGGGTCAAGGGTGGTAATCGATTTTACCCTCACACCTGCAAGCCCGTAATTGGGGAAAGGGGCATTGGGGTCTGGTACATTGTAACTTACATTAAAGTAGACAAATTGCCCGCCCGGCGGCTCCCCTTCTGCTGCATTAGCCGTAGGGGGAATATAGCCGTTATTGTTATAGGTCATGGTATAATTGCCATTGGGAAGGTAAACCCCAAAGGCACCGCCTGCCTGCCAGGAGCCACTATAAGAGCCACCGGCAACCCCGGGTATATTGGACGTTTTGCTGAGCGTATAATATGGGGTTCCATACACAGCATTGTTACTTCCCGGTGTGGGGTTAGGCGCATTGGGATAGCAGCTGATGGTTGCAATAACGCCCCCCTGGTTATTATTCAGGGTCGCATTCGGTGGTACATTGATGGTGAAGGATTTAGTAACCATATTGCCGATTGTACTAGAGCCCGGCTCCGGCAACTGTATCATCTGGTCAACGGTCATTAACTGCTCCTGTGGCAGGGAAGCCTGCTCTACCGGGGAAGCCGTCGTATTGGGCTCATATTCATAGTTGACCGTACCGCCTGTTGGCAGCCGGATAGCGGTTAAGATACCTGCAACAGTCCGGTCGAAATTCGGTTTCCGGTTGGCCCCCGCAAGCAATATATTGGTACCGGTAACATAGGGCGGTATCAGCGAACCCTCAAAAGTATTATAATTGGCGTAACCCCACCAGTCCTTGGCAAAAGAAAGCCTGGCCGGCATAGGGGTCTGGTTATAGCTAAAGGCATGCCTTATGGGTAAAGGGTTCGATTCGGAATTACCATATTCGGATATACTGTCCAGGCGCAGCGATTTTGTAATAAGCGTACTGTTTGCCGCCACCGGCATGGGCCCTATAGGGTAAGTACGGTCAAAATAACTGTGGTGCAGCACAAAGAGGTCCTGTACTTCATTGCTGCCATTTTTGATAACAATCTTGGAAAGGGCTTTGTTGCCCGCAGGCAGGTCCTGCCGGTCTGCCGTTTCATCTATAAAATCTACCGAAAAATTCGTGCCTCTTATCTTCGATAGCTTTGCCTGTCCGCCAATGGTGGTATTGCTGAACGACAATACCGGATAACGGAAGGCACCGCTGCGGGTCTCATAATCAATATTGGCGCCTGTTGTCCAGTAGCTGCTCAGCTGCCCCACATAGTCCAGCATCAGCGAATCGGTCTTGTCGGCATTAATAATTTTAGTCAGCTTCCAGGAAGTGGGTATTTCAGGGCCTGCCGGCGCAATACTGGGCGAAAACCCTACATTGCGTACCTGGCTCCTCGACGTTTCCCTGGCAGAAAAAATATAGGTATTGCCATCATCGGTTACAATGGTAAATGCCGAATTGGGCATATTGCTCCGGTCAAAGGTAATATTGAGGTGCGATGACTCATCAATGCACACAAACTTTGCCGGAACATCATCATATACAAATTTGCCGGAATAGGCACCGAAAGAAAAATAGAAGATATCCGGTTCTACATCCCAGGTGCCGTTCATGGCATCTACCCAAAGCTGCTGGTCTGCATAAGTACCCATTCCATTATTGTACTTTTGTACATATTCCCACATTTTCAATGGTTTGTTGAGGTAACCGGTGGTGCCCAAAGCCCCCTCATCAGCGCCCCCTCGCATTTCCCTGCTGATCTCTCCGCCACATATTAAAGAAAAGCCTAATCCATATGCCGTCGCCTGGTCGTCCACCTTCACGCCACCGGCTGCATGGTACGAAAGCGTGACCGGAATGGAGATGCCTTTGCCCGAAGCCGTATAGATCGGTATGCTTACCTGGGGTGTCCCTGTAAACAAGTTGACCGGATAGTCCTGGTACTTCATCAGCTGCGCCGACTCCGGTGAGGGGGAAAGATAGCTGTTCATGGTCTTCAGGTACAAATCGGTGGGCGCAGCCGTCTGGGCAAAACTTCCTATTGCAGACCCTGAAAGCAATAGCAAAGGCAAGATGTTGTTTCTCATAGGGTATTATTATTCATTTTTCTATTCTTAATAGTTATGTGTTTTATTCGGTGGTGATCGCCGTTTTGTTGCTCTGTAAGCCTCCTGTAAATAGGGACGTGCTTATAAGGTTATTCGTTGTAAAGGTAGAATCCGTGTCGGCCATAGCATGGCTGATACTTAATTGTTGTTTATATTTATTATACTAATTGCTTCCCCACCCAAACCTTAAAATAAACGGGCTCCTCATGTCCTCCTGCTGCCATAAAAAGTTATAGCCCACCAGGAAGGTGCCGTTCCATTTGCTGTTGATCTTGTAGCGCTTCATAATGCCCAGGTAGGCCGTTTGCTGCTGTCCGCCAAAGGCATCTTTCAGTGCGTTATTACCGGAAGGTTCCGGTGTCGGGCTGCCGTTTTGCGGGTCTGCATTTTGAGAGAGGTAAGCCCTGTTATCCGGCCTGAAGCTTCTTTCATAACCTGCCTGGAAACTGAAACCATAGATCCATTTCCAGTCGGTATAAGCACGCAGGGTAATGCCTTCATAAGTGATTTTGAGGTGCTGCCAGTCTTTGCCCAGCCCGGTACTCAGCCCGAAGCCGATGCCATAGCTCAGCCTGGGCGTATGCTTGAAACCTACGGAAGCAGAAACATCCATCATGGCAGGTTTCAGCCCGTCTACAGATGCCCTGGAGGTCTGGAAGCTGTATTGCGTCTCCAGCCTTTCGCGGAAAGGCTTTCCTCTTTCCGGGTTCTTCTTGAAAATGGGTTTTTCTATATTTTTGAGATTATCTTTTGTTTCCTTTGCGGCGGCTATGGCTTCCTTGCCCTGGCCCATTGTTTCCTTTGCTTTTCCAATGGCTTCCTTTGCTTTGCCTATTTCCTTGCCCACACCGCCGAGCTTGTCGGTGTATTGCTGCACCTGGTCGGCCATTTGCTGCTGCACGCTGTTCATGCTGCTGCCCAGCTTATCCTGTAACAAGCTGTTCACCTGGCTTTTCGTCTGGAAACCTGCTCTTTGCAGGTCGGCCGCAGTGGCATTATTGCCCAGTCCGCCAAAGGCATTATTGTCTTGCTTCAGGTATTTGTCGAAACCTTCTGTTCCCTGTAAATATTCAAGGGCTTCTGCTTCGGCATCATCGGGTTCGTCGGTCAGCTTTTTCCAGTTTTTGATTTTTTCACGGGCGTAGTAGACATCCTTCTGTATGCTTTCCATCCCTTTAATATTTTGGCTTTTGGCAAGGCTTTCCAGGCTTGCCGTCCGCTGGCTGATGAGGTTATCGATACCCTGTTGCCCGTTCAGCTGCCCCTGTAATTGGCCTAATTCTTTCGGCATGGGTACGCCTGTCTTATCTGCTATGGAAGCAGCGCCCCCCAGTTTACTTTGCTGGTTTTCTATAAAGCGTTGCACCCCTTTGAGGCTGTCGATGGCGGCATTCTTTTTATTTGCAAGCCTTTGCTGGTAACTTGTGTCTTTGGAAAGGAGGGCAATAGAATCGTAGGAAAGCCCCTGCTGGTTCACATATTGCAGGTAGGCAGCCGAATCTTTGGCAGCCAGCTTTTTGAGCAGTTTTGCCTCTTTGCGTTTTAGCCGCCTTAAAAGCCGCTGTTGGATCTTTTGCGATTTAGCAGTGTATTTATCCAGCGAAGTTATCTTGCTATTTAAATAGATAGTAGCATTGTCGATATTCTCTGCTGTTTCCACTTGTTGGGCATACAGAGATTGAAAATGAAGCAAAAGAAATAATGCAAGGATGTATGTAGAAATGTATTTCAGTAATGTTGATTTATATGCTCATACTAAGCATGTAAAAGATAGATTTATATGAAATTGCATTTATGGGGGTGCAAAAGTTGAAAATATAAATGACAAATTTTAGAGGAAATTTCCCCTTTTTAGCTTGGGGAAATTTCCCCATCCAAAAAGATGTTTTCTTTTCAAAATTTATCCCCTGATGGATTTTCAATAGAAAATGCACCATTGCAGGATTAGGAGTCTGGTAACAGTGAAAGCAGGAGCAATTCAAGAATTACTCAATAAATTTCGTTATTCGGTGAACAGGTTTATATCGGTGATAAATGCCATTTTATTTTAAAGGCAGACAAAAATAATGTCTTTTAATTAGTATCCAAATTTTTCATAGTTGCATTTAGTAAGTGTCCTAATTTGCTGAATCCCTTAACTTTGTCCCCTTACAGGTTGCTTACTGCAACTTGTAAGGGTGCAATAAGTAACTTATTTTAATAACTGAGTACTATCAATTCATTCTCTAAATCAATAAATTTATCAAGATGCCGCTCCAACAACAAGAACCTATCCATCTTGGAAGAAAAATTGAAAGCATAAGAAATCTTAAAGGAATTAAGCAGGAAACGCTGGCAAAAGCCTTAGGTATCTCAAGGCAAGGCTATGCGAAAATGGAGAAGAATGAAAAGGTTGATAAAGATAAGCTGGATATAATAGCGGAAACGTTAGGTGTTCCAGCTGAGGCTATAAAAAACTTTAATGAAAATGCCATAATCAACAACAATATATACGACCAGAACAATACTGTAATTAATTACAACATCAATGCTATTGAGAAAATTGTTGAATTGTATGATGCCCTTTTAAAAAGCGAAAGAGAAAAGATTGCACTGTTGGAGTCACTTTTAAATAACAAAAAGTAAATTTTCATATTGCTTTACTTCGTTCCTTACTTCAAAGTCAGCGATAAATACCAAACCGGCGATTTACTAAAATCACCCGGCCATGCCATATCGAAACGGATAGGATAGCCTGCAAGCATGGTTCTTAAGCTATATCCAAAAGAGCTGAGCTGTGTTTTAGGAGGTGGTAAGCCCGGTGCTGTATAAATAGTACAGAAATATGAAGTTTGAAATGCATTACTGTTTTTGTCATTATATTTGAACGCTAAATTCTTTAGTACAACATCATCAATCTATAAAATGCTCTCCCATGAATCACAAACTCTTTGGTTTATTATTATTATCGTCAATTTCGTTGACAGTAAATGCTCAAATCTCCATCAATGCCACGGATTACCCAGTTGGGGGTGGCGTTGTGTATACTTATAAAAGCGATACAACTGCCTTGTCACAAGGAGAAAGTGGAGAAAATAAAACCTGGAATTTCTCTCAATTGAATACCATAACGACATCAGATTATATAACACATGACTGCGGAGATACAACACTTTGCGACACCTTTCCCGGATCTAATTTTTACAATATTAATGTCGGTGCGAATTCCAGCAGTTTTTACATTAAAGATGCATCCGGAATATATCTAAACGGATACTATAAACCCGGGGTGAAAAATACGTTTAATGACCCAAGGCAGATCCTTAAGTTTCCCATACAATATAATACCTCATTTACAGATACCTTTGCAAGTGATGTCAATTTCGGGAATGTTTTATTCTATGTTGAAAGCGGCATCATTTCCGTCAGTGTCGATGGGTATGGTACTGTTAAAACACCAATCGGCACTTATGTAAATACATTGAGGATCAAAACAATTCTTACAATTCATGCAATAGATGGCACAATATCCCAAACTGAAATTTATGGATGGTACCAATCAGGCATAGGAAGCCCTGTGATGGAAATTTCAAATACACATTCTATACCGGAGGGACAACCGCCTGCGTTTCGTAATTATAGATACATAACAACCGCTCCAGTGCAACAACTAGGTATTGAGGAAACACAAAACAAAACAAACAACATATTTATCTATCCCAATCCTGCTCGGAACCAGTTTAGAGTTAATGTTGGCAACCTGAAAAATTATGCCATCAACGTAAGAAATGTTCTTGGTTCCACAGTATTTAAATCATCTCCGACTCTTAACCAAACCGAAACGACAATAACTACTAGCGGTTGGGCAAAAGGGATCTACATTGTAGAGGTAACAGGAATAGATGGTTCTTCTGTTCCCCAAAAGATTATTTTAGAATAAGCCATATCATAATGGGAGGTAGCATATGTCACCTCCCATTATTATGTTACCCAAAGGCGACTAACTAGACATTCCTTATATCTGAACTTACTACAATTTTGCGAGTGTCTGCACTTCAATTGCGCAAAAAACGAATCCTAAAACTTCTTTTTCTGGGATAGGATACATACGTGAACTGTCAGTTGTAATGCTAGTAAGAAGGAATTGATAATTTTCATAATTGAGGTATATGCTAATCTCCTATTATAAATAGTGTATGATTATTTTCACCTTTGCCTAGGTTACTTTTTCTTTATCACCAGATAAGAAAGCGCAGGATCGGCCATCATCCGCTCCATTTCAGAGTGCGCAATATCCAATACATCCTCCTTGATCTGAAGGAAATTCCGTTCCACCATGTCACGGTCAATCTTCCGGATCACAGGTATTTCCTTATAAGCGGCCTCCTCTTTTTGAATGGCAGGGATATCATTGAGTATCTCACAATGAAAGGCTTTGAGTGCAATTTTGTTATCCGGATCATCTGAAACCATACCTACAAATTCACCACTGGAAAGTCCTGCAATCTTACTGGAAGGTACTGCGGACTCCAGCTGTTTTGATTTACTGATGGAAGTATCGCCGCTATTAATCGATAACGATTGCCTGTCCTGCATGATTTTTCCAATCCGTTCTGATAGCTGCTTTGCGGTATCGCCCATGACTTGTCCACTGATCACATTACCCACAATGTTCATGATCACATCGGCTTCATCTTTACCATAATCCTTTCGTAATTGCGACATATCCTGCATTCCTAAAACCGTTGCTGACTTTGCACTGCGTGCAACTGCTATGTGATTGGAGATACCATTGAGGTATAAAGTTGGGAACTCATCGAAGATTAAACAGTTTTTTAATTTAGCTTTTTGATTGACAATTTTCAAAAGCCTGTTCACAAACAAACTGATCACTGCACCATAAATCTGTGATTTTTGTGGGTTGCTGCCAATACACAATATCTTTGGAGCTTCTGGGTTATTGATATCCAGGGAAAGGTCATTTCCGCTTAACACATAATATAAAGAAGGAGATGAAAGCCGGCCCAACGCAATCTTTGCAGAGGCAATCTGGCCTTCCAACTGCTCCATAACATCAGCTAAATAGGCATTGATAAAGGGGTTCACCAGATTCTCCAGCTCTTTCTCTGAACGTAATAAAGTGAACAAGAAATCATAATCCAGTTGTAAAAACTCAATCACATGTGGTAACGTGCAGTAAGCACCGTCCTGATATTTGCGCAGGTACCAGATAATAGCAGTAATCAGATTGATGGGTGATTCCACGAAAAAATCACCTTGCTTTTTGATCCATTCCTTGTTTAGTCCTAATAGTATAGTACGGGCTGATTCTGTAGCGTCCGTAATGTCCACCATCTGTGTGGGATCAAGTGGATTGCAACGGCTGCTTCTGGTTAAATCATCAAAGTTGATGGCGTAAAATGATGGCTTTACCTTATAATGATGCCTGTTTTTTAGCCAGGCATTGTAAGCAATAACAGAGAGGTCGGGGTACTTGAAATCAAATACGAATTGGGTATAACATTTTCGGCTTGTCTGCGTTATAAAGTGCCTTATGACGAAAAAACTTTTCCCGGAACCGGGTGTCCCAAGAACGAGTACAGCTCTAAAAATATTGATGAAATTGATAAAAGACTTGCGCCATTTACCTTTTAGCTTATACCGGGCAGGAAGGTTTACCGAGTATTCGTTCTCCAATAAGCGCTCTTCCTGAGGGAATGTTTCATTGTCGGAATTGAAAATATCATCCCGTAAGCTATCCTTAATGATCCTGGAAAGGAGGGTGCCACCGGAAAGCATCAGCAGAAATCCAATAGTGAGTATCCCTATATAGAGGACCGCCTGCAAGACAACATCCATCCTGGGTATCAGCGCCAAAGCACTAAAGAAATACAGCAATAGCCCTGTGATCAGATAGGCCAAAGCGGTCTTATAATTCATCTTTTCATCCTTTCTTCCTTTGGCTCCCAGTAAGGAAATAGCCAGGAATGCAAGGGCAATGAGTTTGGAATTATGGAAGTTTTTAAAGAGTCCCGTGTTACGGATATTGTCCAGAAGCCTATCCGTAAAGGATGTTGTAAATTGCCACTCGTAAAAAGCAGCATACAAATAATAATAACAATGGATTACCAGTAATACGACACTGATAAGTCGGCTCATATCCAGAATTTTCCTGAGCGCCTGTTCGTTTTCACCTGTCTGCATAGCCATGACGTTGTGTTTAGTTGTTATTGATTTTTCTTTTTTTCTTCTTTTTCTTTTTACCGGAGAGGTGGTAAGGGATGTAGTCTACCCCATGCTCCGGCTCCATCAATTCTTGTAGCAGGCTTGCCGGGTTATCTTGACTAGGTGTACTTGATGAAACCCCGAAACCCTTTTCAGCAGGAGGGTTTGGCACATTAGCCGGGTTAGTAGGTAGGGGTTTTTCTTTACCATTAAGTAATGATGGCGCTGGTATTTGCTTCGGTAAAAAACGGTCTAAGATGCCTTTGGCACTGTAGTTTGTCCCTATCTCCCGACCGTTGAATATAGATTTACTTTTATGGTCAACATAGGTGATGCCATAGATGATACCATCCTTATTTTGCCTTAAAACCGTATGGATGCCGGATGATTGAAGGGCATCCATGAGTTTATTTAAACTATCCATACCGGGTTTCCGCAGTGCTAAATCAATGGTATTTTTAACACGGGTTTTGTATTGCTGCTTGGTAACAGCACCTTTAAGGAATTTCTTTTCGAGGTTTTTTAAGGTTGGCTTATTATAAAATGCGCTTGCTTTAATAGGTACACCTACAGGGTTGCCGCACTCATCGAGTATCCTGTAGAGCAAGCCCCCATTTTTAAATACCCTGGAGCCTTCGCTGCCTTCGTCAGCCCTTACATTGTATTGCCCAAGTAGAGCATTGAGTTCATTCAGCGATCCATAATTATAGCTGTCCAACAATGCTGTAAGTACATTATGGATGGCCCTCCTGGAATCAGTTCGACCATAGATAACCTTAGCAGAACAAGCAGGTTTTAACTTGTAATCGTGTTTGGGCTGGTCTTCAGCCTTAACCAATCCAAAGTCTATTTCGATCTTCTTTCGTGCCGGTTCTGACTTTCGGATACCGAGGTGGTGAAGGTCTATCAGTGTGCCACCAGCTTCCACATTTGTGGTGACTAAATGGAGATGAGGATGTCCGGCATCGAAATGCTGATAGACAAGATAGGGCTGATTTCCAAAGCCTACCTTATCCATATAAACACAAGCGATCTCAACCATTTTCTCTGTTGAAAACTGCTCCAATGGGTCAAAATTCAACGTGACATGCATGCTGTTTACCTTTGCATTTGGATTCTGTGCAGCTAATTTCTGTAGCATCTCCAGCCGCATATTTTCCGTCATATCAGCAAGATTCTTAGGATAATTTTCAGCGTGGATGAGTGTTGCTACACCCTCCTTAACTTTGTTTTCATTGTAGCAAAAGCTGTTGCGGATCGACTTCGAGGGGCTCAGGATTGCAACCATTTGTCCGATGTTTTATTGATGTACAGCTTGATTTCCTCTATGCTTTTTTGCATGGCTTTCCGGTTGATTTCAAAGCCTAACAGCCAAGCTTTTATTTCAGGGTAAGTGGAAAGTGTATGGAGTTTATGTATAGCCTGGTTAAAGTTATTGGCCACGCCACTCAGGTCTTTTCGCAACTCATACAGCTCTTTAATGATGTCGTTAAGCGACTCGTTACGCACTGCTTTAATCAGTGGTTTTGCAAGCATAACACTACGCACGTAGGCACTGAGTTTGCGTTCTGTAGTAGACTTAAAATGCCTTATCAATAAGGCTTCTTCGGCAAGGGTCAGGCGTGCCTGCACCAGTTTTATCCGGTTGTTTTTCTGTTCTTTCATCACTTATCTTTTTCACGTTTAAAAAAGCAATCGTTGTTTTTAAAGCCTGCCCACGACTCCGGAGTAAGGGCAGCAAATTTTGGTTGTATTACAACCATTCATCTTGCCGATTACAGGGCCCACAGGTAATCGGGTTAACCTTTCTTTGAGAGAGAAGCTTTTGGAATTATTGTAGTAGCTCTGGTTTTACTAGGGCGGCTCTTTTAGCGAAGGATCAGATTGCACAGATACGATCCGCTTTTTCAATAAAAAGTCATTAAGGTCTTCATATCCTTTATAAAGGCCGGATTTGTCCTGAAAGCATTTATTTGCAGCTAAGGCTTTGACAGTACAATGCTGTCCGGCAGTGTTGTTGTCCAGATATAAATCCACGACCTCATAGGCCATCATTTGTTCTAATGATTTTTCAAAAAAGGAGAGGCTGTTCAGGATCAGGAAATCTGAATGGGAAGAAGGTATTTTTTGATAAAGGGTAACAAAAGACAGGAAGTCA
Source organism: Candidatus Pedobacter colombiensis (assembly GCA_029202485.1). Lineage (NCBI taxonomy): Bacteria > Pseudomonadati > Bacteroidota > Sphingobacteriia > Sphingobacteriales > Sphingobacteriaceae > Pedobacter > Candidatus Pedobacter colombiensis. Next base: position 3,384,234 of record CP119313.1, on the reverse strand, counting down.
AAGAAGCCTTCAAAAACGGAGAGTTTTTTATTGCCCTTAATGATGGTAGTAATTGCTTTAGGAGAGGAGCTGCCCTTGAAATAAGGGTTGCGGATTTCATAGCCCCCTATATCATTTTTGAATCCGATTCCATAATAGTTTTTACGGCCAATTTTATAATGCAGCTCTTCACAGAATTGCAACGCTAAATCTTTTGATATCCCTCGTGTAGAAAGATAGCTGATAAGTGAAGGTGCGGTAATGGGAGCGGAGCAAAGGATATTGACTTTTAATGATGGTACATTGGCTATTGGTTGAAAAGGTTTAACCAGCTTTTGAAAAGAAGAAAGATTTGGCAGGCTTTTTAAGAAATCTGCAACGGAGCAGTTGTAGAAGTGCGTGCCAAAGTCTATAAGGTTCCCACCCCAGCCCTCCCCGAAATCGTAGAACCTATTCAATTCTTTATTGACTTTAAAGGAAGGCGTTTTCTCCAGCCTGAAAGGCGAATGGTACCAGTAGTCACTACCCTTGATCCTGTGCGGCTGAAAGCCTATGCTGTCCAGATAATTTACGATGTCGATTTTCCTTGCCTGACTGCAAGAGATGCTTTGCTTTTCTTTTTCCATACTGCACTATTTCGTTTTCACTCATCTTAAAAAGTATGACAAAACTAAGTGCGTGGAACCACAAAAGGGTTAGCTGTATAAATTCTATACAGCTGAAAATCAGCTACGGTAGCTACTTTTGGTGGTGATGATTAACCATTAAAAATGTGCGTATGAAAACAGAAGGGGTAGCCGTCATCTATGATGCGGTTCTGAGTGTTCCGGGAATGGAAGACCAGGTAAAGGTGGATTTAAAACTACAAAGAAAGGATGTGTTGCTGTTGAGCCAGGCCATTGAACGTGGTATCAGTGCAGCAGCTAAAGGGGACAATTTATTAATTGATTTTGCTTCAAAAGAGTCGATCAACAAGCTTGCCGATCTTGCTGCACTATGCCTTGAAAAAGCCGGCATAACCGAACTTAGCAACAAACTTAAGTCTTTGGTTGTTTAAATTAAAGCGGGGCCTGGCCGGCAGGCCCTCCTTTCGATAAGCATATAAGTATGCTGACCAATAATCAAACTAACCTTAAAAAATGGTAGTTTGCAATTGCATCTATTGGGTAATATAAACCATCATACCCAAAGAACTTAAAAATGGACAAGACATCATTAAAAAAGCGACTTGCGGATTTACGCGATAACTATTCAGCTGGTGAAAGGCAATTAAGAAAACTAGAGCAACAAGAAATGGAGCTGAAACAGACGTTGCTTCGAATTTCAGGAGCCATAACCGTCCTTGAGGAAATGTTGCAACAACAAGAAGGAGAATAAGGAGTCAGTCAATGCATCAAAGAGCATGGTGTTATCCCTCACCGAAATAATATTGGAAGTAAGGAAGTGCTTAAGGGGTTAGGATTTACATATAAATCAGCGTTTAACACAATTCAGGATTTCTATAAAACCTGTAACTAAAGAACAATTGTGGTTATCAAAAGCTATAAAATACCATCAGAAAACCCGCAGCGTTTTTACGCTGCACCATTTCCATCGCGCCAAAACTACCCCCGAGTGAAACGAGGCCGTAGTTTTGGCGGCGGTTTCCCGCCGTTTTAAGTTGATTTAAGCCACTTTGAGTGGCTGGCTTACATAAGTGTTCAGATTCGTAAAAATGCCCCTATTCGCGGTCATTCCGCTGCGGAACATATCAGTGAGTAAACAGGCTGCTTTTTTGGCTACTTCTGCATTGATAAATAAACCTTGTTTATCCAGTGCTTCCGCTGCCGAACAGCTTGGCACATCCTCGTCGGATTGGCTTTCCAGTAATTCTTTAAATTCATCTGTGACAAAAGGCAGGTAGCTGACAGGCTTGTATAGTTTTGAATCGGGCTGTTTGATTTTGCTAATGGTCGAAAGTATAACCTGTCCTGTGAATTGTGCATTGCCCAAATCCATCCAATACAAAGGAATATCCCTATAACAGTTATTTTCATCTGCCAGTTTCTTTAGTACGGCTGCTATTTCAAAACGTGCTGCAATCTTATCGACACAAGAAATGTAAATGTTTGCCCTGTTATTCTGTTTATAAGGCAGCTCATTATCAGAGAAGGTATGTTGCACCGCTTTCCAGTTTGTGCCCCAAAAACGGTTAACTGCATTTATCCTTGCCACTGCCTTATTTAACCCGATTTCAGATTTTGCAAAAAGCTGGCGCAGGGTATTTAACTCGCTTACCGTATCATTATCCCAAAGCTGCACCTGAAAACCTGCATGGCCTAATGCAACTAAAGCGCGATTAAGCTTTGCAAGTTCCATAATCATATTACTGCCTGTGCCACCTGCACCCATCAGGTTTACACGGATTGGGTTAGTCGGGTTAATGAGGTAATTATGCACAAAGTGCATGGGTTCTGCTGTTTTCATTTCAAAAGGTCTTTAAGTGAACGGTTTGTTTTTACTAATCTGCTTTCAGGGAATTTATCATCGCTGTTTACAAGGCTGTGCCACAGGCTCACCAAATTACCCTTAACAGGAACATGGCCGCCAATGGTATGGCTGAAATAAGAATTAAAGAAAGCGTGTTCCCATTGCTGAATAAATGTTTCCAAACAGCAATCATCAGTGAAACTACTATTTACAGTACCCATACACACTTTTCCACTACTATACATATTGAAAAACGGGGCATTGAAAAGAGGCGTTTCTAATACAGGTTTTTCCTTTCCCTTGTATGCAAAAACCTCAAGGCTTTTCTTGTCCGCTTTCCAAATGAGCGCAGGTACATGCGCCTGTCCGCAGGGTATGCCTAAACTATCTGTAAAAAATAAGGGCTCTTTCTGCTCAGGGCTGTACCAAACCGCAAAGCCGCTTATACCTATTTCCATATACAATAATTTTTCAGGTAGCAGACCTTCACTTTGCAGGAAGTTGGTTTGCAGTTGCCTGGAAGCTGCAAGGCTATTGGCAAGGGCTACAGATTCGGATGTAGATAAAGGATGTGCATTGATGGGGGAGCCATGATCGTCTATGTCGTAGGCTTCCACATAGATGTCTTTGTCTTCTTCAAGCGTCTGATAGATCAGGAGTGCTTTTTGCGGAAGATAGACCTGTTCAAAAAGTGGGGTTATGTTATTCATCGCTTAGGTTATATAAGATTTCAGAAAGGTTACTTAAAAGCTCAAAAAGGCGTTTTTCAAAATCAAGATTATTATAGTTGCTACCACCGGGTTTATCAAATGTTTTCAATTGTAGCGGCTCATCTACAATGCCATTTTCCTGTAAGTCACTGTTGACCATTTCAAATAACTCGTCAAAAAGCCATCCGCTCTCAGACCACGTAAAGGAGATATACTCATCAGCTCGTGTGCGCTCATCCTCTTTTGCGAAAAACAATTCGGGATTGATGTTTTCATAAAACTTCTGATTGGGGTAATCAAGATAAAGACGGTGTGCTTTTTCGGACACCATAAAAACAGTGGCGTCCCATCCGTCATTTATCTTAAACATGTCCAGTCTCTTTTGCCACTGTTGCAGATGGCAAGTATTAGCCAACTGCCTGCCTAGCCGCTTGCCAAAATAATCCGCTTCCTTAAACTCCGATAAGGCACTGTTATATTCTGCTTTACTAAACCAATCTTCAGGTTCTGATGCTGTCGATTCCTTTATCATCTCATAACAGGTAGCTATATAGTCACCACGGTGATAAGATGGTATATGCGCAACATTCATTAAGTAGGCACATACAGAGAGGAGCAGGTCACATGCTAACCGCTTGCTCTTATCCTTTTGCAGACGGAATAATGGTCTGAGTGGTACGTAGTATAAAGTCATATTGGTATCGTAGGCTTCTACAGTCGTGATACAACATGAACTATTGCTGTTTTCTGTAATCAGAATTTCCTTTAGGAAATAATTTTGCTCCATATAATCTTTTACCTGCCGATAGGCTAGTGCAATATTAAAGGGGAATACCTGCTTGGCGTAATCAATAGGGGTAATGCCTTTGGCATCTACAAAGTGATGATAGGAGCTAAAGAAATCCTGCTGTGTCTGCTTCCAATCTTTTAGGGATGCTTTACCCATGACCATCGGAACAAAACGGCTTTTTAAAAAACCATTGGTAGCAGGTAAATCGGTGCGCTCCTTAATTTTTCTTTTTGCACCTGTGCTGCGTTCCTTGTTGCGTCTAACGCTTTGACTAAGCGGCCTATATTTTTGTAAGGTTTCCATGACTGCTGATTTTGTTGCTTGGGGATAACCCTAGCTGTTTTTCTATAGTTGTTTTTCATGACTTATCCTTTTGTACCTAATGTGCTGACGAACCTATACTGTACTTCATCATCTTTTATAACAGGTCCTTCAATATTGGCGGTGACAAGTTCAGTAAAAGTATTAGCATAAAAATTCATGACGGCCATAGGGCTGAATTTTGGTTCGGGGTCTGATAGCCTTGTTTCCTGTTCCTTTGTTTTATAGAGAAAAATGCGTGGGAGTTCCTTAGCGATTAACATAGTTTTGAATTTTAGGTGATTAAAAAAGGCTCGGTGGGAAAATGACTTTAGATAAATCCTCCCTGCGCTTACGAAGGATGTCCGCATATTCGGGATAGTCGGATGGTTCAGGAACTTTCATCCATGCCTCCCTGTGCTTGCCGTTTGCTTCGAGTTCATCGGCCTCTTTCATAGCAGCTTCATATTTCCGCTCCCTTTCAGTTTTCGGGTTTTCTTCTGCTATGCCTTCCGTCTTGGCTTTAACAGGTTTGTTTTTATCCTTAACCATCTTGGCGTTCAGCTTTGCGATTTCCTGTTGTTTGAGGTAATGCTCCATATTGCTGTGGATTTCAAATGTTCCTGTAAAGGCAGTGTTCAGATCAGGGAAGAAGCAAGTGTCCAACCTGATAGGGCTATCATTAAAATTGAGCGTTGGGATTATTTTTCTTGCACTGTCCCCACACGTTTCATCCTTATAGAGTACTGATACAATCATCTTGTTTTCCAGTTGCTTGATGACTACAACCCATTCGCTGTTACTGGCCGCAGGTAAGGCCGCAAGCGATTGAAAGAAATTCGTTTCCATGATTTTTAATTTTTGTGATTGAATAATTAAGCGTTGAGGATTAGAAAAAGGCCGAGTAGTATCAGGCCATAGGATGCCCATTTGAAAACCCATTCCAAAAAGAAAACGAGCAGTACCCATGCAAAACAGGAAGTGTTGAAATGCTGTAAGCCTCCCGCGCCCCTTCGTCTGTATTGTCTGCCGCCAATGATATATCGGGTGATTATGCCCATGCTAAGGGCAACTATGCCCCATAGCATGGGGTCGGTGGTGTCGATTAGATGTTTCATGATTTTAAATTTTGTCTTTGTTATCCATTTCTAATTGTAGCTGCATTAGTTTTTGCTGCATGTCCTTCCAATAGCGAAGCCTTTGCTGATCGAACCGTTGTAAGGATGGCGTGTCGGCTGCATCTTCGTGTGTGAGTTCAATGAACAATTCTACCTGCTCTATAGCGGCTTTCAGGTCTGTGACGATGATAATGCCGCCCATTAAATCTGTTATTTGCATTGCTGTAAATTTTTATGGTGAATGGTAATAGCTTTTTACCCAAAAAGGACACTGACCATTTTCTGAAACTTTGGGTGGTCGGTTCTGTTGTCTGCGTATTTTACAATGCAGTCATTGGTAAACATGGCCATGTGTCCATAAAATAACTGGTCGCTGAATACCTTACTGCTGCGCTCTAGGTTATACCTGTATTTATGGATAACCTTTTCTGTTTCTATGGCAAGGCTGTACCAAAAATCAAAGGTGATAAAGCCATCTGCCCATTGCTGCCTTAGTTTTATTTCATGTTCTTTTAGGTACTGACTGCGTTCTAGTATAGCTGCTATAATGGGCGCTTTTTCTTCGGGGAACAATTCAATGAGAATCCTTCCTTTTTCTGTATTCGTTAATAGGTTCAGTGCTTTCATGATCTTAATTTTTTAGTGTAAAGCAGACGGGGCATCCCCGTCTGCATGGGTTTTGATTTCCTTCATTTTGAAAACCTGTCGGGTTAGGAATTATAAAATACATACCCGTCTTCGCTCCAATAGCTGTCACCAAAAAGATCGTTTGCGTAGGCTTCATAATCGAAATAGGATTTCGCAAACTCTGACAGGTCATTGCGCTGCTGTGCTAACTCGTACGCAAAATCTTTCTCACTATCATACTCGCCTATATAATCATCCTTAAAATCTGCTATGAGATCGTCGGTGTCCTCAGATGAAAGTTTTCTACCCGTATTGTTGCACCATATCAAAAAAGGGGTTGTTTCTGAATCGCCTAAATCCTCCAAAGCATCGCGTACCATAAAAAACTTTTCAGAAAGGGAGCATTCACTTACCAACTCTTCGGGTATGTGTTCGTAGTCCTGAAACATATACTCAGGGTCTTGTTCATCCTTATGCAACAAAGCACAGGCTTCGTAAAATTCCGTGATGTCGCTGTAGTCGCTAAGTTTCAGCCATTTTCCAAATAGTGAACCGTCATTGTATTTCGCATAAGTGCCTACATAGATGGCTGCTTCTGCTATATTGCTATCGTGTGCCATGATATTTGTAATTAAAATGATTTGAAATTTTGTTGATTGAGAACCTGTTTAAAATGGCAAATCGTCATTGCCCTGCGTGCTTTGAACCGCTGCTGTAGCCAGATTGCTGAGGTTTGCGCTGTGTTGCCCATTGGAAGCCCCCCGAATTGGGGACAGTGTTTTGAAGTCATTGACATGACAGGTTATTGAACCTGCTGCCTCGCCATTGTTCTTTGTAAACACATTCATGCCGATACGCCCATATAGCTGTACCATAACACCTTTTCTTAACCGATTTGTAGCCTTTGTACTCAGCCAATAAGCACAGTTTACATAGGTGGTGATTTCCTGAAAGGTTCCGCCTTTGGGTTTGTAGCCGTCATTGATGGCGATTGAAAAATTAACGACCTCTTTGCCGCTCCTTGTGGTGTTTACCGTTGCATCTGCGGTAATCCTGCCTGTGATGATTTCCATAACATTTGTTTTTTAGTTGTGAACACTGTTTTGTTTCGCTCTCTTTTCCCCTTTTTTCCAAAAGAATTTTTCAAAAGAAAAAACGGGAAAAAAGAAAGCTGAAAAGGAATGGCTGAAGGGACCGGAGGGCTATAAGTCCCGAAGGGTGGCGAAACGGCAGTGCGCCATTATGCGCCCGCAGGTACAGGCAGACATTATCTTAGCTGCCCTTTTTGTCCGTTTCGATTGAAAAATTTATATGTCGCAGATGAGCTTACTTTTTAAAAATGAGCTTAACCGATTGGTCGAAGGCAATAAATGGATCAAAAGCTGTAAAATCAGGGTTCGTCAAAGCTTGCACCGAAAGAGAATGCAAAGTTTTTCTGGAATTTTGGTCAGCTTAAAACGATGAGGATTATATTTACTGAATAATCTAAAAATGGTGGATAAGAAATTACATTGGGAAAACGTCTTTACAAATAAGCAAGCCCATGAAGTAAGCTGGACACAGGATGTACCCCATACTTCTCTGGATTTCATAGATGGCTTTAATCTTCCGAAAACGGCAAGTATTATTGATATAGGGGGTGGAGACAGTAAACTGGTAGATTTTCTTTTAGCAAAAGGCTATCGGAACATTACAGTATTGGATATTTCGGAAAAGGCATTGGAGAGGGCAAAATTGCGGTTGGGAGAGCAGTCGGCCTTAGTGAAATGGATCGTATCTGACATTACCGAATTTGAGCCGGATCAGGGCTATGATATCTGGCATGACCGGGCAGCATTCCATTTCTTAACCACCGAGGAACAGATTAGCCGTTACATTACAATAGCGAGCAGAGCAGTTAAGCAGTATATGGTTATTGGAACATTTTCAAATGACGGGCCGCAAAAATGCAGCGGTTTAGAAATTAGGCAATATTCAGGGGAGACATTAAGTGGCCAGTTCGCCGGGTATTTCGAGAAAATAAAGTGTGTAACGGAAGATCATATAACCCCATTCCAGACAAAGCAAAATTTCTTGTTTTGTAGCTTTTCCCCGATTTGCAATGCCTAATCAAAGCATCCTTCATGAGGTTAACCCTTATATTGTCCAGACGTGGCTTAAAGGTTGGTCTGCTGCAAGGCAGCTACCTGCGCCAGTTATAGATGGCGAAATGCTTTTTGTAAATGTTGGTTGGCCCAATCAGGTCATGCGTTATGTTTTTGCTGCGCCCACGGATCAATTGAGACATTTGGCAGAAACCATTACTGATCCCTGGATTTTCCTAAAAGTCTGCGCTACCGCAGATCTAATGAAAGAATTATTACCCCTACGTTGGGTGATTCAAGCCCCGGCATATATGATGACCTGTAATAATAAAATGACATTATCAATAACAGAACTACCCAAAGGTTACACCATTGATATAAATAAGGAGACTGCTGTTCCTATTGTTAGGATACTTACACCAGAGCAGGAAGAGGCAGCCATTGGCCGGGTTGTGTTTGTGGATGGATTCGCAATATATGACCGAATTGAAACCCATCCCGGTCATCGACGAAATGGATTGGGAAGTATAGTGATGAAGACACTGGAAGCATTAGCAATAGATCATGGTATAAAAAAAGGGATACTCGTAGCCACAACGGAAGGCAAGTCGCTATATGAAAAACTGGGCTGGAAAATTTATACACCTTATACTACAGCCGTTATTCCTGCATTGATAACTTAATGCTTAATTAGCCTGAATAATTGCTGAATAGCCATGCCTGTCATGGGCTTTACAAGATAAATATTAAAAAAATAATGAATGTCTGTTTTTAGTTGACTTAAAAATCACCTATATTTTGTCTTTGGGAATTTATATTGAAACCGCAAATTTCCAGATTGCGCCTTATACTTACTAATAAATTGCCCCTCTATTCCAGAAGCACTAAAACTTTGGGATTTATCACCAAATTAAAAAGGTAGTAGTACGATATAGAATTAGTGAAGTCTGTATCGTAGCTCGACCAATTGATAACACCAATATAAAGTATAAATTATAAGATCACTGATTTCGAGGTAAAAATGAGCTTTTTTAGTTTTCTATTTCATGGTTGCCCTTTTTCCAAAGATCATCTTTTATCTTATCAAATATCGGTGTGGCTATGAATTTTGAAGGTTGAAAAACGTTCGCATTCTTTCCGATCTCCTTCTGGAGGCTTGCCTTCAGCTGGCCTAATACAGTTTTGCCATGAGAATATCTTAATGGATTATCCTTTATGTTTTTTTCCGCAACCTCAACATTTTCCCCAGCCTTGTGGCCTTGTTTGTTTTTAAGAGATTTATCGGTGAGCGTATTAACGTACTTCTTTCTAGACTTTTCGCTAGCATTTGCAATTGCAAGGGTTATTAATTCCTCCGCTCTTTGAATTGTAACTTCCGGGAAAATATGATTAATATGTTCACTGTTTAGCAAATGGGCTTCTATATCAGTTCCAGTAGTCACAAAATGGTATTCTATGTTTTGATTGTAGCCATGTAGAATTTCTTCCATTTCAGGATCTTCATAATAATCCCTATCTCTATGAATAGCTATTTTAATGTTAGGGGCATTTTTCAATATGAATGCAGAAAGTACGTTTGCTGTCTTTACATCAGAGCAACCTTTGTATGACCAAATATCTATTTCGTCAGTTGGGATACCGGAAGCTTGAACTATTGTTTTAATTGGAATTTGGTCTTCGTCTTCAGTTAATACTATCAATTTGAGCTTGTCATTTTTTAAAAGGTCACCTTTATCTAAAGCGCCAATATCCATCAGTACATTTACTATACTGAGTTCTTCGTTCAGTATTTTTCCTGAGTTGATCCAATTTATTTTTGCAATAGGTTCAAGTTCGTAAAGAAAATGTCTGGAATGTGTACTAATGATCACCTGAAATTCTTTTTCAACGGAAAGTTCAAAGAGCTTTTTGGCAAGCTTACGTTGATTGTTAGGATGTAAGTGCGCATCCGGTTCATCCAAAAGGAGTATTTTGGGTTTATATATATAGATATAGGCGAGGATTTGAATAATTTGAAGGAAACCTGTACCAGCAGCATCAATAGGCAAGTTTTTACCATCGTAGTTGATTCTGACATTTAAATGTTCATCTCTTTCTTTATCAAAATAAACAAGTATGTCAACATCAGGAAATATGTCCTTAACATCTTTCATAAAAGCTTGCCAGTCCTGTTCCTTGGTATGAAGAAGCCAAATTATGTTTCTAAAGACGTTATTAGCGTCTCCCCTTGCTGCGGCCCGTCTGACTAAACCAGGGCTCTTTAATTCCTCATAGCCTGGTATTCCGGCTAAGCCCGGTACATAAATAGAAAATGGTTCCTCTATTTTTCTAAGTAGATCACCTATGGGCCGGTTGTGAATTTCAGTTGCAATATTTTTATTCTTTCCCTTTCTAATGAGGACTTTACTGTGATCTTGACTATCCTTTTCAAAGAAATCAACTTGTATGGCCGACACCATCTCTGTTTTTAATTTACCTCCGTATGCTAAGGAATAAACATCTCTAAATGGTGCGTAGATCAGTTGTTCCGGGGTTAAAGAGGTGGGAAGTTTGCCATTTGTTCTGTTCCATTTAGTATACTCAAAATTTGTGGTTTGCGATACCGAAACAGCAAATTGAATTGCCTGGAGAATACTGCTCTTACCAGAGTTATTGGAACCAACCAGTACATTTAGGTTTTCAAGTTCAAGTGTAAGATCACTGATGTTTTTAAAGTTCCGAATCTGAATTTTTTCGATCATAGAGGTTAATTGATCGGTAAATATAAACAGCTTTAGGATAAAATAATATTATTCGTATATTTAATTATATTGGACTCAGAATTCTATTTAGGTCAAGTAATGTCTCTTTTATTAAATTACACACTCCTTGGATCAGGTTTCACCGGAAGCTTTGCAAGCTTCTGTACTTCTATTGCAGGATAGCCAAAGTCCAATACCACTTTACCTAAAATGAGGTAAACACCTGATCCATTTAACGGATAGGCAGCTAAGGATGGAGGGAAGTGTACGGTGTCGAAGAAGTCTCCGTTCACATCAAAGAATGTCCCGAATTTCATGACTTTACCATTTTTGGTGCGCACGTATTTTTCGCAAACATAATCCCCAACAAGCCGGATGACCTTGCCTTCATAGGCTTTCAGGTCACGAGCCATAACATCGTCCCTGAAGTCTATACCACCATTTCACCATTGATTCGAATACCGAAAAACCGATGAGTATTATTGCATTTGCACATCTATGTAATACATGAAATGCGGTATCTGTAATCACGGTTTTTGGGTATTTATATTTAATGTTAATTAATTTTAATAAAAATTAATTAACTTCATTACTGCTCTAATGCCAGAGAGTATACGATTCCAATATTTTAAACAATTAAAACCTTTATCAAGAGTTCAGTGTGGGCACTTAAAAAACCAACAACTCTACAACACAAATGGAAGGGAAATAAATAACGAAATATGAAAATTGTAGTTCTGAAAAGGGAGCAATAAAGTCCTCTAAAAAATGGAAGAGGCACCAATGAAAATATGGTAGTAGAATGGAGATTCACTATCTATTCCTAACCTATAAAACTAACTCATGGAATTTAATGGATTTGAAGTAACCCCTTGCGGGAATGCTGTATTATCAATCAGTAATAATATACTGACAGTTTCGGGAATATCAAATTCCGGCCTTGACGGGGGTACTGATAAAAATTGAAAATGCCGAACATTACACGGTTAATTTTGGGCCACTAGGAACTATTGCACAAAACAACGGTGTGTTAAAGAGTGCTCATCTTGTAAAAAACTCTTTTGGGCAGGTGACCACTGCTTACGAAACGTTCAAATGGTATAACCCGACAAGCAATAAGGTCATCTTTGGTTATAATGCAGAACTTTTGCCCCCTAGCTATCGTATATTCGGCAAACTACACGATCAACTTGTATTCGATCTAGATAACGGGGAAGTTACACATTCTCCTGATCCGGGTGTTCCTGCACCATCTGCATTTTGGGCATTAATCATTGCCGCCGCCGCAGTAGTTGCCGCCGTTTTTGATACTTTGTATTCTAAAACAACAACTACTACTACAAAAAATTATGATGCTAACGGGAATTATACTGGAGGCTCAACAACAACTACTACAGATCCAGAGCCATTTGAAATTGAAATAAATGGAACGACCCACATGATAACAGATTTTGGTATCAAGTACGATACAATTGTACCCCCTGAGTTAATTGGGTATCCATCGACAGAACCCTATAGCATAGGAGAACAAATAACAGGAACTAATTTATCAAGTTTCCAAATTACATCCATTCATTTACAATAATGTAAGGAGTATGAAATTGATAGATTTGCTCTTCAATATTTCATCGCTACATATTTGATAGTGTCAGTAAACTATAAGTATACAGTTGCAGGCAACACAGTAAATCAAGTGATTCAATGTCACAATTTGCTATGTTGCTCTGCAACTTTTTATTTGTCCTGAGCAAGACTCTTTATTTCCTGTATGGATTACCTATAGATGCATACTAAACACTCCTTGGATCAGGCTTCACAACCAACTTTGCAAGCTTCTGTACTTCGATTGCCGGATAGCCGAAGTCCAATACCACTTTACCTAAAATGAGGTAAACGCCTGATCCATTTAAGGGATATGCAGCTAAGGAAGGAGGGAAGTGTACAGTATCAAAGAAGTCACCATTAACATCAAAGAAGGTCCCGAATTTCATGACTTTACCATTTTTGGTGCGTACGTATTTTTCGCAAACATAATCACCTACAAGCCTGATGACTTGGCCTTCATAGGCTTTCAGGTCACAAGCGATAACATCACCCCTGAAATCTGTCCGTACCATATCAAACATAGATGCGGATACAGCGAAGCCAATCAGTTCCAGTTCATCATAGATATGCTCCACCAGTTGGGTATCAAATTTGGGAAGTAAGGGCTTTGAAACCTCCTGAAAGGCAAACATATCGGTATCCACTCTTTTCCTGTTGGTGTGACTGAGCATGAGGTGCGCTTCCCAAAGCAGTTCCTTTTTGCAGCTTCCGGTAAAGCGCAAGGCACCGACACGGATCAGGATAATTAACTGATCGAGTGAAATTCCTGTGCGCAATACAAAATTACTCATGCTGGTATAGGGGCCATTCATTTCCCTTTCATGCGGGATCAGTTGCGCATACTGGCTTTCCAAGTTTTGCATGACATCAAAACCAAGAAAGATTTCCTTACCTGTTATCGAAGCCAGATAGGAACTGTTATTGACACAGGGCAGATTGACGTTAGCCCCTGTTTTCTTTGCTTCATTGACATATACCTTCCTGGAATAAAAGCCGCCATAATTGTTGAGTACCGATACCATAAACTCCATCGGAAAGTAAGTTTTCAGGTAAAGGGACTGATAACTTTCTACCGCAAAAGAAGCGGAATGCGCTTTATTGAAACTATAGCCTGCAAAGGATTCCATCTGCCGCCATACCTCTCTTGTTATATGCTCCGGATAGTTCATGTCTGAACAATGATGGAAGAATTTGTCCTCAATTTCGGCAAGGTGTTTGGCGCTGCGCCCTTTACCACTCATCATCCTTCGTAAAACATCAGCGTCTGCAAGGTCAAGCCCACCAAAGGCGTGGCCGATCTTCATGACGTCTTCCTGATAAACCATTACGCCATAGGTCTCCTCTAATTGCTCCTTGAAAACCGGATGGATATATTCCACCTTATCCGGTGCATGATGCCTTTCAATATAAGCCTTCATCATACCTGAAGAGGCTACGCCCGGACGGATAATGGAACTGGCTGCAACCAGGGTTAGGTAATCCTTGCAATCCAGCTTGGCAATGAGTTGGCGCATGGCGGGGCTTTCAATATAAAAGCAGCCAATGGTATTGCTGCTGCGGAGTTGTGTATTGATCTTTTCATCGACAAAGAATTTTCGGGGTTGATGGATATCTACCACCTCACCTGTATTCTCTTTGATGATCTCTACGCAGTCTTTGATATGACCTAAACCACGCTGGCTCAGGATATCGAATTTCTCATATCCAATGTCTTCTGCAATGTGCATGTCAAACTGCATCGTTGGCAAACCTTTCGGCGGATAATCCAATGCGCAATAGGACGTTATAGGTTCCTCCGAAATGATGACACCGCTGGCATGTATGGTGCGCTGGTTAGGAAAATCAGCCATCTGGTCATAGACGGAAAGGATCATGGATACCACTTCGTTTTTATTGAGCATGCTGTGCGGGTCATGGATAAGGCGGTCTATCTCTGCTTTTGGCAAACCATAGATTTTCCCCATCTCCCGAAGGATGGAACGGTCACGGAAAGTACTCATGGCACCCATAAGTGCGGTATGGCTGGTACGGTAGCGCTTAAAGATATAATCATACATTTCATCCCGTTCCTTCCAGCTAAAATCTATATCAAAGTCAGGCGGGCTCTGGCGTTTGGGGTTAAGGAACCTTTCAAAGTAAAGGTCCAGCTCTATGGGGCAGACATCAGTGATCTGCAAACAATAGGCGACAATGGAATTGGCACCACTACCGCGACCGACATAATGAAAACCCCTTGACCTTGCATAGCGGCAGATATCATCGGTGATCAGGAAATAGGAAGAGAATTTCAGATTATCGATAATTTCCAGCTCTTTCAACACGCGGATTTCAGCCACTTTATCGGCCTTGCCATAACGTCTTTGAAAACCCTCTAATGCATACTTTCGCAGCAGTATGCGGTCATCGGCATGATTACCCGTGAATGTTTTCTTATTGCGATGCAGGCTAAAGTCAAAATCAAAGCTGCAATTCCCTAATAGCCTTTCAGTATTGGCTATGATCTGGGGGAAATCCCTGAAACGTTCCAGCAGTTGAGCTTTTGAAGGAAAGACTTCCATCATGTCGGCATATTGTTTTTCCGTTAATTGCGAGATCAATATGTTGTGCGAGATAGCCCTAAGCTGACGGTGCAGCTCATATTTATCCCGACCCGTAAAAGTTACCGGCTGCCACATCACCAGTTTTTGCTGTACGGAGGAAGGAAGCAAACGGATCTGGTTCAGGTGGATATGGCGGATACCGATAAATTCATTTACTGCAAGTTTCCTATCCTTATCATTTTTATTAAAGGGATAGATGAAATAGACATGTTTACACGCAGGAGCCTTTACTGGATAATTTGATTTATACCTGTTGGCTTCTGTAACCAGTTCATTGAGTTCCATGAATCCTGTGGTGTTGCGGGCAATGCCAATGTAAAGGAGTTCATCACCGTTGCGGAATTCCATACCAGCCAGGCCGTTGATGCCTTCCTTTTGGCAGGCCTTGATGTATTGCAAGGCACCTGTGCTGTTATTGATATCTGTCAGCACGGCGGTATCATAGCCACGCTGTATCAGTCCGGTAATTACCTCGTCGATACTGAGCGTGCCATAACGCAGGCTGAAATAACTATGTACATTGACTAACATCTCCCTTCCCCCTCAAACTATATTATAGACTAATGGCCCTCATCACTGCTTTTTCGCCAAAACGGTTGCGTATATTATCCATGGCAGCGGATAAATGGATGTCTTTGACGGAATCTGCAAACAGGTCAGCCTGGTAACTTCCGGTAATCAGTTCACTGAATTTGACACCGATCAGGCGGATAAGCATTCGACGGCTATAGAGCTGATGAAACAGTTCCATCGCTTTTTGGGAGAGCACCCGTTCTGAACTGGTATAGGAAATCCGTACCTGCTTGGTAAAAGTCTCAAAACTGGAATAGCGGATCTTAATGGTCAGGCAGGCTGTTAGTTTATTTTCTGCACGCAGGGAAAATGCAAGTTCGTCAATCATGGTAATGATAAGCCTGCGGAGTATTTCCATGTCAATGGTATCCTTGTCAAAAGTATGTTCCTTGCTCATGCTCTTTTGTTCCGCGTATGGCACTACCGGGCTATCATCAAGCCCGTTTGCTTTCCGCCAGATGGATACGCCATTTGCACCAAGTACCTTGTCCATCGTAACTGCTTCCATTTCCTGAAGGGTGACAATG